>NZ_DASXYF010000116.1:0-48178 GCF_036502675.1 Phenylobacterium sp.
CGGGGCGCAACGCTTCTGCATGGGCGCGGCCTGGCGCGACCTGAAGGACCGCGACCTTCCCAAGCTGGAAGCCATGATCTCCGGCGTGAAGGCGCTAGGCCTGGAGACCTGCGCCACGCTCGGCATGCTCGAGCCGCACCAGGCCACGGCGCTGCGGGCGGCGGGATTGGACTACTACAATCACAACCTGGACACCGCGCCGGAGGACTATGGGCGGGTCATCACCACCCGCACCTACCAGGATCGCCTCGACACCCTGGAGCATGTGCGCGCGGCGGGGCTCAACACCTGTTGCGGCGGCATCGTCGGCATGGGCGAGACGCGGCGCGACCGCGCGGGCCTCTTGCATACGCTGGCCACCCTGCCGGCGCATCCGGACAGCCTGCCGATCAACGACCTGATGCCGGTGCCGGGCACGCCGCTGGCCGGAGCCGAGCCGGTGGACGGGCTGGAGTTCGTCCGCACCATCGCCGTCGCCCGCCTGGTCTGCCCCAGGTCGGTGGTCCGTCTCTCCGCCGGGCGGGAGCACATGAGCCGCGAGCTGCAGGCCCTGGCCTTCCTCGCCGGCGCCAACTCGATCTTCATCGGCGCCCAGCTGCTGACCACGTCCAACCCGGACAAGAACACCGACGCCGCCCTGCTGGCCGACCTCGGCATGCGCCCGATGACGATGGGCTGAACGCCGCCCCGCCGTTCCCGGCCTACCGCTCCTCGTCGAACCGCGCCGCCACCAGGGCCGCCAGCGCGTCCAGCGCCTCCGACGCCTGCTCGCCGTCGGCCTCGATGTCGATACAGCAGCCCGGTCCCGCGGCCAGCATCATCAGGCCCATGATCGAGCGGGCGTCCACCGTCTGGCCGTCCTTGGAGACCCGCACCTCGGCGTCGAACCCCGAGGCCAGCTTGACGAACTTGGCCGAGGCGCGGGCGTGCAGGCCGCGCTCGTTGACGATCTCGACCGTGCGGACGAGACTCTCGCTCACTTCTCGCCGGCCAGCACGTAGGAGGCCACGGAGATGTATTTGCGTCCCGCCTCCTGGGCGCAGGCGACGCAGTCCTCCAGGCCCTGGCGGGTGCGCACGCTCGCCAGCTTGATCAGCATCGGCAGGTTCAGGCCGGCGATCACCTCGGCCTTGGTCTGCTCCATCACCGAGATCGCCAGGTTCGACGGCGTACCCCCGAACATGTCGGTGAGCAGGATCACCCCAGTCCCGGAATCCACCCGCGCGCAGGCGTCGAGGATGTCGCGGCGCCGACGCTCCATGTCGTCCTCGGCGCCGATGCAGATCGCCTCCACCGCCGTCTGCGGTCCGACCACGTGCTCCATGGCGAAGACGAATTCCTCCGCCAGCCGCCCGTGCGTCACGATCACGAGGCCGATCATTCCGACTCTCTCAATGGGACTTTTCTACCCCAGGACGGCAAGAAGCGGGCCGCTGAGCCCGTTTGATACGCTTGTTGCGGGCGGCGTCCAAGATGGTGCAGTGCGCGACGCAACTTCTGCGGCGCCGAAGCTTCAAGGGGGGCCACGCGAAGCAGGGGCAGCGCCATTCCCAGGCGCTCCTCGAACTGCGGCTCCGGGATCCGCTCCGCCGGCTCGCAGCGGGCGACCAGCGCCACCTCGGCGAAGGGCGCAGCCGGCTCCTCCACCACGTCCAGCCCGCGCACCTCCACCCGGCCGGCCAGCGCGTCGGGCGCCCGGCCGAACACCCGTCCGCCGGAGAGCCAGATCAGCGTCCGGTCGTCGGCCACCATGCGGAATCCATCCGCCAGGCAGCGCAGGGCCAGGTCCGTCTTGCCGGCCCCGGACGGCCCCTCGATCAGCACGCCCCGCCAGGCGCCGCCCATCCGCAGCGCGATGAGGCCCGCATGCACGATCATGGCTTGGCGACCGGCAGGCTGATCACGAAGCGGGCCCCGGCCACGCTCCCGTCCGGGTTCAGCCGGTTCTCCGCCCGGATCACCCCGCCGTGCGCCTCGGTGATCTGCCGGGCGATGGAGAGGCCGAGGCCGGAGTTGCCGCCAAACGCCGCCCCCTTCGGCCTGGAGGTGTAGAACCGCTGGAACACCGTCTCCAGGTTCTCCGGCGGGATGCCCGGCCCGTCGTCCTCCACCGTCGCCACCGCCTGGCCGCGCGCCTGGACCAGCGAGACCCGCACCTCACCGCCCCGCGGGCTGAACGAGCGGGCGTTGTCGACCAGGTTGCGGAACACCTGCCCCAGCGGCCCTTCGCGCCCCGACACCCGGATCGGCTCCAGCGACTGTGGCGGCGTGTAGCGCACCGGGATGTCCTGCGGCTTGGCGATGGCCTGGTAAAGGTGCGCCACCTCGGCCAGCAGGTGCGCCAGGTCCATGTTGCGCGGCGAGTCCCGCGACAGCTCGGCGTCCAGGCGCGAGGCGTTGGAGATGTCGGTGACCAGCCGGTCCAGTCGTTGCACGTCCTGCTGCAGGATGCGCAGCAGCCGGTCCCGCGCCGCCGGGTCCTTCACCAGGTCCAGGGTCTCCACCGCCGAGCGCAGGGAGGTGAGCGGGTTGCGGATCTCATGCGCCACGTCGGCGGCGAAGCTTTCGATGGCGTCCATCCGCTCGGAAAGCACGTGGGTCATGTCCTCCAGCGAGCGGGTCAGATCCCCCAGCTCGTCGTCGCGCTGGGCGATGTCGGGCAGCGAGATCGCCCGGGCCCGCGACAGGCGCACGCTGTCCGCCGCCCGCGCCAGGCGCCGCACCGGCCGGGCGATCAGCCTGTTCAGCAGGAAGGAGGACACCAGGTTCACGCCGACGGCGATCAGGATGAACGGGATCAGCGCCCGGCGCTCGCGGCCGATGATCTCGTCCACGTCGCTGGCCTCCAGGGTCAGCACGCCCAGCACCGCCTGCACGTGCTGGATCGGGATCGACACCGAGACCACCTGCTGGCCGTCGTCGCCGACCCTCAGGCCCGCCTGGTGCTCGCCCTTCAGCGCCCGCGCCACCTCGGCGGCCAGCGACGACTGCTCGGCCTTCTCCGGCGGCGGCGCCGGCCTGGAGCCCGGCAGGTCCAGGCTGAAGCCGTTCCCGTCCGGCGGCGGGTGGGCGGCAGGCAGCACCTTCCACTCCACCCGGTCGCCGACCATGTAGGAGTCCGCCACCATGGCGCCATGGGCGTCGAACAGCCGCGCCCGCTGGGAGCGCGGGTTCGACAGCATCTGCAGGATCTCGCTGGCGTATTGCGGATCCATGGACGGCACCGGCTCGCCGACCGTGGCGGCCCGGTCGATGATGTTGGCGATCAGCTCGCCCTGGGTGGTCAGGCTGTCCTGCCGGGCGATGATCAGCCCCCGGCGGTACTCGTTCAGCACCAGAGAGCCCACGACCAGGATCGCCAGCCCCAGCAGGTTCAAGGCGATGATCAGCCGCCCGAGCCGCGAACCCGGGAGCCATTGGAACCACGATGACCGCCGCCTGCGGTCAGGTCTCTCGGTATCGGTATCCGACGCCATAGAGGGTTTCGATCGCGTCGAAGCTGTTGTCGACGTCGCGGAATTTCTTGCGCATGCGCTTGATGTGGCTGTCGATCGTCCGGTCGTCGACGTAGACCTGATCCTCGTAGGCGGCGTCCATCAGGTTGTCGCGGCTCTTCACGAAGCCCGGGCGCTGGGCGAGCGACTGCAGCAGCAGGAACTCCGTGACCGTCAGCTTCACCGGCTTGCTGTCCCACAGGCAGTCGTGACGGGCCGGGTCCAGGGTCAGCTTGCCGCGCTTGATCGCCCGCGAGGCCTCGTTGGCCGGCGGCGGCGGTTCCTCCCCGTCGGCGCCGACCCGGCGCAGCAGCGCCTTGACCCGCTCGATCAGCAGCCGCTGGCTGAACGGCTTGTGGATATAGTCGTCGGCGCCCAGGTTGAAGCCGAGGATCTCGTCGATCTCCTCGTCCTTCGAGGTCAGGATGATCACCGGCAGGTCGGTGGTGCGCCGCAGCCGGCGCAGCACCTCCATCCCGTCCATGCGGGGCATCTTGACGTCGAGGATCGCGAGGTCCGGCGGGTCGCTCTCCAGGGCGGCCAGGCCGGTGGCCCCGTCGTAGTAAGCCTTCACGGTATGCCCGTGGCTTTCCAGGGCGAGGCCGACGGAGGTGACGATGTTCTCGTCGTCGTCGACCAGGGTGATTTTGGCCATCTGATTGTCGCATCTCCTTGCGAAGCGTCGGCTTTACTCCGCCGGCGGCGTGGCCTCAATGGGGCGCGCTTCCCGCACGCCTGTGAGGTCAACAGCCTCTTAAGCTTGTTCGCCCATCTTTCGTTGCGCCACAGGGGAACCGCATGGACGGCGCGCAGGTGCATTTCGAGTTGTTCGTCCGCAAGCGCGCGGGCGCGGACTGGACGCTGGAGCTGGCCACCGAGGACCGCGCCGCGGCCGTGGCCGCCGGCGAGGCCCGCATGGCCGAGGGCAAGGCGCTGGCCGTCAAGGTCACCAAGGAAACCCTCGACCCCGAGACCCGCGAGTTCCGCACGGTCACCATCCTCAACCTCGGCGACGCCGGCCAGGCGCCCAAGAAGAAGGTGCGCGAGGACCTGGAGCCGCTCTGCGTCATGCCGCAGGATCTCTACACCGTCCACGCCCGCGAGCGGATCGGCCGGCTGCTCGACAACTGGCTGGAGCGCAACCGCGCCACCCCCTTCGAGCTGCTGCACCGCCCCGACCTGGTGGAAAAGCTGGAAAGCTCCGGCACCGACCTGCAGCACGCCCTGCAGAAGATCGCCATCCCCGAGTCCCAGGACCGCGGCGTCTCGGTCCACGAGCTGATCCGCAGCTTCCAGAGCCTGGTCGAGCGGGCCATCGAACGGTTGCTCAAGGACCACCGCAAGGGAGTGCTGCCCGACCTCGACAAGGAAGGCTTCGCCGCGGCCGCCGAACGGCTGGCCCGCGAGCCGGAACGCGCCTACCTGCTGGGCGCGGGCGTCGCCGCCTGCCTGGCGCAGGGAACCGGCTGGACCGAGAAGGTCACCCGCCTGCTCGACCTGGCCGACGCCGCGCCCGTCGCCGGTCCGCCCCGCGCCATGGCGCTGGCGGTGATCGAACAGCCCCTGGCCGAGATCCTGGGCTCCCGCGCCGGCCTCGACGAGATCCTGGGCAGTGGCGTCGACCTCGACCTGGGCGGCAGCCTGGCGGCCATGACCCGGCTGGCGGCGGCCGACGTGGTCGACCCCCTGATCGCCACCAACGCCTCGGTGGCCAAGGTGATGCCGGTGCTGCAGCCTGCCGCCCAGCGCCTGGCCGACTGGCTGGCCGCCGACGACTTCGAAGCCGTGCGCGGGGCGATCGCCCGGCGCGTGGTGCGCGAGCTGAATGGTCCGCGCCGCCTGCGCCCGGGCAGCGCCGAGGGCGAGATCGACGTCCTGCGCGGCCTGGCCATGGCGCTCACCGCCGCCTCGGGCCGGCTGGTGCCGCTCGACGACGTGCAGGCGGCCTTCGCCGCCCGCTCCAACACCCTGATCACCAGCGACTTCGTCGAGGCCTTCCTGGGCCGGGACCGCTCCGCCCGCCAGGAGGCCGAGGCGCTGATCTGGCTGGTGGAGAACGTCATCGGCGGGGCCAACAAGCGCCGGGCCGGCCGCTGGCTGGTCGGCGTGGTCACCGCGCTGCGCTTCGAAAAGGAGATGCGCTACGGCCCGGACAGCCCCGCCGCCCGCCTGGCCGCCCTGGCCCAGCTGCAGCGCGACGTCGCCCGCTGCGGCCTGGTGCCCGAGGACTACCAGCCGATCCAGCAGACCTTCGGCGACCTGGGCGGGCTGGTGGAGGCCGACGCCCGCCTCACCGCCGCCGTCGCCAAGGCCGGCGGTCCCGTCCTGCACCGCCTGACGCTGCTGCTGCGCCTGGCCACCGGGGAAGCCGCGCCGCTGGGCCCGGCCGCCGACCGCGCCCGCGCCGAGGCGCTGAAGCTCGTCCGCCTCGACGAGACCCGCGCCGAGCTCGCCCAGGCCGCCCCCGAACGCATGGGCCAGGTCCGCGACCTGCTGGCCGCGGCGGCCAAGGCGGCTTAGGGCGCAAAGCCCTCGATCCCGCCAGGGGTGATTCCCGCGCCGGCCCTTACGTCGGTAAACAGGTTTTCGGGCGGCGAACAACACCCCTACGTTTTGCTGGAATGATCGTGTGTTCAAGGGTTTGTCTGTTCTCCCAGGTGTTACCGGGTCCAAGCCGGTAAACACCTGGGGTGTTGACCGGTAAACACCTTGCCGCGGCGGCGCAGGGTTGCGCCCAACTCCAGAGACACGATTAGCCCTGGGGCATACGGGCGGGGGCCTGCGGAGCTTAGCTCAGCCGCCGCCGCCCGCAAAGAACATAATAAGAACGCCTGACCGGGTCGCACGCATGGGATCGGGTGTTTCTCCCTCCAGGGGCGGGGTGTCGCGTATGTTGCGGCGCTAGGAGCATGATGATTTCAGGCGGAATCGCCGGCTCAAAACCCGCTCGCCCCGGCCCCCGGCCCCCGGGGTCCGGCCGGCGGCCGGCCCGAAGATAAACTCCGGCCGGGGCCCAGGTGAAAACCCCGAGAGGCTCAGGCTGAAGCCGGGTCCCGGCCGTCGCCCATGGACGGTAAGTTGAGCTGCAGGGTTCGCCGGGAGCTTTTCCTCCCCCGTCCCGAAGAGGACGGGGGAGGAAAAAGGCGCCGTCGCCCTTAAGTTACCGCCTATGGGCCTTCGCCGGGACGAGCGGAGGCGGATCAACCCAATTTCAACCCGCTCCAGTGGATCAACTTGAGCGAATCCTGGTCTAGGCCCGCACGTAAGCCCGCCGCCCGGTCGAGGCCTGGACGTGGACCACCACGGTCGCCCCGCTGGTCGGGTCGATGAACTTCTCCGACGTCGGCCGCCAGTCCGGCCCCGGGCCTGAGTCCAGCAGCGGCTTGTAGCGGGTCCGCTCGCAGACCACGCCGGCCACGGTGACGACGGCCCAGACCAGCAGCATGATCCCGCCCGGAAACGCCCCGCTGCAGGCGAACAGGCCGATCGCCAAGGCCAGTAGCAGGAGGCTCGCGACGATCAGGGCGGGCCGCATCACCGGCTATACGGCCGGCTGGACGTAGACCGCCGTGCCGTAGGCGACGATCTCGCTCATGTATTCGGCGATCTCGGAGGAATCGAAGCGCATCATCACCACGGCGTTGGCGCCCATCACCGCGGCGTTCTCCACCATCCGGTCGAGGGCGTGGCGGCGGGCCTGCTCCAGCATCTGGGTGTATTCCTTGATCTCGCCGCCGATGATCGAGCGCAGCGAGGCGGCGATGTTGCCGCCCAGGCCGCGGCTGCGGACCACCACGCCGAAGCACTGGCCCTTCACCTCCAGCACGCGGTGGCCGGGGATGTTCTCGGTGGTGACGACGAGCATGGCGGGTCCCCCTCTGCCGTTCGCCGCCAGCATCGGCGCGCGGGATTGTGGTTTCGTGAACGGGCCGGCCTCAGCCCAGCGCGTCCCCCAGCGCCGCCGTCACCCGGTCCACGTCCGTGTCCGCCATCCCCGGATAGAGCGGCAGCGACAGGCAGCGCGCGTACCAGGCCTCGGCCCCGGGCAGATCGAGCTCGCCGTAGCGCGCCCGGTAGTAGGGCTGGCGGTGCACGGGGATGTAGTGGACCTGGGTTCCCACCCCCTGGGCCCGCAACGTCTCCATCACCTCGCGCCGGCCGCGCCCCGCCGCCTGGAAATCGATCAGCGTCACCATCAGGTGCAGGACGGGATCGCTCCAGCCCGGCGACGCGGCCGGCCGCACCAGCGGCGCCAAAGGGGCCAGCCGGTCGTGGTAGCGCGCCGCCAGGGCCCGGCGGCGGGCGGCGAAGCGGTCCAGCTTGCCGAGCTGCGACAGGCCGAGCGCGCAGAGGATGTCCGGCAGGCGATAGTTGAACCCCAGCTCCGGCATCTCGTACCACCAGGGCTCGCATCCCTCCGGCCGCACCATGCCGTGGCTGCGCAGGGTCCTGAGCCGCGCCGCCAGCTGGTCGTCGTTGGTCGCCACCATGCCGCCCTCGCCGGTGGCGATGGTCTTCACCGGGTGGAAGGAGAAGGTGGCCATGGCCGAATGGGCGCAGTCGCCGACGCGCTCGTTCTTCTTGCCGAACCGCATCGCGCCGCCCAGCGCGTGCGGCGCGTCCTCGACCAGCACGGCGCCCGCCGCCTGGGCCAGGGCCTGCAGTCCCGGCAGGTCGGCCACGTCGCCCCGCAGGTGCACCGGCAGCACCGCCCGCAGCCTGCGCCCGCCCACGCGCCCGATGGCCTCGGCCAGCGTCCGCGGCGTCATCAGGCCGCTGTCGGGGTCCACGTCGGCGAACACCACCTCGGCGCCCACGTAGCGGGCGCAGTTGGCGGTGGCCAGGAAGGTGATCGAAGGCGCGATGCAGACCTCGCCCGGCTGCACGTCCAGGGCCAGCATGGCCAGGTGCAGCGCCGCCGTGCCGTTGGCGCAGGCCACCGCCTGGCGCGCCCCCACCCTGGCCGCGAAGGCGGTCTCGAAGGCCTCGACCCGCGGGCCGGTGGTCAGGAAGTCGTCGCGCAGGGCCGTCGCCACCGCCGCGACGTCGTCGTCCTCGATGGTCTGGCGGCCATAGGGCAGCACTTGGTTAGACGTCCTTCAGCATGGCCAGCAGGGCCGGCCCGGTGAGCCATTCGGTGTTGGTGTCGCTGGCGTAGGAGAAGTCCTCCGGCGGCTTCGGGTGCTCCGGGGCGAACGAGCGGCGGGCGTACTCCACGAACGCCGGCTCGATGGCGTAGCGGTCGCCGAGGTCGACGGTGGAGCGGGCGTCGTCGGCCGAGATCATCATCTCGTGCAGCTTCTCGCCGGGCCGGATGCCGACCACCTTGATGGCGGCCTCCGGCGCCATGGCCGCGGCCAGGTCGGTCATCCGCATCGAGGGGATCTTCGGTACGAAGATCTCGCCGCCGCGCATGACGTCCAATGACGACAGCACGAAGTCGACCCCCTGGTTGAGGGTGATCCAGAACCGGGTCATCCGGGTGTCGGTGATCGGCAGTTCGGTCGCCCCCTTGGCCACCAGCCGCTGGAACAGCGGCGCGACCGATCCCCGGGATCCGACCACGTTGCCGTAGCGCACCACCGAGAACCGCGTGCCGATGTCGCCCGACAGGTTGTTGGCCGCCACGAAGGTCTTGTCGGAGGCGAGCTTGGTCGCCCCATAGAGGTTGATCGGGTTGCAGGCCTTGTCGGTGGACAGCGCCACCACCTGCCTGATCCGGTTGGTCAGCGAGGCCCAGACCACGTTCTCGGCGCCCAGCACGTTGGTATGGATACATTCCGAGGGGTTGTACTCGGCGGCCGGC
This sequence comes from Phenylobacterium sp., assembly GCF_036502675.1. Classification (GTDB taxonomy): domain Bacteria; phylum Pseudomonadota; class Alphaproteobacteria; order Caulobacterales; family Caulobacteraceae; genus Phenylobacterium. The sequence continues at coordinate 9,301 of NZ_DASXYF010000116.1, forward strand.
ACCTGCTTCAGGGCCGCGGCGTGGATCACGATGTCGACCCCGCGCAGGGCCAGCGTCAGCCGCTCCCGGTCGCGCACGTCGCCCAGGAAGAAGCGCATGCAGGCCAGCGTCCCCGGCTCGAACCGCTCCTGCAGGTCGATCTGCATCTCGCTCTGCTTCAGCTCGTCGCGGGAATAGACGATCAGCTTCCGCGGCCGGGCGCGGCTCAGCACCGTATCCACGAACCGCCGCCCGAAGGAGCCGGTGCCGCCGGTGACGAGGATGACCTTGCCGTCGAGGTCGAGGGAGGTCGGTGCGAACAGGCCCAAGGGCTTCAGACTCCGATGAGGAGTGGACGTCCGCCCGACTCTTGGACGCGCCGCGTAAAGAGAGCGCTAACCCTGATGCGTCAGAAGTACGCGGATGCGCAGACGTGCGATCCTTTCCGCTCTCGCCCCCGCTCTGGCCCTGGCCCTGGCCGCACCCCCGGCGGCCCACGCCGCCGAGAAGGCCGAGAAGAAGAAGGGCGGCGGGGCCTCCTACATCCAGATCCAGGCGCTCACCGCCACCACCAACGCCGCCGGCGGACGCCGCGGCGTCCTGACGGTGGAGACCGGCGTCGACATCCCCGACGGCGGCCTCAGGGCCTTCTGCGAAGCCAGCCTGCCGCGCCTGCGGGCGGCCTATGTCCAGGTGGTGCAGACCTACGCCGCGGGCCTGGCGCCGCTCACCCCGCCCAACGCCGACTTCCTGGCGCGCGAACTGCAGCGCGAGACCGACCGGGTGCTGGGCCGCAGGGGCGCGCGCCTGCTGCTGGGCGCCATCCTGGTCAGCTGAGAGCCCGGCCTCGTCACATCGCCGAGATGCCGCCGTCCACCTTCAGTTCCGCCCCCGTGACGAACTTGCTCTCGTCCGAGGCCAGGTAGAGGGCGGCGTTGGCCACGTCGTCCGGCTCGCCGATGTGGCCCAGGGGCACCTGGCGTCCCAGCTTGGCCTTCGCGCCTTCGTCCCCGAACTGCTCACGGTACTTGTCGAGGATCGGGGTGTCGATGAAGGTCGGGTGGATGGAGTTGCTGCGGATATCCAGCCCCTGTCGCGCGCAGTGCAGGGCGATCCCCTTGGACAGCATCCAGACCGCCGCCTTCGACGCATTGTAGGGCGGCATGTTGTGCGCCGCGATCAGGCCGGCGATCGACGAGATGTTGACGATCGAGCCCGGCTGGTTCTGGCGCATGTACTTCAGCGCGTGCTTGGTCCCCAGGAACACCGAGTCGACGTTGACCTCCATCACCCGTTTCCAGTCCTCGAACGGCATCTCCTCGATGCTGCCCGGGATGGAGATGCCGGCGTTGTGGATCAGCACCGAGACGCCGCCCATCGCCGCGTCCGCCTCTTCGAGGGCGAAGATCCACTGGTCTTCCTTGGTGACGTCCAGGGGAAAGGCGAAGGCCGTCCCCGCGCCGAAGGCGGCGTCGATCTCCGCGGCGACGGCCTGGGCGCCGGCGTGGTTGAGGTCCGCCAGGCTGACCTTGGCGCCCTCGGAGGCCAGCTTGCGGGCCATGGCCGCGCCCAGTCCCTGGGCGGCGCCGCTGATGAAGGCCTTCTTGCCTGCGACCCGGCCGGCCACGGTCAAGCCTCCGCGCCGCCGGCCAGGGCGGCCTCGTCCATGAAGCTGGCCAGCGTCACGTCCAGCTCCGTCACCCCGTCGGCGTCGTGGGTGGCCAGCGTCACCTCCACGCGGTTGTAGACGTTGAACCATTCCGGATGGTGGTCGAGCTTGTCGGCCAGCAGCGCCGCGCGGGTCATGAAGCCGAAGGCGGCGTTGAAGTCCTTGAACCGGAAGGTGCGGACGATGGCGTCGCGTTCGCCGGACAGGGCGCTCCACCTGGGCAGGCGGGCCAGCGCCGCGGGCGCGCCGATGCGGGACGGACGGCTCATGCGGGTTGCTCCTCGAAAGTCAGGCCGGTGGCCTGCGCCAGCTCGGCCAGGGTCTGGTCCACGTCCACCACCTTGATGGCGCGCATCCCGAGCCGGGCGGCCGGCTTGCAGTTGATCCCCAGGTCGTCGAGGTAGACGCAAGCCGCGGGCTCCACCCCCAGCAGGCGGCACATCATCCGGTAGATCTCCGGGTCGGGCTTGCGCACGCCCGCCTTGGAGCTTTCGATCACCGCGTCGAACAGCGGCAGGATCGCGCCCGCCCCGCCGGCCCCCCACGCCGCCTCGCCCGGGCTGTGGTGCGAGACCATGTTGTTGGTGATGCAGCCGACCTTGAACCGGGTTTTGCAGGCCTTCAGCGCCGCCACCATCCGCGGGCGCACCGCGCCGGAAAGCAGCGGCAGGATCTCCCGCCCCGGCGTGGGCCAGCCCCGCGCCGTCGACTCCGCCAGGAACCGGTCGTCGAACCCCGCCGCGTCGATCTCCGAGCGCTCGAACAGCGCCCAGGCGTTGGCGTCGGGGTCGGCGGCGTTGATCTGGCGGATCAGGTCGCGGGGCAGGCCGCGCGCGGCCTCGTAGCGGTTGAACGCCTCGAACGGCGAGGTGGTGAACACCCCGCCGAAGTCCCAGATCACCGCCTCGACCGCCATCGCCGCTCCTGCGCCTGCGGTCGCGACGCTAGTGAGACGGCGCGCCGGGCGCAAGCGGGGCGGGAGCGCGCCCGCCGCCGATCTGGTATCAGGCGCCATGTTCGCGCCCTGCCGCCTGCCGCTTCCCGTGAAGGCCGCCGTCCTGGCGGTCTGCCTGGGCGTGCTGTCCTGGCTGTCGCTGGCGCCCACGGACGAGCTGCCCACCGTCGACCTGTGGGACAAGTCCGAGCACGCCATCGCCTATGCGGTGCTGGCAACGGCCTGCGTCCTGATGTTCCCGAGCCGTCTCGGCCGGATCATCCTGGGCTGCGTCGGCTTCGGGGTGCTGATCGAGTTCCTGCAGGCCGCCATGGGCTTCGGCCGCCAGGGCGACTGGCGCGACGCGGCGGCCAACACCGTCGGCGTCCTGCTGGTCGCCGCGGTCCACCTGCTGGTCCGCCGGCTGACGCGCCGCGGGGGGACATGAGCCCGCGCCACGCCCCATGGGCGGAAAACGCCGACTTCGCCGTCGGCCTGCGCCCGATCCCCGAGGCGGCCTGGCTGGAGGGCGGCGAGGCCGATCCCGCCGCCCGCAAGGACCCGCTGCTCGCCGGGCGGCCGCAGACCGTCTGGGGCGAGACCGAGGGCTCCAGGCCGGCCCAGGCGGAGGCGATGGCGATGGCCGCCGCCGCCCTCGGCCGGGCGATCGACCCGCAAGGCCGGCCGCCGCTGCTGGCCGCGGCCCGGCGCGTGCCGGACGACCTCTGCCTGATGGAGAAGCGCGACGGCGCCTGGCGGCTCACGGCGCTCAGCCTCTGCGCCCCCACGTTCTTCTCCGCCGAGGCCGTGCTGGGCCTCAGCCTCGCCGAGCTGCACGGCCCGGTGGACGGCTTCGCCGAGCGCTTCCTGGCCCGGGTGGAGCGGCTGTTCGAGGGCCTGCGTCCCGGCCTGGTGCTCGAGCGGCGCAACTGGACGGTGGTGAATTCCGGCGAGACCTTCACCCCCGACGCCGCGCCCGTGCGGGCGCAGATCCCGGCGATCGATCCGGCCGACGCCAGCCAGGCCCTCTTCCTGCGGGTCGAGCGCCAGACCCTGCGCCGCCTGCCCGAAACCGGCGCGGCCCTCTTCACCATCCGCGTCTGGCTGGACCGGTTGCAGGTCCTGGCGGAAGATTCCGCCCGGCTGGCGGCCTTCGCGCGCGCCTGGCGCGGCGCCGCGCCGGCCTTCCGCAACTACAAGCGATTCGCGCTTTACGACCCCCTCGTGGAAGCGTTTCTTCGCGCGGAGGGTGAAAGCTACAGCGTTAACGGACCCCGATCTCCATCCTGACGCCTCTGTTCTTGAAGCGACCGCCGGTGACTTCCATGCGCCCCCGCCACGTCCTGTCCTTCGCCGCCGTGCTGGCGCTCGTCGGATGCAATGGGCAGCCCGCCAGCAAGACGGACGGCGCCGCCCGCACCGCGATCTCCTCGCCGGCCCCGGCCGCCGCCTGCCCGAAGGCCCCGGCGCCGGTCTGCCCGCCCGCCAGGTCGGCCCAGGCCCGCGGCTCCGGCCACGCCGTCCTCCACCGGCCCGCGCACGCCGCTGCGGGCCGTCGCGTGGTGGCGGCCACGGGCCGCAAGCACGCCTGGCGCCGCTACGGCGACCTGGCCGGCGGCCCGCCGGAGCCCGGCCAGGGGCGCGAGTACGCCCGCGTGCCGCCGGGCTACGTCCGGCGCCATGAGGACGGCGGCTCCGGCTATCACTATGGCCCGGCCTATCCGCCGGCCCCGCGCTACGAAGACCGCAGGTCCGACGATCGCCGCCATGACGACGACCGCGGCTATGAGGACCGCTCGGCCGAACCCGCCCCGCCGGAGTCCGGCTACTATTACCGGCACGGCGCCGAGGGCCGCAGCTCCAGCGAAAGCGGCGGTTCGCACGTCGAGGGCGGCTACAGCCGCGGCGGCTCGACCTACGACTACGACCGCGAGGGCGACGAGGCGCGCTCGGCCTCCGGCTACCGGGAGCGCCGCAGCTATGGCGGGACCCGCAGCTATCGCTCGGAGGAGCGGTCGATCGAGTCCAGCTCATCCTCCTCGTCGGAGCGCCGCACCTGGGGCGCGGGCGGCTGCTGCGATAGCAGCGTCGGCGCGGCGGGCTTCGACCGCAACGGCTACCTGACCTGGCCGGGAAAGATTCCCGCCCGCCCGTAGCGCCTCTCCCATTGCCGCCGCCGCGGCGGCGCCTATCGTGCGCCGCGCAGGCGAGGGAGGCGTGAGGCATGGGCGATCCCGGGACCGTGGGTCCGGCGAAGGTCCACCTGGCCACGCCGTGCTTCGGCGGGATGGTCAACCTCCTCTACATGCGTTCGGTCCTCGACCTGCAGGCCGCCTGCCAGGCGCGCGGCGTGGAGCTGCAGGTGGACCTGATGGGCGGCGACGCCCTGATCACCCGCGGCCGCAGCCGCCTGGCGGCCCAGTTCCTGGCCGGCGATGCGACGCACCTGCTGTTCGTCGATGCGGATATCGGCTTCCGGCCGGAGAACGTCTTCCGCCTGCTGGACGCCGGCCATGACGTGGCCGGGGGCGTCTATCCCCTGAAGCACGTGGACTGGGAGAAGGCGCGCGCCGCGGCGCTCGCCGGCATGGTGGACCTGCAGGCCGCGGCGGTGGGTTATGTGGTGCGCTTCATTCCCACGCCTGACAGCTCCGTCGAGGTGGAGGACGGCTTTGCGAAGGTCGCCTATGTGGGCACGGGCTTCCTGATGCTCGCCCGCCGCGCGGTGCAGCGCGTCGTCGACGCCCATCCGGGACTGCGGGCCAGGATGGGCGACATGGCGGATTCGGCCGCCTCCGAGGCGGTGATGATCTTCGAGACCATGATCGAGCCGGAGACCGGACAGTACCTGTCGGAGGACTACGCCTTCTGCCGGCGCTGGCGCGACCTGGGCGGGGAGATCTGGGCCGACATGCAGTCGCGCCTCACCCACGTGGGCCACACCGCCTATTCCGGCAGCCTGGTGCAGGCGATGACGCCGAAGGCCTGACGCGCGCCACCCGGACCCGCGGCGGAGCCGGGCCCCTGAGCGCGCCTTGTGCCCCGGGCCCGTGGGTTCCCCGGCGATGCGCGTGGACAGCCCATAATGTCCATGCGTAGGGTGACGATCCGCGAATCGCGACTTTCCCGGGGCTCAGCGGAAATCCATATCTCTGATTAGGCAGGATCAAATGGCCGAAACCACTCCCAAGAAAACCAACGCCCTGCAAAAGCCGATGAAGCCTTCGGCGGAACTGGCCGCCGTCGTCGGCGCCGGCCCCGTCACCCGGGGCGAGGTCGTCTCGAAGATGTGGGACTACATCAAGAAGAACAATCTGCAGGATCCCGCCAACAAGCGCGAGATCAACGCCGACGACAAGCTGAAGAAGCTGTTCGACGGCAAGTCCAAAGTCAACATGTTCGAAATGAACAAGTATTTCAGCAAGCACCTGAGCTGACCTTAAGGGCGGCGGGCGCGGCTGGCCGCTCGAGGCCGGCGCTCCGCCGCCGAAAAGCTTGAAGCCCGCGGCCCCCTGTGGCCTAGGAAGGTTGCGCCGCGACGGGTCGCCGCGCGGCGTGTCCTGGCATTGAGGAGCGGGCGGCATGAGCGTGGATCTGAAGGCCTGGATCGGCCGTCAGGAGGAGCGCCGCGAACGGCTGGAGCCCGCCCGCACCCACGCCCTGCTCGCCGCCCTCGAACAGCCCGCCGGCCTCGCCGACGGCGACGTGATGCCGCCGCTGTTCCACTGGCTGCATTTCTGGGATCCCAAGCCGCCGTCGGAGACCGGGCCCGACGGCCACCCCGCCCGCGGCGGCTTCCTGCCGCCGGTGGCCCTGCCCCGGCGCATGTGGGCCGGCGGGCGGGTGGAGTTCGTCCGTCCGCTGCGCCTCGGCGAGGAGGTCCGCAAGCTCTCCACCATCGACGACGTGCAGGAGAAGTCCGGCCGCACCGGGGCGCTGATCTTCGTCACCGTCCGCCACGAGCTGCACGGGTCGGGCGGCCTGGCGGTCCGCGAGCGCCAGGACCTGGTCTACCGCGAGGCCCCGCCCAGGGGCGCCCCCGCCGCCGCCCAGCCTCCGCCGGCGGAGCCCGAGCCCGCCGACTGGCGGGAGGAGCAGGCCGCCGGGCCGGTGCTGCTGTTCCGCTTCTCGGCGCTCACGCTCAACAGCCACCGCATCCACTACGACCGGCCTTACGCCGTCGAGGAGGAGGGCTACCAGGGCCTGGTGGTGCACGGCCCGCTGCAGGCGACGCTGATGACCGGCCTGGCGGGGCGGAAGCTGGGCGCGCCCGCCAGGCTGGACTACCGGGCCATGACGCCGGCCGTCGACCTGCACCCGATCTCCGTCTGCGGCCGCCGCCACGGCGAGGGGGCCGACATCTGGGTGGAGCAGCACGGCCGGCGCACCATGACCGGGACCCTGGCCCTGGGGGCCGCGGCGTGAGCGGCTTCGTAAGCCTGCTGTTCGCGCCCGCCTCGCGGCCCGACCGGTTCGCAAAGGCGCTCGCCGCCGGCGCCCAGGCGGTGATCTTCGACCTGGAGGACTCCGTGCCCGAGGCCGGCAAGGCCGGGGCGCGCGCCGCCCTGGCGCAGTTCCTGGGCGCCGGACGCAGCGGCGGGCCGGGCCGGGTGGTGCGCATCAACCGCCTGGAGCGGGCGGAGGGCCGCGCCGACCTGCAGGCCCTGTGCGGCCTGGACGTCGACGCCGTGATGCTGCCCAAGGTCGAGGCCGCAGAGCCGCTCGCCGAGGCCGCCCGGGCCCTGGAGCAGGCGGGCTCCCGGGCGAGCCTGATCGCCCTCGTCGAATCCGCCCGCGGCGTGGGCCGCGTCGAATCCATCGCCGGGCAGGCGCCGGCGCGGCTCTCGGCCCTGATGTTCGGGGCGGCGGACTATGCGGCCGATCTCGGCCTGCAGGCCGGCGGCCGGCGCGCCGACTTCGCCCGCGACCGCATCGTCAACGCCGCAGCCATGGCCGGCGTCGCGGCCATCGACTCGCCGTTCTTCGACATCGCCGACCCCGCGGGCCTCGAGGCCGACTGCGCCATGGCCCGCGCCATGGGCTTCGCCGGCAAGGCCGCCATCCATCCCTCGCAGGTCGGGCCGATCGAACAGGCCTTCGCCCTCATCGAGGCGGAGCGGACGCTGGCGGCCCGCATCCTGGCGGCCGGCGGCGACGGGGCGGCGGCGGTGCTGGACGGCAAGATGATCGACGAGGCCGTCGTGCGCTGGGCGCGCCGCGCCGCCGGCGGCGCGCGATGAGCGGGGCCGCTCCGTCCACGGACGACGCCGACTTCGGCGAGATCCGCGCCGGCGTCCGCGCGCTCTGCCAAGCCTTCCCCGGCGAGTACTGGCGGGGCCTGGACCGCGACGGCGCCTATCCCACCGCCTTCGTCCAGGCCCTGACCGAGGCCGGCTACCTGGCCGCCCTGATCCCGGAGGCCTACGGCGGCGGCGGCCTGCCGCTGCAGGCCGCCGCGGCGATCCTGGAGGAGATCCAGGCCGCCGGCGCCAACGGCTCGGCCTGCCACGCGCAGATGTACGTGATGAACACCCTGCTGCGCCACGGCTCCGAGGCGCAAAAGGCCCGGTGGCTGCCGCAGATCGCCTCGGGCGCGCTGCGGCTGCAGGCCTTCGCGGTGACCGAGCCCGCCTCCGGCACGGACACCCTGGCGCTGCGCACCACCGCCGTGCGCGACGGCGACGCCTACCGGATCAACGGCCAGAAGATCTGGACCTCCCGGGCCGAGCACTCCGACCTGATGCTGCTCCTGGCCCGCACCGCGCCGCGCGACCCGGCCGCCAGGGCCGAGGGGCTGTCGGTATTCCTGGTGGACATGCGCGAGGCCGTGGGCCAGGGCCTGACCATCCGGCCGATCCGCACCATGATGAACCACGCCACCACCGAGGTGTTCTTCGACGACCTGGCCGTGCCGGCGGAGAACCGCATCGGCGAGGAGGGCAAGGGCTTCCGCTACATCCTCTCCGGCATGAACGCCGAGCGCATCCTGATCGGCGCCGAATGCGTCGGCGACGCCCGCTGGTTCATCGGGAAGGCCACGGCCTACGCCCGCGAGCGGCAGGTGTTCGGCCGGCCCATCGGCCAGAACCAGGGGGTCCAGTTCCCCATCGCCCGGGCCTACGCCCAGATGCGCGCCGCCGACCTGATGGTCCGCCACGCCGCCGGCCTCTACCAGACCGGGGCCAACGCCGGCGCCGAGGCCAACATGGCCAAGATGCTGGCCGCCGACGCCTCCTGGGCCGCCGCCGACATGTGCCTGCAGACCCACGGCGGCTTCGGCTTCGCCGCCGACTACGACGTGGAGCGCAAGTTCCGCGAGACCCGCCTCTACCAGGTGGCGCCGGTGTCCACGAACCTGATCCTGTCGTACCTGGCCGAGCACGTGCTGGGCCTGCCGCGCTCCTATTGAGCCGCGGGCGGCCTCGCCGGCGCGGGCGCTCGACATGGGGGTCGATGCGGATTTGCCGGGGGAGTTCCTGCGGCGTATGCCTTCGGCGTGGGCCGGGCTGCGGCGTGAGCGGGGACGGGCGTCATGAGATTCAAGCGTGCGTTCCGGGCCACGCCCATGCTGGCGCTGACGGCGGCGGCGCTGATCGCCGCCGCCGGCCAGGCGCGCGCGCAACCCGACGGCGCCCCGGCGTCGTCCCGCAAGGAGGCTCCCATGTCGGACGAGGCGCAACAATCCGTCGCCCGGGCGGTGCTGGAGGCCGACGACCGCCGGCGGGCCGCCACCATGGCGGGCGACGCCGACGCCCTCGAGGCCCTGCTGACCCCCGATTTCACCTACACCCACAACACCGGCTTCCGGGAGGGGCGCGCGGCCTACGTGGCGCGGGTCCGCAACCGCCAGGTGGAGTACGTCTCCATGGAGCGCCTCTTCGCCGGCGTCCGGGTGCATGGCGGGGTGGCGCTGGTCGACGGCCTGGCCTCGATGACCAACCGCGCGCCGCCGGCCGGGCCCCTGCGGACGAGCAAGACCCTCTACCTGGCGGTCTGGGTGCTCTCGAACGGCCAATGGCGGATGGCCGCCTACGCCTCCACCCTGGCGCGATCCGACTGACGCCTGGCGCACCCGACACGATCCCTATTAGGGTATCTAGCCGTACGGCGTTGTTCGCTAGTGTTCGGACATTCATCTTATTAATCAGGCTATTACAGAATTCTGCGTTCCGGATTGTCCGCCAGCGTGCGGTGCAATGCGCGTCACATATTAGGGTAATAATTAGGGTATAAATCGGCTGTCGTGAGGTGTAGCTGTGCGTTCATGGCACGCGAGATCAACCGACTGTCTTCCCGAAAGGTGGCGACCCTGAACACACCGGGCATGCATGCCGATGGGGCCGGGCTCTATCTGCGTGTGACCGCGGCGGGCTCCAAGCAATGGACTCTCCTCTTTCGTTGGCGGGGGAAGCGAAAGGAGATGGGCCTTGGAGGGATCAACGCAGTGAGCCTGATGCGAGCGCGGCAGAGGGCTGCCGAGGCCCGCGCGATGGTCGCCGACGGAATCAATCCGCTAGTAGCGAAGCGCGCGCACATGAGCGTCCCGACCTTCGGCGAGGTTGCAGACGAGTTTATAAGATTAAGTCCGCATCAGTTCGTAGCGACAAATCCGTGGCGCGCTACAAGCGCATCTTGGGCGAGGGTGCCCATCAGTCGCACGGGCTCGCCATGCGGCACAGGTTTCAGTTAAAAGTAGACGCCAATCGAACGGTTACTTGAATACGTCTTCCACACCCTTCAGCTTTCGATCCACCTTTTGGTGGGGAGCGGCAAGATGGCCTCCGATTATCGCGGGAATCAACCCAATCCACGTCCAATCTGCCAGCGCACCATTGCCAGCTAAATCTCGATTAATCTTCAACGAGATTGCGACAGCCAAGGTAAGTACAACTATAGGTGCAAGCGCTGCTACTAGCCGCCCCCTCTTGCCAGCTATGAGGCCCGCGAGATACCCAGTGTAAAAGCCGTTGAGTAGGATCATCGGCAACGTAACGAGTGAAACGGGTTGTGCACCATTGAACAACAGCCGACCCAATGCGCTGTTAATCGCACTGAAGAGGATCGACGTAGTAATACCTCCGATGACCGGCGCTAGTAGAATCGCTAGCGTATATCTAATCGGCTGCGGGAGTGATCCTCGCATTCCTGCGCCACTTCTCTTCTCGATCACGCCTGCCTCGTCTGCCGGTCATGCCAAGTGGCCAATAGACCGCCGATGACGTTCGCCATGAGAGCCACTACGAACGAGCTTCCGAGCGATCCAAGCAGAGTCCATTCGCCCTTAGTGAGGGCCGCGATGGCCGCGAGGGGAACAACCCCAACGCCCCCGAGAGCAAGCCCAAGGACTGCTCCCACCAGCCCCCACAGGTGATAGACGATCAAAAGGCCAAGCATCCATAACCCGAGCCAAAAGACGTTGGCGGATAATAGAAGCACGGAAGCCGATATCATTCTCGTCTTATTAAAAATAGATAGCGGTAGAACGAACACGCACGCCGCAAAAAGGATCGTCTCTATCTTCACAATCCACGGGTAAGCGTGGATAAAGAGCCAGGAAAACCCCCTGAACATAACCACGCCAACAAATAACATTAGCGCGAGGAAGGCAGCCCCAAGAAGAAAGCTGCCAGCGGATTTTAGCCACTGCATCTTGCGCCCCCTGTCGACTTAAGGATGTACTGCTTTACCCTGCACCACAATCGTTCACTAAGTCCGCTGCATGAGGCGGATCGCGGCCCGAGTTAGGGGGTGGACAACGGCATACTAGCGCTTGGCGGGGCGCTAACACCGCCCGCTAGGTGCGTTTGTGACTTGGTTTGTGGATCGCTAGTTGAGGAGTGGAAATTCTTTCGTTTTTTCAATCTCAATTGGCAGACGCCCCGTCCGCCTTACCCGCCACTGTGCGAGGTGCATCCCTACCATTTGCGTGGGTCGGCGGGGATGGAGACACCTGCCTTCTCGCGACTTGAGCGGCGAAGGGTCCTACCCATTTCAGTTTGTAGCCCGGAGACGAAGCGTCGTCGCGCCTCGCGCATCTTCCTTTTGAAGATCGGCTCGAACCCGTTTGCGGGGTCCGCCAAGTGCTTCGCCAAAAGGTAGGTCCGCACTAGTTCGTCCAATAGCGCCACTCTGTGGCCCCGATAGGCGGGGGGCTTTGCGGTGGTCGCTATGGATTTGGTTATCACATTTGGAAAAAACAGCCGACCACGGTCAATGAGTGCGGAAGCCTTAACGATAAGCTGAAAATAGGTTGGGGCGTCGCTTTCAAATTCTGGAAATTCGCATCGGGCCTCCAGCGCCGCCATTAGATCGATGACCTCCCCACCCCAATGAACCATTTCGGTGTCGCGTTGACGGGTGCGGGCGCGCTCGGAAACCCACCATTGGACGAATGTCACGAGCCCGACGACGAATGTCGCCAGCGCGCCGTCTGTTAGCGTCATGAGATTCATCCACGAATTTTCCGGACCATCTGGCACGCGCCGGCGGCGCTCCACGTGCGGGATAGTAAGGTGCGACGTTTCTAGAGCGTGTCGTAAAGGCGGAGAATAGCGCTCGCGGACTGGCGCTGCCGTTGCTCAATCACAAATTTGACCGCGTCACAGGGATGGCGCGCGCTGCCATGCGCAGTTCGATGGGGGCGATTGTTCGCCATTGTTCGGTAAGCACCGCCCAGAGCCATCTCCCAAATTAGGGTACATATTAGGGTGGTGTGCCGCTGATGCAGTAAGAAGTCAAACAAAACCAGCAACTTACAAAATTTCGCTGGCGCACCCGACACGATTCGAACGTGTGACCTTTGCCTTCGGAGGGCAACGCTCTATCCAGCTGAGCTACGGGTGCGGCTTCCAGCGGAAGGCGTGTCTAGCGGAAAGGCGCCGCGCGGGCAAACGCCGTCTCGTCAGGCCGCCGCCGGCGCCGGCGGCGCGTAGGTGAGGGCGAGGAACACGTCCTCCAGGTCCGGGTCCTCGGTGGCGATGTCCCTGATGTGCAGCCCCGCGGCGCGCACGGCGGCCAGCACCTGCTCGACGCTCGACTGGCCGGTGCGGTAGGTGACGGCGAAGGCGCCCTCGGCGCGCGCCCTGGTCTCGAAGCCGGGCAGCACCGGCGCCACCAGCAGCGGCTCCTCCGGCGTCACCACCACGCTGCGGGTGTCGATGCGCTGCAGGATGGTCGAGGTGGGCTCGCAGGCCACCACCGCCCCGTGGTTGACGATGGCGATCTGGTCGCAGAGCTCCTGCGCCTCCTCCAGGTAGTGGGTGGTCAGCACGATGGTCACCCCCTTGCCGTTCAGCTCCAGCACATAGCGCCACAGCTGGCGGCGCAGCTCGACGTCCACCCCGGCGGTGGGCTCGTCGAGGATCAGCACCGGCGGGTTGTGCACCATGGCCTTGGCCACCATCAGCCGCCGCTTCATGCCGCCGGACAGCTGGCGCACATAGGCGTTCCCCTTGTCGGCCAGGCCCACGGCGGCCAGCAGCTCGTCGGTGCGCCGCTCGTGCGCCGGCACCCCGTACATGCCGGCCTGCACGTCCAGCGCCTCGCGCGGGGTGAAGAACGGGTCGGCGGCGATCTCCTGCGGCACCACCCCGATGGCGGCCCGCGCGTCGCGGGGCCGCCGGTCGATGTCGCGGCCCCAGATCTCCACCGTGCCCGAGGTCTTGCGGCACAGCCCGGCCAGGATGTTGATGAAGGTCGACTTGCCCGCCCCGTTGGGGCCCAGCAGGCCGAAGATCGAACCGCGGGGAATCGCCAGGTCCAGGCCCTTCAGCGCGTGCATTTCCGGCGTGGTCTTGGTCGCCGCATAGGTCTTGCAGAGGCCGCGGGCCTCGATGGCGAAATCGGGCAGGTCCATTCACCGTCCAGTCGATTGACGGGCCGAGCCCGCGTCGCATACCTAGGCGCGCAACGCCGCCCCGCCAAGCACGGCGCGGTCCACGAGGTGATCCATGGCCCGCCTTATCCGCAACCGCGGCGCTGACGCCCAGCTGCGGCCCGAGCCGATGCCGGCCGAGCCCGCGCTGACGCCGCCGCTGCCGGCGCCGGAGCTGGTCGCGGTCCACTCGCGCCGCATCGCCTGCGACGGCGTCGGCGGCGCGCTGGGCCACCCGCGCGTCTGGCTGGAGATGGGCGAGGCCCACTTCGTCGAATGCCCCTACTGCGACCGGAGATTCGTCCTGCCCTCGGGCGAGGAGGGGCCGGAGGACGAGCGCCTGGCGCCGGGGGTGTACGAAGGCCCGCACGGACACTGAGGCGCGGCGGGCCGGTTCGCGCCGGCGGCGGGGGGTTGAGCGCTTACAGCCCCGCACATCATCAGCGCTTTGAGGGGTCGTAAACAGCGGATCGACGGGAGTCGGCGGGGCGGGTGCTGCGGGGGGCATGCCGAGGGGGCGGCGGCTTCGGGGTTGGCGACGCAGGGGTCGGAGGTGGCGCGGGGGCGGACAGGGCTATCCGGAACCTAGCACGTTCGGAACAAATAGTGAACTTCTCCGAGCCGTGGGCTTCAGGGGAGCGGCGTTCGGGCACGACAGCGGTCTAAAAAGATTCGTTGGGGAACCTTTCGTCATGGTCCTTGCGACGCCCTGATCAGCGTTCATTCTCTCGAGCGTATCTGAGTTCGAGGGAGCCTGTCATGGCCCGCACGACGTCCGGCAAATCGACGACGGCCTCGAGACAGGCCGGCGCCAAGCGGGGCTCGATCAAGCCGGCCCTGCTCTCAGGCGGTAATCCGCAGATCGCGAAGGGCGACGGCGACGGCCCCGTGCAGGCCTACATCACGGCCATGCCGGGCTGGAAGAGGGACGTCGGACGCCGCCTCGACGCGCTCGTCGTGCGCACCGTCCCCGGCGTGCGCAAAGCGGTCAGGTGGAACTCGCCGATGTACGGCGTCGAGGGCCAGGGCTGGTTCCTCGGCGTCCACACCTTCACGAACTACGTCAAGGTGACGTTCTTCCGCGGCGCGTCGCTGCATCCGCCGCCGCCCGGCGAATCCAAGAGCAAGGACGTGCGGCACCTCGACATCCGCGAAGACGAAGAACTCGACGGGGAACTCTTCGCAAGTTGGGTCCTGCAGGCGTCGAACCAGCCCGGCTGGGGCGCCTAGCGCGGGTCGAAGCGGGACGAGGAAACGGGCCCAAGGCCCGCACCCGCGCCTGGTGGTGGCCGCCGCCCCGCCCTCCCAAATCTCGCTCCCGTCCCCCCGTGACCCGCGCCCCTCCAGCGCCTATCTTCGCCTCCATGACCGACACCCTCGCGCCCGACCCAGAGACCCTCGCCGAGATTCCCCGCGAGCCGACCCAGGACGGGCCGCGGGTGCGGCTGTATCTGGTGGACGGGTCGAGCTATCTGTTCCGGGCCTATCACGCGCTGCCGCCGCTCACCCGCAAGTCGGACGGGCTGCCGGTGGGGGCGGTGGCGGGGTTCTGCAACATGTTGTGGAAGCTGCTGGTCGACATGCGGGCGCAGCCGGACGCGCCGACCCACCTGGCGGTGATCTTCGACCATTCGGAGAAGACGTTCCGCAATGAGCTTTATGCCGAGTACAAGGCCCACCGGCCGCCGGCGCCGGAGGACCTGATCCCGCAGTTCCCGCTGGTGCGCGACGCCACGCGGGCGTTCGGCCTGCCGTCCATCGAGCTGCCCGGCTACGAGGCCGACGATCTGATCGCCGCCTACGCCTGCAAGGTGCGCGACATGGGCGGCGAGGTGGTGATCGTCTCCTCCGACAAGGACCTGATGCAGCTGGTGGGGCCGCAGGTCTCGATGCTCGACACCATGAAGAACCTGGCGATCGGCGTGGACCAGGTGATGGAGAAGTTCGGGGTCGGGCCCGAGCGGGTGGTGGACGTGCAGGCGCTGTGCGGCGATTCCGTCGACAACGTGCCCGGCGCGCCCGGCATCGGGATCAAGACCGCCTCGGCGCTGATCAACGAGTACGGCGACCTGGATACGCTGCTGGCCCGGGCCGGCGAGGTGAAGCAGCAGAAGCGCCGCGAGACGCTGATCGCCTACGCCGACCAGATCCGCCTGTCGCGCGAGCTGGTGCGGCTGGACTGCGACACGCCGCTGCCGGCCCCGGTGGACGATCTGGCCATAGCCGAGTTCGACGCCGCGGCCCTGGGCAGCTTCCTGGAGGCCATGGAGTTCCGCACCCTGGCCCGGCGGGTGGCCGAGGCGCACGCGGCCGGCGGGAGGTCTCCGGTTGCGGCGCCGGCGCCCGGGGCCAAGGCCGCGCCGAAGCACGGGCCGATCGACACCCGGGCCTACGCCTGCGTCCGCGACCTGCCGACGCTGGAGGCCTGGATCGCCCGCGCGCGCGCGCGCGGGATCGTGGCCTTCGACACCGAGACCGACGCGCTGTCCTCGGCCAACGCCGGGCTCTGCGGCCTGTCGCTGGCCGTGGCGCCGGGCGAGGCCTGCTACATCCCCGTGGGCCATTGCGAGATGGACGGCCTGGCGCTGGAAGCCCCGGCCGACCTGACGCAGATCCCGGTGGAAGAGGCCATGGCGGCGCTGAAGCCGCTGCTGGAGGACCCCTCGATCCTCAAGGTGGCGCAGAACGCCAAGTACGACCTGGCGGTGCTCTCGCGCTACGGCGTCACCGTGGCGCCGATCGAGGACACCATGCTGATCTCCTACGTGCTGGAAGCCGGCCTGCACAACCACGGCATGGACGAGCTGTCGCGCCTGTGGCTCGGCCACGAGCCCATCGCCTTCAAGCAGGTGGCCGGGGTGGGCAAGGCGCAGAAGAGCTTCAAGCACGTGCCGCTGACCGAGGCCACCTGCTACGCCGCCGAGGACGCCGACGTCACCTTGCGGCTCTACGAGCACCTGCGGCCGCGGCTGGCCGCCGAGGGCCTGCTCAGCGTCTACGAGACCCTGGAGCGGCCGATGGCCCAGGTGCTGGCCGACATGGAATGCGCCGGCGTGCGCATCGACCCGGACATCCTGCGCCAGCTCTCCGGCGAGTTCGGCATGCGGATGAACGAGCTGGAGGCCCGCGCCCATGCCCTGGCCGGGCGGCCGTTCAACCTGGGCAGCCCCAAGCAGATCGGCGAGGTGCTGTACCAGGAGATGGGGCTGTCGTCGGGGCGCAAGACCGGCGGCGGCGCGGCCTCCACCGACGCCTCGGTGCTGGAGGACCTGGCGCTGCAGGGCCACGAGCTGCCCCGCGTGCTGCTGGACTGGCGCCAGCTCTCCAAGCTGAAGGGCACCTACACCGACAACCTGGTGGCCGCCGTGGCCGAGCGCACCCGCCGGGTGCACACCTCGTTCGCCCTGGCGTCGACCACCACCGGGCGGCTGTCGTCCTCCGACCCCAACCTGATGAACATCCCGATCCGCACGGAGGAGGGCCGCAAGATCCGCCGGGCGTTCATCGCCGAGCCCGGGCAGGTGCTGATCAGCGCCGACTACAGCCAGATCGAACTGCGGCTGCTGGCCCACATCGGCGACATCCCGCAGCTGAAGCGCGCCTTCGTCGACGGGCTGGACATCCACGCCATGACCGCCTCGGAGATGTTCGGCGTGCCGGTGGAGGGGATGCCCGCGGAGACGCGCCGCCGGGCCAAGGCGATCAACTTCGGCATCATCTACGGCATCTCGGGCTTCGGCCTGGCCAACCAGCTGTCGATCCCGCAGGACGAGGCGGCGGCCTACATCCGCACCTATTTCGAGCGCTTCCCCGGCATCCGCGCCTACATGGACCAGGCCAAGCAGACGGTGCGCGCCCAGGGCTACGTCAGCACCATCTTCGGCCGCAAGGTGAACATCCCCGCCGCCAAGGGCCGCACGCCGGCCGAGCGGGCCTTCGCCGACCGCGCGGCGATCAACGCGCCGATCCAGGGCGCGGCGGCCGACGTGATCCGCCGGGCCATGGTGCGGATGCCGGCCGCCCTGGCCGCCGAGGGGCTGAGCGCCAGGATGCTGCTGCAGGTGCACGACGAACTGGTGTTCGAGGCGCCGCAGGCCGAGGCCGAGGCGGTGATCGCCGTCGCCAAGCGGGTGATGAGCCGGGCGGCCGAGCCGGTGGTGGCGCTGAGCGTGCCGCTGGTGGTGGAGGCGCGGGCGGCGGCCAACTGGGACGACGCGCACTGAGGGGGGCGAGCCCTTCCCCCTCGAGGGAAGAGGCTATTTCAGTGCAAACTGGACATCGCCCACAGCGCCAGCATCGCCAGGATCATCAGGCTGAGGATCAGACCCGCCCGGGGCCGCGCGCCCAGGACCGGCTCGCCGCCGCCGCGCGGCGCACGTTTCGCCTTGCCCTTGCCCTTCGCCAGCGCCTGGCGGGCGCGCTTGTAGCGGGCGAGGTCGACGACGGCGGGGTCGGGTTCCTGGGGGGCTTGGCGCGCCATCAGCTTGTTCCTGGCCGGGACGCCCGCAGACTAGGCCCGGCGTTCCCCTCCCGCCAAATCGCAGTTGCGCGAGATCAGCCGCCGGGGGGCGGCTGCACCCGATAGACCTGCAACGGCTCGGCCGGCGCCGAAAGCCGCTGCAGCCAGGCGGGCGGCTGTCCGTGGTCCAGCCGGATCTGCAGGCTGCGGGGCCCCAGCCCGGTGTGGTTCAGCTGGCGGACGCGCGCCGGGCAGGTCACCACATAGGCCGCGCCCAGGGCGCGGGCCGCGCGCTCGTCCTCGCCGGGGGCGGCGGACAGCGCATGGTGGGCGGCCAGGATGCCCCAGGCCATCCGGTGATAGGGCGCGGCCACCACCGAATGCGGCGTCTGCGCCAGGATGCGGGGGCCCAGGTCGATCTCCCCCAGCACCAGGCCGGTCGGCAGCGCGGCCAGCCGCGCGAAGGCCTTGGTCTCGATGCAGCGCTCGGCGGCGTCGCCCCCCTTGGCCTTGTCGGCCGGCTTCGCCCAGCCGGGAACGGCGTCCAGGGCGTAGATCAGCGCCGGCTGGCTGAACGCCGCGGTGATCAGGATGGTGGGGATCAGGCTGCCCCTGGCGTAGCGGACGGTGAGGTCGCCCAGCGCCGCGGCGATCAGCGGCACGGCGTACCAGTTGGCGTAGCTGGCCATCCGCTCGGCCCCCAGCGCGGTGGCGAACGCCAGCGCCAGCGCCGCCCCCAGGATCAGCCAGCCGGGTGTCCGCCGGTCCTTGTGCATCCCCAGCCACAGCCACGAGGCCGCGCCGAGCGCCGACAGCACCAGGGTGCAGACCACGAAGTTGGAGCGCTTGCTCCAGAACTTGCCGACCAGCGGCGCCATCTCGGTGATGTGGTCCATCCAGATCGGCTTCAGGTGCGGGTCCACCGCCGCCAGCGGCCCGTGCAGGCAGACCGGGTCCAGCGCCAGGTAGACCGCCGCCGCCGCGCCGCCGGTCACGGCCAGCGCCGCCAGCCTGACCGCGAAGGACCGGGTCCGCGTCAGGGCCGTCGTGGCCAGCAGGCCCGCGCCGGCCACCATCACGGCGCACCACAGGTTGGCGGCCAGGGCGTCGCACACCGAGGCGCCCCAGCGCCCCGGTGGCGTCTGGGCCAGGTAGAAAGCGCCGGTGGCCGCGAACAGGGTGGCGGCGTAGGCCCGCGCGCCCCCGGCCTGCGCCTGCGGGTCGAACAGGAAGCGCAGGGCGACGCCCACGCCGGCCAGCGCCAGGAAGGGCAGGGCCTCCAGCCCCACCGCCAGCCCCAGCCCCGTCGCCGCCCCAGCCAGCAGGCCGCCGCCCAGGCCGCCCGCCACCGCCCCGGCCAGGGCCGCCAGCGACAGGGCGATCTGGACGTTGTGGTGGTCGATCCGTCCCGGCCACCATTGCACGTAGAGCAGGATGTTCACCGCCAGGAAGCCCGCGGCCGGCAGCACGGCCGCCTTGCCCCCCAGCCGCCGCGCCATGGCCAGCGCCGCCCAGATGGCCGGCAAGGTCCAGGCCAGCGGCCAGACGAGCCGCGTCGCCGCCTCCGCCCGCTCCGGCGGCAGGACCAGCCGGAACAGCCGCATCATGCCGGCGATCCCGCCGTCCAGCAGGCGCGACCAGTGCATGTCCAGGCCCCGCGGCGGCTGCAGGCGCAGCAGGTGCTGGTGGAACCAGCCGTTCTCCCCGCTCATCAGCGCCCGCACGATGACCAGGCGCATGGCGTCGTCGGTGTCGCCCAGGGTGGTGGAGAGCCGCCCGCGCGCCGCGATCAGCATGGTGGCGATGACGATCGCCGCCACGGCCGCGGCGACGACGGGCAGGGGAAGCCCCGGCTTCTCGGTTTGCGCCCCGCGCGGATCCATGGACGCCCCCAAGCTTCGACTGTGGAAAAGACACTGCGCGAACGGGGTTTACGCGCTCTAAAGCTTATTCGGCGAGCGTGCGGGCAGCCTGCCGCCGAACGCCGCCAAGGATCCGATGACCCACGTCAGATTTCAGCAGATCGTTTCCGAGCTGAACCGCGGCTTCCGGTTCCTGGCGGTCGGCTGCGGCGGACTGGCGACGGACGCCGGCCTGTTCCTGCTGCTGCACGGCCAGGGCCTGGCCAAGCCCGGCGCGCGGGCGGTCTCGCTGATGGCCGCCGCCCTGGTGACCTGGACCCTGAACCGGCTCTTCACCTTCGAGGCCAGCGGCCGCTCGCGGCGCGCCGAGCTCGGCCGCTACGGCCTGGTGGCCCTGGGCGCCCAGGGCTTCAACTACGTGCTCTTCCTCAGCCTCTGCGCCATGGCGCCGCACGTGCCGCCGCTGGCGTTCCTGCTGGCCTCCGCCGTCGCCGCGACGGCCTTCTCCTACACCGGCCAGCGCTTCTTCACCTTCAACGCCGCGCCCGCGCGTGCGGCCTAGAGAGAGCCATCCCGTGCAGACTGACACCGACGTCCTGATCATCGGCGCGGGGCCGGCCGGCCTGACCGCGGGCTACCTGCTCTCCAAGCGCGGCCGCGAGGTCACCGTGCTGGAGAAGGACCCGGTCTACGTCGGCGGCATCAGCCGCACGGTGAACTACAAGGACTTCCTGTTCGACATCGGCGGCCACCGCTTCTTCTCCAAGGCCAAGGAGGTCGTCGACCTCTGGAAGGAGATCCTGCCCGACGACTTCATCGAGCGGCCGCGCCTGTCGCGCATCTATTACAACGGCAAGTTCTTCGCCTATCCGCTGAAGGCCTTCGAGGCGCTGTTCAAGCTGGGCCTGTTCCAATCGGCGGCCTGCATGCTGTCCTACGCGGCCGCCAAGGCCTTCCCGGTGAAGGCGCCGAAGACCTTCCACCAGTGGACGCGCAACCAGTTCGGCGAGCGGCTGTTCTCGATCTTCTTCAAGACCTACACCGAGAAGGTGTGGGGCATGTCCTGCGACGAGATCTCCGCCGACTGGGCCGCCCAGCGGATCAAGGGCCTGGACCTGATGACCGCGGTGCTGAACGGCGTCGCCAACTCGCTGGGGATCAAGCCCAAGGGCGGGCCCGGCGGCGTCAAGACGCTGATCGAGACCTTCCAGTACCCGCGCAAGGGGCCCGGCATGATGTGGGACGCCGCGGCTGCGAAGATCCGCGCCGCCGGCGGCGTGATCCAGATGGACCGCGAAATGCGGACCGCGGCCTGGGACGAGGCCCGCAAGCTCTGGACCGTCACCGCCACCGACTCCGCGGGCGCGACCCATGTGGTCACCGCCCGCCACGTGATCTCCTCGGCGCCGATCGCCGAGCTGGCCGGCGCGCTGTCGCCCACGCCCATCAGCCGCCTGCACGCCCGCGAGCTGCGCTACCGCGACTTCCTCACCGTCGCCCTGATCGCCAGGAACTCGCAGGCCTTCCCGGACAACTGGATCTACATCCACGACCCGGCCGTGAAGGTGGGGCGCATCCAGAACTTCCTCTCCTGGTCGCCGGAGATGGCGCCGTCGCAGGACCTCGCCTGCCTCGGCCTGGAATACTTCTGCTTCGAGGGCGACGGGACCTGGGCCGCCGAGGACGAGGAACTGATCGAGCTCGCCAAGCGCGAGATCGCCCACATCGGCCTGATCGAGCCCGAGGACGTGGTCGACGCCTGCGTCGTGCGCCAGGCCAAGGCCTATCCGATCTACGACGACGCCTACCAGGCCAACGTCGAGGCCGTGCGCCTGGACCTGGAGCGGACCTTCCCGACCCTGCACCTGGTGGGGCGCAACGGGATGCACAAGTACAACAACCAGGACCACGCCATGATGACCGCCATGCTGACGGTGGAGAACATCGTCGCGGGCGAACGGCTCTATGACGTCTGGCAGGTCAACGAGGACGCCGAATACGGCGAGGCCGGGGTCTCCGGGGCGCAGGAAGCGCTGAAGAGCGAGCGGCTCGTGCCGCGGAAGGTCGCGGCGTAGGGGGTATCCTCCGCTTCTCCCCCTGCGGGAGAAGGGCATTGCGCCCCTTTTGCCCGCGAAGCGGATGACTTACGGTCGCGGCGAAGCGGCCCGTGACCCATACCGAACCCCCTCCACCTGATCCGCAAGCTGTCCCCGCCCCGCGGCGGCGCGCCTGGCGGCCGGCGTCGCTGGCGGTGGGCTGCGGCGCGGCGGCGCTCGTTCTCCTCCTCGGCCTCTACGCCGCGCGCAACCTGATCGCGCGCGAGGCGCTGCTGGGCTGGCTGCGCGCGCGCGGCGTGCCGGCCCAGGCCGACATCGGCGCCCTGGGCCTGGGCGGCGTCACCGGCCGCATCGTGGTGGGACCGCCGGACCATCCCGACTTCTCGGTGGAGACCAGCGAGATCGCCTACGGCCTGACCGGCTTCTGGAGCGGCGACCCCCTGGGCCTGCAGATCCGCTCCGTGCGGCTCGTCAGGCCAGTGGTGAACGCCCGGCTGCATGACGGGACCCTGAGCTTCGGGGCCCTCGACCCGGTGATCGCCGAACTGCGCAAGCGGCCCCCGCGGCCGGACGTGCGCCAGCCGCAGGTGGTGGTCGAAGGCGGCCGGCTGCTGCTCGCCACCGACTACGGCCGCGCCGACCTGAACGCCGACGCCTTGCTGAACGACGGCAAGCTGCTGCGGCTCGAGGCCCGCCTGGCGCCGGCGCGCCTGGCCCTGGGCTCGACGGTCGCCGACGTCGGCGCCTCCAGCCTCAGCCTGACCACCCGCGGCGACCGGGTGGACATCCGCCTCGACGCCACGGCCACGCGCCTGGCCTCGCCCCTGGCCGTGCTCGAGGGCGCCCGGGTGCAGCTCACCGGCCAGGGGCCCTATCCCGACCTGAAGCGCCGCCGCGGCGACGGGGTGCTGAGCCTGCGCCTCGCCGCCGCCGCCGACAGCTTGCAGTCCGGCGCGGCGCGGGCGAGCGCCGCCCGCCTCACCGGCGCGTTCGACGGCCGGGTCGCCGGCTGGATCGACACCCTCAGCCTGGCCGGCTCCGGCGCCGCCGAGGCGCGCGCCGGCGCCGTGGACGCCGACGGGCTGCAGGCCCGCGACGCCCAGGCGAACCTCGCCGCCCGCACCGTCGCCTGGAGCCGCGCCGGCCGGCGGCTCACCGCCGACGGGCGCCTCGACGCCTCGGCCGCCACCCTGGCCGGGGGCGCGCTCAGGCTCGCCGCCGTCAAGGCGGGCTTCCAAGGCGCCGGCGGCTTCGGCGCCGGCGTCCGCCGCCTGTCCGCCGCCGGCGGCGTCTCGGCCCGGGGCAAGATCACCGGCGCGGGCGCGCCGGCGCGGGCCGACCCGGCGGAAATGGCCGCGATCAAGCGCGCTCTGGCGGGGTTCACCGCCGCCGCACCGGGCGTCAAGCTCGACCTGGACGGCGACCGGCTCGCCGTCTCCCTGCCCGCCCCGATCCGCCTGCGCGCGGCGTCCGGCGGCGAGGCGGTGCTGGCGGGCGCGCCGGGACGCCCGGCCTTCCAGAACGGCGCCGGCGCCTTCGGACTGGCGGTGCGGGGCGGCGGGCTGCCGGCGGCCGTCGCCTCCGTCAGCGACCTGAGGTTCTTCCCCGGCGGCCTGACGGCCCCGATGCAGCTGACGGTGCGCAGCAACTTCGATCCGGTGCGCGACGGCGTCGCCAAGGGGGCCGGGATCCTGCGCATCGCCGGCGGCAAGGTGGAGTTCGCCAGTCGCGGCTGCGTCCAGCTGGCCGCCGGGCGGCTGGAGTTCGGCGACAACGACGTCATCGCGCCCCGGGCCGAGCTCTGCCCGACGGCCGAGCCGCTGTTCCGCTACGCCGGGGCCTCCTGGCGCATCCGCGGCCGGATCGGCAAGGCCTCCGCCAGCATCCCCTTCCTGCAGGCCGGCCTGGCCGAGGGCCGCGGGATGGCGACCTTCGGCCAGACCCGCGGGGCGCTCGGCGCGCAGGTCATCCTGGAGCGGGCGCGGCTCGATGACCTGGCGGCGCCTCTGCGGTTCTATCCGGTGCGCCTCAGCGGTCCGGCCATCCTGCGCGAGGGCATCTGGCAGGCGGCCCTGATGGGGACCGACCCCGCCGGCCGCAAGCTGGGCGAGGCGCAGCTCAGCCACGACGTGCGCAGCGGCGTGGGCGAGCTCGACTTCGACTCAGGCGCGCTGGCCTTCGAGGAGGGTGGGCTGCAACCGGCGGCGCTGTCGCCGCTGGCGGCCGCCGTGGGCTCGCCGGCCCGCGGCCACGCCGGCTTCTCCGGCAATGTCGCCTGGTCGCACGAGGGCGCGGCCGGCCACGGGGTGCTCACCGTGCCCTCGCTGGACTTCGTGAGCCCCTTGGGCCAGGTCAGCGGCCTGCGGGGCGAGATCGCCTTCTCCAGCCTGGCGCCGCTGGAGGCCGCGCCCGGCCAGCGGTTGCGGGCGGAGAAGATCGCCGCCTTCGCCCCCGTCACCGGCGCCGAGCTCAGCTTCGGCCTGGCCTCCGAGGTCCTGAAGATCGAGGGCGGCGAGGCGCAGGTCGGCGGCGGCCGGGTGCGGCTGGCCCCGTTCAGCCTGCCCTTCTCCCCCGGCGCGGCCTGGAGCGGCGCGCTGGACCTGCAGGACGTGCAAGTGTCGGACATGGTCAAGGCCTCGCCCTTCGGCGAGCGGGTGCAGCTGGACGCCAGGCTCTCCGGCCACGTCCCGTTCCGGGTGACGCCGGAGGGCCTGCGCATCTCCGGCGGCCAGCTGGCGGCGGTCGCGCCCGGACGGCTGTCGATCCGGCGCGAGGCGCTCACCGGCGTGGTCGCCACCGGGGGCGAGCCCGTCCCCGCCGCCCCGAGCGCGCCCCAGGCGCCGGCCGCCCCGCCCAACGCCTTCAGCGACTTCGCCTACCAGGCCATGGAGAACCTGGCCTTCGACAGCCTGTCGGCCGAGATCGACAGCCTGCCGCAGGGGCGGCTGGGGGTGCTGTTCCACATCAAGGGCAAGAGCGATCCGCCCAGGCGCCAGGTGCTGAGGGTGGGGCTGAGCGACCTCATCAACCGCAGCTTCCTCGACAAGCCGCAGCCGCTGCCCTCCGGCACCAAGGTCGACTTGACGTTGGACACCAGCCTGAACCTGGACCAACTTCTCGGCGACTTCGCCGGCTACCAGAAGCTGCACAGTTCAGCCCCGGTTCAGGCGAACGGGCCGACATCGGTCCCGACATCGGCGGAGAAGACCCCATGACGGACAAGGAAAACCAGGCGGCCGCGGCGCTCGGCCTGGGCGGCGCAGCCCTGGCGCTGGCCGCCTGCGCCCCGACCATCCACGTCGACGTGAAGCCGATCACCATCTACGCCAAGCTGGACGCCGACGTCCGCGTCAGGCTGGACGAGGACGTCAAGGCCCTCATCCAGCAGCACCCGAACCTGTTCTGAGGAGCCCCGTCATGCATCGGCGCAAATTCATCGCCCTGGGCGCCGTCGCGGCGGTCGCGACCCTGGCCGCAGGCTCCGCCCTGGCCGACGCCGCCCAGGCCAAGGCCGTGGTGGACGCCGCCAAGGCCGCGGGCCTGGCCGGCGAGCAGACCGACGGCATCCTGGGCTTGGTGAAGCCGCCCTCCGACCCGGGCCTGAAGGCGGCGGTGGACGAGATCAACGCCGGGCGCGCCCAGGTCTACCGCGAGGCCGCCGCCCGCAACGGCGTCACGCCCGAGGCGGCCGGCGCCTCGGCCTTCGAGAACGTGATCAGGGCCCGCATCAAGCCCGGCGAATATTACCGGACCCCCGGCGGCCCCTGGACGCGGAAATAATCGCCGGGCCGTTCGCCTATTGCGGGAACCGGACCAGGGGTTGCGAGTTCTTCACGCAAGGCGGCTCAAACGCCCCCCCGACTTGCGAGCCGCCCGGCGCCCCGGCCTCTTAAACAGAGGCCGGGGCAATGCGTTTGGGCGGCCGAAAAGCGAGGGGCCGGCCGCTGCGCGGCGATTTCACAGCCGCGCTTAGGGTTAATTTAACGGGAGTTTCGGAACCATAGGCCGGCGCCAGGGTTGGCGCTGGCAGAGGTGCGCGTCGTGTCGAAAGCCGAACATATAAAGGAGGAAGCCCGGTCGCTGTGGATCGAGCTTTACGGTGAGCCGCCCGCCCCCCACCTCGACGGCCGCCAGATCCTGGACCTCCTGATGCGCCGACAGGGCCCGCCAGGCTACAGCCGCCTGCATGCGGCGACACGGTCGCGCGACCTCACCTGGCCGCGCAAGGGGTAGTATCCGCAGCCGGCGCCAGCTTGCGCGCCTGGGGATGCGGCGTCGTTCTTCCTTCTCCCCGAAACATCAGGACCCGCCCTCGGTCAGGACGCCGATGTCCGGCCACAGGTACGCCACCTCGAACATCACGCCCGCCGGACCCGGCTCCTGCCGGGGCGGCTCGGGCATGCCGCCCAGGTGCTCGTAGAAACGCCGGGCGTTGGCGTTGTCGCGCAGCACCGAGATCCGCAGGGCCCGCGCGCCTGTCGCGGCCAGCGCCCGGGCCGCGTCCCGCGCCAGCCTGCGGCCGAGCCCGTGGCCCTGGACGCCGCGCAGCACGTAGAGGGTGTGGATCTCCCCCTCGCCGGGGCGTCCCGTGCGGGAAGGGCCGCCGGAGGCGTAGCCCACCAGGCCGCCGCGGTCCGCCGCCGCCAGGGTGACCTCCTCCTCGCCGGGGTGGGTCAGGGCCCAGCGCCAGCGCCGGGCGTGGGCCTCGACCGACATCCGCGCCAGATAGGCCTCCGGCAGCAGGCCGCGGTAGGTCTCGCGCCAGGAGGCCACATGCACCCTGGCCAGGTCGTCGGCGTCGGCCGGGCCGGCGGGAAAGATCACGAAACGCAAAGGGGGTCGCTCCCGAAGGTTCATATCCAACCTTAGGAGCCGCAGGCTCCGCTTCAAGGGCTGACGCGGGCCCGCCCGCCCGCTAGCTTCCCCCCGCATGAACGCGCCCGCGAAACCCGACCCGACCGACGCCGCCACGCCGGCCGCCGCGGGCGCGACGCCGGTGATGGCGCAGTTCTTCGAGGCCAAGGCCCGCCAGCCCGACGCGCTGGTGTTCTTCCGCATGGGCGACTTCTACGAGCTGTTCTTCGAGGACGCCGAGAAGGCCGCCGCGGCCCTGGGCATCACGCTGACCGCCCGCGGCGCCCACGCCGGCCAGCCGATCCCCATGTGCGGCGTCCCGGCCCATGCGGCCGAGGCCTACCTGGCCAAGCTGATCCGCGCCGGCTTCAAGGTGGCGGTCTGCGAGCAGGTCGAGGACCCGTCCGAGGCGCGCAAGCGCGGCGGCAAGTCCATCGTGCGCCGCGACCTGGTGCGGGTGGTGACGCCCGGCACCCTCACCGAGGACGGCCTGCTGGAGGCCCGCGGCGCCAACCGCCTGGCCGCGGTGGCGGTGCGCGGGGGGCAGGCGGCGGTGGCCAGCGTCGAGCTGTCCACCGGCGAGGTGGAGTGCCTGACCACCTCGCGCGAGGGCCTGGCCTCGGCGCTGGCGGCGATCGGCCCCTCGGAGATCCTGGTTCCCGACCGGCTGTTCGCCGACGAGGTGGTGAGCGCCGCGCTGAAGGCCGGCGGCGGCTTCGTGCAGCCCATGCCCCAGGCGCTGGCCGAGCCGGCCGCCTCGGAAGGCCGGCTGAAGCGGCTCTACGGCGTCGAGACGCTGGACGGCTTCGGGGCGCTGTCGGGGGCCGAGGTGGCGGCGCTGGGCCTGATCGCCGCGCACCTGGAGACCACCCAGGCGGGCCGGGCGCCGGCGCTCTCCGCCCCGCGCCGGCTGGGCGAGGCCGACGTGATGGCCATCGACCCGGCCACCCGGGCCAGCCTGGAGATCGAGCGGGCCCAGTCCGGCGGCCGGGAAGGCTCGCTGCTGGCGGCCATCGACCGCACCGTCACCGCGCCGGGCGCGCGCCTGCTGGCGGCGCGGCTGGCGCGGCCGCTGCTCGATCCTCCCGCCATCGACCGGCGGCTGGACGCGGTGGCCTGGTTCTGCGAGCGCCGGCCGCTGCGGCAAAGGACCCGCGACGCCCTGCGGGGCGTGGGCGACATGGCCCGCGCGCTGTCCCGGCTGGCCCTGGGACGCGGGGGACCGCGGGACCTGGCCTGCCTGCAGGGCGGCCTGGCGGCGGGGGAGGCGGCGGCCGGCTTGTTCGCCGCCGCGGCCGAGCCGCTGATCGCGCCGCCGGAGGAGATCGCCGAGGCGCTGGCGGCGCTGACCCCCAAGGCGGACGCCGAGATCGCCGCCTTCCGCCGGCTGCTGGACGCGGGGCTGGGCCAGGAGCTGCCCGCCCAGGCGCGCGACGGCGGGTTCGTGGCGCCCGGCGTGCGGCCGGAGCTCGACCAGGCCCGCGCTCTGCGCGACGACAGCCGCCGGGTGATCGCCGGCCTGGAGGCCGAGCTCGCCGCGGCCAGCGGCGTGGCGCTGAAGATCCGCCACAACGCCGTGCTGGGCTATTTCGTCGAGGCCACCGCCAGGGCCGCCGAGCCGCTGCTGAAGCCGCCCTTGTCGGCGACCTTCATCCACCGCCAGACCATGGCCAGCCAGGTGCGCTTCACCACCGTGGAGCTGGCCGAGCTCGACGCGCGCATCGCCCAGGCCGGCGAGCGGGCGCTGGCCATCGAGCTGGAGACCTTCGAGGCCTGGCGCGCGGCGGCCTGCACGGTCGCCGCCCCCATCCAGGCCGCCGCCGAGGCCGCCGCCCGGCTGGACGTGGCCGCGGGCCTGGCCGAATGGGCCGACGACGTGGGCGCCGTGCGCCCGGTGGTCGACCGCTCCGTGGCCTTCGAGGCCGAGGGCGCGCGCCATCCGGTGGTGGAGGCGGCGGTCAGGCGCGCCGGCGACGCCTTCACCCCTAACGACTGCCGGCTGGACGGGGCCGGCGCGGGCGGCCCCCGGCTGGCCATCGTCACCGGGCCCAACATGGCTGGCAAGTCCACCTTCCTGCGGCAGAACGCGCTGCTGGCGGTGCTGGCCCAGGCCGGCGGCTTCGTGCCGGCCCGGCGCTTCCGGCTGGGCGTGGTCGATCGGCTGTTCAGCCGGGTGGGCGCCGGCGACGACCTGGCCCGCGGGCGGTCGACCTTCATGGCCGAGATGGTGGAGACCGCCGCCATCCTCAGCCAGGCGACGCCGCGCTCGCTGGTGATCCTCGACGAGATCGGGCGGGGCACCGCCACCTACGACGGCCTGGCCATCGCCTGGGCCTGCGCCGAGGCGCTGCACGAGACCAACCGCTGCCGCGGCCTGTTCGCCACCCACTACCACGAGCTGGCGGTGCTGGAGGGCCGGCTGGCGCATGTGGCCAACCTGTCGCTGAAGGCCAAGGAGTGGAACGGCGACCTGATCTTCCTGCACGAGGCGGGGCCCGGGCCCGCCGACCGCTCCTACGGGGTGCAGGTGGCCAAGCTGGCCGGGGTGCCGCCGCGGGTGGTGGCCCGCGCCCGCGAGGTGCTGGACCGGCTGGAGCGCGAGGCCGGCGCGCCGGCGCACCTGGAGGACCTGCCGCTGTTCGCCGCCGCCGCGCCGCCGGCGGAACGCCATGCGCCCAGCATCGTGGAGGAGGCGCTCCGCGCCCTCGACCCGGACGGCATGAGCCCGCGCGAGGCGATGGACGCGCTCTACCGCCTGAAGGGGCTGACGGGCTGACGTCCTCGCCAGGGGGAGAGGCTTTCAGCGCACAGCTACGCGGGGATGTGCGGGCGCGAACCGTCCCGGACTCCCGCCCTCTGCGGGACGCCGGTAATGCGCCGCTTCGACGCCTGACGATTTCTAAGCAATTGCCCTATATGCGTAGCGCCATGCCGCCCCGCCTCCGCCCAACCCGCCTGGAATACGTCGTCGACGGCGTGAAGCTGCGCGCCCAGCTATCGGCCGCAGCCCTCGAGGCCATCGGCGACGAGGCCGAGCAGCGCCGCCGCGCGATCGAGATCCTGAAGGCCGCCCTGTTCCGTGGACGGATGATCGCCAAGGAGCGGCTGGAGAACGGCGCCGGCGGCATCGAGACCGCGCGCCTGCTGTCCGGCGTCTCCGACGAGGTGATCTGCGCGCTGTGGGACTTCACCACCGTGCACGTCTTCCGCGCCCGCAACCCCACCGAGGGCGAGCGGCTGGGCCTGATGGCGGTGGGCGGCTACGGCCGGGGCACGCTGGCGCCCTTCTCCGACATCGATCTGCTGTTCCTGCGGCCCTACAAGCAGACCGCCCACGTGGAGAGCGTGATCGAGTACATGCTCTATGCGCTGTGGGACCTGGGCTTCAAGGTGGGCCACGCCTCGCGGACCATCGAGGAATGCATCCGGCTCAGCCGCGAGGACTTCACCATCCGCACCACCCTGCTGGAGGCGCGGCGCCTGACCGGCGACGAGCGGCTGGCCGCGGAGCTGAAGCGGCGGTTCGCCGCGGAAGTGGTCAAGGGGACGGGGGCCGCCTTCGTGACCGCCAAGCTGCGCGAGCGCGACGAGCGCCACGCCCGGGCCGGCGCCAGCCGCTACATGGTCGAGCCCAACGTCAAGGAGGGCAAGGGCGGCCTGCGCGACCTGAACACCCTGTTCTGGCTCGCCCAGTACCTACATCCGCTGACCGGGAACGACGGGGCGGCGCCGGTCGTGCCCACGCTCGAGATGTTCAACGGGCGCGAGATCCGGGCCTTCATCCGGGCCTTCGACTTCCTGTGGGCGGTGCGCAGCCACCTGCACTTCGCCACCGGCCGGCCGGAGGAGCGCCTGAGCTTCGACCTGCAGCCGGAGATCGCCCGGCGGATGGGCTACGGCGACCGCGGCGACGCGCCGGCGGTGGAGCGGTTCATGCGCCGCTATTTCCTGATCGCCAAGGAGGTGGGCGCGCTCACCCGGGTGTTCGCCGCCAAGCTGGAGGCCGACCGGGTCAAGACCACGCCCAAGGGGCTGTCGCGCATCCTGCCCGGCCGCTCGGGGCCCAAGCGCAAGCCGCTCGACGAGCCGGGCTTCCTGGAGGAGGGCGGACGGCTGACCATCGAGCCGGGGATTTTCGACCAGGATCCGGTCAACCTGCTGCGCCTGTTCAAGATCGCCGACCAGCGCAACCTCGACCTGCACCCGGACGCCTTCACCGCGGCGACCCGCAGCCTGGCGCTGTTCACCTCGAAGGTGCGGCGCGATCCCCTGGCGGCGAAGGTGTTCCTCGACATCCTGGCCCGCGGGCGCGACCCGCAGCGAACCCTGGGCCTGATGAACGAGGCCGGCGTCCTGGGCCGCTATATCCCCGAGTTCGCACGCATCGTCGCCCAGATGCAGTTCAACATGTACCACTCCTACACGGTGGACGAGCACACGCTGCGGGCCGTCGGCGTGATCGCCCAGATCGCGCAGGGGCGGCTCACCGAGGATCATCCGCTGGCCGCCGCGATCATGCCGCGCATCGAGGACCGCGAGGCCCTGTTCCTGGCCATGCTGCTGCACGACACCGGCAAGGGCGGAGCCGGCGGGCAGGAGAAGGCCGGGGCGCGGGCCGCCCGCTCGGCCTGCGAGCGGATGGGGGTCGACCGGGCCAAGATCGAGCTGGTGGCCTGGCTGGTCGAGCATCACCTGGTGATGAGCGACTACGCCCAGAAGCGCGACGTGGGCGACCCGCGCACCGTCGCCGATTTCGCCCGCATCGTGCAGGCGCCGCAACGGCTGCGCCTGCTGCTGGTGCTGACCGTGGCCGACATCCGCGCCGTGGGCCCGGGCGTGTGGAACGGCTGGAAGGGCCAGCTGTTGCGCGAGCTCTACGCCGCCACCGACGCGGTGTTCCGCGGCGGCCGCGGTTCCGACGGGGTGGCCACCGTGCGCCGCCACCAGGAGAGCGCCGCCGCCGAGGCCCGCGCCCGGCTGATCGCCGCCGATCCCGGCGTCAGCGACTGGACCCGGGAGATGGAGGACGCCTATTTCACCTCCTTCGACGACCGGGAGATGATCGAGCACGCCGCCCTGGCCCGCCGGGCGGCCAGGAGCGGCGGGGCCGCCGCCGGGGCCCGCATCCGCCCCGACGCCAACGCCGCCGAGGTGATGGTGGCGGTCCGCGACCGGCCACGGCTGTTCGCCGACCTGGCCGGGGCGATCCGCGCGGCGGGCGCCAACATCGTCGGAGCCCGGGTGTTCACCTCCCGCCGGGGCCAGGCGCTGGACGTCTTCTATGTGCAGGACATCAACGGCCAGCCCTACGGCTGGGACAACGCCGGCAACCTGCCGAAGCTGGCCGAGGCCCTGGCCGCCGCGGGCCGGGGCGAGGCGCCCCGCAGCGAGGCCCGCCGGATCGTGGACCTGGGCCGCGCGGCCGCCTTCGCCATCACGCCCACGGTCACGCTGGACAACGAGGCCTCCGAGACCTGCACCGTGGTCGAGGCTTCCGGCCGCGACCGGCCCGGGCTGCTGGAGGGCCTGGCGCGCAAGATCGCCGACGCGGACCTCTCGATCCTCTCGGCGCACATCGACGGCTACGGCGAGCGGGCGGTGGACGCCTTCTATGTGGTGGGTCCCGGCGGCGGGAAGCTCACCGACACGCGCCGCATGGGGGCGCTGAAGACCGCGCTGCTGGGGACGCTGGACGACGCGGGCGCCGCGCCGCCGCCGCGCGCCAATTTGCAGCGCGCGCGGGCCAGCGTGGCGCGCTAGGCTGCCCGCCCGAATCCCTCCCCTTCCCCCGACCTCGCCGACGTGACCGAAACGCAGCCGCCCGCCACCGACCTGCCGGCCACGGCGCCGCGCAAGGTCGGCCTGATCCGTTCGTCGATGATCTATTCGGCCCTGACGCTGGTCAGTCGGTTCATGGGCCTGGCGCGGGACCTGGTGATCACCGCCAAGCTGGGGGCCAGCCAGACCATCGCGGCCGACGCCTATTACACGGCGCTGACCTTCCCGAACCTGTTCCGGCGGATCTTCGCCGAGGGCGCCTTCGCCGCGGCCTTCGTGCCCAGCTATTCGCGCAAGCTGGAAGGGGAGGGCTCCGCCGCGGCCGACCGCTTCGCCCAGGACGCCCTGGCCACGGTCGCCGTCGCCACCATCGCGCTCACCCTGGTCATCCAGCTGGCCATGCCGTGGCTGATGTACGTCTATTCGCCCGGCTACGTGTCCGATCCGGCCAAGTTCAAGCTGGCCATCGTGCTCACCCAGATCACCATGCCCTACCTGCCGTGCATGGTGATCGCGGCCCTGTTCTCCGGGATCCTCACCGCCCGGGGGCGGTTCATCGTCTACGGACTCTATCCCACCCTGCTGAACGCGGTGATGCTGCTGGTGGTGCTGCCGCAGCGCGAGCCGGTGCGGGCGGCCTATGCGGCCTCGTTCGGGGTGATCGTCGCCGGCGTCCTGCAGGCGGCGCTCTGCTGGTGGGGCGCGTCCAGGAGCGGGACGCGGATCCGGTTGGTGAGGCCCAGGCTGACGCCGGAGATCAAGGCGCTGATCCGGCTGGCGGTGCCGGCGGCCTTCGCCAACAGCGCCGTGCAGATCAACCTGTTCATCTCGGCGATCCTGGCCTCGCAGGTGGCCGGCATGCGGGCCTGGCTGAACGTGGCCGAGCGGTTCTACCAGCTGCCGCTCAGCCTGGTGGGGACCGCCATCGGCGTGGCGCTGCTGCCCAGGCTTTCCCAGGCCTTCCAGCGCGGCGACCACGCCGACGCCCAGGCCGCCATGGACCAGGGGCTGGTGTTCTCCCTGGCGCTCAGCCTGCCGGCGGCCGCGGCGTTGACGGCCATGCCGGTCTACCTGGTGGACGGCCTGTTCGCCCGCGGGGCCTTCACCCACCACGACGCGGCGGCCAGCGCCCTGATCCTGTTCCACTACGGCTGGGGCCTGCCGGCCTTCGTGCTGGTGAAGATCCTGCAGCCGGCGTTCTTCGCCCGGCAGGACACCAGGACCCCGATGCGGTTCTCGCTGATCTCGGTGGGGCTGAACATCGTCTTCGGGGTCAGCCTGTTCTACACCGTGGGTTTCCAGGGCATCGCCATCGCCACCAGCCTGGCCACCTGGATCACCGTCGCGCAGATGGCCGTGAAGCTGGCCCGCCAGGACGCCTACCGCCCCTCGGCGCGGGCCTGGTTCAAGATGACCCGGGTGGCGGCGGCCAGCGTCGTCATGGGCGTGCTGCTGGCCGTGGCGGCGCACTTCCGCGCCCATCTCGAGGCGCCGCTGGCTCATTTGTCCTTCGGCGGCCTGCACGCCAAGGAGATCGGCGTGCTGCTGCTGGCCGCGGCGGGGGGCGCGCTCTATCCGGTGCTGCTGTTCGCGTTCGGCGGGGTGACGCCCTCGGAGGTGCGCGCGGCCTTCCGGCGGGGCAGGGGCCAGGCCGCCGCGCCGTCGGCCGACTTGCCGTAGGACCGGTGAGCGGCTATTGCGCCGCCATGGCTCTGCAAGGACCCCTCGACCCCCGATGGCGACGCGCCTGATCCCGCGCCGATCCGCGCGCCTGCGCGCGGCCATCCCTCCTTTTCGAGAAGCCTGCCCCCATGACTGACGATTCCCCGCACCCCTATTCGGGCCCGCGACGCGTGCTCTCCGGCGTGCAGCCCTCCGGGGCCCTGCACCTGGGCAACTACCTGGGGGCCCTGGTGAAGTTCACCCGCCTGCAGCACGAGATGGACACCTTCATCTTCGTGGCCGACCTGCACGCCATCACCGCCTGGCAGGACCCGGCGAAGCTGGCCGGCCAGACCCGCGAGATCGCCGCGGCCTACCTGGCCTCGGGCCTGGACCCGGAGACGGCGACCATCTTCCCGCAGTCGATGGTGCCCGAGCACGCCGAGCTCGGCTGGATCTTCAACTGCGTGGCCCGCCTGGGCTGGCTCGACCGGATGACCCAGTTCAAGGAGAAGTCCGGCAAGCACAAGGAGCGGGCCAGCGTCGGCCTCTACACCTATCCGGTGCTGCAGGCCGCCGACATCCTGGTCTACAAGGCCACCCACGTGCCGGTGGGCGAGGACCAGCGCCAGCACCTGGAGCTGACCCGCGACATCGCCGCGAAGTTCAACCACGACTTCGGGGCCCCGGGTTTCTTCCCGCTGCCCGACGCGCTCACCGAGGGGCCGGGCGCGCGGGTGATGTCGCTGCGCGACGGCCAGGCCAAGATGTCCAAGTCGGACCCCTCGGACCTGTCGCGGATCAACCTGCTGGACGACGCCGACGCCATTTCCCAGAAGATCCGCAAGGCGCGCACCGACCCCGAGCCGCTGCCCGACGACCCGGAGGCGCTGAAGGCCCGGCCGGAGGCGGCGAACCTGGTGGGGATCTATGCGGCCCTGGGCGGCCGGTCCTCCGCCGAGGTGCTGGCCGAGTTCGCCGGCCAGGGCTTCGGGGCGTTCAAGCCGAAGCTCGCCGAGCTGGCGGTGGAGACGCTGGGTCCCGTGACGGAGCGCATGCGCCGCTACATGGCCGATCCCGCCGAGATCGACCGCATCCTGACGGCCGGCGCCCAGCGGGCCCGGGCGATCGCGGCGGTGACGGTGGCCGAGACCAAGCGGCGCGTGGGCTTCGTCGGCGCCTGAGGCCGCACACTTGCGCTGGCCCGGGACCCGGCTCAGGCTCGGGCGATGAGCCAGCGCAAGTTCCTCGTCATCGCCGACGACAGCCCGGAGTTCGAGGCCGCGCTGCGCTTCGCCTGCCGCCGCGCACGCTCCACCGGCGGGCACGTGGCGCTGCTGCGGGTGATCGAGCCGGCGGTCTTCGAGCACTGGTCCGGCGTGCGCGAGGAGATCGAGCGCCAGGCCCGCGACGAGGCGGAGGCCGTGCTGCAGAAGCTGGCGGAATTCGTCGTCGCCGCGAGCGGCCTGGCGCCGGAGTTCATCATCGAGCACGCCGAGAACACCCGCGCGGCCCTGCGCTCGGTGATCTCCGACGATCCGGCGATCAAGATCCTGGTGCTGGCCGCGGCGGCCGGCGGCCGCGACCCGGGGCCGCTGGTGGCTTCCATCGCCAAGGACGGCGTCAACTGGGGCGCGCGCAAGGTGCCGGTGACGGTGGTGCCGGGCGACCTGACCGACGAGGAGATCGCCGACCTGGCGTGAACGTCCCACGCGGCCATTTTTCCGCCCCCTGTCCGGCAGAGGACGGGGGGCGGAAAGGGCCTGCAACTTGCATCGCGCCTCCTGCGGCGCCACATCTGGTCCATGTTCATCCAGACCGAATTCACGCCCAATCCCAGCGTGCTCAAGTTCCTGCCCGGGCGGGACGTGTACCCCGACGGCTCGCGGGACTTCCGCGACGCGGAGGACGCCCAGGCCTCGCCGCTGGCCGCGGAGCTGTTCGCCATCGACGGCGTCGAGCGGGTGTATTTCGGTTCCGACTTCCTGACCGTCGGCAAGGCCGAGGGCCAGGACTGGCCGCTGCTGAAGGCCCCGATCCTGGCCGCGATCATGGATCACTTCACCTCGGGAAAGCCGCTGTTCGACACGGCGGAGGCGTCCGCCGGCCACGACGACACGATCTATGAGGGCGACACCGCCCAGATCGTCGCCGAGATCAAGGACCTGCTGGACACCCGCATCCGCCCGGCGGTGGCGCAGGACGGCGGCGACATCCTGTTCGACCGCTTCGAGCCGGACAGCGGCGTGGTCTACCTGCACATGAAGGGCGCCTGCTCGGGCTGCCCCTCGTCGAGCGCCACCCTGAAGGCCGGGGTCGAGAACATGCTCAAGCATTACGTGCCGGAAGTGACCCGGGTGGAGCAGACGCTTTAAGCGCGGCCCGGGATCGTGTAGCGCCGTCGCATGATCGTGCTGGGGCTCGACACCTGCCTGAACGCCTGCGGCGCCGCCGTGATCGACGGCGAGCGCGTGCTGGCCGCCGCCAGCGAGCCCATGGCGCGCGGCCACCAGGAGCGCCTGGCGACGCTGGTGCAGGAGGTCATGGCCGCCGCCGGCCTGCGGTTCGCCGATCTCGACCGCATCGCCGTCACCCTCGGCCCGGGCTCCTTCACCGGCCTGCGGGTGGGCCTGGCCTTCGCCAAGGGCCTGGCCGCGGCGCTGGACCGGCCGCTCGCGGGCGTGGGCGTGCTGGAGGCGCTGGCCGCGGGCGCGCCGCAGGGGCTGACCCTGGCGGTGCTCGATGCGCGCCGGGACCAGGTCTACTTCCAGCCGTTCCGGGACGGCGCGCCTTTGGCCGGCCCCGAGTCGCTGGCGCTGGACGTCGCCCTGGCCCGGGCGGCGGCGCTGGCCGCGGGCGCCCCCACGACCCTGGTCGGCTCGGGTGCGGCGCTGATCGCCGGGGCGGTTCCGGGCGCGCGCCTCGTTCCGGCCGAGGGCGCCGATCCCGTGCGGGTGGCGCGCCTGGCCGCCGGGCGCCCGCCCGCCGCCGCCGCGCCGCTCTACCTGCGGGCGCCCGACGCGCGCCTGCCGGCCGCATGAGGCTGGCCCGCGCCACGGCGGCCGACGCGGAGATGCTGTCGCAGGTCCAGGCCCTGGGCTTCGACGCCGCCTGGCCGGCCGAGGACATCGCCGCCCTGTTCGACGGCCCCGGCGTGTTCGGCTTCCTGGTGTTCGAGGCCGCCCGGCCGGTGGGCATGATCCTCTGCCGGACGATGCTGGAGGACGCCGAGGTGCTGACGCTGGCGGTGGACCCCGCGGTCCGCGGCCGCGGCGTCGGCGCCGCCCTGGTGGCGGCCTCGGTCGCGGCGGCGAAGGCGGCCGGCGCCACGGCGGTGTTCCTCGAGGTCGCCGTGGACAACGCGCCGGCCCTGGCGCTCTACGCGCGTGCAGGATTTCATAAGGCGGGCGTGCGCAACGCCTATTATGATCGCGGCGCGGCCGGTCAGGTCGACGCCGTCGCCATGCGCCTCGACCTTCCGGTCGCGAGACCCTAAGTCTCGCCCTGGAGCCCTTGAGTCAGGAGAGCGTCCGTGTCCGATCGCATCGAAAAGCTCTGCGTCGAAAAAGGCATGCGGATGACCGACCAGCGGCGGGTGATCGCCCGCGTGCTGTCGGAGGCGCACGACCACCCGGACGTGGAGGAGCTCCACCACCGCTCCCACGCCGTCGATCCGCACATCTCCATCGCCACGGTCTACCGGACGGTGCGGCTGTTCGAGGAGTCCGGGATCATCGCCCGGCTCGACTTCCGCGACGGCCGCTCGCGCTATGAGGAGGCGCCCGAGTCGCACCACGACCACCTGATCGACACCAAGTCCGGCAGGGTGATCGAGTTCATGGACGCCGACATCGAGGCCCTGCAGAACGCCATCGCCCGCAAGCTGGGCTACCGGCTGATCGACCACCGGATGGAGCTTTATGGCGTTCCGATCGAAGAGTAGGCCCGCTTGCGCCGGGCCGGCTCGCGCCGCATAACCGCCGTCATGTCCGCCCCGCCGGCCAAACGCCTCTACATCAAGACCTACGGCTGTCAGATGAACGTCTATGACAGCGAGCGCATGGCCGACGTGCTGGCGCCCCTGGGCTATGCGCAGACCGGCAGCCCACAGGACGCCGACCTGGTGATCCTCAACACCTGCCATATCCGCGACAGGGCCACCGAGAAGGTGTTTTCCGAGCTTGGCCAGATCCGGCTGATGAAGCAGGCCCGGGAGGCGGAGGGCGCAACG
Source organism: Phenylobacterium sp. (assembly GCF_036502675.1). Classification (GTDB taxonomy): domain Bacteria; phylum Pseudomonadota; class Alphaproteobacteria; order Caulobacterales; family Caulobacteraceae; genus Phenylobacterium. Next base: position 47,659 of record NZ_DASXYF010000116.1, read on the forward strand.
ATGACCGTGGCGGTCGCCGGCTGCGTGGCCCAGGCGCAGGGGGCCGAGATCCGCCGCCGCCAGCCCGCCGTCGACCTGGTGGTCGGGCCGCAGGCCTATCACCAGCTGCCGGAGCTGATCGCCCGCGCCCATCGCGCCCGCGGCGAGCGGCTGGCCTGCGACTTTTCGCCGGAGGCGAAGTTCGACGCCCTGCCGGCGGCGCGCAGGCCGGGCGGCGTCACCGCCTTCCTCACCGTGCAGGAGGGCTGCGACAAGTTCTGCACCTTCTGCGTGGTGCCCTATACGCGCGGGCCGGAATGGTCGCGCAGCCCCGACGCCATCGAGGCCGAGGCCCGCGACCTGACCGCCCAAGGCGTGCGCGAGGTCACGCTGCTGGGCCAGAACGTCAACGCCTATGCGGGGCCAAATGCCAAAGAGGGGGGTGGACTTGCCGCGCTCGTCCGGCGCCTGGCCGCCATCGAGGGACTCGACCGCATCCGCTATACAACCAGCCACCCGCGCGACATGGACGAGGCCCTGA
>NZ_DASXYF010000117.1:0-23398 GCF_036502675.1 Phenylobacterium sp.
GATCCTCGACTCCGCCGGTGTCGCCCCGGAGCGGGCCCGCGAGATCCTGGGCGAGGCCCTGGTCGGCGCCGACGACGGCGAACTGTTCGTCGAGCGCTCCGAGAGCGAATCGTTCCTGTTCGACGACGGACGGCTGAAATCCGCGGCCTTCGACGCCACCGAGGGCTTCGGCCTGCGGGTGGTGGCCGGCGAGACGGCGGGCTACGCCCACGCCAGCGAAATCTCCGAGGCCGCGATCCGCCGCGCCGGCCAGTCGGCGGCGCTGGCCAAGCGCGGCTATTCGGGCGTCGCGGCGGAAGGCCCCCGCGCCACCAACGCCAGGTTCTATGGCGACGACGATCCGCTGGCCTCGCCGGACTTTTCCGACAAGGTCGCCCTGCTGGAAGAGATCGACGCCTGGTGCCGCGCCCGCGATCCGCGCGTGGTGCAGGTGATGGCCTCGCTGGCCGGCGAGCGGCGGACGATCGAGATCCTGCGCGCCGACGGCCGGCTGATCCGCGACGTCCGCCCGCTGGCGCGCATCAATGTGCAGGTCACGGTCGAGGGCGAGGGCCGGCGCGAGAACGGCTACACCGGCTCCGGCGGCCGCGCCGGGTTCGAGGCCTGGATCACCCCCGACAACTGGCGGGCCGCCGTGGACGAGGCCCTGCGCCAGGCCCTGGTCAACCTGGAGGCCGTCCCCTGCCCGGCCGGCGAGATGGACGTGGTGCTGGGGCCCGGCTGGAACGGCGTGCTGCTGCACGAGGCGGTGGGTCACGGGCTGGAGGGCGACTTCAACCGCAAGGGCACCTCGGCCTTCTCCGGCCGCATCGGCGAGCGGGTGGCCGCGCCGGGCGTCACCGTCTTCGACGACGGCACGGTGCTGGGCCGCAGAGGCTCGCTCACCGTCGACGACGAGGGCACGCCCACCGAGCGCACCGTGCTGATCGAGGACGGGGTGCTGGTGGGCTACATGCACGACCGGATGAGCGCCCGGCTGATGGGCCTGAAGCCCACCGGCAACGCGCGCCGCCAGTCCTACGCCCACATGCCGATGCCCAGGATGACCAACACCGCCATGATGGGCGGCGACACGCCGCGCGAGGAGATGATCGCCTCCACCCGGCGCGGCCTCTACTGCGCCAACTTCGGCGGCGGCCAGGTGGACATCACCAACGGAAAGTTCGTTTTCCAGTGCACCGAGGCCTACCTGATCGAGGACGGCAGGATCACCGCCCCGGTCAAGGGCGCCACCCTGATCGGCGACGGCCCCTCGGCGCTGACCCGCGTGACCATGATCGGCGACGACTTCGCCTTCGACCCCGGCATCGGCGCCTGCGGCAAGGCCGGCCAGAGCGTGCCGGTGGGCGTGGGCCAGCCTTCGCTGAAGCTCACCGGGCTGACGGTGGGCGGCACCAGCCTTTAGCGCCGCGCCGCCTGGATCATCAGCGCCGTTGGACGGGACTTTCCGCCGTCGCATGCGAACTTCCGCGAAGGTGGTCGCGCAGGCCGGCGCCGATGAACCTGATGTCATCGAACAGGCAGGCGGTCTGGACGGCGAGGAAGAACCCGGCCGCGGCCAGGAGCTGCTTGTGCCGTACGATGCGGTCCATAGGCAGCCAGTGCTCGACCCGCTCCGTCGCGAGCGCCGCGGCGAGGGCGCTGGCGATCCCCAGGAAGGCGCCTCCCAGCACGTCGGTCGGATAGTGCAGACCCAGATAGATCCGCGCCAGGCCGGCGACGCCCGCGATCAGGAACCCCAGCAGGCCAAGGGTGCGGTTCACCAGAAAGAGGCTGCAGGCCACGCCGAAGAGCAGGCCCGCGTGGTCGCTCGGGAACGAGCTCCAGTCGGCGGACGCGTCGTGGGCGGCGCCGAACGGCGTGGTGAAGATGAAGTGCGGATCGAACCGCGGGCGCGGATTTTCCGGCAGGATGTGCTGGAAGACCCGGCTGAGCGCTACGGCGACCGCCGCGGCGGTGCAGCCCAGCACCAGCATCAATCTGTCCCGACGCTCGGCCGTTACAAACGTCGCGCAGACCAGGGTGAAAATAGCGACGCCCTGGAACAGCGCCAGCTGGTCGATGGCGTGCACCACGAAATCGAACAACTCCGACCGGCGCGCGAACTGGTTCAATACGGTGACGAACGTGCGGTCGAAGGCGGCCGCCCCCAACAGACGCACCGCGCCGCATAGCACCAGCCCCAGCAGCGCCAGTCCGGCGAGGAGACGAAGCCGCCCCACCCGCCCGTCCGCGGGCGCGACCTCGGCCTCGGCGGTCCCGGGATGCAAGAATAGACGCCGGCCTGTCATAACGATTCCGCTCCCCAATACGTCGTTGTCCCGCCTGGACCCATGGCCAACGGAACTTGGTAGTCCCGGAATGTGCCACACGCAGTAGTCGTGGCAAGATCCGTACCAGGACGATATCGCCGCGGCGTGCGCCGGCCGCGGCTCAAACGCGGCCGGCGGTCACGCCTGACGGTCCGCTCGCACCGCTGCGGGGTTCACCGCCTGGCGTTCGCCGTCCAGGGTCGGGGCCAGCGGCTCGGGCTGGGCGGCGGGCGTATGGTCGTCGGCGCCGTGGGCCCAGCCCTTGATCAGGAAGCTCACGCCGATGAAGGCGGCGCCGAAGCCCATCCCCCACCAGCCCAGCATGTTGAACACCTTCAGAGACGACGCCAGCGACGCCGCCGGGTCCAGCACCTGCCCGCCCAGCGTCTCGGTCCCGGCCATGCCGGCGATGATCCCGCCGACGTACTGGGCGATGGCGGAGGACAGGAACCACACCGCCATCATGAACGAGACCACCGAGGCCACCGACAACTTGGTGATCTGCGACAGCCCTACCGGCGACAGGAACAGCTCGCCCGTGGTGTGCAGCAGGTAGAGCAGGCCCAGCAGCAGCAGCGGCATCCTGAAGTCCGCGCCCGCCGTGCCTGCGCCCCACACCACCACCAGGAAGCCCAGCCCCACCTGGATCAGCGCCAGGCCGAACTTCAGGGTGGCGTCGATGTCCATCCGCCGCTGGCCGAGCCAGGCCCAGAGCGCGGCGAAGAGCGGCGCGAAGATCAGGATGTAGCCGGCGTTGAACGACTGGGTCTGGCCTGCGCCGATGCCGGTGTCGATCCAGCCCCACCAGTGGGCGGGCGTGATCCCCGCCGCGGCGAGCTGCCGGGCGCTGCCGGCGGGCAGGCCGGCGAAGGCGGTCGCCGCCTGGGTGACGGAGAGGTCGACGTTGCGCGCCGCGAACAGGTTCAGCGACGTGCCCGCCTGCTCGAACAGGGTGAAGAACACCACCGAGCCGAACACCAGCACCATGGCCAGCCCCATGCGCGCGCGCTCGACCTTGTCGCACTTGACGGCCATGAACCAGGCGATGAAGGCGACCGAGGCGGCGGTCGAAAGCCCCAGGCCCCAGCCCACCAGGTCGTTGCGCTGCACCAGCAGCCAGATCGGCGCCACGCCCAGCAGGCCCGCGCCATAGATCGTCCACTCGCGGTTGATCGGCCCCAGGAACGGCGCCTTCAACAGCTCCGGATCCGACGGCTCGCCGTGGCCTTCGAGGCTTTTCTTGTTGAGCACGAAGACGATCCAGCCCAGCGCCATGCCGACGCCCGCCAGGCCGAAGCCCGCCCACCAGCCCACGTGCTGGCCCAGCAGGGCGCAGAGCACCGAGGCCCAGAAGGCCCCCAGGTTGATGCCGTAGTAATAGAGGGTGAAGCCGGAATCCCGCCGGGGATCGCCTTGCGGATAGAGCTGGCCCACGATGGTGGAGATGTTGGGCTTCAGGAAGCCCACTCCCATGATGATCAGCGACACCGCCAGGTAGAAGGCGTTGACCCCGACCCGGTCCGCCGACTTGACGAGGGTGTAGGAGCCCGGCTGCAGGTCGCCCGGCAGGGGCGCGTCGGCCGGCAGGCCCTTGACCTGCAGCCCGCCGCCCCTGGCCGGCCCGAACTCATAGGGCTTGCCGCCCACCATCAGGCGGACCTGGCGGTCGTCCATCCGCCCCTGCGCGCTCACCGGGTAGGTCTGGCCGGCGTAGACCAGGGTCTGCTGCGCGGGCCGGCCTTCGTAGGCCATGGTGAAGTGGCCGGCCACCAGCAGCAGCGCGCCGAACGCCACCGCCTTGCGGGCGCCCAGATAGCGGTCGGCCAGCAGGCCGCCGATCAGCGGCAGCAGGTAGACCAGCGAGGTGTAGGAGCCGTACTGCGCGCCGGCCACCGCGTCGTCGAACAGGAGGTGCTGCGTCAGGTAGAAGATCAGGATGCCGCGCATGCCGTAGTAGGAGAACCGCTCCCACATCTCGGCGAAGAACAGCGCCATCAGGCCGCGCGGGTGGCTCTTCAGGATCTGCAGCAGCACCGGCACGCCGGTGACCAGCGTGATGACGATCCCCAGGATGACCACGATGTTCATGCGCAGGCGTTCCGCAGGCTGGAGGGAGTCGGACGCCGCCGGTCGCCTCGCCCGCGCCGGCCCCGGTCTTGGGGCGAGAAGACCATGCTGGGCCGGGCGGCACAAGCAACCGGCCCGAACCGCCCTACCGGAGCCGCCCGCCGCCTCATACGTTAGAGGGCGCAAGCCCCGCGGCTTGAGGAGCCCCGCCATGACCAGTCCCGAATCCGCCCAGATCGTCATCCGCCCGGCCGCCGCCCGCTGGCGCGTCCGTTTCGAGGGCCACGTGATCGCCGACAGCGCCGACGCCCTGATCCTGGAGGAGCCGGGCCACACCCCGGTGGTCTACTTCCCGCGCGAGGACGTCTCGATGGAGTACATGTCCCGCACCGACCGCGCGACCCACTGCCCGTACAAGGGCGAGGCCGCCTACTACACCCTGCTGATGGACGGCGACTTCGCCGAGAACGCCGTCTGGACCTACGAGGAGCCGGCGCCGCAGGCCCAGATGATCCGCGGCCGCCTGGCCTTCTATCCGAACAGGGTGGAGATCTATCCGGTGGCCGAGGCCGACGTGAACCCCAGGGGCGCGCGCCCCGGCGTCGCCGACGTCGTCCGCCACACCGACGCCGGCGACGGCACGACGCAGGCCGACCACTGGCCGGCGCCGTAAGGAAACGCCGGGCCGAGTAATTCGATGCCGGCCCGAGGATAAACTCCGGCCGGGGCCGAGGTGAAACCCACGAGAGGCTCAGGCTGAATCCGGGTCCCGGCCTTCGCCCATAGGCGGTAACTGAAGCCTGCAGAGGGCGTGACGGAGGGGGCGAGCCGACGCACGACGCCAAGTCTACGCCCCCTCCACCACCGGCTCTTCGGCCGGTGGTCCCCCTCCCCCCGTCCTCTTCGGGACAGGGGAGGAAAAGGCCACGTCGCCCTTGAGTTACCGCCTATGGGCCTTCGCCGGGGCGAGCGGAGGCGGATCAACCCAATTTCAACCAGCCCTAGTACGCGAACTCTTCGAACACCCGCCCCACGTCGCCGTTCCAGGGGCCGTGGTAAAGTTCGAGCAGCCGTTCGGCCCGCGTCACCCCGCTCTCGGCGATGGCGTCCAGGTCGGCCAGGTAGCCGGCCTCGTCGGTCAGGCCGCCGCTGAGGCGGTTGCGGGCCTTCAGCCCCTGGCGGGCGATGGCCAGCAGGTCCTTGGCCACCGCCTGCACGGTACGCCCGCCCACCTCGGCCTTCAGCCCGCGCCGCGCCACGTCGGCGCGCACGGCGTCGTGGTCCTCCGTCGTCCAGGCCTTGCACAGGTCCCAGGCCGCGGCCAGCGCCGCCCCGTCGTAGAGCACGCCGGTCCACAGCGCCGGCAGGGCGCACAGCAGGCTCCACGGCCCGGAGTCTGCGCCGCGCATCTCCAGGTACTGCTTCAGCCGCACCTCCGGGAAGATGGTCGTGGTGTGGTCGGCCCAGTCCTTGATCGTCGCCCGGTCGCCCGGCGCCTCCTCCAGCCCGCCCTCCAGGAACCGGCGGAACGACCGGCCCGAGAGATCCACGTAGCGGCTGTCGCGCTTGGCGAAGTACATCGGCACGTCCAGCGCATAGCGGGCGTAGGCCTCGAACCCGAAGCCGTCGGCGAACACGAAGTCCAGCATCCCGGTCCGATCCGGGTCCACGTCGGTCCAGACGTTGGCGCGGGCGGAGAGGAAGCCCGACGGCTTGCCCTCCTTGAACGGCGAATTGGCGAACAGCGCCGTGGCGATCGGCTGCAGCGCCAGGCTGGTGCGGAACTTCGCCACCATGTCGGCCTCGGAGGCGAAGTCGAGGTTGGCCTGCACCGTGCAGGTGCGGAACATCATGTCCAGGCCCATGCCGCCCACCTTGGGCATGTACCGGCGCATGATGCCGTAGCGGCCCTTGGGCATCGCCGGAACCTCGTCGCGCCGCCACAACGGCGTGAAGCCCAGGCCCAGCATGCCGAGGTTCAGCTCGTCGGCGACGGCCTTCACCTCCTCCAGGTGGCGGCCGGTCTCCTCGCAGATGTCGTGCATGGTCTCCAGCGGCGCGCCGGAGAGCTCGAACTGGCCGCCGGGTTCCAGGCTGACGCTGGCCTTGGCGCGCTCCAGCGCGATGAGCACCGGGCCGGCGTCGGACTCCTCGTAGACCCCCGTCCAGCCGAACCGCATCAGCCCCTGCAGCAGGGCCTTGACGCCGTCGTCGCCCTCGTAGGGGATCGGCGCATGACTATGCAGGCGGAACGGGAACTTCTCGTGCTCCGCGCCGACCCGCCACTCGGCCTTCGGCTTGGCGCCGGCTTCGAACCAGCGCACCAAGTCCTCGAACACCAGGGGCCGGCCGTCGCTTGCGGCTTCCGACATCATCGACCTCACCCATCCCCCGACACTGCGCGCCGCGACGGGCGAGGCCCTGCGCGAGCGTGATCCCTTACGCTGCTCAACCAAGTGGGCGCAATCGCGCCAAGCTCAAGGGCGCCCGTCGCCCAGCACCGCCTGCCACAGGGTGAGCGCGCTGATCGCCGCGGTGTCGGCGCGCAGGATCCGCGGCCCCAGCCCGACCGGCGTCGAGTAGCGAAGGGCCCGCAGCCGCGCCTGCTCCTCCGGCGAAAATCCGCCCTCCGGCCCGATCAGGATCGCCCAGGACCCCGGCGGCTGGCCGCCGAGCGCCTGCAGCGCCGGCGGGGCCTCGCCGCTCTCGTCGCAGAACATCAGCCGCCGTCCGGCCTCCCAGCCGTCCAACAGCGCACTCAACCGCACCGGCTCCAGGATCTGCGGCACGTCCAGCCGTCCGGTCTGCTCGGCGGCCTCCATGGCGATCGCCTGCAGGCGGGGGATCCGCACGGTCTCCGCATTGGTCCGCGCGGTGAGCGCCAGCCGCACCCGCCGCGCGCCCAGCTCGGCGGCCTTTTCGACGATCGTCTCCAGCCGGCTGCGCTTGACCACCGCCGCCACCAGGTCGAGGTCCGGGCCCCCGTCCTGCGGCCGGGTCCGCTCGTGGACCTGCAGCTGCACCGCCCGCTTGGCCACCGCCGCCAGCGTCGCCCGCCACTCCCCGTCGCGGCCGTTGAAAAGCGCCACCTCGTCGCCCACCGCGCGGCGCATCACCGCGACGAGGTAGCGGGCCTGGTCGGCCTCCAGCGACAGGCGGGCGCCGGCGGAGAGGCCGTGCGGGGTGAAAAGCCGGATCATGCGCCCCTCTTAGCGCGCATGGAGAGCCCGCGGAAATCGCCCCTTCGACGTCATCCCGCTGGAGCGCGGCGGCGCGGAACGCCGGGGACCATGAACGCCGGGGCGCCGGATTGATTTTCGGAGCCGGTGTTCACAGGTGGCCGGGACAAGCCCGGCCGTCACGTCCCAAATGGCGGGGGCCGGGGCCGATCTGCGGCATTTCCCTTCCCCGCCCCGCCCCTTAGTCTCGCGCCCATGTCCAAGACCAACGACGACGACCAGCGCGAGCTCGAACGCCACCAGCTCGCCCTGGTCCGCTACCAGCAGCAGGCCATGCAGAACGGCGAGAAGGTCCTGGTGATCTTCGAGGGCCGCGACGCCGCCGGCAAGGACGGCGCGCTGCGCGTGATCACCGAGCACCTGTCGGTGCGCAACACCCGCGTGGCGGCGCTGGCCAAGCCCAGCGAACGCGAACGCAGCCAGTGGTACTTCCAGCGCTACATGCCCTTCCTGCCGGCGGCCGGCGAACTCGTCCTGTTCAACCGCTCCTGGTACAATCGCGGCGGGGTGGAGCCGGTGATGGGCTTCTGCACGCCGGCCGAGCACGAGGCCTTCCTGCGCGACGTGCCGGTGTTCGAGCCGCTGCTGATCGGCAGCGGCCTGAAGCTGGTGAAGATCTGGCTCGACGTCTCCAAGTCCGAACAGGCCAAGCGCCTGGCCGAGCGCAAGGACGACCCGCTGAAGGCGCTGAAGTCGAGCCCCCTCGACGCCGCCGCCCAATCCAAGTGGGACGACTACTCCGCCGCCCGCGACGACATGCTGAAGCGCACCCACACCGCCGCCGCGCCCTGGGTCTGCGTGCGCGGCGACCACAAGAAGGCCGCCCGCCTCAACATCATCCGCCACCTGGTCCGCGCGCTCGCGCCCAAGGACATCGCCAAGTCCCTCGAGCCGCCCGATCCCGCCGTGCTGTTCCCCTTCGAGCTCGCGGCCCTCGCCGACGGCCGTCTGGAGCGCTGAGCGACGCGGAATGAGCGGGTGAAGGGGCGGTTCCGGTGACTTCGATCCCGACATTGTCGGCCGCCCAGGCCCGCCGGATCGCGCTGGCGGCCCAGGGCTTCGCCGCGCCGCGGCCGACGGCGCCCGTCACCCGCCGCCGGCTGCTCGGGACCATCGAGCCGCTGGGCGCGCTGCAGATCGATTCGGTCAACGTCGTCTCGCGCACCCACTACCTGCCGCTGTTCTCCCGCCTGGGCGCCTATCCGCGCGCCCTGCTGGAAGACCTGGCCTGGGGCCGCAGGCCGGCGCTCTTCGAGTACTGGGCGCACGAGGCCTCGCTGCTGCCGCTCCCGCTGCAGCCGCTGCTGCGCTGGCGGATGGCCGACGCCCATGAGGGGATCGGCATCTGGAAGGGCGTCGCTCGCTTCCAGCGCGAACGGCGCGACCTGGTGGACCTGGCGCTGGCCGAGGTCGCCCGCCGCGGCCCGCTGTCGGCCGGCGAGCTTGAGGTGGGGATGAAGGGCCGGGGCGGCTGGTGGGGCTGGAGCGAGGCCAAGCGCGCCGCCGAGGGCCTGTTCTGGACCGGCGAGCTGACCACCGCCACCCGGCGCGGGACCTTCGAGCGGGTCTACGGCCTGACCGACAGGGTGCTGCCCCGCGCGATCCGCGAGACGCCGACGCCCGACCGCGCGGCCGCCCAGCGCGAGCTGATCCGCATCGCCGCCCGCGCCCTGGGGATCGCCACCGAGCGCGACCTGCGCGACTACTTCCGCATGGGCGTGGCCGAGACCCGCGAGCGCGTCGGCGAGCTGGCGGCGGCCGGCGACCTCGTCCCCGTGGAGGTGCAGGGCTGGAGCCAGCCGGCCTTCCTCGACCCCGCGGCGCGCAGGCCGCACAGGGTACAGGCCCGCGCCCTGCTCTCCCCCTTCGACAACCTGATCTGGTTCCGCGAGCGCGCCGAGCGGCTGTTCGGGGTGCGCGTGCGGCTGGAAATCTACACCCCGGCCCACAAGCGCGAACACGGCTACTACGTGCTGCCGTTCCTGCAGGGCGAGGCGATCACCGCCCGGGTGGACCTGAAAGCCGACCGCAAGGCGGGCCTGCTGCTGGTGCAATCCGCCCACGCCGAGCCCTGGGCCGACGCCGGGACCGCGCCGGCGCTGGCCGCCGAGCTTCGCCTGATGGCCGGCTGGCTGGGCCTCGCCGACCTCCGCATCCAGCCCCGCGGCGACCTCGCGCCGGCGCTGGCGGCGGCGCACCCCAAATCCACCCCCGCAGGAGGGAGGAGAACCGCCGAAGGCGGTGGAGGGGGAGCAGCGGCGTCGCCGGAAGGACCCCCTTGTCTGCCTGACGGCTGACAGCTCCCCCAGGGGGAGCACCTTTCGACCTCAGCGTCGCAGCCCATGCGATCGCCCCGCTCAGCCGCGGGCCAGGCCGTCGATCTTGGCCAGCATCGCGTCGCGGACACGGGCCAGGTCGATCGATTCCGGCCGGATCAGCCACTGCAGGCCCACGCCGCGGATGGCGGCGTGCAGGATCAGCGCCTCCATGTCCGGGTCGAGGCCCGCCGCCGCCTCGCCCCGGGCGACGGCCGCGCGGAGGTAGTCCGCATAGCGCTGCTGGCCGCCGAGGATCATCTCCCTGACGACGACGCCAAGCTCCGGCCAGTAGTCGTCGGAAGCCTCGCAGTTCGCCTCCTGGATCAGGGCGTAGTAGGCGCGGCTGAAGGACGTCTTGCCCTCCAGCTCGCGGAACCAGCGCCGCACGGAGGTCCTGAGCTCCGCCAAGCCGGACTCCGGGCCCGCGGGCGGCAGGCCGGTCATCCAGTGGTCGTCGTTCATCCGCCGCACGCACTCGCGCAGCAGATGGACCTTGGCGCCGAACAAGTGCGCCGCCAGGCCGCGGCTGTAGCCCGCCCGCTCGCCCACCTCGGCGAGCGTCATGCGCGAGACGCCGCGCGCCGCGATCACCTCAAGGGCGGCGTTGATGATCCGGCCTTCCGAGCGCCGGCGCCGTTCGGCCTGGGTCTGGCGGACCGCGACCGGCTTGCGGGGCTGCGCCAACGCCGGGGTGTCCGTCAAATGCCAGCCTCTCGCGGACGCGGCGGCAGGGCGCCGCGCGGGCCCAAATTAGGCGCCCCCGGCGCCGCTCGCAAGCCGCCCGACGAACGACCCCTGGCGGCTGGCGGACGGCTGGTTGATGATGCGCCCGCCGGACCCGGCGACATGATCCTCACGCCCAGGACCCGCATCCATGTCCGCATCAGGGCTTTCGAAACAACGGCTGGCGCGGCTCGACGCCGCCATGCAGCGCTTCGTCGACGAGGGGAACTTCGCCGGCGTGCTGAGCCTGGTCTGGCGACGCGGCGAAGTGGCCCACGTGCACCCCGCGGGCTGGCGGGACCTGGCCGGTCGCGTCCCGATGCAGCGCGACACGATCTTCCGCATCGCCTCCATGACCAAGCCGGTCGTCAGCGCGGCGGTGCTGGTCCTGGTGGAAGAGGGCCGGCTGCGCCTGGCCGACCCCGTGGCCCGCTGGCTGCCGGAGGTGGCCGACGCGCGGGTGCTGCGCGCGCCCCACGCGACGCTCGACGATACGGTCCCGGCCGTCCGCGCGCCCACGCTGCACGACCTCCTGACCCACACCGGCGGTTTCTCCGGCCGCATCGGCGCCGAGACGCCGCTCACCCGCGCCATGCGCGAGATCGACCAGGGCCCGTGGACGCCCCACGAACCGGACGAGTTCGTGCGGCGGATCGGCGCCCTGCCCCTGGTCGCCCAACCCGGGACCGCCTGGCACTACGGCGTGTCCACCGACCTCCTGGGCGTCGTCGTCGCCCGCGCCGGGGGCCGGAGCCTGCCGGCCTTCCTGCAGGAGCGGATCTTCCAGCCGCTGGGCATGGCGGACACCGCCTTCTTCGTCCCGCCCGGCAAGCAGCAGCGGCTGTCGGCGGCCTACGCGCGCGACGCCGAGGGCCGGCTGGCGCTGCACGAGCCGCGGGCCGGCCACTGGTCGGCGCCGCCGGTGTTTCCGGCCGGCGGCAGCGGGTTGGTGTCCACCGCCGACGACTATCTGGCCTTCGCCCGCATGCTGCTGGGCGGGGGCAGGCTGGGCCGGGAGCGCGTCCTGTCGCGGCCGGCGGTGGCGCTGATGACCGCCAACCACCTGTCGGCCGGACAGATCCGGCCGCTGTTCCCGGCCGTCGACTTCCTGCACGGACGCGGGTTCGGCCTGGGCGTCTCGGTGTCCTTCGCCGCCGACACCGTGCTGGGCTCGGCCGGCAAGTTCGGCTGGCCGGGCGCCTACACCACCGGCTGGTTCGCCGACCCGCACGAGGACCTGATCGGCCTGGTCATGACCCAGCTGTGGCTCGACGCCCGGCTCGAGATCCGGCCCACCTTCGAGAACCTGGCGTACCAGGCCATCGACGACTGAGGCCCGCGCCTCGGGCGGGCGCGTTCCTACCCGGCCTTGTCCAGCACCTCCTCGAACAGCCGGCGCATGGCCTCGAAGGACTCGGCGTCGGCGTGGGGGTCGTAACGGGCGAAGTCGGGACGGCCGAGGGCGTCGGCCTTCGGGTTGGTGAAGGAGTGCACCACCTTGCCGTAGAGGTGCAGGTCCCAGCTCACGCCGCCCGCCTTCAGCGCCGCCTCGAAGGCCGCGCGGTGCTCGGGCGTGATTCCAGGATCGTCGGCGCCCAGGCAGAGCAGCACCCTGCCCTTGATGTTCCCCGCATCCGCCGCCGTCACCGAGGCCAGGCCGCTGTGGAAGCCCGCGATCCCGGCCAGGCCGGCGCCCGAGCAGCCGAGCTCCAGCGACATGGTGCCGCCGAAGCAGTAGCCGATGGCCGCGATCTTCGCGGCGTCCACCCCCGGCTGGGCGGTGAGCGCGTCGAACGCCCCCTTGGCCCGCGCGCGGGTCTTGGCGGGGCTGGAGGCGACGGGGCCCAGGAGGCCCATCATCTTCTCCATGTCGGTCACCTGCAGGGCGTTCCCATGCAGGTCGCAGGCCAGCGCCACATAGCCCAGGCCGGCGACGCGCTCGGCCTTGGAAAGCGCGTGCTCGCCCAGGCCGAAGGCCTCGGGGAACACCAGCACGCCGGGCCTGGGCCCGGCCGCGCCGGCCGGCCGGAACAGCTGGCCCTTCATCGCCAGGCCGTCGGCCTCGTAGTTCACGGTTTCGCTGGGCATGGTCCCTCCTCGATCTGCTGCTGCTCGGCCGTCCTACGGCCAGTTGACGCCGTAGTCCGTGGTGTTGCGCCATTGGCCGGTCATGGTCTCGGCGGTCTGCCGGGCCAGGTACAGGACCGGCGGTGCGAACTGTTCCGGCGTCGGCGTCTTGCCGCCCGCCAGCTCCCTGACCATTCCGGGGCTCAGCACGTTCACCGCGATATTGTACGGCTTCAGCTCCTCGGAGAAGTAGGTCGCGATGCGGTTGAGCCCCGCCTTCGACGTCCCATAGGCCAGGAGCCCCTTGTGGCCCGGGTCGTCGTGCGGGACCGCCAGCGAGGTCTTGCTCGACATCAGGATGATGGCGCCGGACCTGCGCGCCATCATCTGCGGCGCGACGCGCTGGATGAAGCTGTAGGGGACCTTCACGTTCATCGTCAGCACCCGCTCCCAGTGCTCGTCCGGCACCTCCAGGGCGTCGGAAAGGCCGGCGGCCATGGCGTTGTACAGCAGGATGTCTATGCGCCCGAAGTGCGCCAGCGCCTCGTCCACCACCCGTTGGACGTCCTCCTTGCGGCTGACGTCGGCGCCCAGGCCGAGGATCGGCGGCCCATGCCCGCGGCCGGCCTCCATGACCTCCTTGAGGCTGGTGGTCCTGCCCTCCACGGGCATCACCCGGCGCGCCACGGCCACCACCTGCGCGCCCGCGGCCGCCAGCCCCAGCGCGTAGGCCCGGCCCACGCCGCGGCTCGCGCCCACCACCAGGGCCACCTTGCCCGCCAACGAGGCGTCCATGCCTTCCCTCCACGTTCCACCGTCTCCCGCGCGGCGGCTTGCCAGCATGATAGGGCGATCCCTATCGTCAAGCGGCAATGGGGGGCGCCGCCCCCTATGATCTGCAACGCGAGCGTCCCATGGCCGAGATCGAGTTCTTCTTCGACTGCTCGAGCCCCTGGACCTACCTGGGCTTCGAGACCGTCCAACCGCTGGCCGCCGAGTTCGGGGCGACGGTCCGCTGGCGGCCGATCCTGGTGGGCGGGGTGTTCAACGCCGTCAATCCCGCCCTCTACGAGCAGCGCGCCAACACCGTGCCGGCCAAAAGCGCCTACCAGCGCAAGGACCTCGCCGACTGGGCGCGCCACGTCGGCGTCGCGCGGCTGAAGTTCCCGCCGACGGTGTTTCCGGTGAACAGCGTCAAGGCGATGCGCGGCTGCATCCTCCTGCAGGACGACCCGCGCCTCCTGCCCTTCGTGCGCAGGACTTTCGAAGCCTATTTCGGCGACGACCTCGACATCTCGCAGGATGCGGTCCTGCGCGACATCTGCCGGGCGGCGGGCGTCGACCCCGACTGGCTGTCGGCCGGGATCGCCGAGGCGCCGGTCAAGGACGCCCTGCGCGCCAACGTCGACGAGCTGATCCGCCGCGGCGGCTTCGGCTCGCCCACCCTGTTCCTGGACGGCGGCGACATGTACTTCGGCAACGACCGCATCCCGCTGCTGCGGGACGCGTTGGCGCGAGGCCGGCCCGCGGACTGAGGCGACGGACGGACGGCCATTGCGGCTCCTCCCCACCGAAATCGGGCGCCGGGCGTTGCATTCGCCCGCCAGATGGTTTCCATCGAGTCGAGCCGACGAACTCGGCCGCGGCGCGACAGGGACGCCGGACCCGGGAGGAAACGATGACCAGGAGCCGTCCGTCATGGCGTTGGTGAGCGCGCCGCCGCAGGCGCGGGCCGAGCGGCCCGGCGCGGACGTCTCCGAGGCGGGCTACCCCAGTCCGAGGCGCGCCTGGTGGTCGGTCTTCGTGCTGACCGCGCTCTATTCGCTGTCGCTGCTGGACCGCCACATCATCGCGCTGCTGGTGCACGACATCCGCGCGGACCTGCATATCAGCGATTTCCAGATGGGCCTGCTGCAGGGCGTCGGCTTTGCGCTGTTCTACGTCACCTTCGGCCTGCTGTTCGGCTGGGTGATCGACCGGTTCTCGCGGCGGGGCGTGGTGTTCCTGGGCGTCACCGTGTGGTCGCTGGCCACCGCCGCCTGCGGACTGGCGCGCAACTTCGGCCAACTGGTGGGCGCCCGCTTCGGGGTCGGGGCGGGCGAGGCGGCGCTCAACCCGGCGGCCTATTCGATTATCAGCGACACCTTTCCCAGGCGGCGGCTGTCGTTGGCGATCTCGGTGTTCGGAACCGGCGCCAACCTCGGCGGAGGCCTGTCGCTGTTGCTGGGCGGGTTCCTGATCACCGTCCTTCCCAAGGACGGGGTCACCCTGCCGGTGCTCGGGCACCTGCAGGCTTGGCGGGTGGTGTTCCTGGCCGCCGGCCTTCCCGGCCTGCTGATCGTCCTCCTGATCTGGACGGCGCCCGACCCAAGACGCCGCGAGCGGCTGCTGGGCGCGACCTCGCTGCGCGACACCCTGGCCTTCGTGCGCGGGCGCTGGCGGTTCTTCAGCGGGCATTTCCTGGGCTTCGCCCTGCTGGCCGCGTCGGCCAACGGCTACCAGGCGTGGGCGCCCACCTACCTGATGCGCGAGTTCGGCATGCCCGTCACCCAGGTGGTGTCGATCCTCGCCCCGATCAGCCTGCTGGCCGGGGTCACGGGCAGCATCTTCGCGGGCTACGTCACCGACCGCTGGTTCGCGCGCGGACGCGCCGACGCACATCTGCGATTCTTCATCTTCGCGACCGCGGTGCAGCTGGTGGGACTGTGCGTGGCCATGACCAGCCGCCGGCTGGAGGTGTTCGTCCCCTTCGTCATAGTCGCCCATCTGGCCGGCGGCTTCGCCGGCGTCGCGCCGGCCGCGCTGCAGCTGACGACGCCCAACAATTACCGGGGCCAGGTGTCGGCGGCCTATCTGTTCGTCTTCAACCTGGTCGGGATGGGCCTCGGCCCCACGATGGTCGGCGCCCTGACCACCTGGGTGTTCCGCGACGACGCCAAGGTCGGATGGGCGGTGGCGACCAATTCGCTGATCGTGCTGCCCCTGGCCATCGTGGCCTTCGCCTGCTCGCTCGCCCCGATGCGCCGCGCCGTCGCCCAGGCCAGCGCCTGGAGCGTACAGGACGCGCCCCGCGCAGCGCGCGCCGTCGACTGAAGCAGGATCTGTGGGCGCGCCCATGCCGTCCTTCTCCGAGCCGCGCCTTGTCCGGGGCGGCCGGTGAAATCGCCAGTGACCGCCCGCATCCCCGCGCCTACAGAAGACCTACCGCGATCGACCCGGCGGCGGAATGCGGTCGCCCCGTCCGGTCGGGGGGAGGCGCTTCGATGACCGACCTGATCTGCAGCTACTACACGGTGGCCGGCGTCTCCCCCGCCGCCGCCGGGGCGAGCCTCCTGCCTTTCGAGGACCGGGTGCGGGCCTGCGCCGAAGCGGGCTACGCCGGGGTGGGGATGCATGTGCGCGACTACCTGGCCCTGCGCCGCTCTGGCCTCTCCGACCAGACCCTGGCCGCGACCCTGCGCGGCCACGGCATGCGTCACGTCGAGGTGGAGTTCCTGGTGAACTGGTTCGCCGACGGCGAGGCGGGCGAGCGCTCGCGGCGCGACGAGGAGACCCTCCACCACATGGCCGAGGCGCTGGGCGCGCGGGTGATGTTCCTGACCGGCGACCTCGCGCCCGGCAATCCCATGTCGTTCGACCGGCTGCTGGAGAAGTTCGCCGCGCTCTGCGCCCGGGCGGCGGAGCGGGGCGTCGCCGTCGGCGTCGAGCCCTGCGCCTGGTCCAACGTCGGCGACCTCGACGCGGCGCTGCGGCTGGTGCAGGGCTCCGGCGCCAAGAACGCCGGCCTGTTCCTCGACCTCTGGCACCTCTACCGCCGCGGCCTGGACTATGGCCGCCTGCGCGCCGTGCCGCCGGGACTGATCCTGGGCGTGCAGCTCGACGACGCAGCGGCCGAGGTCCAGGGCGGCTTGCCGGAAGACTGCCTGGACCACCGCCTGCTGCCCGGCGACGGCGCGGCGGGCGCGGCGGATTTCGTCGCCGTACTGGCGGAGATCGGCGTCACGGGGCCGCTCAGCGTCGAGGTGATCTCCAACGCCCAGCGGGCCCGCCCGCTGGAGGAGGCGGCCCGGGTCAGCTACCGCGCCGCCCGCGCGGTCGTCGATGAGGCGCTCTCCCGCTAGTTCGATCCCCCCAGCAAGCGCCCGTCCCAGCCGCCGCCCATGCCCGCGCCGCTCACGTTCCAAAGGCGCAGCTCGGAGATCCTGGTGGTGAATTCGCCGGCGTAGAAGGACATGAACCGGGGCTGCACCGACTTGCTGCGCTCGCTCGATTCGTAACGCTGCAGGTCCTGCATCGTCGCCCAGATGCTCACCGTGTACCCGGAATCCGCATCGTCCGTGTCGCGCGCCAGCATGCTGCCCAGGAGGCCCGGCATGTCCGTGCGCTCGGCGATGATCTCCCGATAGGTCTGCTCGTAGTCGTTCCAGGCGCCCGGCTTCAGCTTGCCGTGGGTGAACCTCATGACCGGCATTGTCTTTACTCCGACAATCCCCGACGAGGGCAAGCGTGCGCCGCCGCAGGGGGCCTGTAAAGCGCCGTCAAAACACCCCCCGAGCGAGCGCCGGCGCATCGTCCGGGGTCGCCGGGATCAGGCCCCGGCGTTCACGGGCGGCTCACCGTCACGGTCGCCTGGCCGGACACCAGCTTGCGGTCGGCGTCGTCATCGACCCACAGGTCGATGACCACCTTCGCGCCACCCACCCCCGGCGTCACGCTGGCGATCCTGCCGTGGGCGGTGATCGTCGAGTCGCGGATGTTCGGCTGCTGGTACTGGGCGCTGACCCGGTCGATCCGCCCGCCAGTTCCCAGCCAGCCGCGCAGCATGTTGTGGACGTACGACCACGCCAGGTTGCCCATGCCGATGGCTCCGGGGAAGCCCGCGGCCCGGCCGGCCTCGTCGTCCATGTGGATGGGCACGAACTCCTCGTTAACCGCGGCGTACCGATTCCAGTGCGCGAAGCCGGTCCTGCGCGTGAAGGCCGGCAGCTCTGCGCCCGGCGTCAGATCGATCGTCATCCCGGAGTCCTAATATCGAACCAGGGTCATGACCGTGCTGCGCACCAGCTCGCCGCGCTGGTTGGTCCAGCGGTCCTGCGTCTCGGTGAGCAGCAGGGGGCCGCGCTTGCCCTGCTTCTGCGCGTAGCCCCTGATGCTGAATTGCGTGCCGATCACGTCGCCTTCGGTCATCCGCACGCCGTACTCGCAGACCATCCCGCCATTGACCATGAACTTCACGTCCGGGGGCTCGACCCCCGCCTCCCGCTCCAGGAATCCGGCGCTGATCTCCGCGCGCCTCGGCTCGGCGCCGGGGCTCGCCCAGGCGAACGGGTTGAACTCATGCGGCGCGGCCAGGGGCCGCTCCCCGCCGGCCGCGCCCGCGTCCATGAACTCCGCCGGCGGCGGCTCCGGAAAATAGACCGCGATCGCCCACTTGCGGATGTCCGACGCCGAGATCGGATAGGACGTGCGGGTGCGCAGCACGCGGCCGATCGCGCCGCGCATGGCCTCGCTGACCAGGTCCGGGGCGGCGGCGATGGCGCTGGCCACGCCTCAGCCCTCCCGCCCGGTGAATTCCCACAGGGTGACGTCTTCGTCCGGGATGTCCTTGAAGATCATCTTCAGGGGCATGCCGATCCTCAGGTCCTCGTGCGGCACGCCGACGATGTCGCCCAGCACGATCACCGCGCGCGGGCCGCCGGACAGCTCCATCTCCACCAGGCCCACCACATAGGGAACATCGGCGTGGAAGGCGCCCAGGCCGCGGTGCACGGCGGTGTAGGTGAACAGCGCACCGTTCCCGTTGATCTTCGTCCAAGTCAGGTTTTCCGACAGGCAGTTGCGGCAGGCCGGATAGGGCGTCCAGTTCCAGGCGCCGCAGTCGTCGCACCTGGGTACGCGGAACTCGCGCCGGGCCAGGCCCTCCCACAGCGGGGCGTTCTCGGGCTGCTTCCGGGGCAGCGGCTTCAGGTACGGCTGGTTCATCGGTGCTCGCCTCTCAGTCCGCGGCCATGATGACCGTCGAGGCCAGGCCGTGCACGGCCCAGCCCTGCGACAGCGCCGCCCCGATCCTGGCGCCCCGCACCTGGCGGGGGCCGCATTCGCCGCGCAGCTGGCGGGCCACCTCGATGACCTGGAAGCCGCTCGGATTGCCGTTGTGGCTGTGGGACAGCAGGCCGCCGTCGGTGTTGGCCGGCATCCGGCCGCCCAGCCGCAAGTGGCCGGCGGCGATGTACTCGGCGCCCTCGCCCACCTTGCAGAAGCTCATCTCCTCAAGGTCCCGGGCCACGGTCACGGGGAAGCAATCGTAGAGGCCCGCGGTGTCGATGTCCTCGCGCGAGACGCCGGCCATGCCGAACGCCAGGTCGGCGGTCCTGCGCACCGCCGCGCCTTCGTCGGAGATCCAGTCCGGAGTGATGGTCTGGTAGGGGTCGGTGTAGGCGGCCTCCGCCCCGCCGAGGATCCAGACCGGCGCCTTCCGGCAGGTCCTGGCCACCGCCTCGGACGCGATCACAAAGGCGTAGCCGCCGTCGTTGTCCAACGGGCACTCCAGCAGGTGCAGCGGGTCGGAGATCATCCGCGAGCTGAACACGTCGTCGACGGTGATCTCCCCCCGCGGGCCCATCACCGAAGCCGGGTTCAGCGTCGCGTGATGGCGGGCGATGACCGCATATTCGGCCAGCTGCTCGGGACGCACGCCGTACTGGTGCATGTAGCGCCGGGTCCACATGGCGTACCACGGCGACATGTAGGCGCCCTGGATCATGTAGCTCATGTCGCCCACCCGCGGCGCGCCGGGCTGGCCGGCGGAGCCCTGCGGGCCCAGGCGGTAGCCGGCGTTGGCGAAGTAGGCCACCACCACATTGGCCATGCCCGAGGCGACGCCCAGCGCGGCCTTGGCGGCGGCGCCGGCGCCGCTGCCGATGTCGATGAAGCTGATCGGCCGGCCGCCGAGCTGCTCGGCCCATCGCATGTGCAGGGAAAGCGGCGTGTCGAACGCCATCGGGATCAGGCCGTCCACGTCCCTGTGGCTCAGGCCGGCGTCCTCCAGCGCGCCCTTGACGCACTCCACCTCCAGCGACCAGGCCGTGCGCGGCAGGGCCCGCGCCTGCTGGCTCGTATAGACGCCGACCACCGCCGCCTTCCGGCTCGGAAATGACATCAGGCGCCTCCGTTTCGTTAGAACCAGGGTTGGTCGCGAAACGGGGTTGGTAAAGCGAAAAACGCCGCTCCGGCGAGCCGCCGCCGGCTGGCCTAAAGCGTCTTCTTCAGATGCTCGATGGCCAGGTTCACCGCCGCGCGGGCCTGCGGAACCTCGATGGCCAGGGTCAGGAACCCGTGCGGCACGCCCTCGTAGCGGGCCAGGATCACCGGCACGCCGGCCTGGCGCAGCCGCTCGCCATAGGCCTCGGCCTCGTCGCGCAGCACGTCGCAGGCGGCGGTGGTGATCACCGTCGGCGGCAGGCCGCTCACGTCCGTGGCCCGCAGGGGGGAGAGGCGGCCGTCCGAGCGGTCGTTGTCGCCGGCGTAGACGTCCCAGAACCACGCCATCATGGCGGCGGTCACCCCCGGTCCCTGGCCGAATTCGCCGTAGCTGGGGAAGTCCAGCCGGCTGTCGGTCACCGGATAGTTCAGCAGCTGGAACTTCAGAGCCGGCCCGCCCCGGTCGCGGCAGATCAGCGCCAGGGCGGCGGCGATGTTGCCGCCGGAGCTGGAGCCGCTGATCGCCAGCCGCTGCGGGTCGGCGTCGAACGCGCCCGCCCCGGACCCGGCCCAGCGCAGCACCGCCAGGCCGTCCTCGATCGCCGCCGGGTACGGATGTTCGGGCGCCAGCCGGTAGTCGACCGACGCCACCAGCACGCCCGCCTCGGCCGCCATGCGGGCGCAGCGCCGGTCGTCCATGGCCAGGTTGCCGATCACCCAGCCGCCGCCGTGGAAGTTCAGCATCGTCGGGAACGGCCCGGTCCCGTGGGGCTGGTAGAGCCGCACCGGGATCGCGTGGCCGCCGCCGTCCACCTGGACGTCGCTGACGGTGACCCCCGGAAACGCCAGCGGCCCCTGGGGCCGGTTTCCCATCCGCAGCCCGGCTGCGGCGGCCGCGGCGCCGGGGCCGCGGTCGAGCGCCATCGCCGGCCGCGGCGGGGCGGCGGCGAACAGGGCCAGGATCTCGGGGTCGAGCGTCACGCCGGACCTATTCGGCCGCCTCGACCGCGGCGTCCACCTTCTCCTCGCCCAGGCTCCGGACCTGCGGATAGACCTCCTTGCCGATCAGCCGGATGCTGTCGGCGGTCTCCTTGGGGCCCATGTAGCCGCCCTGGGTCATGCACAGGAAGTTGCCCAGGCCGCCCACGAAGTCGTTGAACTTGGTGAGCTGCCGGACCACCTCGTCGGGGGTGCCCCAGAACATCCTCCCGGCTTCCGGCAGCATCTCCAGCGTCGGGTTGGGCGGGATCGGCCGTCCGTCCATGAACACCCCGCCGCCGGCGTGCGGGTCCTTGCCGGCGACGCCGCCCGAGGCGAGGGCGTGGGCGTTGGCCTCGACGCCGGCGTAGCCCGCCGGGTTGAAGGTGTGCGGCGGCGCGCGCGGGGTGGCCTGAGCGTAGGCGTAGAGCTTCTCGGCCCGGCGGCGGGCCTCCTCATGGTTGTCGGCCACCACCATCATGCAGAAATAGGCCAGGCGGTCGGAACGGGCGGGCCGGCCGTACACGGCCTGATACTCCTCGCGGTAGGCGTCGAAGGTCTTCTTCGCCACCGTCCCGCCCATCATCGAGGCCAGGATGTAGCCGCGCCGGGCCGCTTCCCGGGCCGTGTCGGTCCCGGAGCCCGGCAGCCACATCGGCGGATGCGGATACTGGTAGATCGGCGGCATCAGGTTGACGTGCCGGTAGTTGAAATGCTCGCCCTCCCAGCTGAACGGCCCGTCGCGGGTGGCGAAGGCCTTCAGCACCACGTCGTGCGCCTCCCAGAACCGGTCCATCATCCCGGCGGGATTGGAGTTGGACATGTAGAGCTCCCAGGGGGTGCCCTTCACGAAGCCGAACTCGAGGCGGCCACCGGAGATGTTGTCCACCATCGCCAGCTCCTCGGCCACCCGCAGCGGGTCGTGCCGGTTGCCCATGGGCACGCCCAGCGACAACAGCCGCGCCTTGCTGGTCTGGCGCGCCAGGATCGACATGGTGACGATGTTGATCGCCGACATGCAGGTCAGCGACTGGTGGTGCTCGTTGATCATCAGGTCCAGGCCCATCTCGTCGGCCAGCAGGTACTCGTCGAGATAGCGGTTCAGCAGGCCGGAGACGGTCTGGGGCGACATGATCGACGAGGGGATGTTGATCCTGAGCGGACCTTTCACCTCTTCCCAGGCCGGGTGGTAGGACTGTTCCGTGAAGTACCAGATCCGCATCGGTCTGCTCCTTGATCCCTAGAGCGTGACGGCCGGAAGTGGAAACCCGGTCCGGCGCCCGTCACGCTCTGAACTTTTCAAAATAGAGCCTTTTCGCAGGAAGAGGCCCTAGGCCGGAACGGCGGCGGCCACGCCGGCGAACGCCTCGACCGCCCGGGCGACGGCTTCCGGCTGCTCACGCTGCGGATAGTGGCCCGCGTCCTCGATCAGCTCGAACCTGGCGCCCGGAACGCCCTGGGCGTAGGCGCGGCCGTAGTCGGGGGCGACGATCCGGTCGTCCGCCCCCCAGACCACCAGCGTCGGCGTGGTGATCCGGTGCAGCCAGCGGCGGAGGCGCGGGTTGTGCAGGGTGGGTGACCAGGCGAACCGCGACAGGCTCTCGCGGTTCGAGGCGATCCGCAGGGCGGCGGCGAGGTCCGCCGGCGCCGGCATCGGCGGCGGCCGGTTGTAGGACAGCGCGTTCAGCGCCTCGGGCGTGTGGGAGAAGATGTCGACGATGTTGCGGTCTTCCGGCCCGCCGGTCTTGATCCCCACGGCGTCGATCAGCACCAGGCCGCCCAGCCGGGCCGGGGCGCGCACCGCCATCTCCGCGGCGATCCAGCCGCCGAAGGACGAGCCCGCGACCACCGGCGCCTCGAGCTCCAGCGTCTCCAGCAGGTCGAGGGTGTGGTAGGCCAGGTCGTGAATGTCCCGCAGGCCGTGCCGCGGCGAAGCGCCGAAGCCCGGGTGCGACGGAGCGATCACCTTGAAGCTCCTGGCCAGCCGCTCGATGAAGCCCAGCGACGGCTCGATCCCGTCGCCGGCGTGCAGATAGACCAGCGGGCGCCCGCGCCCCTGGGTCAGAACCTCCACCGTCCGTCCGGCGACGTCCAGCTGTTCGAATGCGGGGCTGCCCGCCATCCCTGATCTCCGCCTATTGTGACCGTGCGTTCCTGTGACGATGCCCGTCCGCGGCCTCGGCGGCCAATGCCATTTCAGGCGCCTGGACCATATGCAAACGGCATCGATCCCGATTGCCCGCCCGCCGCCTCGGCCATTGAACTGCGCCGCCCGTTCCGCATAGTCTGCGCCGCCGGCGGTTCACCGCGTGGCCAAGCTTCAACGGCGCGCAGACCCGGGCGGGAACCAGCACGATGAGACAGTACGAAGGCAAGGTGATCCTGATTACCGGCGCGGCCGGCGGGCTGGGGACGGCCATGTGCCGGCTGCTGTCGGAGCGCGGCGGGGCCATCGCGGTGGCCGACATCGACGCCGACCGGGCGGAGGCCACCG
>NZ_DASXYF010000118.1:0-8490 GCF_036502675.1 Phenylobacterium sp.
CTACGCGCGCCCCGAGGGCTACCGCAAGGCCATCCGCCTGATGGACCTGGCGGAGCGGTTCAACCTGCCGGTGCTGAGCTTCGTCGACACCTCCGCCGCTTATCCGGGCGTGGCCAGCGAGGAACGCGGCGTCGCCGAGGCTATCGCGCGCTCCACCGAGCGCAGCCTGACCCTGGGAACCCCGATGATCGCCGTGGTCACGGGGGAGGGCGGTTCCGGCGGCGCGCTGGGCATCGCCTGCGGCAGCCGCGTGCTGATGCTGGAGCACGCCATCTATTCGGTGATCCCGCCGGAGGGCGCCAACGCCATCCTCTGGCGCGGCGGCCGCACCGCCGAGGAGGCCGCCAAGGCCATGAAGATCACCGCCCAGGACCTGTTGGGCCTGAAGGTCATCGACCGGATCATCCCCGAGCCGGCCGGCGGCGCCCATTCCGACCCCGCGGCGATCATCCAGGCGGTGGGCGACGCGGTGGAAGAGGAGCTGGCGGTGCTGGAGCCCCTGTCGCCGGCGGAGATCCGCAAGCGCCGCGCCGACCGCTTCTACGCCATCGGCCGCCTGGGTTCGGCGTGATCCGCGGCGTCCATAATCCATTGATATGCTGAAATAACTTCATGTCCGGGCTTGTCCCGGCCGGCCATGGACACCGACTCTGAGAGCTTCGATCTCGTCGATCCCCGGCGTTCCGCGCGTATCGCGCTTCAGCCGGGGATGACGATCCGGTCCGGGAGGGCCGGCCTCAGTACTTGAAGGTGGCGCCCACGTAGAAGAAGCGCCCGCGGTTGTCGTAGAGGCCCGCGCCCGCGCTGCTCGCGCCGGTGTAGGTCTCGGGCAGTTGCGGCGGCTCCTTGTCCGTCACGTTGAGCACGCCGGCCCGCATGTTGATCTGGTCGTTGAAGGCGTAGGTCGCCCGCACGTCGTGGCTGTAATAGTCGCCCGTGTAGTAGGGGCTGAGGGCGGTCGCCGGGAAGGCGTTGGTGGAGGCCATCGAGCCGATGAAGTGGGTGGTCCAGCTCAGGCTGACCGGACCCTTGCTCCAGTCGCCGGTGAACTGCGCCCGCCACCGCGGGATGCCCAGGGCGGCCTGGTTGGCGAGGCTGGCGTAGGCCTGCCCCGGCAGGTTCTGCAGCGCGGTGCGGTACAGGTCGGTGCCGTCCAGCCGCAGGCCGATCCGGCCGTAGTCGGCCTTGAACAGGTCCGCGGTCTCGAAGGCATAGGCGATCGAGGCGTCGAGGCCCTCGACCTTGGTGCGCGCCACATTCTGGTTGGTCAGCAACACCTGGCTGATCCCGCCCGCCACGCCGGTCGTGGCGCCGGTGGGGTCACGCACCACCAGGGCGCAATAGGGGTTCGACGCATAGGCGACCGTGGAGTTGTAGCAAAGGGCGTTCAGCACGGTGTTGACGTCCAGGCTGCTGATCTGGTCGGCCAGGTTGTACTTGAAGAAGTCGAGCGAGATCTTGAGGTTGGGGACGAACCTGGGTTCGATCACCACCCCCAGCTCGTAGGTGTGCGCCGTCTCCGGGTTCAGGTCCGGATTGCCGCCCAGCAAGATCGGCAGCGACGAGCGCCCCGTGCCGATGTTCGAATTGAAGGTCGCAGGGTTGTAGTTCGCGATCGCGGCGGAGCAGTTGGCCAGCCGGGCGGCCTTCTGCGCGGCCGTCGCGGCGGGCGACTGCCGGTCGCACGGATCCTGCGCGGTGGTGCTGAAGCTGCGGGACTGCGGGGCGTAGAGCTCGACAATGTTTGGCGCCCGCACGGCGGTGCCCTGAGAGGCCCGGAAGCGGATGTCGCGGACCGGCGCCCAGACGGCGGCCAGGCGGTACTGGTTGGTCCTGCCGGCGGACGAATAGTCCGCCGCGCGGCCGGCGAACTCGACGCTCAGCTCCTCGGCGAACGGCAGGTCCTTCAGCAGCGGGACGCGCATCTCCCCGTAGGCTTCCTTGACGTCGTACGAGCCGGCGCGGGTGCCGATCTGGTTGATGAACAGCAGGTTCGCCGCGCCCAGCGCGTCCTGGACGAAGCTGCTCTCCTCCTTGCGGTATTCGAGACCGCCGGCCACGCCGAGCGGGCCGGCGGGCAGGGTGAGGAGGTTGGTGTCGAAGCTCGCCGCGAAGACGGTCTGCTTCACCGTCTGGTCGGTGGTCGAGACGGCGTTCGCCCAGGCGACCGCCTCCTGCGAGGGGCCGTTGACCAGGTCCCAGGGTACGCAGCCGGCGGCGCGGGCGGTGACGTCGCGGCAGACGATCTGGCCGGTCGGCAGGGTGACCGCGTCGACCGCCTGCTGCACCCGGGCCTTATAGGGCTGGCCGTAGGACACCGTCGTGCCGTTCATTTCCCCGTACTGGCCGTAGCCGTTCCAGTGGATCGTGCGGTCCAGGGCGTCGAACTGGCCCTCCAGGCCCACGGTGACCTGGGTGGTGTCGCGGGTGGACCGGACGTCCCGCCCGCCGAATTCGCCCCAGAACTTGCCGATCTGGGCGCGCGACGCCGGGGTCAGGGTGAGGCCGCCGCCGGCCGGGGCCGCCGCTGTCCAGATGGCGCGCAGCTGCGCCGCCGTCGCGCCCGTCCCGTTCAGGAAGGCGTTGTCGCCGGTGATGAACACCGGCATCGTCCCGCCGCCGGCGGGGCTGGAGAAGGCGGGCGAAGACGTGCTGTAGCCCTCCACCTTCGCGTAGCTGGCGTCGACGAACGCCTTGACCTTGTCGGAGACCGCGTAGTCCGCGTGGCCGCGGATCACGCCGTGGGACACCTTGCTCTGCAGGGCGGCGTAGTCGCTGGCGTAGATCAGCGACTGGTCCTGGCAGGCGGGCGTCACGGTGGTGGCGGCGCAGGCCGGGCTCAGGCCGACGATCTGCGAGGGGTTGCGCACGTCGCGCACGACAGCCAGCGGCGACGCGCCGGCCCGGAGCTGGAAGTTCGCATAGGGCGAGGCGTTGCTGCGCGACGCCGGCACGATGGTGAGGACGGGCGGCGTCGCGGTGCGCCGCAGGCCGGGGTAGGCCCAGTCCCGGTCGGACTGCATGATCGGCTCGCTGCGGGCGATCTCGCCCCCGACCAGCACGTTCAGCCGGTCGCCCAGGTACTTGTGGCCGTAGAGGCCGCCGATGCGGAACTCCTGGCCGTCCCCGCGCGAGGTGACGCCGGTCTGCACGTCGCCCTCGAAGCCGTCGGCCTGCTTGCGCATGATGATGTTGACGACGCCGGCGATGGCCTCCGAGCCGTAGACCGCCGAGGCGCCGCCCGGCACCACGTCCACCCGCTCGACCATCAGCTGCGGCAGCATGTTCAGGTCGACGCCGGGGGAGGAGGCGTCGGAGAAGACGTGCCGGCGGCCGTCCACCAGCACCAGGGTGCGGACGTTCGTGCCGCCCAGGCCGCGGAGGTCCACCCGCGCCTGGCCCGTTTGGAACAGGGTGCCGCCGGCGGTCTGCTGGTTCACGTTGCCCCCGAAAAGGGGCAGGTCGACCAGCGAGTCGGCCAGCGACACGTAGCCGGACCTGCGGATTTCCTCTCCGGTCACCACCGCCGACGGCATGGGGGCGTTGAAGGTGTCGCGGCGGATGCGCGATCCGGTGACCACGATCTCGGACACTCCGGTGGCGGAGCCGGCGTCCTGCGCCTGGGCGAGACCGGGAGTCACGAGGCTCGCGGCGGCGGAGCCGAGCAGGGCGGTGCGGAGGAAGGTGTTCATGGTCGCTTTCATCGGGAGCCGCGGGCCTTCTGGCCGCGTGGGCGTGGTTCAGCCGCGGCGCTGCGTCTTGGCGCGCCGTCGGTTCAGAGGCGGCCAAGGTGCCGCTGCATTCCTCACGAAGTCGTAACCGTCCCGATCCAGGACATGCGTCCCTTTGCCGCCGAACGTGTTCGGCGCGGCATTTCGCAAAGGGTGCGGCTTTGGCGTCACACTGCGACGCTTACGGCGGATTCCTTGCCGCCGGGTAAAACCAGCCTCACCGTCAGAATTCAGACGATGGCGCGCAGGTCCTCCGCCAGGGCGTCGACCGCCCCGGCCGCCGTGGCCCAGGAGCACATGAAGCGCACCGTCCCGTCCAGGAACCGGTAGGCCGCCCAGCCGCGGTCGGTGAGCCGGCGCAGCGCCGGCTCGTCCATCTCCACGAACACCCCGTTGGCTTCCACGGGATGGCGCACCGGGAAGGGGCAGCGCCCGGCGAGCCGGCGCGCCATGGCGTTGGCGTGGGCGGCGTGCCGCAGGAGGGCGCCGTCCTGCAGCATGCCTACGAACGGCGCGGCGTAGAACCGGCCTTTGGAGGGGAGCTGGCCCGCCTGCTTGAGCCGCGCGTCGAACCGGCGCGCGAGCGCCGGTTCGAAGATCGCCACCGCCTCGGCGGGCGGCATGCCGGCCTTGGTCCCGCCCACCACCACGAGGTCGACGCCCAGCCCGCCCAGCGCCTTGGGGTCGAAACCCGCCGCCGCCGCGTTGGCCAGCCGCGCCCCGTCGAGGTGCACGCCCAGGCCCCCCGCCCTGGCCGCCCCGACGAGCACGCTCAGCGCCTCGGCCGAATAGACCGTCCCGTACTCCGTGGCGTTGGTGAGCGACAGCGCCGCCGGCGACTGCCGGTGGGAGACCTCCGGCGCGTCCAGGGCCGCCCGCAGGGCGCCAGGCTCGATCCGTCCCGAAGCGCCGGCCAGGCCGACCAGCCCCAGGCCGTGGCCGAAGAAGCCCGGCGCCCCGGTCTCGTCGGTGAGGACGTGGGCGTGGGCCAGCACCGCTTCGAACGGCCGGCACAGCGCGGCGAGGCACAGGGCGTTGGCCGCCGTGCCGGAGGCCAGGAACCGCACTTCCACGTCGGCGTCGAGGAACGCGCGCACCAGGTCGGCGGCCTGCGCCGTCACGCCGTCGTCCCCGTAGCCCGGCGCGAAGCCGTGGTTGGCCGCGGCCAGCGCGGCCATCGCCTCCGGCGCGGCCGGCGCGGTGTTGTCGGAGGCGAAGTCGTAGCGGCTCATGGTCCCGCCCGTGCGCCCCGCGCCAGCGTCAGATCAGCTGGCCGTGGCAGTGCTTGAACTTCTTGCCCGAGCCGCAGGGGCAGCCGGCGTTGCGCCCGGTGGCTTCCCAGCCCTCCGGCAGGGCCGACACCGGCAGGGCCTGGCGTTGCTCGGCCGCCAAGCCGTCCGGCAGCACGCCCATCACCGCGGCGTTCTCGCCGGTCAACGGGTCGAGGTGCACCTCGGTGAACTGGCCCAGCGGCGCGGGCTCCGGCTCGGCGAGCTGGAACTCCACGGTCATCAGCCAGCGGGTCACGTTCTGGCGCAGGTCGATCAGCAGCTTCTCGAACAGCGAGAAGGCCTCGGTCTTGTACTCGTTCAAGGGGTCGCGCTGGCCGTAGCCGCGCAGGCCGATGACGTTGCGCAGGTGGTCGAGGTGCATCAGGTGCTCGCGCCACTGCAGGTCCACCATCTGCAGCAGGAAGCTCTTTTCGATGCTGCGCATGTGCTCGGGCCCGAGGCTCGCCTCGCGCTCGGCGCGGCGGGCCTCGGCCGCCTTGGCGATGCGGTCCTGGATCTCCTCGTTGGCGATCCCGTCCTCGGCCGCCCAGGCCGCGATCGGCAGCTCCAGGCCCAGGTAGTCGCGGACCTGCTGCCCCAGCCCCTCCACGTCCCACTGCTCGGCATAGGCCTTGGGCGGCAGGTGGCGGGAGACGAAGTCCTCGATGGTGTCGGCCCGCATCTCGTCGATCACCTCGGAGAGGTCGGCCGCCTCCATGAACTCCTGGCGCTGCTCGAAGACCGCCTTGCGCTGGTCGTTGACCACGTCGTCGTACTTCAGGAGGTTCTTGCGGATCTCGTAGTTGCGCTGCTCCACCCGCTTCTGGGCGGTGGCGATGGCGGAGTTCAGCCACTTGTGGGTGATCGCCTCGCCCTCCTGGACCCCGAAGGTGCGCATGATCGAATCCAGCCGCTCGCCGGCGAAGATGCGCAGGAGGTCGTCCTCGCAGGACAGGAAGAACTTCGAGTGGCCCGGGTCGCCCTGGCGCCCGGTGCGGCCGCGCAGCTGGTTGTCGATCCGCCGGCTTTCGTGCCGCTCGGTGCCCAGCACGAACAGACCGCCGGCGGCCAGCGCCTTGGCCTTCAGGCCGGCGATCTCGGCCTCCACCTCGGCGCGGTGCTTGAGGGACATCTCCGGCGTGACCTCGACGCCCAGGCCGCGCTGTTCGTCGCGCCAGCGCAGGGTCTTCATGTCGACGTTGCCGCCCAGCTGGATGTCGGTCCCCCGTCCGGCCATGTTGGTGGCGATGGTCACCGCGCCCGGCACGCCGGCGTCGGCGACGATCAGCGCCTCCTGCTCGTGGTAGCGGGCGTTCAGCACGTTGTGCGGGACGCCGGTGCGGGCCTTGCCGTCCTGCTCGAACTTGTGCGCCTGCAGCAGGGCCGAGAGCTGCTCGGACTTTTCGATGGAGACCGTGCCCACCAGAATCGGCTGGCCGTGCACGTAGCAGTCCTCGATCTGCTTCAGGATCGCCTGGTTCTTCTCCGCGGCGGTGCGGTAGACCTCGTCGTCGTCGTCGATCCGCGTCACCGGACGGTTGGTGGGGATCTCGGCCACGTCCATCTTGTAGATGTCGAGGAACTCCTGCGCCTCGGTGGCCGCGGTGCCGGTCATGCCCGACAGCTTGTCGTAGAGGCGGAAGTAGTTCTGGATCGTCACTGAGGCCAGCGTCTGGTTCTCGGGCTGGACCACCACCCCCTCTTTGGCCTCGATGGCCTGGTGCAGGCCTTCCGACAGGCGCCGGCCCTGCATCATCCGGCCGGTGAACTCGTCGATCAGCATCACCTCGCCGGCGCGGACGATGTAGTCGCGGTCGCGCAGGTAGAGGATGTTGGCGCGCAGGGCCTGGTTGACGTGGTGCACCACCGAGACGTTGGCCGCGTCGTAGAGGCCGGTGGTTTCCTCGGCCAGGTGGCCGGCGGCCTGCAGGATCTCCTCCATCCGCTCCGAGCCCTCTTCGGTCAGCAGCACCTGGCGCTGCTTCTCGTCGTGGTCGAAGTTGGTGGGGTCCTCGATCAGCTCCTTCACCAGGATGTCGATGGTCTTGTAGAACTCGCTGCGGTCCTCGGTGGGGCCGGAGATGATCAGCGGGGTGCGCGCCTCGTCGATCAGTATCGAGTCGACCTCATCGACGATCGCATAGTGGAACGGCCGATGGACCATGTCCTCGAGCCGGAATTTCATATTGTCGCGCAGATAGTCGAAGCCGAGCTCGTTGTTGGTGCCGTAGGTAACGTCGCAGAGATAGGCCTCCTTCCGCTGCATGTCGTCGAGGTCGTGCACGATGACGCCTACCGTCAGGCCGAGAAACCGGTAGATCTGGCCCATCCATTCGGAGTCGCGGCGGGCCAGGTAATCGTTGACCGTGACGACGTGCACGCCGTTGCCGGTCAACGCATTGAGATAGACCGGGAGGGTCGCGACCAACGTCTTGCCTTCGCCGGTCTTCATCTCGGCGATCATGCCGCGATGCAATACGACGCCGCCCATCAGCTGCACATCGAAATGGCGCTGTCCGAGAGTGCGCTTCGACGCCTCCCGCACGGTCGCGAAGGCTTCGATCAGGATGTCGTCGAGCTCGGTCCCGTCGGCGAGCTGTTGCTTGAACTGCTGGGTCCGTGCCCGCAGCTCGTCATCGGACATCGCTTCGAGCTGCGGCTCCAATTCGTTGATGGCGGAAACGATCGGCCCCAGGCTTTTGACGTAACGGTCATTGGCGGAGCCGAACAGGCGCCGGGCTAAGGCACCAAGCATGAGACCCTCGAAATCAGGAAAAAATAGGCCGGATAAGTTCGCACGGCGGCCAAACGAGAGATAAGCGGGCGTCCAAGGCGTGTCAATTCGAGCCGGCCAATCGGGTCACAGGCGACTTCGCCCTTTCGCTGCCTTGTTTGCGTGATAGCGATATGCATTCATCCATCCACGCCGCTGGCGTGCAGCGGCTATTCCTCATTATAGGTACTGCGATGCATCCTCGTCTCTCAATAACTCCGCTCGGCTTGATCTGTGCCGCCGGGCTCGCCGCCGCGGTCGCCGGCGGCGGCGTCTTGCTGGCAGCCGACCGGCCCGCGCCTCAGCCGAACCCCGCCGCCACAATGCCGGCCCCGATGCCGCCCGGCAGCATGGTCGTGGCACGTGTCGACGGGACCGAGTTGCACCTTTCGGATCTCGAAGCGGCGCAACAGAGCCTGCCGCCCCAGGTCCAAAAGATGCCGCTCGCCCAGATCTATCCGATGCTCCTCGACCGGCTCGTCGACGGCATGCTGATCACCGAGGCCGCCCGCAAGGCTCACCTCGACCAGGATCCCGAGGTGCAGCTCCGGTTGAAGCGCTATGAGGATCGTTTGATCCAGGAAGCCTACCTCAACAAGGCGATCAAGGCCGCCGAGACCGAGGACCAGCTCAAGGCCCGCTACCAGACCTTCGCCAAGGACAAGGCGGGGCACGAGGAGGTGCACGCCCGGCACATCCTGGTCAAGACCGAAGC
>NZ_DASXYF010000119.1:0-8029 GCF_036502675.1 Phenylobacterium sp.
CGCTGGTCTTCCAGTGGTCGGTTTCGATGAAGCCGCGCTTGTCCGGCGTGATCCCGACGCTCTCCAGGCCGAGGCCCTCGGTGTAGGGCCGCCGCCCGATGGCCAGCAGCACGTAGTCGGCCTCAAGCGTCTCGGCCGCGCCGCCGGCCACCGGCTCGACGGTGACGCTGACGCCCTTCTTCGACGCCTTGGCGCCAGTGACCTTGCTGGAGAGCTTGAAGACGATCCCCTGTTTGGTCAGCGCGCGCTGAAAGGTCTTGGCGACCTCGGCGTCCATGCCGGGCGTGATGCGATCGAGGAACTCCACCACCGTCACCTGGGCGCCCAGCCGGCGCCAGACCGAGCCCAGCTCCAGGCCGATGATCCCGGCGCCGATCACCACCAGGCTCTTCGGCACTTCCGGCAGGGACAGTGCGCCGGTGGAATCGACGATGCGCACCTGGTCGACGTCGACGCCCGCCAGGCCGGACGGTTCCGAGCCGGTGGCGATGACGATGTTCCTGGCCTCAAGGATGCTGGCCGCGCCGTCCGCGCCGGCGACCTCGACCTTGCCGGGGCCGGCGATCTTGCCGGAGCCGATCACCCGGTCGACCTTGTTCTTCTTGAACAGGAACTCGATCCCCCGCGTCAGGGTGGCCACGGACTCGGCCTTCTGGCGCATCATCTGGTCGAGGTTGAGCTTGGGCTGCACCTCGATGCCCAGCTCGGCGAAGTGGTTGGCCGCGGCGTCGTAGAGCTCCGAGGCGTGCAGCAGGGCCTTGGAGGGCATGCAGCCGACGTTCAGGCAGGTGCCGCCCAGCGTCGCCCCCTTGTCCACCACCGCGACCTTCAGGCCCAGCTGGCCGGCCCGGATGCCGGCGCTGTAGCCGGCGGGGCCGCCGCCGATGATGACGACGTCGTAGGAGGGGGCGTCGGCCATGGAAGTCTCGATCTGTGGTCCGGAGAGGTGGGGCTGAGATACAGAACCTTCGCCTGCGAGGCGAGGGCTGGCGTTCGTCGGACGCGGTTATTTCGTGTCGGCGCGACGCACAAGCGCGGTCTGGTCGAGTGGACCTGCCGGGTCCTCCCAGCACGCCAGCTTCAGGCGCGGAATACCGAAGACTCCGCGCAGATCGCGCTCATTCGTCGCCGTCGCTGAGCCGCTGGAACCGGCGAGGCCGCAACGGCGTGATGACCCCGGTGAGAAACGACAGCAACAGCGACAGGACCATCCGGACAGTCGCTTCGGAGACCGGCAGCGGCGGGAGCGCCGACGGTGTTCTGCGGCTTGAGCTGATGAAGGCCTGAGCGTCTGTGGCCTCCTCCTCAGGAACCCAAAGCCGGAAGCCGCCTATCGCCAACTGCATGGTGAAGGCGGTCTGTCCCCAATGCTCATTCTGCAAGAAGACCGGAATGCCCGATGCGCGCAGCGCCGAGGCCGCGACCTGGGCCTCGGTCAGATCGACAAAGCGGGCAATCTCGACGAGCGCCATGGCGCCCAGCTTGATCGGCGGACGGTCAGACGTCCAGCAGCAGGCGCTGCGGGTCCTCGATGGCTTCCTTGACGTGGACCAGGAAGGTGACCGCGCCCTGGCCATCGACGACGCGGTGGTCGTAGGAGAGGGCGAGGTACATCATCGGGCGGATGACGATCTGGCCGCCGGCGACCACGGGGCGTTCCTGGATCTTGTGCATGCCCAGGATGCCGGACTGCGGAGCGTTGAGGATCGGGGTCGACATCAGCGAGCCGTAGACCCCGCCGTTGGAGATGGTGAAGGTGCCGCCCTGCAGATCCTCCAGCGCCAGGGCGCCGTCGCGAGCCTTCTTGCCCAGCTCGCCGATGGCCTTCTCGATCCCGGCTAGGCTGAGCTGGTCGGCGTCGCGCACCACCGGCACCACCAGGCCGCGCTCGGAGCCGACCGCCACGCCGATGTCGTAGTGGTCCTTGTAGATCAGGTCCTGGCCGTCGATCTCGGCGTTGACCTCGGGCACCTGCTTCAGGGCCGCGACGCAGGCCTTCACGAAGAAGCCCATGAAGCCCAGCTTGACGCCGTGGCGCTTCTCGAAGGCGTCCTTGTACTGGCCCCGGGCGGCCATCACCGCGGTCATGTCCACCTCGTTGAAGGTGGTGAGCATGGCGGCGTTGTTCTGCGCTTCCTTCAGTCGGCGCGCGATGGTCTGGCGCAGGCGGGTCATGCGCACCCGCTCCTCGCGGGCGTGCACCTCGCGCGCCGCCGCCGGAGCGGGCGCTGCGGGCGGGGCCTTGGCGCGGGCCTCCAGGGCGGCCAGCGCATCGCCCTTGGTGACGCGGCCGTCCTTGCCGGTTCCTGGGATTGCGGCCGGGTCGAGACTGTTCTCGGCGGCGACCCGCTGGGCCGAAGGGGCGAGGACCGGCGCCTTGGCGGCGGCGGGCGCAGGAGCCGGCGCCGGGACGGGAGCCGGGGCGGGCGCCGGTTCGGGCGCAGCCTTCGCCGCGGGCGCGGCCTTCTCAGCCGGGGCCACAGCGGCCTTGGCCGGCGCCGGCGCGGCCGCCTTGCCGCCTTCGGAAACCTTGCCCAGCAGCGCGCCGGCGGCCACCGTCGCGCCCTCGGCGGCGGCGATGTCGGAGAGCACGCCGTCGGCCGGCGAGGCCACCTCGAGGCTGACCTTGTCGGTCTCCAGCTCCACCAGGATCTCGTCCTTGCGGACCGACTCGCCGGGCTTCTTCGCCCAGCGCGCCACCGTCGCCTCGGTGACGGATTCGCCGAGGGCGGGGGTCATGATGTCGGCCATGGATCTGGTTCCTGTGCTGGCGGTTCGAGCGGGCGCTTAAGCGAACGCCTCGGCGAGGAAGGTCTCGAGTTCCTTGAGGTGGCGGCTCATCACCCCGGCGGCGGTGGAGGCGGTGGCCGGGCGGCCGACGTAGCGGGCGCGCTTGGCTTTGAGGTTCATCCGCTGCAGGGTGAGTTCCAGCCAGGCGTCGACGAAGGTCCAGCCTCCCATGTTCTTGGGCTCCTCCTGGCACCAGACCAGCTCGGCGTTGGAGAACCGCTTCAGCTCGCTGGTCAGCGACTTCAGCGGCCAGGGATAGAACTGCTCGAGGCGCAGCAGATAGACGTCGTTGCGGCCGGTCTTGGCGCGCGCTTCCAGGAGGTCGAAGTAGACCTTGCCGGAGCAGAGCACCACGCGGCTGATCTTGCTGTCCGCCGCCAGCTCGACGCCGCCCACGTCGCAGC
Source organism: Phenylobacterium sp. (assembly GCF_036502675.1). Taxonomy (GTDB): domain Bacteria; phylum Pseudomonadota; class Alphaproteobacteria; order Caulobacterales; family Caulobacteraceae; genus Phenylobacterium. Next base: position 3,195 of record NZ_DASXYF010000119.1, read on the forward strand.
CAACCTCGGCCCCGTCGACCATCACCCTGTGGAAGGTGGAGCCCTCGGCCATGTCCGAGAGGTTGGAGACGGCGCGCTTGTGGCGCAGCAGGCTCTTGGGGGCCATCACCACCAGCGGCTTGCGGAACTCCCGCAGCACCTGGCGGCGCAGGGCGTGGAAGTAGTTGGCCGGGGTGGTGCAGTTGACGACCTGCAGGTTGTCCTCGGCGCAGAGCTGCAGGAACCGCTCCAGGCGGGCGGAGGAGTGCTCCGGCCCCTGGCCCTCGTAGCCGTGCGGCAGCAGCATGACGAGGCCGCTCATCCGCAGCCACTTGCGTTCGCCCGAGGAGATGAACTGGTCGATGACCACCTGGGCGCCGTTCACGAAATCGCCGAACTGAGCTTCCCACAGGGTCAGCGTGGCCGGGTCGGTGAGCGAGAAGCCGTACTCGAAGCCCAGCACCGCCTCTTCCGACAGCGCCGAATCCAGCACCTCGAAGTGGGCCTGTGTGGGCGAGAGGTTGCGCAGCGGGATGTAGGGTTCTTCGGTCTTCTGGTCGATGATCGCCGAATGGCGCTGGGTGAAGGTGCCGCGCACGCTGTCCTGGCCGGAGAGCCGCACGGGATAGCCCTGGTCCAGAAGGGTGGCGAAGGCCAGGTGTTCGGCCGTCGACCAGTCGACGCCCTCGCCGGCGTCGATTGCCGCGCGCCGGTTGTGGATCACCCGCTCGACGTTCTTGTGCACGGCGATCCCGGCCGGGATGGTGGTCATCCTGTGGCCGAGGTCGAGCAGCTTCTGCCTGGGCACCCCGGTCTCGCGGCGCTCCTCGCCGGTCAGGCTAAAGCCCGCCCACTTGCCGTCCAGCCAGTCGGCCTTGTTGGCCTTGTAGGACTTGGCGGCCTCGAACTCGGCGTCGAGGAAGGCGTCGAACTCGGAGATCCAGCCCTGGACCTCGTCGGCGGTGGCGACGCCCTCGGTCACCAGGCGGTTGGCGTAGATCTCGCGCGTGTTGGGGTGCTCCTTGATCTTCGCGTACATCAAGGGCTGCGTCATCGTCGGATCGTCGCCCTCGTTGTGGCCGAACCGGCGGTAACAGAACATGTCGAGGACCACGTCCTTGCCGAACTGCTGGCGGAACTCGGTGGCCACCTTGGCGGCGTGGACGCAGGCTTCCGGGTCGTCGCCGTTCATGTGGAAGATCGGCGCCTCGACCATCATCGCCACGTCGGACGGATAGGGCGAGGAGCGGCTGTTCTTCGGGCTGGTGGTGAAGCCGATCTGGTTGTTGACGATGAAGTGGACGGTGCCGCCCACCCCGTAGCCCTTCAGGCCCGACAGGGCGAAGCACTCGGCTACCACGCCCTGGCCGGCGAAGGCGGCGTCGCCATGCAGCAGCAGCGGCAGGACGTGGCCGCGGCCGGCGGAGGGGTTCTCGCGCAGGGTGAAGGCCTGCTTGGCGCGGGCCTTGCCGATCACCACCGGGTTGACGATCTCCAGGTGGCTGGGGTTGGCGGTGAGCGACAGGTGAACGTTGTTGCCGTCGAACTCCCGGTCCGAGGAAGCGCCCAGGTGGTACTTCACGTCGCCTGAGCCTTCCACGTCGGAGGGCATCGAGCTGCCGCCCTGGAATTCGTGGAAGATGGCGCGGTAGGGCTTGCCCATCACCGCCGCCAGCACGTTGAGCCGTCCGCGGTGCGGCATGCCGACGACGATGTCGCGCACGCCCAGCGCGCCGCCGCGCTTGATGATCTGCTCCAGCGCCGGAACGATGGATTCAGCTCCATCGAGACCGAAGCGCTTGGTGCCGGGGAACCGGCGGTGCAGGAAGCGCTCGAAGCCTTCGGACTCGATCAGCTTCTTCAGGATGGCGATCTTGCCCTCGCGAGTGAAGGTGATCTCCTTGTCGCGGCCCTCGATGCGCTCCTGCAGCCAGCCCTTCTCGCGCGGGTCGGAGATGTGCATGTACTGCACGCCGACCGTGCCGCAGTAGGTGCGGCGCAGGATCTCCAGGATCTCGCGGACCGTGGAGGTCTCCAGGCCCAGCACGAAGTCCAGGAAGATCGGCCGCTCGTAGTCGGCCTCGGAGAAGCCGTAGGAGGCGGGGTCGAGCTCGCTGGCGTCGCCCGGCGTGGTGGCGATGCCCAGCGGATCGAGGTTGGCCTTCAGGTGGCCGCGCATGCGGTAGGCGCGGATCATCATGATGGCGCGCAGCGAATCCAGCGTCGCGGCGCGCACGGAATCGGTGGAGGCGGCGGGCTGGCGCTCGGCGATCCTGGCGCCGACTTTGGCCTCCACCGCCGGCCACATGCCGTCGATGGCCGACAGCCAGTCCGGGCGCTGGGCCGGCGTCTCCGGCCGGGTCCAGGCGGGGGGCGCGCGCCTCACCTCGTCGGCGCGGTCCTGCAGCGAGGTGAAGAACGCCCGCCAGGAGGCGTCGACGCTGGTCGGATCGCCCGCCCACCTCGCGTAGAGATCCTCCACGTAGTCGGCGTTGCCGCCATAGAGGAAAGAGGTCTCCTTGAGGACCTCGTTGATCAGACCTGCATCGTCCGCCATGTCATCCGCTTTCCGGGACGACCCGCCGCGGAGCTTTGAAGGAGCCGAGCGCGGACCGCCCTTACGCTAAATTGGCCCTCAAGCGCCCCCCAGCACCTGGAGCAGGGTTTCGCCGAGCGCCGCGGGCGAGGGGGAGACACGGATGCCCGCGTCTTCCATCGCCGCGATCTTGTCCTCGGCCCCGCCCTTGCCGCCGGCGATGATCGCGCCCGCGTGACCCATGCGCCGACCGGGCGGCGCGGTGCGTCCCGCGATGAATCCCACCATAGGCTTCTTGGTGGCTGAACTTTTAATGAAGGCGGCGGCGTCTTCTTCCGCCGACCCGCCTATTTCGCCGATCATGATGATCGATTCTGTCTCAGGATCGTCCAGGAACATCTGCAGGATGTCGATGAACTCGGTGCCCTTGACCGGGTCGCCGCCGATGCCGACGGCCGTGGTCTGGCCCAACCCCACCTGAGATGTCTGGAACACGGCCTCATAGGTAAGCGTCCCGGAGCGGGACACAACGCCCACGGAGCCGCGCCTGAAGATATTGCCCGGCATGATGCCGATCTTGCACTCGCCGGGCGTCAGCACGCCCGGGCAGTTGGGGCCGATCAACCGCGACTTCGAGCCCGACAGGGCGCGCTTGACCTGCACCATGTCGGCCACCGGGATGCCCTCGGTGATGCAGATGATCAGCGGCACCTCGGCGTCGATGGCCTCGAGGATCGAATCGGCGGCGAAGGGCGGCGGCACATAGATGACGCTGGCCTCGGCGCCGGTCTCCCTGACCGCTTGGCCGACGGTGTTGAACACCGGCAGGTCCAGGTGCTTCGAGCCGCCTTTGCCGGGGGTGACGCCGCCGACCATCCGGGTGCCGTAGGCGATCGCCTGCTCCGTGTGGAAGGTGCCCTGGCTGCCGGTGATGCCCTGGCAGATCACGCGGGTGTCTTTGCCGATCAGGATGGACATTCAGGTTCAGCTCACAGCGTAGGTATGGCGTAGACGAGGAGCGGCGCGGCGGGCCGTCCGGCGACGATGATCATGGCGACGCGGCCCTGGCGGATCAGGTTCTGGCCATGGGGCGAGCGCAGGTCGGCGCCGGTCACCTGGTGGTGCGCGCCGCCGTCCTCGGTGAAGGCGAAGGCCTGGCCCTTGGAGGCGGGCAGGCCGGGATCGGCGGGCACCGCGGCCCAGGCGGCGGCCAGCTTCCTCAAGGCCGCGCCGTCGGCGGGGCGGGCGCCCACGGCGCAGGCGCGGACGGGCACCGGCGCGCCCTCGATCACCGGCGCGCCGCTGCCGGCGTACATCAGCGTCAGGACGCGGTTCTGGCTCTTGGCGCGGCCCTCGCCGCCCGTGAAGCCCTGCTTGGCGATCTCGTCGTGGAACATGGCCGGCATCTCGGTCCAGCCGCGGGCGTCGGCGGCGGCCAGCGCGGCCGGCGCGTTCGCCCTGGTCTTCACGCAGAGGTCCTGGAAGGTGTCGAAGGTCGGGTCGGCGTGCGCCGCCCCGGAGATGGACAGGGTCGCGGCGAGGACGCCAAGCAGCATGGCGCCTGGGCCGCGCATCAAACGGCGCCTCGCACGGCCTTGACGATCTTCGCGGCCCCGTCCGCGAGGTCGTTGGCGGGGATCACGTTGAGGCCGGAGTCACGGATGATCGCCTTGCCCTCGTCGACGTAGGTGCCTTCCAGGCGCACCACCAGCGGCACCGTCAGGCCCATCTCCTTCACCGCCTCCACCACGCCCTCGGCGATGATGTCGCAGCGCATGATGCCGCCGAAGATGTTGACCAGGATGCCTTTGACGTTGGGGTCGGCGGTGATGATCTTGAAGGCCGCGGTGACCTTCTCTTTCGACGCGCCGCCGCCGACGTCGAGGAAGTTGGCGGGTTCCGCGCCATAGAGCTTGATGATGTCCATGGTCGCCATGGCAAGGCCCGCGACGTTGACCATGCAGCCGATGGTGCCGTCCAGCGCGATATAGGACAGGTCGAACTTGGAGGCCTCGATTTCCTTGGGGTCTTCTTCGGTGGTGTCGCGCAGGGCGACGATGTCCGGGTGACGGAAGAGCGCGTTGCCGTCGAAACTGACCTTGGCGTCCAGCAGGATCAGCTTGTCGTCGCCGGTGATGATCAGCGGGTTGATCTCCAGCATCGACATGTCCTTCTCGACGAAGGCCCGATAGAGCTGTCCGAGAAGCTTGGCGCCCTGCTTGGCCAGGTCGCCTTGCAGGTTCAGGGCCTTGGCCAGCGCCCGGCCATGGTGGGGGAAGACGCCGGTCGCCGGGTCGATCTGGATGCTGAGAATCTTTTC
>NZ_DASXYF010000120.1:0-5596 GCF_036502675.1 Phenylobacterium sp.
GCGCCAGCGCCCGGCGCGCCGCAGCGCATTCGCCTGGCGCCTGAAGGCGTTGGCCGCGACGCATCCCGCCGTGCTACCCCGCAAAGCCCAGCCGCCACACCTGAGAGCCTGATGCCGCCCCAGCTCCAGTCGCCCGAGATCCAGGCCTTCGCCACCGGTTTCCCGCTCACCCTGCTGCACGCCGGCGTCACCACGCTGATCCTGTTCCTGGGCGCGCTGGCCTATGTGATGCTCACCCCGCATCGCGAGATCACCCTGATCCGCGAGGGCAACGCCGCCGCGGCCGTCTCGCTGGGGGGCGTGCTGGTCGGCCTGGCGATCCCGCTGGCGGTGTCGCTCAACGCCTCGACCTCGATAATCGAGATCGGCGTCTGGGGCCTCTCCACCGTGGTGGTTCAGCTGCTGGTGTTCCGGGTGGTGGACCTCCTGCTGCGCGGTCTGCCGCAGCGGATCCAGGAGGGCGAGGTGGCGGCCGCGGCCCTGCTGGTGGGCGCCAAGCTCGCCACCGCCATCATCCTGGCCGCCGCCGTGGCGGGCTGAGGCGCCGTGCACTTTCCGCGGCTGCCGGACTGGCTGCTCTATTCCGCCGTGGTGGCCGCCCTGCTGGCCGCGGCGATCGGCCGGCAGGAGCGCGCCGACGCGCCGCCGCCGCCGCCGGACACGGGCGACGGCGCGCCGCTGGCCCCGGCCTCGTCCTTCGATCCCTCGGTGGTGGTGGACGTGCCGGGCCAGGCATCGCCGGGGGCCGGCACCGCCTTCTCCGTCGCCGACACGGGCGTCTGGATCACCGCCCGCCACGTGGTGGACGGCTGCCGCACCGCCGCCATCGTGGTCGGAGAGGGGCGCGGCGTCGCCGCCAAGGTGCAGATCGACCCGCGCGGGGAGGCCGCCCTGCTGATCACCGATGGCGGCGCGCCGGCCCTGCCGCTGGGGCTGACCGAGCCGCTGCGCCGCGGCGACCGGGCCTTTCACCCCGGCTTCCCGCAGGGGCGGCCGGGCGAGGCCACCTCGCGGCTGCTGGGGCGCGAGAACCTGGTGGTGCATGGCCGCGGCGCACGCACCGAGCCGGTGCTGGTCTGGGCCGAGACCGGCCGGACGGATGGGCTGAACGGCACGCTGGGCGGGCTGTCGGGTTCGCCGGCGCTCGACCGGGCGGGCCGGGTGGTGGGGGTGACCGTGGCCGAATCCCCGCGGCGGGGCCGCATCTACACCACGGCGCCGGAGACGGTGCAGCGGGCCCTCCAGCTCTCCGGCCGCCACCCCTCGGCCTTCGCCGCCGGCGAGCCGGTGACCGTCGACAACTACGGCCGCGTGGCCGACGGCCTGCGCCGCGACCTGCGGGTGGCGCAAGTGATCTGCATGACCTAGGGCGTGGACATCGCCGGCTCGCGGGCGTGAATCCGGGCGAGAATGAGGAACAGCACGAGAGGCGGGATGGCCAGGAGGCCCGTTCCGACGAAGGCCGTCGCGTAGGCGCCGAGCAGGCCGTGGACGGGAGTCAGGGCCTCCACGGCGGTTCCGGAGAACCCCTTCAGGAACTTGCCCAGCATGGCGTAGGCCGACGACAGCAACGCGTACTGCGTGGCGGTGTACCCCAGGCCGGTGAGGCTGGACATGTAGGCCACCAGCGCCACGCCGGCGTAGGCCTGGGCGAAGTTGTCGCCGGCCATCACCAGGCTGAAGACGCCGAGGCCGGCGTTGAGGCTGAGAAATGCGAAAGCGCCCGTCCCCAGGCCTTGCAGGACGGCGCCGACGGCGAGGGTCGGAAACAGGCCCAGCCGCAAGGTGCTGAGGCCCCCGGCGGCGATCCCCACGAAGGCCGCCACCAGCCCGACGGAGCCGCGCACCCCCGCCACCGTGTCCTTGCTCAGGCCGAGGTCGTGATAATAGGGGTTGTACATCGGCCCCATGACGAAATCCGGCAGGCGATAGCAGGCGACGGCCGCCAGCATCAGCAGGCCGACCCATTTGTGCTTGGCGAAGAAGTCCACGAACGGGCCGACGACGGCGTCGAAGAAGCCGCGAGGGGTCGTCAGAGACGCCTTGGAATGCATCACCTCGTCGGCGCGCCTGGGCTCCAGGGCGAACAGGCTCGCCGCCACGCCCACGCCCATGGCCAAACCGAACACCAGGTAGGCGTTGGGCCAGCCCAGGCGCGCCGCCACCGCCAGGATCAGGGCGTCGGTCGCCAGCAGCGCGACGCGGTAGCCGAGCTGGTAGGCCGAGGTGAGCAGGCCCTGCTCTTCACTGTCCTCCGCCGCCTCGATCCGCCAGGCGTCGACGACGATGTCCTGCGTCGCCGAGGCGAAGGCGGCGACCACGGCGAAGGCTGCGACGGCGGTCAGTCCGCCGCCCGGCCCGACCGCGGCCATGCCGATCAGGCCCGCCCCGACGACGACCTGGGACAACACCATCCAACCGCGCCGGCGGCCCAGCCCGCCGAGCACGGGCACGTCCACCCGGTCGACGACCGGAGACCAGAGGAACTTGAAGAAATAGGCCAGTCCCACCCAGGAGAGGAAGCCGATGGCCTTCAGCCCGGTCCCCTCCTCGCGAAGCCAATAGCCGAGGGTGTTGCCGGTGAGCAGGAAAGGCAGGCCCGACGAGAAGCCCAACGCCAGCATCACGGCCACCTTGGGCCGCCGCAGGGCGCGCAGGACGTCCATCGCCGTTCGACGCCGGCGCGGCGGGGAAGAGGTCGCCGTCGCGGAGGTCTGCGCCATGGAGTGTCCTTCGCCAGGGCCCCCGGCCCTCGTCGGCCGACCTTGGCGCGCGTCGCCCGATCCGTCTAGCGGGCGGCGGCCTCGCGGACCGGGCCCGCCTTGTCGCTGTCGCGCCCGGTCCAGCGGGTCAGGATGGCGCGCAGTGCATCCGGCGACAGGGGCTTGACCAGGAAGTCGTCCATGCCGGCGTCGAGGCAGGCGTGGCGGTCGTCCTCGAAGGCGTTGGCGGTCAGCGCCACCACCGGGGTCGCGACGCCTGCGGCCCGCAGGCGGCCGGTGGCCTCCACGCCCGAGACGCCCGGCATGCGCATGTCCATCAGGATCAGGTCGTAGCGGCCGACCCTCACCGCGGCCACCGCCTCCTCGCCGCCGCGCGCGTGGTCGACGGCGCAGCCCTCGCGGGCCAGCAGGGTGCGGGCCAGCATGGCGTTGATCGGATTGTCCTCCACCAGCAGCACCCGCGCTCCCGGCGCCGCGGCGTGGGCGACGCGCTCGTCCTCCGCCCCGTTCTGATGGTTGGCCGCCGCGCCGTGGGCGGCCAGCACCCGCTCGGCCAGGGAGGCGCGGCGGAGCGGCTTGATCAGGTAGCCCGCGAAGCCCAGCTCCCGGTAGCGGGCGATGCGGCTGCGCTCCTCCGGCGCCAGCAGCACGATCGCCCGGCGGTCGGAGGGCGGCCGCATGGCGCGTCGTCCGGAGGCCAGGCGGTGGTCCAGCAGCACCACGTCCCCGGGACCGGTGGCGGCCAGCAGGCTCTCGGCGTCGGGGGCCGCCGCCGCCCGGCCGCCGCAGGCCAGGATCTGCCGGCGGGCGGCTTCGCGGACGATCGCGCTGGGGGAGGCCACGCCCACGGTGAGGCCGGCCAGGGCGGACGGCTGCGCCGGCCCGGCCACGGTCTCGAAGCGGGCCTCGAACCAGAAGGCCGCCCCGCCGCCGTCGGCGCTTTCCACGCCTACCGAGCCGTCCATGGCCGCGGCCAGACGCCGGGCGATGGCCAGGCCCAGCCCCACACCGCCCAGGGCCGCGTGCGCCGGATCGGCCTGGGCGAAGGCCTCGAAGATGCTCTCGCGGGCGGCCTCGGCCACGCCCGGCCCGGTGTCCTCGACCCGGAACCGCAGCACCCCGCCGCGGCGGGCCACGGTCACCAGCACGCCGCCGGCCTCGGTGAACTTGACGGCGTTGGCGGCGAAATTCAGCAGGATCTGCCGCAGCCGCCCCTCGTCCGCGCGGATCCGCGACAGGCCGGCCGGCGCCGCCCAGGCGATCTCCAGCCCCTTCTCCCGCGTCCGCGGCGACAAAAGCTCGCAGACCGAGCGCAGCAGCGCCTCCACGTCGACCGTGCCGGGACGCAGCTCGACGCCGGTCTCGCCCAGCTTGGCGAAGTCCAGCACGTCGTTGACTAGGCCCAGCAGGTGCTCGCCGCTTTCGCGCAGGGCCGCCACGTAGGATCGCTGCTCCGCTGTCAGCCGGGTGCCCTCCAGGAGGCGGGCCATGCCCAGGACGCCGTTCAGCGGCGTGCGGAACTCGTGGCTCAGGGAGGCCAGCTGCTCGGCGCTGATCTGGGCGCGCCGCGGCCTGCGCTCGGCGAGGGGTCGAGCCGGTCTCAAGGGGGCGGTTCTCCGCATGCGCTTGGATAGCGCTGAACGCCTTAACGGTCGGTCAAGCCGGGCCGGCGGCGGCCATTTCCCGGGCGAGCGCCAAGAGCGCCGTGCGGGTCCGCGGGTCGGGGATGGCGTTGAACGCCTCCAGGATCTCCAGGGCGCCGGGACGGGAGAGCGCGCGGAACACGTCGTCGTCGTCGTCGCGGCCGGAGCTTTCCTCGCCGACCAGCCAGGCGATGCTGGTGCCCAGCGCCTGGGCCGCCATGAGCAGGGTGGAGGCCGCCACGCGGTTCGCGCCGCGCTCGTACTTCTGGACCTGCTGGAAGGAGACGCCCAGCCGTTCGGCCAGGTCGGTCTGCGACAGCCCGAGTTGCCGGCGCCGGGTGCGCATCCGGGCGCCGATGATCAGCTCCAGCTGCACGGTGCGGCCGGGGTCCTTCACGTCCATCGCTGGCGCCTCCCTGTGCGGCAGAGTGTAGCTGATCCCGCACGGGGCTTCGCGTTAAAGTAGACGTGACGGCCAAGTCGTCGTTAACTGCTATCGCTATGCGCGCACGGGACATCATTGCCGAAGACCCGGTGGGGCTGCTCACGCCGCGCGAGCGCGAATGCCTGCGCCTGGTGGATCAGCATCTGTCGTCGAAGCAGATCGCCCGCGAACTCGGCATGTCCAAGACCTCGGTGGACACCTACTGCGACCGCGCCCGCCGCAAGCTCGGCGTGGAGGATCGCTACTCCGCCGCCCGCCTCGCCCGCCAGCTCGACGTTAACCATGTCCTGATCGGATCAGGACACGACGCGATCAGGACAGACGAGGCCGTTAACCTCTGGCCGGATGAGCCGGCAACAGAGGGGCAGGCTCATGGGCGACTGGCAGAACTTCGACAACCGAGCGGTGATCGGCAGGGCCTTGCGGCTTCGCCGGGAAATCGACGACTTCGAGGCCCGCTGGCCGATCCCGGAGGCTCGGGAGGAAACCCTTCCGACGTTTACCTGGGCGCAATTGGAGCGACAGCTCGTCGATCTGGCGGCGACCCCGGCGCAGGCGAGCATGGCCAGGCACCTGGTGTCGGGCACGCGCAAGCTGGCGGCGTTCAAGCCTTCGGAAATGGTCCTGCGGGAGATCCTCTGCATGACCTGGGTCCTGCTCGACGAGAACTTCAAGGGCGAGCCCGAGGCTGGTTCGAACGAAACGATCTAAGCGCGACCGCCCGAATGGGTGCGATCGTCGGGATCGCAGTCATCACCGCCCTGGCCTTCGGGGGGATGTTGGCC
>NZ_DASXYF010000121.1:0-31970 GCF_036502675.1 Phenylobacterium sp.
CGACCGCAAGCTGCCGGACAAGGCGATCGACATCATCGATGAGGCCGGCGCCAGCCAGATGCTGCTGCCGGAGGGCAAGCGGAAGAAGACCATCGGCCTGAAGGAGGTCGAAAGCGTCGTCGCCAAGATCGCCCGCATCCCGCCGAAGTCGGTCTCCAAATCCGACACCGAGGCGCTGAAGCAGCTCGAAGCGGACCTGAAGCGCGCGGTCTACGGCCAGGATGACGCCATCGAGCAACTCTCCGCCGCCATGAAGATGGCGCGGGCGGGCCTGCGCGATCCGAACAAGCCGATCGGCTGCTACCTGTTCTCGGGCCCCACCGGCACCGGCAAGACCGAGACCGCCCGCCAGCTCGCCGCCACCCTCGGCATCGAGCTGCTGCGGTTCGACATGAGCGAGTACATGGAGCGCCACACCGTGAGCCGCCTGATCGGCGCGCCTCCCGGCTACGTCGGCTTCGACCAGGGCGGCCTCCTGACCGACGCCGTCGACCAGCACCCGCACGCCGTGGTGCTGCTGGACGAGATCGAGAAGGCGCACCCGGACGTCTACAACATCCTGCTGCAGGTCATGGACCACGGGGTGCTGACCGACGCCAACGGCAAGAAGATCGACTTCCGCAACGTGGTCCTGATCATGACCACCAACGCCGGCGCGTCGGACTCCCAGCGCCAGACCATCGGCTTCGGCCGCGGCAAGGCGGACGACGAGGCGGACGAGGCGATCAAGCGGCTGTTCACGCCGGAGTTCCGCAACCGCCTGGACGCAGTGGTGGCCTTCAAGGCGCTGACGTCCGAGATCATCCGCCTGGTGGTGCAGAAGTTCATCATGCAGCTCGAGGCGCAGCTCGCCGACCGCCACGTGACGATCGAGACCTCCGACGACGCCGCCGACTGGCTGGCCAAGAACGGCTTCGACGAACTCTACGGCGCCCGGCCGCTGGCCCGGGTCATCCAGGAGAACATCAAGAAGCCGCTGGCCGACGAGATCCTGTTCGGCCGGCTGGTCAAGGGCGGCCACGTCAAGGTGGTGCTCAAGGACGGCAAGATCGGCTTCGAGATCGAGGGCGACGTGCGCGAGCGCGGCGCGCCGGACATCGAGAAGCCGGTCGTCGACGCCCTGGCCTCCCTGCGCGACATCGCGGAGGACCCGGCGCCGGAGCTGGCGGATTAAGGTCCGAATCGACTGAAGAGAATGGAAGCCCCGGATCGTGAGGTCCGGGGTTTTCGTTTTGTCCACGAACTTCACGAATCCTGCGAACGGGCTGCCGGGCGCTCAGCGGAGCATCTGGCCGCCACGCGGTCCTTTCCTTGTCGAGCTCATCCGATATGACGGCGCCTGAGGACCAGATCGAACGTGGCGGCGCCCTTCGCCTCATGGCGGGCACGGTGCTCGACGCCGTTGTCGCCATCGACGCCGCCGGCGTCGTCGTGGAATGGAACAAGGCCGCCGAACAAACCTTCGGATGGACCAAGGCGGAAGCGACCGGCCGCCTGATGGGCGCCCTGATCATTCCGCCTCAGCATCGGAAAAGCCACGACGAAGGCATGCTGCGCTATCAGCGAACCGGCGAGGCGCGGGTCGTCAATCGACGGATCGAGATCACGGCCATGGAGAAGACCGGCCGCGAATTTCCGGTCGAACTCTCGATCGCTCCCATGGCGGGCGGCGCAGGCGTCTTCATCGGATTTCTACGGGACATCAGCCAGCGGCGCGAATCCGAGGAAAGGCTCGCGCTCAGCGAGGAGTCGCTGCGGCTGACCACGGAGGCGGCCGAGATCGGGACCTGGGACCTTGATCTTGAGACCGACGTGCTGACCTGGTCCGCACGAACCAAGGCCATGTTCGGCATTTCGTCCGATGCGCCCTGCAGCCTGGACGACTTCTACGCCGGCCTGCATCCCGAGGACCGCGGCGCGATCAGCGAGGCGTTCTCGCAAGCTCTGGATCCAACCGTGCGCGCCGCCTATGACGTGCAGTATCGAACGGTCGGCAAAGAAGATGGCTTGATCCGCTGGGTCGCAGCCAAGGGCAAAGGCCTCTTCGACGAGACCGGGCGCTGCTTTCGCGCCGTCGGCACGGCCATAGACATCAGCGAGCGCAGGCTCGACGACGCCCGCCACGCCTTCATGCTCGAACTCAGCGATCTGCTGCGTAGCGGCGACCCCGAAGACGCGCTTCGTGAGGCGTGCGCCTTGATGGGCCGATATTTCGGTGTCGCGCGCGTGGGCTACGGCCAACTCGATCCGGTCGAGCAGGTGTTCGACTATTCCATCTGTTGGACCGACGGCTCCGTGTCGCCGCTCCTGGGGCGGCGTCCGGCGGACGCCTCGGGAAGGAAGGTCGTGGACGAGCTCAGCCGGGGCCGGACGGTGGCGATCGCCGACTTCCTTCCGGATCGCCCGCCCGGCGAGGAGATGCGCGGCGCGGCCCCCGCCGCCGTCACGCGGGCTGTCCTGGTGGTGCCGTTCATCCGCGCCGGGCGGCTGCGCGGCGTCGTCTATCTGCACGACCGACGGCCACGGCATTGGCGAGCCGACGAGATCGCCTTCCTGGAGGAGGTGGCCGATCGCACTCGCCAGATGGTCGAGCGGGGCGAGGCGGAAGCGGCGCTGCGCGCCCTCAACGCGACGCTCGAAGCCCGGGTAGAGGAGCGCACCTCGGAGTTGCGCGCCGCCGAGGACGCCCTTCGCCAAGCCCAGAAGATGGAAGCGATCGGCCAACTCACCGGCGGCATCGCCCATGACTTCAACAATCTGCTGCAGGGCATAACCGGCAGTCTGGACCTGGTCCGGAAGCGCGTCAGCCAGGGCCGCCTGAGCGAACTGGACCGGTTTGTCGAAGGCGCGATGACCTCGGCCAAGCGCGCCGCGGCCTTGACCCACCGGTTGCTGGCCTTTTCGCGTCGCCAGCCGCTCGATCCGCGACCGGTGCGCGTAAACCCGCTCGTCGCGTCGATGGAAGACCTACTGCGGCGGACGCTCGGCGAGCGGGTCGAACTCGAGCGGGTGTCGGGGGGCGGCCTGTGGCCCACGCGCTGCGATCCGAACCAGCTGGAATCGGCGATCCTGAACCTGGCCATCAACGCACGCGACGCCATGCCCGAGGGTGGAAAACTCACGATCGAAACCTGCAACGCCCACCTGGACACCGCCTATGCGGCCAAGCAGCGTGACGTGCGCCCGGGGCAGTATGTCTGTGTCGCGGTGACCGACACCGGCGCCGGGATGACTCCGGAGATCGTCGCCAGAGCGTTCGAGCCGTTCTTCACCACCAAACCCATCGGCCAGGGTACGGGCCTCGGCCTCTCGATGATCTACGGATTCTCCCGGCAGTCCGACGGTTACGCGAAGATCTACAGCGAAATCGGCCAGGGAACGACGGTCAAGCTCTACCTTCCGCGGTTCCGGGGCGACATCGAGGACGACGAGGCCCTCATCGCGCCAGGCGCAGCCCATGCCACCAAGGGCGGCGAGACCGTCCTGGTCGTCGAGGACGAGGACGTGGTGCGAGGGCTTATCGTGGAGGTGCTGAGCGACCTGGGTTACCAGGCCCTGGAAGCGGCTGACGGGCCGAGCGGGCTTGAATTGCTGCAATCCGGGCGCCGCGTCGACCTCCTGATCACCGATGTGGGGCTTCCGGGCCTCAACGGCCGGCAGGTCGCCGATGCGGGGCGCGCATTGCGACCCGAACTGAAGGTTCTGTTCATGACCGGCTACGCCGAGAACGCCGCGCTGGCGTCCGGTTTCCTCGAGCCCGGCATGGCGATGATCACCAAACCCTTCGCCATGGAAGCGTTGGTGATCAGGATACGGGAGATCATCGAGATGTCGTGAGCGGCGGCTGACGGAGTCCCGTCAGCGCCAGGAGCGGCGGTTCGCGCCTCTCCCGTTTCCGCACATTCCGACGGCGGGGCGCTAATGGATCGGGCGGCTGTTCAGCTGACTGAGGGTCACAGTGTTCGAGCCCACCTGCACGGTGACGGGCACGTCCCACAGCAAGGCCCTGCCCTGATACGGATAGACGCCCACCAGGTAATATCGGCCGGAGGCGATCGGCGGCGTCTGCGCATGGCCGGCGTCGTCGGTCTGGATCGAGCCCAGGGCCTTGGCGGTGATCACCTTCAGGTCCCGGACGCAGGCCTGGCCATCGCCGCAGTCGCGGCCATCCGGTCGGCTGCGGAACCGCCGGCGGGCGGCGCGAGGCCGGCTCCCGCGAGGGCCGCGTTCGGGCTCTGCGGCGTGACCCAGATCCGGGCGCCGCCGAAGGGCGTGAAATTGCCGGGCGTGGCGGCGCCGACATTGAACTTGAGCACCGCATTGGCGGCCGCGGTCCCGGCGCCCGGCGAAGCGGCGAGCTGGATGGACTTCACCCGCTGCGCGCCCAGCCGGTCCATGCCGCAGTTGAAGAACGCCGTCACCGCGTGGTCAGGGTTCGGAAAGCCGAAGAACAAGGCCGGAATCGCGCCCGGATCCCGCGACAGGACCACGACGTTCGAGCCGCTCGCGCGATAGGCGACGTGATTGAGGATCTCCTCGTGTCCGTCCGGCGCGACCCATTGGAGGGAGTCCGGCTCGAAGGCGATCACGCCCTTGCCGAACATGGACTCGCAGCCGCCCGCCATGGCGCCGTTGACGAGGCTCGCCGCGCCGGGAAGCATCAGGGCTCCGAACGATCCGCCCGTCTGCTGGGCGGAGGCGACCTGCTTCCAGCGGCCCAGCAAGGGGTTCCGCGCCGGCGGCAGCGCGGGCCTTTTCCACCAGTCGACCGCCGGCGGACCAGCCCTGCCCGCCCCGGCCGCCCGGACCCCGCCGCTGGGCGCATATTGGCGATAGTTCTGATCCAGCCGCTGCTGCACCTGCTGGTTCTGCTGCTCCTGCTGCTGGTAGCCCTGCTGCTCCTGCTGCAGCGCCATGCTGCCCTGATAACTGCCGGGGTCAGGGATCGCGCCCGGCGTCGTGGGGTTTTCGTCCTGCGCCGCAACGGGACCGGCGGCCAGCGCCAGGGCGACCAGCACCGGCCCCAAATCCAGACCTTGAAGGTTCCTCGCGGCACGCATGTCGCACTCGCCCAGGGATGCAGCCCGACAGGACGTTTACCACACGGCGACGCTTGCCGCACCCTCCCGCGCCAGCCCAGGCTGTCAGCTCAGCGCCGGCCCCGTCACCCCGGCGGAAAGCCGCGGCGTCCGAGGGGGCTCAACCAGGTCTGACGCGGCGCTGGAGCATGTTGGTTCTCCTCGAACCAAACATGCTCAGCAAGTCTTTGAAATAGAGCGTGATGGTCGCCGGAACCGGCCTCCACTTCCGGCTGTCAGGTTCTAGGGATCGTCGCCTTCCTGGCGGTCCCAGCCGCCGCCGCGCCCATCCTCGAAATCCGGCAGCAAGGCGAACAGGGTGACGAGGCCGCCCAGGAAACAGACCAGGGCGAACAGCTGGCGCGCGCTCGGCCCGGGCTCCGTCGCTGGGCGGGCGGCCAGCACCTCGGGCGGCGGCGTCCAGCCCACCGGCATGGCGCCGGGCGTCCCGCACCGCACGGTGCGGCCGCTCACGTCGTTGCACGTCGGCGCGGCGAGCGCCGCCGATGCAGCCGCGAGGACCGTGACGAAGGCCAGGACCAGCAGGCGCATGATCTCTCAGCATCGTCCGAGGCGCGCGCCCGATCAACTCCCCTCAGGCGCACGCCGGCTCGGGCTTCGAGCGAGCATCCCCGAGCGGACCTGATCTAGGTGATCTGCGCGGCGATCTGCTGGGCCACGGCCTGCAGCTCCTTCAGGTCGGCCATGCCGCCGGCGTGGCGGCCGAGCGCCTGGCCTTCCCAGCGCGGGATGATGTGGACGTGCAGGTGGAACACCGTCTGGCCGGCCGGCGCGCCGTTGAACTGCATGATCGAGATCCCGTCGGGCTTCAGCGCCGAGCGCACCGCGCGGGCCACCCGCTGCACCCCCAGCATCAGGGGGCCCACCACCTGCGGCTCCGCGTCCAGCAGGGTGCGGGCGGCGCTGTGCTTGGGGATCACCAGGGCGTGGCCCCGCGACTGCGGGAAGACGTCCATGAAGGCCAGGACGTGATCGTCCTCGAACACCCGGACGGCCGGGGCCTCGCCGCGCAGGATCCTGGCGAAGATGTTGCCGTCGTCGTAGGTCCCGTCCAAGCTCATCGCCGATGCTCCTGAGGCCGCCTGCAGCCTCGTAGCAAATCGGGCCGCACGGCACGAGGCCCTTCCCCCAGGCGTCAGGACTGTTCCCGGAACGGCGAATATTCCTCGGCCAGCCACTCCATCTCGCTGGCCACGGCGGCGCGTTCCCGGGACAGGTACTCCTCCACCGGCCGGCGCAGCGCCGGGTCGGCGATGAAGTGGGCGGAGCGCACCGCGTGGGGGAGGTAGCCGCGGGCGATCTTGTGCTCGCCCTGCGCGCCCGCCTCAACCCGCGCGAGGCCCCGGCCGATCGCCCATTCGATGGCCTGGTAGTAGCAGAGCTCGAAGTGCAGGAAGGCCACGTGCTCCACCGCCCCCCAGTTGCGGCCGTACAGGCAGTCGTCGCCGATCAGGTTCAGGGCGCCGGCGATCCAGCGCCCGCCCCGCCGCGCCATCACCAGCAGCACCCGGTCGGCCATCCGCTCGCCCAGCAGGGAGAAGAACGCGCGGTTCAGGTAGGGCCGTCCCCACTTGCGCGCGCCGGTGTCCACGTAGAAGCGGAAGAAGGCGTCCCAATGCGCCTCCGTGAGGTCGGAACCGGTGAGCGCCACGATCTCCAGCCCGGCCTGGGCGTCGCGCCGCTCGCGCCGGATGGTCTTGCGCCGACCCGACGACAGTTCGGCCAGGAAGTCGTCGAAGGTCGCATAGCCGCGGTTCAGCCAGTGGTACTGCTGGCCCTGGCGCAGGGCGAGGCCCTGCCCGCCCATCCAGCGCCACTCGTCCTCCAGCGGGAAGTTCACGTGCAGGGACGAGGCCCCGTAGCGCCCGCAGAGCGCCACCGCGCCGCCCAGCAGGGCCGACCGGGCGGCGTCCGCGTCGACGCCCGGCCGCACCAGCAGGCGCGGGCCCGTCGCCGGGGTGAAGGGCGCTGCGCACAGCAGCTTCGGATAGTAGCGTCCGCCGGCCCGCTGGTAGGCGTCGGCCCAGGCGTGGTCGAAGACGTACTCCCCCTGGCTGTGGGATTTCAGGTAGAGCGGCATCACCGCCGCCACCCGGCCCGCCTCGTCCTCCACCGACAGGTGCTGCGGTCCCCAGCCGGTGCGCTCGACCGCGCAGGCCGACTCCTCGGCCACGTCGAGGAAGTCGTAGAGCATGAAGGGGTTGCCGGCGTAGGCGGGGTTCGCAGCGCAGGCGTTCCAGGCCGCGCGTCCGATCTCGGCGATGCGGCGGTGCGCCCTGACCGCCGACGGGGCCGGCCGGGCCCTCACGCGGCGAAGCCCTCGAAGATCACGTTGTCGCAATGGCCCTCGAGCGCCGAGCGCTGCTCGGGGCTGCGGACCGTCCAGGCGATCACCGGCATTCCGTCGGCGCGATGGCGGGCGGCGGCCTCTCCCGGCAGCATGTCGACGCCCAGCGCCAGGAAGTGCGGCCTGGCGATGGCCACGTGCTCCAGCCGGGCGAAGGCCCGCCGCTGCTCCTCGGCCAGGTGCGGTGCATGGTCGTAGCGGTGGCTGTCCAGGCCTCGCAGCACGCCCGGGAACCGCTCGGCGAACCAGGCGTGGGAATAGGGGTTGAAGCCGATCACCGCCACCGGCCCGGCGTGGTCGATCAGCACCTCGTGCACCCGCTGCTCGAGCGGGCCGACCCCGCCGTAGGGGGTCTTCAGCTCCACATGCACCATGGCCCCGCAGCCGATCACCGCCAGCGCCTCCAGCAGCGTCGGGACCCGCTCGTCCGTGCCGCGGAGCCGCAGTTCGGCCAGGTCGGCGGCGCCATGGTCGCGCACCCGCCCCGGCGCGCCGGTCAGGCGCCCGAGATCGTCGTCGTGGAACACCATCGCCTCGCCGTCGGCGGAAAGCTGCACGTCCAGCTCAACGCCGTAGCCGCGGGCGCAGGCTGCCTGGAAGGCGCCCAGGGAGTTCTCCGGCGCGGCGTCCTGCGACCACAGCCCACGGTGCGCCACCGGCGGGTGGAACAGGCGGTCCCAGGCCTCCCCGAACCGGGCCTTCACCTCAGCTGCACCACGGCGTCGACTTCCACGGCGAAGTTCAGCGGCAGGCGATAGACCCCCACCGCCGAACGGGCGTGGCGGCCCGCATCGCCGAACACCTCGACCATCAGGTCGGAGCAGCCGTTCACCACCTGGGGTATGTCGAAAAACGCCGGCCCCGCCTGGACGAAGCCCGCCAGCTTCACCACCCGGACCACGCGGCCGAGGTCGCCCCCGCAGGCCGCCTGCATCTGGGCGATCAGGTTGATCCCGCACAGCCGGGCGGCGGCCTTGCCGCGGTCCAGGTCCAGCTCGGCGCCCACCACGCCCCGGATCCCGCCCTGGGCGTCGTTGGACACCTGGCCGGAGATGTGGAGCAGGTCGCCCACGCGGACGAACGGCACGTAATTGGCCACCGCCGCCGCCGGCGGCGGCAGGGTTATCCCGAGGCTGGCGAGGCGGTCTTCGATCTGCGACATGCCGTCACGTCTAGACCCCGAACCGGCAAGAGAAAAGGCCCGGACCGTTTCCGGTCCGGGCCTTCCCTAAGGCGCCTTACTGTTGGCGCGGTCGACTTCTAGCGGGCGGCCTGCAGGCGTTCGACCACCGCGGTGACGCGTTCGTTCAGGGGCTTCAGGCTGTCCTTCATCGAGGCGGCGACGGTCTCGGACATCTTGCCCATTTGGGACATGTAGGTTTCCAGCGCGCTCTTGGCGTAGGCGGTCTGCAGCTCGACTACCTCTTGGAGCGACTTGGCGCCGGCCAGCGACTTGGCGGCGGCGACCTGGCCTTCCAGCGAGGCCTTGGAGTAGGACATCGCCTGGGCGCCCAGGACTTCCGCGCCCTTGGTGGCGGCGGTCACCGAGGCAACGACGGCCTCGAGGTTCTTCTTGGAATAGCCGTTCGCCTCGGTGAGAGCCGAGAGCGACTTCTCCACCGCGTCCTTGAAAGCGGAGGCGCCGGCGGAGGTGTATTGATCGAAGGATGTCTTGACGGTTTCGGCGGCGGACATGGGGACTCCCGGAGTCATGTGAGGGAACGCGGCTTGCGCCGCACGCATACGCTGGGGGACTTCGCGCCCCTTTAATCTCATGTTGCACTGCAACAGTCAACGGTTTTTGTGCACTGCACCATTTTCGGCGCAAGCGCAGGCGATCACGGGAGTGTTGACCCGCAAAGCCGCGACAAAACGACTTCTTCAAGCCGTGTTTACCATCGCGCAAGGACGTTTGCGTCATGGTAGGGTCTTCCCTGGGCGTATCCCACACGCCCTCAACTTTTTGATTCGACGGACGAAGCATGTTCCAGCCCGCCCGCCGCCTGTTGCTTTCCATTGGTCTCGCCGCCTCGACCCTGGTCGTGACGGCGGCGCCGGCGGCTCAGGCTCAAATTCCTTACCTGCAGCTGCCCGCGAACCAGCCGAAGTACGCGGCGATCGTGGTCGACGCGAAATCCGGCGAGGTGCTGTACGCCAAACGCGCGGACAGCCTGCGGTATCCCGCGTCGATCACGAAAGTGATGACGCTGTACCTGACCTTCGAGGCGCTGGCGTCGGGCAAGCTGAAGCTGGACGACCGGGTGCCGATCTCGCCGCACGCGGCGGCCCAGTCGCCCACCAAGCTCGGCGTCGCCGCGGGCGACTCCATCACCGTCAACGAAGCCATGGCGGCCATGGCGACCAAGTCCGCCAACGACTGCGCCGTAGCCATGGCCGAGAAGCTGGGGGGAACCGAGAGCCGCTTCGCCGCCCTGATGACGCTGCGCGCCCGCGAGCTCGGGATGCAGAACAGCCATTTCGTCAACGCCTCGGGCCTGCCGGACTCCCGGCAGATCACCACCGCCCGCGACATCGCCATCCTGTCGCGCGCCGTGATGCGCGACTACCCGCAGTACTACCGGCTGTTCAGCATGCAGCAGTTCACCTTCCGCGGGCGGGTGATGGCCAACCACAACCATCTGCTGGGCCGCATGGACGGCGTCGACGGGCTGAAGACCGGCTTCACCAACGCCTCGGGCTACAACCTCGCGGTCTCCGCCGTGCGCGACGGCCGCCGGCTGATCGGCGTGGTCATGGGCGGCTCCACCACCGCCTCGCGCGACAACAATGCCCAGGACCTGCTGCTCACCGGCTTCAACGTGCTGGAACGCCGGGCCCGCGGCGAGAAGATCACCGTGGCCCAGAACATGTTCGAGCCCGAGCCCACCGGCCCGATGATGCGTCCGTCCATCGAGCAGGGCGACAGCGACCAGGAAGGCGTGCGCATCCAGCTCGCCTCCGCGGCCCCGCCCCCGCGCATGGCCGACGTGAGGATCGTCGACGCCGACAAGACCGCGCTGCGCAAGAGCCGCGCCGCCGAACGGGAAGAAAAGGCCGACAAGAAGGACAAGGAGGACCACGGCAAGTGGGCCGTCCAGGTCGGGACCTTCAAGTCCAAGTCGGACGCCAGGGAACAGGTTTCCTTCGTCAAGGGCCGCTTCGGGCGGCAGTTCGCCAAGGCCGACGGCGTGGCGGAACGTGACGGGGGCGCCTACCGCAGCCGCTTCAGCGGTTTCAACGAAAGCTCGGCCAAGGCCGCCTGCGGCGCGCTGAAGGCGAAGAAGCTGGCCTGCAAGGTCATTTCCCCGGGCTGACCGTTCCCGAGCCCGGATACCTTCCCAAACATGGCCGGGTACAGTCCCGGCCATGATTCTGTCCGGGGTCGGCCGGGGCGAGCGCGCCCCGGGGAACACGACCCACCCCTTTCGCGCTTAGGTGGAGGTCTCCAGCGGACGCCCCCCATGCCCGACGCCTCCCCGCCCTGCGGTCCCACCCGGCGCAACCTGTTCGCGGCGGCAGGGCTCGCCGCGGTCCCCGCCCTCGCCTCCTCCGCCGCCCCCCGCAAACCCGCTCCCCCGCCCGCGAGCGCCATCGACCTGACGCTCAACGTCAACGGCCGCGACCACCGGCTGACGCTAGATCCCCGCACCACCCTGCTGGACGCCCTGCGCGAGCGCCTGCAACTCACCGGCGCCAAGAAGGGCTGCGACCAGGGCCAATGCGGGGCCTGCACCGTCCATGTGGACGGCCGCCGGGTGCTGGCCTGCCTGACGCTGGCGGCGCAGGCGCAGGGATCGAAGGTCACGACCATCGAGGGGCTGGCCGGTCCCGACGGCAAGCTGCACCCGATGCAGCAGGCGTTCATCGAGCACGACGGCTTCCAGTGCGGCTACTGCACGCCGGGGCAGATCATGTCGGCCGTCGCCTGCGTCGACGAGGGCCACGCCCGCGACGAGGCCGAGATCCGCGAGTACATGAGCGGCAACCTCTGCCGCTGCGGCGCCTACCCGAAGATCGTCGCCGCCGTCGTCCAGGTCCGTGACGCCCTGGGGCGCGGCTGATGCGTCCCTTCACCTACGAACGCGCCCAGGACCTCGCCCAGGCGGCCCGCGCCGGCCGCGGGACCGGCCAGGGCCAGACCGACGCACCCGTCCAGTACCTGGCCGGCGGCGCCACCCTGGTCGACCTGATGAAGCTCGACGTCCTGCGGCCGCAACGGGTGGTGGACATCACCCCGCTGCAGCAGGACCACGCCGCCATCGAGGCCGGGCCCGCCGGCCTGCGGATGGGCGCGCTGGCCAAGATGTCGGCGGCGGCGGACCATCCGGCGGTGCAGCGCGACTACCCTGTCATCGCGCAGTCCTTGCAGCTGGCCGCCAGCGCCCAGCTGCGCAACATGGCGACCCTGGGCGGCAACCTCCTGCAGCGCACCCGCTGCCCCTACTACCGCGACCCGAGCTGGAGCGCCTGCAACAAGCGGGCGCCGGGATCGGGCTGCTCGGCCATCGGCGGCGTGAACCGCACCCACGCGGTGCTGGGCGTCGACGACAGCTGCATCGCCCAGTATCCCGGCGACTTCGCCGTGGCGCTGGCGGCCCTCGGCGCCGAGTTGGAGCTCATGGGCCCAGGCGGCGCCCGCACGCTGCCGCTGGAAGCCCTGCACCGACCGCCGGGCGGGACGCCGCAGGTGGAAACCACCCTGGCGTCCGGCGAGCTGATCACCGCCATCCGCACGCCGGCCGGCCCGTGGACCCGGCGATCGCTCTACCTGAAGGTCCGCGACCGGGCGTCCTACGAGTTCGCCCTGGCGTCGGCGGCGGTGGCGCTGGACCTGGACGGCGACGTCGTGCGCCAGGCGCGCATCGGCCTGGGCGGCATGGCCTATCGGCCGTGGCGCGCCAGGGAGGCGGAGACGCTGCTGGCCGGCAAGCCGCTCACCGAGGCGGCGGCCGAGGCCGCCGCGCGGGCAGCCTTCGCCGGCGCCGTCACCCACGGCGGCAACGACTTCAAGCCGGAGCTGGGCCGGCGCACCCTGGTGCGCGCCCTGCTGCAGGCCGCGAAGCTGGAGGCCTGAGATGGCGGACGACGGTTCCCTGATCGGCAAGCCCGCCGTGCGCGTGGACGGCGTCGCCAAGGTGACCGGCCAGGCGCGCTACGCCTCCGACGAGCCGGTGGCCAACTCGGCCTACGCCTATCTGGTGACCAGCGCGGTCTCGAAGGGACGGCTGCGCGGCCTCGACCTGGGGGCCGCCCGCGCCGTGCGGGGGGTGCTGGACATCCTGACCCACGGCAGCGTTGGCGGGCAGGTGAAGCCGCCGCCCGGTCCCGACGGCCAGGCCAGCACCACCACGCTGGAGAGCGACCAGATCTGGCACGACGGCCAGATCATCGCCGTGGTGGTGGCCGACAGCTTCGAGGCCGCCCGCGAGGCTGCGCACAAGGTGGTGGCCGGCTATGCTCCCGAGGCGCCCAGCGCCACCTTCGACAGCCCGGGCGTCCTGGTCGAACCGCGCAAGCCCGGCCCGCGCTCGAAGGACATAGCGGTGGGCGATCCGGCCGCGGCCTTCGCCAAGGCGCCGGTGAAGGTCGACCAGCGCTACTCCACCCCCACCCAGCACCACAATCCGCTGGAGCTGTTCACTACCACCTGCGTGTGGAACGGCCCGAAGCTCACCGTGTACGAGCCCAGCCAGTCGATGTGGGGCCTGAAGGGCGCACTGGCCAAGCAGCTGGGGATCGAGATCGCCCAGGTGCGCACGGTCTCGCGCTACGTGGGCGGCGCGTTCGGGTCGAAGGGGTCGATCACCTCACGGACCGCCTGGATCGCCGTGGCGGCCAGGCTGCTGGACCGGCCCGTGAAGCTGGTCGCCACCCGGGACCAGGGGTTCACCATCGCCACCTACCGCGCCGAGACGCGCCACCGCGTCCAGCTCGCCGCCGACCGCAAGGGCCGGCTCACGGCGCTGACGCACGAGGGCTGGGAGGTCACGTCGCGGCCGTCCAGCTACAATGTCTCGGGCGTCGAGACGACGGCGCGGATGTACGCCTGCCCGAACATCGCCACGAGGGTCAGCGTGGTCCACGCCGACCGCAACACCCCCGGCTACATGCGGGCGCCGCCGGACACGCCCTACATGTTCGCCCTGGAAAGCGCGATGGACGAGCTGGCCTATGCGCTGGCCATGGACCCCATCGCGCTTCGGCGGGCCAACGACGCGAAGGCCGACCCGGTGGACGGCAAGCCGTACTCCAGCCGCTCGCTGATGGCCTGCTACGATGCGGCGGCGGAGCGGTTCGGCTGGGCGAGGCGCAATCCGAAGCCCGGCTCGATGCGCGACGGCGACTGGCTGATCGGCTGGGGGTGCGCCACCGCCACCTATCCCTCCAACGTCGGGCCGGCCGCGGCGCGGCTGTCGCTGAGCCCCGACGGCAAGGCGCTGATCCAGCTCGCCGGCCACGAGATCGGCACCGGCGCCTACACCGTGGTGGCCATCGCCACCGCCCAGGGCCTCGGCCTGGCGGTGGAGGACGTGACCGTGCAGATGGGCGACAGCGACCTGCCGCCGGTGACGGTGGCGGGCGGGTCGAACAATGCGGCCACCACTTCGCTGGTGGCGACCAAGGCCTGCGAGGACCTGCGCAGCCGGCTGGCCGCCGCGGCGGCGCAGGCGGCCGACAGCCCGCTGAAGGGCGCCGACCCGGCGTCGCTGAAACTGGCCGGGCGCGCGCTCGTGGGCCCGGACGGCCGGCGGGAGGCGCTGGCGAAGGCCATGGCGCGGGTGGCCGGCGGCGCGCTGGAGACCCATGTGGAGTTCTCGCCGGAGGGCCTGCCGCCCACGGCGGCGGCCGGGCTCTACCAGGGCAGGACGGCCATGCTAAGCGGACTCGGCCGCAAGGACGTCACCGCCTTCGCCTTCGGGGCGCACCTGGTGGAGGTGCGGGTCCACGCCCGGACCTGCGAAATCCGCGCGCCGCGGGTGGTCAGCGCCTTCGCCGCCGGGACCATCGTCAATCCGCTGACGGCCGGGAGCCAGTACCTGGGCGGGGCCACCTGGGGCCTTTCCTCGGCGCTGCACGAGGCGACCGAGATCGACCGTCGCTCGGCGCGCTACGTCAACGACAACCTGGCCGACTACCTGATCCCGGTGAATGCCGACGTCGTCGACCTGCAGGTGATCATGCTGCCCGAGGCGGACGCCCGGGTGAACCCGCTGGGGATCAAGGGGATCGGGGAAATCGGCATCGTGGGAATGAACGCGGCGGTGGCCAACGCCGTGTTCCACGCCACGGGCAAGCGGATCCGCGACCTGCCGCTCCGGGCCGAGCAGCTGCTGTAGGTCGCGGGGCGCGGTTCACCTGAACCGACCCGGTCCTAGTTGCGCAATGCGTTCTCCGTCGCCTCGATCTCGTCGCGGATCCAGTCGTGGCCGTTGTTGACCAGGACGCCGTCGATGGCCTCCACGTGGGCGCGCAGGCGGTCGCGGATTTCCGGCTCGACGTCGGGGCGGGCGGCCATCCACTTGGCGATCAGGTGAAGGCCGAAGGCGCTGTGCAGGGCCAGGCGCTCGAGCTGTTCGTTGGATAGCTTCATCGGGAGCTCCCCGGGTTGCGAAGACCGCTCCACACTCCGCCCAATCCGCACGGGCTTCAAGGGCGTGGACGCGCGCGCGTCCGGGCGACGAGCGCGCCGAGGGCGTGGCCGAAGCCCCGGTACTGGGCGGCGTAGTAGGCGGAGTCCGTCGCCAGCGCGCCGGCCAGCCGCCGGTGCGCTTCGGCGAGGTTGTGGTAGGGCACCCGCGGCGCGAGGTGATGCAAGGCGTGGTAGCGCAGGCCGACCGGAGCCCAGAGGGCCGGCAGCCAGCCCGGCGGCGGCACGTTCACCGAATCGCGGAACTGGTCTTCCAGCGACATGACCTCGCCGTGGCTGGCCCAGGCGTGGGCCACCAGGGTGCGCAGCTGGTTGACGCAGGTGGCCGCGGCCAGGATCGCCGCGCCGGTGAGCACCGCACGGCTCCGCAGGCCGCCGGAGAGCACGAGCGCCACGAGCGTCCAGCTCCATAGCCAGCAGGCGATCTCCTGCGCCCGCCAGGCCGGGGTGCGGGCGGCCGACACGTCGCGGCGCTCAAAGCCCGGATTGATCGCCATGGCCGAAAGCCGGCCGACCACCGCGGGCCTGAGCCTGGGGACCAGGACGGACAAGGGCGCAACGACCGCGAAGCGCAGGAAGGCGCCCAGCGGCGCCAACAGCGCCACGCCAGCGAAGCCCAGCAGGGCCGCCGCCGAGCCGTGGGACAGCGGCAGGTACTCCGGGTCGTCCGCGGTGCCGTAGCGCTGCTGGGTGTGGTGGACGTTGTGGACGCCTTCGTAGAGGAACGACGGAACCAGGAAGGGCACGCCGACTAGGGCGTTCCAGGCGAAGCGGAAGCCCGGCAGCTCGTCGCGCCGCAGGTGGGTGAGCTCGTGGATGAAACTGAGGGCCCGGTAGAGCGCCAGCACGCCCACGGCCGCGCCCGCCGCGCGCGCCCAGCCCCGACCCAGGACCGCCGCCGCCAGGGCCGCGAACACCGCCAGGACGGTCAGCGCCAGGTCAGTCCAGTAGACGGCGCGGGATGGCCGGGTCAGGTCGTCGGTCAGGCGGCGCGCCTCAGCCACCAGCTCTCGGCCGATGGCCGGCTCCGCGGCGACGCGCGGCCCGGCGGCAAGGCTGTGCATTGCGATGAGCGCTTCTCCCCGTGCGCGGCCAGCTTCCTGTTCGCCTTATGCCATGTTCGGGGCCGCCGCATCAGGCGCCCCGTCGCGGCCAGCCGCGGAGGCGGCGAAATGCAATCGTGTGGCGAAGAGTCGCAGATCTGCACGCAGGTGCTCGGGCGGGTTTAACGCCCAAGCAACGCTGATGCGGCCATCATGGCCCATCCCATGGGAGGGACACGTGGCGACAAACAAGCGGCGACCGCGAGCGGGATCG
The DNA here is from genome assembly GCF_036502675.1 of Phenylobacterium sp. Lineage (GTDB taxonomy): Bacteria > Pseudomonadota > Alphaproteobacteria > Caulobacterales > Caulobacteraceae > Phenylobacterium. Next base: position 16,412 of record NZ_DASXYF010000121.1, read on the forward strand.
CACACGCCGGCGGCTGCAGGCGCGCCCGCGCCTGCCCTCGGCCTCCTTCAGACCATCATCGACTTCCAGACCGAAGAGGCGATCGCGGTGTTCGATCGGTCGCTGCGGCACATCGCCGTCAACGACGCCTGGAAGGCGAGCATCAGCGGCGACGCAGTGATCGGCCGCACGATCTGGGAAGTGTTCGGTCCCAAGGACGAGCGCTTCGGCAGGGACATCGAGGCGGTCCTGGCCGGTGAGACCGTCATGCGGCGGGTGGCCTCGGCCGACGCCTGGCAGGTCAGCCAGGTGCGGCTAAGCCCCTGGCATGACGAGACCGGCAAGATCGCGGGCGTCATCACCCGCCACAAGGTGACGACGGGCAAGGGGCTGCAGGCCCGGGAGCGGCGGCTGCGCATGGCCATGGAGACGGCCGAGGTAGTCGCCTTCCAGGTGGACTTCCGCACCGGCATGCTCACGGAGGAGCCGTCGGGCCGCACGACCCACAACCCGGGCATGACCAGCCTCGAGGCGCTGGTCGCCAGCCTTCCCGAACAGTGGCGCGCGCCCCAGCGGGAGGCGGGGCGGCGCCACCTGGAGACCGGGGAGCCCATGAGGGAAGAATACCAGACGTACGGCGAGGGCGGCGGGCTGGTGTGGCGCCGCTCGGTGGCCGAAGCCGTCCGCGGCGTCGACGGCCAGGTGATCGGCATCGTGGGGCTGAGCCAGGTCATCGACCGCTACAAGCGGGCGGAGCTCGCTCTGGTCGCCGAAAAGGAGGCCGCGCAGGCGGCCGACCGCGCCAAGAGCGAGTTCCTGGCCAACATCAGCCATGAGATCCGCACGCCGCTGAACGGCGTGCTCGGGCTGGCCAGCCTGCTTTCGAAGACCCGGCTCGACACCGGCCAGAGCGAGATGGTGCGAACCATCGAGGCTTCCGCCCGGACGCTCAACGCCCTGATGTGCGACGTGCTCGACTTGGCCAAGATCGAATCCGGCCGGCTGGAGCTCGATGTCCAGCCCTTCGCGCCCGCCGAGACCGTCCAGCACATCCACCGCCTGTTCGCCGCCGCCGCGGCCGACAAGGGCCTGGACTTTTCCTGCGAGGTCGATCCCAGCGTGAGCGGCATGGCCATCGGCGACCACACGCGGCTGAACCAGATCCTCACCAACCTCATCAGCAACGCCATCAAGTTCACCGCGGCCGGCCAGGTGAGCCTCGGCGTGCGCGCCGAAGGCGAGGGCTGCGACCAGCGCCTGGTGTTCACGGTTTCCGACACCGGCATGGGGATCTCTAGGGAGGCCCTGCCGCGCCTGTTCGCACGCTTCGTCCAGGCGGACGGCTCGATCAGCCGCTCGTTCGGCGGCACCGGCCTGGGGCTGGCGATCTCCCGGACCCTGGCGCGGCTGATGGACGGCGACATCGAGGCGGCGTCGACGCCGGGCCAGGGCTCCACCTTCACCGTGACGGTCGGGGCGCCGCGCTGGGTGCAGGACGTCGACGGGGCGGCCGGCGACGTCGCCGCCGGCGGAGCGGGCCTGCCGCTCGACCGGGCGCTGCAGGTGCTGCTGGTGGAGGACCATCCGGTCAACCGCCGGGTCGTGGAGCTGATCCTGGACGGCTTGGTCTCGCTGGAGTGCGCGGAGAACGGGGCGCTGGGGCTCGCCGCGTTCCGGCGCCAGGCCTTCGACATCGTACTGATGGACATGCAGATGCCGGTGATGGACGGGCTGGAGGCCACCCGCGCAATCCGCGACTTTGAGCGCGCCCGCGGCGCGGGCCGGACTCCGATCGTGATGCTCAGCGCCAACGCGCTCAACGAACACGTACGCAGCGGCCTGGAGGCCGGCGCCGACTTCCACCTGGCCAAGCCGATCACCGCCGACGACCTGATCCAGGCCCTGGCCCGCGCCGCGGAGATCGGCCAGGACGCCGCAGCGCCGCTGGCCGCCACGGCCTAGGGCCGGGGAACAGCCTTTAAGACTTCGTTCTCATTATTTGAATATAAAAGAGAAAGTCGAGACGTCAGCGTCTCTCATGGCCTCGCAAGCACACCCGCACTGCGGCTCGCCCGGAAGATTGGGCTGACAAGGCCGCCGGACCGGTCAGGCTCGCACCGCGCTCAGGCGGCGCGGCGGCGACCGGTCAGGTCACCAGGTTCAGCAGCCACTGGGCGGCGAGCGCCGCGGCCAGCAGCATCATCGCCGCACAGCCGAAGCATACGGCGCCTTCCGCGAGGCTCTTCGGCTGACGTCCGGGACTGGCAGGGTGCATGGTCATCGCTTCCTCCGTCGCGTCGGCGCGCTCTCGATGGCCGCCTTACGCACAAGCCAGAGTGCGACGATTTTGCGATCCTGGCTAGTGTTGCAATTGAGAAATTCACGCGCGAGAGATCCGAACCGCTAGTGCCGCTTTTTCACGGGGTTTTCATCGTCCTCCAACCCGCCCGGCGGGTCGGAGATCAGCCGCCGCAGCAACGACTGGACCACGGCGCAGATCGCCACCCGGTCGGAGTCCGGATTGGCGACGGCGCGCACCGCCATGCCCTCGAACAACATGCCGAGCACCTCGCTGCGGGCCGCCAGCTCGCGGTCGGTGCAGCCGGGGGGCGCCACCTGGCGCATCACCTCCAGCAGGAACGCCCGCTGCGACTGGTCGGCCGCGCGCAGGACGGCGGCGGCCTGGGGGTTGCGCGAGGCCTCGGCCAGCACCTCCAGCATCAGGGCGGTGCGCTCCGAGCCGTAACCCCCGTCCATCGCCTGCGAACAGCCGTTGACGATGGCCTCTCCCAGAGGCTCGCCGGAACGTTCGAGCTCGGCGAACCTGCCACGCTTGTCGACCACGTCCTGGGCGATCAGCGCCCCGATGATGGCCTCCTTGCTCTCGAAGTAGCGGTAGATCTGACCGACGCTGAGGCCCGCCGCCTGGGCGATCTCCGACATCCGCGCGCCGTGGAACCCGGCCCGGCGCGCACAGAGCGAGGCGGCGTCGAGGATCTGCCGGCGCCGGCTCTCCACGTTCGGGCGAACTGTCGGCGCGGCCTCCGTCGTCAAGCGGTCCTCCCTTGTGCGCTGCAGCAATTTCATCATGCGCCACGCGTTGACTTGGCGGTGGCGGGCTCTTATTTCCGCCACCGAGAATGAACGTTCATTCTCAGATTGTCCCTTCGCCGGGGCTCGTCAAGGGCCTGCCGGGCGACGTCCTGCCGCCGGTTGTCGAATGTCCAGACTGAAGCCCGGCGGCCTGGCCGCCCTCGCCCTACTCGCCGCCTTGCCGCCTGTGCTGGCGGCGTGCGGCCGGAAGAATCCCGGCGCCGGCGGCCCGGGCGGTCCGCCCGAGGTGGGCGTCATCGCCGTACAGCCGCAGCCTGTGCCCCTGACCGCCGAGCTCAGCGGCAGGACCTCCGCCTTCCTGGTCTCCGAGGTGCGGCCGCAGGTGTCGGGCGTCATCAAGGCTCGGCTGTTCACCGAGGGCTCCAACGTCCGGGCCGGCCAGCCGCTCTACCAGATCGACCCGGCCACTTACCAGGCGAGCCTGGCCAGCGCCCGCGCCGGCCTCGCCCAGGCGCAGGCCGCCTACGCCACCGCCAAGCTGAAGGCCGACCGCTACAGAGACCTCGTGAAGATGAACGCGGTCAGCAAGCAGGACAACGACGACGCCCAGGCCGCCGCCCAGCAGGCCGCCGCCAACGTGCAGGCGCAGCGCGCCGCCGTGCAGCAGGCGCAGATCAACCTGGGCTACACCCACGTGCTGGCGCCGATCTCCGGCCGGGTCGGCAAGTCGTCGGTGACGCCCGGCGCCCTGGTGACCGCCAGCCAGGCTGCGCCGCTGGCCACGGTGCAGAACCTGGAACGGATCTATGTGGACGTCACCCAGTCCACCGCCGACCTGCTGCGGCTGAAGCACGACCTGGCGGCAGGCAAGGTGGCCACGCCCGGGACGGCGCAGGTGACGCTGGTCCTCGAAGACGGCTCGGTCTACCCGACGCCCGGCTCCCTGGCCTTCTCCGACGTCACGGTGGACCCCGGCACCGGCTCGGTCGGCTTGCGGGCGGTGTTCCCCAATCGCGACGGCCTGCTGCTGCCGGGGATGTATGTGCGTGCGCGCCTGGCCAAGGGGATGGTCCCGAACGGGATGCTGGTGCCGCAGGTCGCCGTCGCCCGCGATCCCGCCGGCAACGCCACCGCCCTGGTGGTCGGCGCCGGAAACAAGGCCGAACTCCGCCAGCTGCAGACCGCCCAGACGGTGGGCGACAAGTGGCTGGTCACCGGCGGGCTGAAGCCCGGCGAGCGGGTGATCGTGGACGGGCTGCAGCACCTCCAGCCCGGCGCGCCGGTGAAGCCCGTCCCCGCCGGCGCGAAACGCTAGGCGCGGACGATGGTCTCGCGCTTCTTCATCGACCGGCCGATCTTCGCCTGGGTGGTGGCGGTCGTCATCATGCTGGCCGGCGCCCTGGCCATCCGCACCCTGCCGGTCGCGCAGTATCCCGACGTCGCCCTGCCGCAGGTGGCGATCTACGCCACCTATCCCGGCGCCTCCGCCAAGACGGTGGAGGACAGCGTCACCCAGGTGATCGAGCAGAAGCTCAAGGGCCTGGACGGGCTGCTGTACATCTCGTCCACCAGCGACAGCAACGGCCAGGCCGCCGTCACCCTCACGTTCAAGGCCGGCACCAATCCCGACATCGCCCAGGTGCAGGTGCAGAACAAGCTGGCCGCCGCCAACGCCCAGCTGCCGCAGGAAGTGCAGCAGCAGGGCATCAACGTGGTGAAGTCGGCGCGCAACTTCCTGATGGTCGTGGGCCTGTACTCAGACGACGGCAAGTCGACCAGCATCGACGTCGCCGACTACATGAACTCCAACGTGGTCGACCCGATCAGCCGGGTGGACGGCGTGGGCGAGGTGCAGGTGTTCGGCACGTCCTACGCGATGCGCATCTGGCTCGACCCGGACAAGCTGGCCGCCTATTCGCTGACCCCCGCCGACGTGACCGCGGCGGTGCGCGCCCAGAACGCCCAGGTCTCCGGCGGCCAGGTGGGCGGCTCCCCGGCCACGGCGGGAACGGCGCTGAACGCCACCATCACCGCCCAGTCGCGCCTGCAGACGCCGGAGCAGTTCCGGGCGATCATCCTGAAGACCACCCCCGACGGCGCCCATGTGCTGATGCGCGACGTGGCCCGGGTGGAGATCGGCGCCGAGAGCTATGCGGGCAACGGCCGCTACAACCGCAACCCCGCCGCCGGCATGGCGGTGAAGGCCGCGCCGGGCAGCAACGCGCTGGAGACCGGCAAGGCGGTCAGGGCGCGGATGGCCGAGATCTCCAAGGGCTTCCCGCCCGGGATCAAGTACGTGCTGCCGCTGGACACCACCCCCTTCATCGAGAAGTCGATCGAGGAGGTGGTGAAGACCCTGGCCGAAGCCATCGTGCTGGTCTTCCTGGTGATCTTCCTGTTCCTGCAGAACTGGCGCGCCACGCTGATCCCGACCATCGCCGTGCCGGTGGTGCTGCTGGGCACCTTCGGGGTGCTGGCGGCGTTCGGCTATTCGATCAACACCCTCACCATGTTCGGGCTCGTGCTGGCCATCGGCATGCTGGTCGACGACGCCATCGTCGTGGTGGAGAACGTCGAGCGGCTGATGAGCGAGGAGGGCCTGTCGCCGCGCGACGCCGCCCGGCGGTCGATGGAGGAGATCACCGGCGCCCTGATCGGCATCGCCCTGGTGCTGGCCGCGGTTTTCGTGCCCATGGCCTTTTTCGGCGGTTCGCAGGGGGTGATCTACCGGCAGTTCTCCATCACCCTGGTCTCGGCCATGGCGCTGTCGGTGTTCGTGGCCCTGGTGCTGACGCCGGCGCTCTGCGCCACCCTGCTGCGCCCCACCCCCAAGGGCCACAGCATGTCGAAGGGCGGGTTCTTCGGCTGGTTCAACCGCAATTTCGACCACGCCAGCGGCCGCTACCAGGAGCAGGTCCGCACCATCCTCGGCCGCGGCTGGCGCTGGCTGGCGATCTACGCCGCCCTGGTGGTGGTGCTGCTGCTGATGTTCGTGCGGCTGCCCACGGCCTTCCTGCCGGAGGAGGACCAGGGCCAGATGTTCGCCGTCGTGCAGCTGCCGCCGGGCTCGGCCCTGGAGCGCACCGAGGTGGTGATGGACCGGCTCGCCAAGCACTATCTGCAGGATCCCGCCGTCGCCTCCATCTTCACCGTCACCGGCTTCAGCTTCGCAGGCTCCGGCCAGAACGCCGGCCAGGCGTTCGTCCGGATGAAGGACTTCGACCAGCGCCGCAGCGCCGACCTCAAGGTCCAGGCGGTGGGCGACCGGGCGATGGCCGCCTTCTCGAAGTGGCGCGACGCCATGGCGTTTCCGGTCGTGCCGCCCGCGGTGCCCGAGCTCGGCACCTCCTCCGGCTTCGACTTCCAGCTCGAGGACGTGGGCGGCGTCGGCCACGAAGCCCTGCTGGCGGCCCGTAACCAGATGCTCGGCATGGCGGCCCAGGAGAAGGGCCTGGCCGGCGTGCGGCCCAACGGCCAGGAGGACCAGCCGCAGCTGGCCGTCGACATCGACAGCGCCAAGGCCGAGGCCATGGGCGTGGCGATCGCCGACGTCAACTCGACGCTGAGCGCGGCGCTGGGCGGCGTCTACGTGAACGACTTCATCGACCGCGGGCGGACCAAGCGGGTCTATGTGCAGGGCGACGCGCCGTTCCGCATGACGCCGGAGGACCTGAACCGCTGGTACGTGCGCAACACCGGCGGCCAGATGGTCCCGTTCTCCGCCTTCGCCACCGCCCACTGGACGGTAGGCTCGCCCCGGCTCGAGCGCTACAACGGCCAGCCCTCGATGAACATCCAGGGCGGCGCCGCCGCCGGCAAGAGCACCGGTGAGGCGATGAAGATCATGGAGCGGCTGGCCGCCAAGCTGCCGCCCGGCGTCAGCTACGAATGGACCGGCATCTCGCAGCAGGAGCGGGAGTCCGGGGCCCAGGCGCCGGCGCTCTACGGCCTCTCGATCCTGGTGGTGTTCCTGCTGCTGGCCGCGCTCTACGAGAGCTGGTCAATCCCGCTGTCGGTGATCCTGGTGATCCCGCTGGGGGTGGTGGGCGCGCTGCTGGCCACCTCGTTCCGCGGCCTTTCCAACGACATCTATTTCCAGGTGGGCCTGCTGACCACCATGGGGCTGGCCTCCAAGAACGCCATCCTGATCGTGGAGTTCGCCAAGGACGCCCAGAAGGCCGGCATGCCGCTGGTGGAGGCCACCGTCCAGGCGGTGCGGATCCGCCTGCGGCCGATCCTGATGACCTCGCTGGCCTTCATCTTCGGCGTGTTCCCGCTGGCCATCGCCAACGGCGCGGGCTCCGGCAGCCAGCACGCCATCGGCACCGGGGTGATCGGCGGCATGTTGTCGGCGGTGGCGCTGGGGATCTTCTTCACGCCGCTGTTCTTCGTGCTGGTGCAGCGCCATCTCGGCCGCAAGGCGCCCGTCGAGGCGCCCGCGCCGGCTCCCGGCGAGGCCGACTGACATGCTGCGCCGCGCGCTCCTCCTCGTGGCCGCCGCCGCGCTTTCGGCCTGCACGCTGGCGCCCCGGTACGAGCGCCCCGCCCTGCCCGTCGCCCAGGCCTGGCCGCAAGGGTCCGCCCCGCCGGCCGGGCCCAGCGCCGCCGACCTGCCCTGGCGCCAGGCGTTCCAGGACGAGAAGCTGCAGGGCCTGGTCGAGCTGGCCCTGCAGCAGAACCGCGACCTGCGGGTGGCGGTGGCCAACATCGAGCGGGCCCGCGCGCTCTATCGCGTGCAGCGCGCCGAGCTGTTCCCGGCCATCGACGCAACGGGCGCGGAAACGCGCATCCACACGCCCCGCAACCTGACCGGCGTAGGCCAGTCGGTCGACACCGAGCAGTACAGCGCCTCCGTCGGCTTCGCGGCCTACGAGCTCGACCTGTTCGGCCGGGTGCGCAGCCTGAACGCCGCCGCCCTGCAGAGCTATTTCTCGGTGGTCGAGAACCGCCGCGCCGCGCAGATCAGCCTGATCGCCGAAGTGGCCGCCGACTATGCGGCGCTGGCGGCCGACCAGGACGTGCTGGCGGTGATCCAGGAGACGCTGAACAGCCGCGAGGAAGGCTCGCGGCTGATCCGCAGCCGCTTCGAGGCCGGCGCCAGCTCGGGCCTCGACCTCAGCCAGGCCGAGACCCTGACAGAACAGGCGCGCAGCGACGCGGCGGCCGCCGCCGCCCGCGTGGCCCAGGACCGCAACGCCCTCGAGTTGGTGGTGGGCGCGCCGCTGCCGGCCGCGCTGCTGCCGCAGGGCGGGTTGAAGGACATCCGCCTGGCGGCCGACCTGCCGCCGGGACTTCCCTCCGACGTGCTGGTCCGGCGACCCGACGTGCTGGCCGCCGAGCGCACCTTGCGGGCGCGCAACGCCGACATCGGCGCGGCGCGGGCGGCCTTCCTGCCGCGCATCAGCCTGACCGGCTCGCTCGGGACCGCCAGCCCCGACCTCGACGGCCTCTTCCAGGCCGGCACGCGGGCCTGGAGCTTCACGCCGCAGGTCTCGCTGCCGTTGTTCAGCGGCGGCGCCAACCTGGCCAACCTTTCGGTCGCCAAGGCCGACCGCCGGATCGCCGTCGCCCAGTACGAAAAGGCCATCCAGACGGCGTTCCGCGAAGTGGCCGACGCCCTCGCCGTCCACGCCACCATCCGCGACCGGGTCGCAGCTCAGGGGCGCCTGCTCCTGCAGGCGGCAGAAGCCCAGCGCCTGGTCCAGGCGCGCTACGACCGCGGGGTGGACAGCTACCTGGCCCTGCTCGACGCCCAGCGCACGCTCTACGCGGCCCGCCAGTCGCTGATCGGGGCGCAACTGACCGACGCCCTCAACCGGATCGACCTCTACAAGAGCGTGGGCGGCGGGGCGGACCCGGAGCCGGCCCCGGCCCCCTGAAGCCCCGCCGGACGAACAAGCCCGGCATCCCCGGAGTCCCCGGTGCGGACCCTGCTGGACCGGCCGGCGGCGGCCGGTCCAGGTGGAATGCGTCCTTGATCCGCCCGTCGCGTCGCGCGAGTTTGCGCAGATGGATCGAACGCCCGCCCTCGCCGTTGATTGATGATGGCGGTCCGGCCCACGGTCCTTGAGCGCGCATTCGAGCTTGCCAGATCGGGAGACTGCGCAGGCGTGCAGGACATCCGTCACAAGCTGCGCGCCGAGGGCCACCTCAACGCCGAGGCGCAGCTCTATGGGCGCAGCCTGCTCACCCAGCTGAAAAAGATCTGCGACGAGGCGCGGGCGAGGCGCGCGAGCGAGGGTTGAACGTCGCCGGAGCGACGGAGCGCCCGGTCCCACGGAGCGATTGTCCGTCCCAGCCGTTCCGCTGCCGCAGCGGCTGTACGCTGGCGGAGAAGTGCATGGTCCAACGTCCCACCACCCTCGAGCGCGCCTTCGAACTCGCCAGGTCGGGCGACCATGCCAGCCCTGAGACCCTGCGGCGCCAGCTGGCCGCGGAAGGTTATCACGACGCACGCGCCCAGGTCAGCGGGCGGAGCCTGCGTGGGCAGCTGATGCGGCTCTGCGCCGAGGCCATGGCGAACAAGCCCGCGAACGATCCGGCGTCGCCCCCGGCCCTCCAGCTGCCGATTACGGTCGGCGGCGGCTCGCAATGACCGGGTTCAACCGCTATATTGCTGATGCGCCGTCGGGCGTGTGCCGCCGCCGAAGCGGTTGATCCCCTCCGACGCGGCGCGGATCCGAGACGACAGGCCGGCGCCGCCATGCTCGATCGCCAGTTGAGAGCCGACGACTATCGCGCCCGTGCGAACGCCGCCTGCGAGACTGCGCTGATCTGCAGCTTGCCGCGGGTGCGGGCGCAATACGAGGCGGCGGCGTCCACCTGGAGAGCCCTGGCCGAGGCCGAGGAACATTCGCTGCTGCAGTCGGAGGCCCGTCGCCGCCGGCTCCCCCATCCCACCGCATAAAAGGACCTCGCCATGGCCAAGAGTCAGAAAAGATCGAGCCGCGAACCCCGCAAGCCCAAGCAGCCGGCGTCCAAGGCCGCGGTCGCTCCGCACCCGTTCCTGCAGAACGCCGGCGGGGGCGCGGGCAAGAAGAAGTAGGCGAAGGCGAGCTCCGCACCCCTGCATCTCCGCGCCTGCATACAAAAGCCACAACGGGCGCCGGCCCTGTCGGCGCGATACGCGGAACCTGGGCTAAATGCCCGTCTCGCCTTGTGTTTCGCTGCGGCGGCGCCATGTGTGACGGACAGCTGGCGCCGGCATCCGCGCCGCACGTGCGATGTCGTCAGCGGCCGTCGCGCCCCGGTCGTCGTTGCGGGCCGCGCGGATGTGGGAGAGCCGCATGCGCATCCACACCGGATTTGAAATCGCCTACGACTGCCCGGCGCCCACGCTGCTGATGCTGTGCCTGAGCGTGCATCCCACCCGCCGCGCCGCGCTGGAGACGCCCGACGTCCTGCTCACGGCGCCCTATGTCCCGGTGCGGCAATACATCGACGGCTTCGGCAACATCTGCAGCCGGGTGATGGCGCCGGCCGGGCGGTTCGTGCTCTCGGCCGACTTCATCATCCACGACTCCGGCCAGGTCGACGACTTCGCGCCGTCGGCTGCGGAGACCCCGGTCGAGTATCTGCCCGACGACGTGCTGGTCTACCTGCTGGGCAGCCGCTACTGCGAGACCGACAAGCTCAGCGACATCGCTTGGTCGCTGTTCGCGCACACGACCCCCGGCTGGGCGAGGGTGCAGACGATCACCGACTTCGTGCACAACCACATCGTCTTCGGCTACGAGCACGCCCGGCCGACGAAGGGCGCCCACGAGGCCTATGTGGAGCGGACCGGCGTGTGCCGCGACTACGCCCACCTGGCGGTCGCCTTCTGCCGGGCCATGAACATCCCGGCCCGCTACTGCACGGGCTACCTCGGCGACATCGGCGTCCCGATCGTCGGCGAGATGGACTTCAGCGCCTGGTTCGAGGTCTACCTCGACGGGCGGTGGTACGCCTTCGACGCCCGTAACAACCGGCCGCGGATCGGACGGGTGCTGATCGCGCGCGGCCGCGACGCCACCGACGTCGCGATCTCCAACGCCTTCGGCGAGGCGACCCTGGTCGGTTTCAAGGTGGTGAGCGAGGACCTGCCGACATAGGCCGGCCGGCCCGGCGCCGCGTCCTCGGCGTTGTTTCGCGCCCGCCGACGACCGAACGCAGCTATTCTGCAGGCAAAGCCCCATATAGAGCAGGCTGGTGGCCGCCCCGCGCTTTCCGCGGAGTCCGTCGGCCCGGAAGGACGTCATGTCTAAATTCCCCCTCGCTCCCTTGCCCCGCAACTCGACCCTGAACGATCCGAGATCGACCGGGGGGACGGGAAAGTTCGTCCTGAGGGATCCGCGCTCGACGCGTCCATGGTCGAGGCATCACCTGAGCGACCCCCGGTCCACCGGCTCACGCGGCGGCTGATGCGTGGAAAGTCCGGCCGAAATCACCGACCGATGGCGTTACCTGCGTGATTTGCTGATCGAGCAGTTGAGCCGCTTCGAGCGGGGCGTGCTGCACATCCACTCCAACGACGAGGACGTCAGCGCCGACGCCATCGCCAAGCTGAAGCAGAACATCCTGGACTTCGACACCCTGATTTCGAGGAGCGAAGCCCGGGACGGCTGAGCCTGGCGAACGAAGGTTACGGGGGCTCGTCCCGCAGGCGTCCGCCCAGGGCGGCGGCCACGCTGGGCGGGACCCCGACCTCACGTTCACGAGCAACAGGCGGCTTGTCGACCTGCAGTCGACACCAGCGCCGGCCCGGTCTTCGAGCTGATCGGCCGGCCGCGCATCCTCCGCTGCAGGACGCAGCCGTTGCGTCGTGACCGCGCATCGTCCAGCGGCTAAGCCTGCGGCGTGTTCGACGCCCTGACCCTCAAGCCGCCCGCGGTCATCATCGCCGCGCGCGCCGTCCGCGCCTTTGGCGACGGCTTCACGGCGCTGCTCCTGCCGGCCTACCTGAGCGCGCTCGGCCTGAGCCCCCTGCAGATCGGGCTGGTGGTCACCTTCACCCTGCTGGGCTCCGCGGTCTTCACCCTTGGGGTGGGCCTGCTGGCGCATCATGCGCGGGTGAGGTCCCTGCTCGCCGCGTCCTGCGCGCTGATGCTGCTGACGGGCCTCGCTTTCTCCCAGGCGCGCGCGTTCTGGCCCCTGGCGGTGGTCGGCTTCCTCGGAACCCTGAACCCCTCCGGCGGAGACGTGAGCCTGTTCCTGCCGCTCGAGCACGCGCTGCTCGCCCACGCGGGAACGTCCCAGGCGCGGACGAGGCTGTTCGCACGCTACAGCCTCGCCGGGTCGGTCATGGTCGCCTGCGGCGCCCTTGCCGTCCGGGCCGTCGATCCGCTGGGCCGGGGGCTGGGGCTGGGACCGCTTTCGATGATGCAGGGTCTGTTCGTCCTGTACGGCCTGCTGGCGATCCCCGCCCTGGCGCTTTATGCGCGGCTGCCCTCCGGCCGGGACGTGCAGGAGCCCCCGCGCGCGCCGCTGCGCCAGTCCCGCCGGCCCGTCCTCAGGCTGGCCGCGCTGTTCAGCCTGGACTCGTTCGGCGGCGGGTTCGTGGTGCAGCCGATGCTGGTCCTATGGCTGTTCGAGCGGTTCGGACTGTCCCTGGCGACGGCCGGGGCCTTCTTCTTCTGGGCGGGCCTCCTGACGGCGGCCTCGATGCTGGTGGCCAGCCCCCTGGCGCGGCGGTTCGGACTGGTGAACACCATGGTGTTCACCCACATCCCCGCGAACGTCTGCCTGGTGGGGGCGGCCTTCGCCCCGACGCTGCCCGTGGCGCTCGGGCTGCTGCTCGTCCGGGCGGCGCTGTCGAGCTTGGACGTGCCGGCCCGGACGTCGTACGTGATGGCCATCGTGTCTCCGGCCGAGCGCGCCGCGGCCGCTGGCGTCACCAACGTCCCGCGCAGCCTGGCGGCCGCGATCAGCCCCAGCCTGGCGGGCTCCATGCTGGCGGCAAGCCCGTTCGGCCTGCCGCTGGTGCTGGGCGGCGCCCTGAAGATCGCCTACGACCTGACGCTCCTGGGCCTGTTCCGTGCGGTCAAGCCGCCCGAGGAAGCGACGCCGTCGTCCGCCGACCCCTCCGGGGGCCGGCGCGACCGGGCCGCAGACGCATAGGTCCCCCGGACGCGCCGGGGCCGCCCAATCTGCCCTGGTCATCGAACCCAGCGAGGGTCCCGGCGCGCGCGGTCTGGTCGGGCCGTCAATGCCGCGTCTGCGAATGCTCCCCGCCCGGCCTGGCGATGTCGCGCAGGGCCCTGCCGGCGGGCGCCGACGCGCCGCCCGTCGCCAGGTCGCTCAGCGAGACGATGCCGACCAGCCGCTTGTCGCGGCTGAGAACCGGCAGCCGCCGCAGCTGAAGCTCGCCCATGGTCCGCAGGACGTCGTCGATGTCGTCGTCCTCGAAGCAATACCTCACCTCGGCGCTCATGACGTCGCGGATACTGGTGTTCGGCGCCTTGCCTTCGGCGACCCCGCGGACGGCGATGTCGCGGTCGGTGATCACGCCCACCAGGCGGTCGTTCTCGCCTACCGGCAGCACGCCGGCGTCGCAGTCGGCCATCATCTTCGCCGCGTCGCAGATCGTCTCCTGGGGATTGGCGATCGTCACGTCGCGGGTCATGCACTCGCTCACACGCATCTGGGTCTCCTTGGAAGGAAGCGCGGTCCTTGGACACCTGCCGCCGCTTCCCATGGAGAACCAACGCCTCCCGGCGGCTGTTCCGCCCGATCTGGAGAGCCGGAGACCCCGACCTGCGTTCGAGGCCTGCGCTTCGCCGTCTATTCACGGCGCATTTTACCTGTAGAACAGCGACCGAACGTCCCCCGGGGAACATGATGGCGCGTCGTCTTGCTTTCGGCAGCCTGGCTTTGGCGGCGGCTCTATTTTCGGACGGCTCCCTGCAGGCGGAGACAACAGCCGGCGCCACAGTCGAGGGGATCTGGCGGAACCCGAAGAATTCAGTTCACGTGGAAATCCGTCCCTGTGGCCAGGCCGAGTGCGGGGTGGTCATCTGGGCGAGCCCAAAAGCGGTGGCGGACGCCCGCCGCGGCGGCACGAAGGAGCTTGTCGGCGTAGAACTCTTCAGCGGCTTTGTGCGGAACCAGGACGGAAGCTGGAAAGGCAAGGTGTTCGTGCCGGACCTGAACGGGACCTTTACCGGCACCGCCGTGTTGATGGACGAGAGAACCTTGCGCGCCCACGGTTGTCTCCTGGCGAGGATCTTCTGCAAATCGCAGCTCTGGAGGCGGGTCGAGGAGGAAGGCTGACGCTGGGCGGGGCCGCTGGTCCTCGGCCTGTCCGTCGATGGCCGCGCGGATTTCCGACGGGATTTCCCTCAGATGGTGCGCGTTCGTCCATTGCGTGCGAATGACGTCATCGATGAACGGCGCCCCCAACGACTCGCCCGAAACCCGGCCCCTCTCCGGCCGGCGTCAGCCCGGCCGCGCGGCGCCGCGACAGCCATGGTAGAAGCGACGTCCACCGAGCTCCAGGGCGGAAAGCCGCAGGAGATCGAGCTCTGGTCGAACCGCCGGCTCATACACCCCCTGTCCCGGCGGCTCGCCGAAGCGCTCCGCTCCACCCCGGTCACGCCGAATGCGGTCTCCTGCATGGGCGTCGGGGCTTCCGCTGCGGCGGCGGCCTGCTACTGGGGCCTGTCCTGGCCGGCGTCGGTGGCGGCGGGGTTCCTTTGCCAGATCGCCTGGCACGTCCTCGACGGCGCCGACGGCGAGCTGGCGCGCCGGACGGGACGCAGTTCGCCGTCGGGCGAAGTGGTGGACGGCGTCTGTGACTATCTCGGCCAGTTCGTCCTCTACAGCGCCCTCGTCCTGATCCTCGCGAGGAGCTTGCACGGCTGGGCCTGGGCGCTGGGGCTCGCCTCGGGGCTGGCCAGGGTGCTGCAGGCCAACAGCTACGAAAGCCGGCGGCGGAACTACCAGTACTGGGCATGCGGCCGGGGCTGGCTGAAGCAAAGCCTGGGCGCGGGCTCGCGGGCCGCGCCGCGCGGCTGGATGGCCGCGCTCGCGGCCGCGTACCTGGCGCTGTCCGAGCGGGTCGCCGGGTCGTGCGCGGAACTGGATGCGGCCCTGAGCGAGCGGCTCCGCCAGGGAGCGGACGTCGAACGGCGGACCCGCCTCCTCTACCGCCGCATCCAGGCGCCGGCCGTCAACGCGGCCGCGCCGCTCTCCGCCAACGCCCGCACGATCGCCATCGGCGTCAGCATGCTCGCTGGCACGCCGCTCTATTTCTTCGTCTATGAAAGTGTCGGCTTGAGCTTGTTTTTGCTGTGGTCCTTACGATTGCAGGCGCAGGCGGACAGGGCGCTGCTCGCGGCCCTCGGCGCATCGCACGAACCGCCGGAGTGACCGCCCCGCCGTCCTTTCGCCGGTTCAGACGATCCAGCCGGCCTGGACCGAATAGGCATGGGCTCCGACGTTGGTGAAGGCGGCGTTTTCGGGGGTGGTCAGGCCGTCGAGGGTGATGGAGTTGAGGTAGAGGGTGCGGTTGGCGTTGGCGGGATAGCCGTCGAAGCCGTTGACGAAG
>NZ_DASXYF010000122.1:0-28943 GCF_036502675.1 Phenylobacterium sp.
CCGAAGTCGCCCTGGAAGGTAAAGTCCTGGGCCCGGCCGGCGCTGCGCAGGGCCGTCACCGTCTGGACGCCGCCGACCTGGTGGCCGTCGACGCTGAGGATGAACTGGGCGTCGCGGCCGCCCACCGGCGTCTCCGAGAGACTGAGCACCAGCGTGTCGGCGCCCCCCGGGGGGGTGGTCGGCGGCGTCCCGGAAGGATTGGCCAGCTGGATCAGGATCGGGTGATCACTGACCGCGACCTGTACGGTGCTGGCGTTGCTGTAGGCGGCGATGGCGCTCGGCCCGCTGAGCGGGTCGAAGACCTTCACCTCGCCAAAGCTCGCAGGCAGCGTGACGGTGGCTGTCTGCGTCGGCGCAGCGATTTCGGTATGGCTCGTGTTGTTCCAGATCTGCGGTTCGGCCCACACCGCAAGGACGTACGTGCCGTCGGACTTCTCGAGCAGCATCGAGTTGCCGGTCGAGGGCAAGCCGGTGATCGTATAGTTCAGCGCCGTCGGCTGGACGCTCCCCGTCCCGGCGTCATGCAGGATCGTGGTCAGGCTGCGCAGGGCGTCGGCGACGGGCTTCGCCACCTCGTTGTAGTCGAACAACCCCCACCCGTCGTTGCCTTGGGGCGATCCCGGCGCATAGGCGTCCATCAGCTGGTACAGGTAGGTCTTGGAAATGCCCTGGGCCACCGTGTCGAACAGCAGGTCCAGGGTATATTTGGCCTGGACGGCCGGGCTGACCTGGAGAGAGGAATAGCCGGTCTCCGTATAGACCGCGGGCTCCGTCGCCGAGGTGGTGTTCTTCAGCGCCTGGCCGCGGCTGACCCAGAAGGCCGGGGCCTGGCCGAAATTGGGATAGGGATGCTGGGTGTCGTAGTCGGCCAGGCCGGGGGTCGTGGCCGGGTCCGGCCCCACGGGTACGCCGCCGGCGTCGTAGCCCGTGAAATAATCGACGGGCACGCCCGCCAGGACCGGGTCGGAATGCACGGCGCCGTAGATCGCTCTCTGCAGGTCCAGCGCGCCCTGCAGCCCGCCCACGCCGTTGAAGACCACCGGCTGGTTGTTGATCTCATTGGGCCCCTCGATCGCCACGACGCTGCCGGGCGCGGCCTTCTGAACCTGGTCGATCAGGTTAAGCGACGCGGTGAGATCCGCGGTCGTCGACGCCTGGATGACGAAGGTGAACTGTATGCCCGCCTTGGCGACCGCGATGAAGCTCGACAGCGGCGCCGAGCCGTTCTGGCCGTTGGTGACGCCATCCCGGATCTGATTTATTCCGAGATACTGCAGATGCGATACCACATTGGAAATATTCGCATAGTCACCGTCGGTGTAGGGGATATGCGTATCGACGCCGATACCGGACAGGAAGGTGTTTGCGGAGATTACATTGCTTGTCGTCAAGCTTGGCATATCAGTTTCCACCCCGCGGACGGCTCAATATATCGGAAATTGAACTGAATGGACAAAATTCGGATTGGTGGACTTCGCTCACCCCGCTCCGGACGGGAATACAATACTAGTTGTTGGAATTTTTCCAGAGTTATTGACTTGTCAGGTAGGCTTCTTGACCTTCTGCTTGTTTATGAAGCTATCGCGGCGACGCGATGATCGCACTCACGGCGACGCTTTCGACCGCAAGGCGGTGACGGCTTGCCGGCTCAGGCCGGCGCCAGCAAAGCCTGCAGCGCGCAGACGATGTGGTAGAACGAACTGGCCGGCGCGGGCTCGTCCTCGAAGCCGCCGTCGGGCCGCAGCCGGTCTCGCCACAGGCCTCGTACCGGGGTCTCCAGATAGCGCGCCAGGCCGTTGGCCGCCGTCAGCGCCGCAGCGGGCTCACCCAGGATCAGGGCGGCCTTCAGGTGCTCGGTCTGCGGCCACAGGCGCGCGGAGGCGTCGCGCACCGATAGGTCGTCCCACAGCGCGTTGACGGCCACGTCGCGGCTCAGGTCCACGCCCTTTGCGCCGGCCGCGAACAGCCGGCGCGCCGCGGCCTGCGCGTCGGCCCGGCCGCGCAGGCGGCCCCAGCGCTCCAGGAGCCAGGCCCATTCGAATTGGTGGCCGGGCTCGACGAGGCGCCCGTCCTCGCCCGCCGCCGGACGCCAGGCGGCGTCGAACACCTCGCGCAGGAAGCCGCCCGCCCCGTCGATGAACTTCGCCAGCGCCAGGTCCGCGATTTCGTCGGCGATCCCGGCCCAGCCCTGTCCGCCCGCGGCCTCCCAGGCCAGCGCCGCCTCCAGCAGGTGCATGTTGGCGTTGGCCTGGAACGGGTGCGTCCCCGCCTCGCGGAAGCCGCCCGCCGGGTGGCGGAAGGTCGCGAGCCCGGCCCGCAGCGCCTCGGCCTGCGCCACGAGGCGCCCGTCGCCCGGGTCCGCCTGGTGCAGGGTCGCCATCGCCAGCAGGGCGAAGGCGTGGTCGTAGAGCACCGGGGTGTCGTCGAGCAGCGCGCCGTCGGGGCTCGCCAGCCGGCCGATCAGGCCGTCCGCCCGGCGGTAGCGGCCGGTCAGATAATCCATGGCGCTCCAGGCCGCCGCGCGCCAGGGCCCCGGCCAGCCCATCAGGCCGGCGACAGCGTAGGCGTAGGCCTGCCGCGCCTGCACCCGCGCCCGGCGAGGGTCGTCCACGGCGCCGGCGTCCAGCGCCAGCGTCTCGTGGAAGCCGCCGCGCGTGTGATCGCCGCCCAGAGTCCACCACAGGGGCCAGGCGGCGGTGCTGAGCCAGGCGGCGTACCAGGCCCGGGCCTCGTCCAGATCGACGAACTTCCGCCCGCCCGCCGCCGGCGCCAGCGCCTCGGCGACGCCCTTTACCGCCTGGCTCTGGTCCAGGGCGCAGATGAGGACGCCGCCCGGCTCCGCCACCACGGCCAGGCGCGTGGCGCCCACCACCGCCAGGGAGACGCCCGGCGCCGCGCGGACCAGGCAGTCGGACGAGCCCTGCACCAGCGCCCCGCCGGTCACGCTGTTGCCGGCGCCGTCCCTGGGCGAGGCGGCCCAGACCGCGTCCCACGCCCCCAGGTCCGCCCAGTCGAAATCGACCGGCAGCACCATGGCGCGCGCCGTTTTCTCCATGACGGCGTAGTCGATGGAAATCTTGGGCGCGGTGCGGAACGGCGCGCCCAGCCGCAGGGTCCGGCCGGTCCAGGCGCCCTCGGCCACGGCGGCCCGCGCCGCCCGGGCGATCTCCGGCGCGAACTGGTCGAGCTCATCCAGCAGCACGCGGGCCTGGGTCACGAAGATGCCGCTGTTCCATAGCCGTCCCTCGGCCAGGTAGGCCTGGGCCGTGGCGGCGTCGGGCTTCTCCACGAAGGCCGCGACGGGCTTCACCGCCCCCGGTCCCTCCCCCGCCGAGATGTAGCCGAAGGCCGTGGAGGGCGCGGTGGGCCGCACGCCGAGGGTGACGATCCCGCCGCGCCGCGCGCCCTCCACCGCCAGGGCCGCGGCCGCGCGGAAGGCGTCGGCGTCGGGAATGTGGTGGTCGGCGGAGACGATCACCGCCACGCCCTCGGGGTCCTCGCTCTCGATCCAGGCCGCCGCGGCGGCCATGGCGGCGGCGGAGTCGCGGGCCGCGGGCTCCAGCATCAGCACGGCCTCGGCGCCCATCTCCGCCAGTTGCGAGGCGAGCGCCGCGTGATGGCGTTCGCCCGCCACCACCAGGGGCGCGCCCAGGGCCTGCGTCCGCGCCACCGTCTCCTGGAAGGTCGAGCGCGGGCCCACCAGCGGGATGAACTGCTTCGGCCGCGCCCCGTGCGAGGCCGGCCATAGCCGCGTGCCGGAACCGCCGCAGAGGATCACCGGATGCACCAAGGCCCGGAGCGCATCCCTGCCTGTCAACTTCACGCGCAGCGTCCTTCGCCTTCTTGGCCCGACCTGAACAGGGTCAGGGCGTTTTACGAAAATCCGACCAGATCTACTCTTGCCGTTCTGAGTGAAGTCAAGTTGACGCAGCGCCGCGAGGGCGATCCGCGCTGGGAACGCCCATTACCAACACTTGCCTACGAGTAGAATATCCAATCGCCGGTCAAGCTGGAAAGCTGCACGTGCGCAAGCACCATTTTCTGGCCGCCGGCCACCTCGATGACCACGTCGGGCCCGGATTGAGCCACCGTGTAGGCGACGCCGCCGTCGATCGTCACCCGGTCGCCCTCGGCGCGGTTGAAGTCGACCACGTAGTCCAGGCCCATCTGGGCCGAGGCGTGGAAGGTGTCGGCGCCGGCCCCCCCGACCAAGGTGTCGTCGCCGAGGTCCCCCGACAGCCAGTCGGCGCCGCCGCCGCCGCGGACCATGTCGTTCCCCTGCCCGCCGCGCACCGTGTCGTCGCCGGCGCCGCCGTCGCACCAGTCGTTTCCCAGGTTGCCGTAGACGATGTCGCTCCCGTCGCCCCCGTCCAGCACATCGTCGTCCTTGCCGCCCACGACCCAATCGGCGCCGCCGCCGCCCAGGACCGTGTCGTTCCCGGCGTTCCCGTTCAGATCGTCGAACCCGGCCCCTCCGACGAGGCTGTCCGCGCCGTCGTCGCCACGGAGACGATTTGAGCCCTGCGTCTCGACGAGCAGGTCGTTTCCCGTCCCCCCGTTGAGGATGTCGTCGCCCAGGCCGCCCTGCAGCGTGTCGTCGCCGCCGCCGCCGTTCAGGGTGTCGTTGTGGGCGTAGCCCGACAGATTGTCCCCCGCGGTCGTGCCGCTGAGCTGGATGCTGCTGATATTCGGATCGGCGTAGGCGCGGACATAGTCCACGGTCATGGCGTATTTTCCGGAAGCCGCCGCGACCTCGCTGCTGTTCATCGCGAGGTCCACGCACATGTAGAGCGGGGTGCCGATGTAGTCGTTGCTGGCGAACCGCGTCAGCTCGACCCTGTCGTAATAGATGATGATCCAGTCCGGCGTGACCATCGCCCCATAGGTGTGGTACTGGCCGTCGAACATCGAGCCGGGAATGTTGGTATATTCCGACTTGTCGACCCGCGCGGCCAGGTCGGAGCCGGCGACAGGCGTGACGTGCAAGGCCGCGTGATGGCCGTCGAAGTCGTTGCCGCCATAGGCTTCGACGATGTCGATCTCCACCCGCGGCTTGGACGAGTCGGTCGGGAGCAGCCAGAACGCGGGCCAGGAACCCGCGCCCGTGGGAAACTTGGCGCTCATCTCGAAATAGCCGTACTCGAGCGCGAAGCCCTGACCGCTGCTGTTGACGGTCTGCATGTGGCCGCTTTGCCAGCGACCGCCGACCTGTTGCATGCTGATGGTCAGGGCGCCGTCCGCCACGGAGAACGGATTCACCGTCGACGTCGGGCTGACGAAGGTCGCAGAGCCGAACGTCGAACGTACCGGGGCGTACCAGTCGGCCGCATCGACGCCGGCGTTGCTCACCCCGACCGACATGGTATTGAAGTTGTCTTCGAACCTCAGATCAAGACCAGCCAAGTTGGCCCTTGATCCCGCGTAATTCTCGATCCAGTCTCCAAAAGAAACCGAAGAAACCATGGCTGTATCGCCCAATTCTACTCAAAAACCCAAAAACCGAGACAGGATCACCCGTCGAGAACAGATAGATGGGCGGAGTAAAATTTCGGTTGAGACACCGTTGCCTGCAGGCCTGCGCTATGGCCGGCCGCGATTTCTGTATCGCGGGCGTCACGGCGCGACGATCTACGGCTCGGCCGGCGACCACAGCAGTCGGCGCAGCCCCGAGCTGAATGCAATCGCCGGAATTTGGTGGAACACCTGATCCGCGTGACATGTCGCCGCACGCT
Source organism: Phenylobacterium sp. (assembly GCF_036502675.1). GTDB lineage: Bacteria > Pseudomonadota > Alphaproteobacteria > Caulobacterales > Caulobacteraceae > Phenylobacterium. The sequence goes on from NZ_DASXYF010000122.1 coordinate 5,733, forward strand.
AGCTGACTTTGGCAAGACTCTTGAACCGTAGCCCGGGCGGCTGTGCCAGAAAGATCTGCATCTGCCGCATCTATGCTTGGGGGCAACCCTGACGGGTTGGGGGAATTGATGCGCGTACTAGTCACCGGGGGGGCGGGCTATATCGGAAGTCATGCCTGCAAAGCGCTGGCGGCCGCCGGGCACGAGCCGATTGTGTACGACAATTTTCGCACGGGCCATCGTTGGGCCGTGAAATGGGGCCCCCTGGAGCGGGGCAACATCTGCGACGCTTCGCGCCTGGCAGATGTCATGCGGCGCTGGCGACCGGAGGCGGTGATGCATTTCGCCGCCCTGGCGTACATCGGCGAGTCCGTCCTGAAGCCGGACCTCTACTACCAGACCAACGTCGTGGGAACCTGCACCCTGCTCGACGCCATGCGGCTGTCCGACGTAAATCGGATCGTCTTTTCAAGTACTTGTGCCACCTATGGCGCACCGCGATCGATGCCTATCGTCGAAACGTCGCCGCAGGTTCCGGTCAATCCATATGGCCTGTCCAAACTGGCGGCCGAGGCGATCCTGCGCGATCACGCCGAGACGTTCGGCGTCGCCGCGACGGCTCTGCGCTATTTCAACGCCGCCGGCGCGGACCCCGACGGAGAGATCGGCGAGGAGCATGATCCCGAGCCGCATCTGCTGCCGCTCGCCCTGCAGGTCGCCCTGGGCCGACGTTCCCGCCTGTCGATATTCGGCGAGGACTACGACACGCCCGACGGCACCTGCGTGCGCGACTACGTTCATGTCACCGACCTGGCGGCGGCCCACCTCACGGCGCTGGAGACCGCTGCGGAGGGAACGTTCGCCGCCTACAACCTCGGAACGGGATCCGGCGCCAGCGTGCGCGAGGTGATTGCGGCCGTCGCCGAGGTGACCGGCCGGCCCGTGCCGGCGAGGTCCGCCCCCCGACGCCCTGGCGACCCCCCGACCCTGGTGGCGGACGCGACGCTGGCGCACCAAGCGCTGCGGTGGCGGGCGCGATACCAGCTGCGCGACATGGTCGAGAGCGCCTGGAACTGGATGACGGAGAACCGCAGCCGCGTCGGGTTGCGCGCACTGTCGACGCCAATTCCGGCGCGCGGCCGGAAAGCCACCAAGGTCTGAGGCCGTCGCGCCCTGAACGCCAGAGCGGAGTGAGCCCCGGCTGACCTTCAGTGCTCATGAGCGGCGGGACGATTCCGACCTGAACCGGCCCGGCTGGAGCATGTTTGGTTCTCTTCGAACCAAACATGCTCAGCAAGTCTTTGAAATAGAGCGTGATGGTCGCCGGAACCGGCCTCCACTTCCGGCTGTCAGGTTCTAAGCCCGTCCCACGCTGGAGTAGTCGAATCCCCGGGCCCGCATGTCGGCGGGCTTGTAGATGTTCCTGAGGTCGACCAGGGCGGGGCGGTTCATCAGCAGTTTGATGCGGTCGAGGTCCAACGCCCGGAACTGGTCCCACTCGGTGATGATCACCAGCACGTCGGCGCCCTCGGCGGCGCCGTAGGGATCGTCCTTCAGCGCCACGTCGCGCAGCAGCTGGCGCGCCTCGGTCGCGCCTTCCGGGTCGAAGGCCTGCACGTGCGCGCCCAGCGCCTGCAGCGCGGGGATGATCGCAAGCGACGGGGCGTCGCGCATGTCGTCGGTGTTGGGTTTGAAGGTCAGTCCGAGCACGCCCACGGTCTTGCCCGCCGGCTCCCCCCCCAGGGCGTCGACGATGCGCAGGGCCATGGCGGTCTTGCGCGCGTCGTTCACCGCGATGGTGGTCTCGATCAGCGTGACCGGCGAGGCCGCGTCCCGCGCCGTGCGCGCCAGCGCCAGGGTGTCCTTCGGAAAGCACGAGCCGCCAAACCCCGGGCCAGCGTGCAGGAACTTGTTCCCGATCCGCTTGTCGAGCCCGATGCCGCGCGCCACCTGCTGCACGTCGGCCCCCACCGCCTCGCACAGGTCGGCCATCTCGTTGATGAAAGTGATCTTCAAGGCCAGGAAGCCGTTGGCGGCGTACTTGATCAGCTCCGAGGTGCGCCGGTCCGTGAACACGATCGGGGTCTCGTTGAGGTAGAGCGGCCGATAGAGCTCGGTCATCACCGCCCGGGCCCGTTCGTCCTCGGTCCCCACCACCACCCGGTCCGGGCGCTTGAAGTCCTCGATCGCCGCGCCCTCGCGCAGGAACTCCGGGTTCGACACCACCGCGAACTGCGCCGCCGGCCGCACCCGCCTGACGATCGCCTCGATCTCGTCGCCGGTGCCCACCGGCACGGTCGACTTGGTGACGATCACCGTGAAGCCATCCATCACCTGGGCGATCTCTTCGGCCGCAGCGTAGACGTAGCTGAGGTCCGCATGCCCGTCGCCCCGCCGCGACGGCGTTCCCACCGCGATGAACACCGCATCGGCCTGGCGCACCGCAGAGGCCGCATCCGTCGTGAAGTCCAGCCGGCCGGCGCGCACGTTCTGCGCCACCAGCAGGTCCAGGCCCGGCTCGTAGATCGGCATGCCGCCGTCCTTCAGCCTCGCGATCTTGCCCGCGTCCTTGTCCACGCAGGTCACCATGTGGCCGAAGTCGGCGAAACACGCCCCGCTCACCAGGCCCACATAGCCGGCGCCGATCATCGCTACACGCATGAAATCTCCACTAATTCAACTGAACCCAGGCTCGTCCGCTTAATCAAAGCGAATGCTCACCCATCGAAACCCCGTCCTCAATAAAGAATTTGGCGGAATAAAGGACACACGCGGCGCCAATACGAGGTTTTGATTTTGTTGCGCATGACAAGTCCAATTTTTGCCACCCACGCTGCAAAATGATGTGGATATATTACGCAGAGAGCCGCGAATTCATCATAGACTGCGCCGGATGGGCGCAGCCCGGAAGCGGCGCGGCGCGACCGCCGGGGCTTCACGCGGACGCCCAGAGCTCGGGAAATGTCCGGCGGGCGCATTGCGCCCAGGTGAACGCCTGCGCCCTCAGCTTCGCTGCGGCGCCGTCCCGGCGGCGCGTCCCGATGTCGGCGGCGTAGACCGCCACGGCGCGCGCCATGCCGTCGAAGTCGTCGGCCGGCAACACCACCCCGGTGTCGCCCATGACCTCGGGGATCCCCCCGAGCCGCGTGGCGACGGACGGGCAATCCTGCGCGGCGGCTTCGAGCAGCACCAGCCCGAACCCCTCGATCTTTCCGGACAGCTCGCGCGCGCAGAGGACATGGCATGCGGCGCGCCGGTAAAGGCGCTTGAGGTCGGCCTGCGACAGCCGCCCGGTCTGGATCGCGGGGATTCCCAGCGCCTTGGCCTCGGCCAGAACGTGGGCGACGTAGGCCTCGTCCTCGGGACGCCCGGCCATCACGAACACCGGGTCGGCGAGGCCATAGTCGTCGCGGGCCCGCGCCAGGATCCGAACCGACTCCAGGTGCCCCTTTCGCGCCTCGATCCGGCCGACGGTGCAGACGACGGCGCTCTGCGGGTCCAGGGCGGCGAGATCCGCGTGCTCGAACCCGCCGTCCTGGGGCGCGAACCAGGCGTGATCCACTCCGAGGTAGGTGACCCGGCTCTCGAAGGGCGAACCGAAGCTCGCGGAAAACAGCTGCAGGGTCGCCTGGGAGTTCGCAAGGATCAGGTCGGCCGCCGCGTAGGCCCAGGTCGCGAGCCGGAACAGAGGGCCTCCCTGCTGCAGCTTGCTCACCTCGCTGCCGTGGATCATGGCGCGAAAGTTGCGGCCGTGCAGAGGTTTGAGGATGGCGGCGAGCAGCACGCTTCGGATGTCGGCGGCCAACAGGATGCTGTGGCGAGGCGAGCTCCGCAGGACGTTCAGGACCTTGAGCGCGGAGACAGGGGTGATTCCGTGGTGACGGAGGATGCGGTGCGTGTCGGGTTCCCGGTCCGGGGCCGGGAATTCCGGATAGGCCGGGGCGATCGCGACGGCCTTGAAGCCCGCGCGGCGAAGTTCGCTGACCAGTTCGCCCGCATAGGTGCCGATGCCGCCGGGAAAAGGCGGGTATTCGCAGGTGAGGACGATGCCTCCGGCGGCCGCAGCGCTCATGACTTCACCCTGCCCAGCGCCGCACGCCTGGCCTCGAGGAACCGGGCGATCAGGCGGTCCGAAGTCTTTCCGAAGAAAGCCGCCGCGATCAGGAAGGCCCAGGTGCGAAGGTTGAACGGCGCCAGCTGCACCGCCAGCCGGAGGAGCCGGACGGCGCCGTCCGTGTCCCCGAGCAGAAAGCTGTGGGCGCCCAGCTTCCGCGCGCGCTCGGAGAGCCGCCGAGGCACCAGCCGCAGCAGCCTGGGGTCCTCCGCCGCCGCCTTGAACGCCACCAGCGCATGGTGCCCGAGCAGGTCCTTGCGGCCTCCGGTGATGCTGGTGGGGCGAAACCGCTTGTAGAGCAGCGGCGAGTCCACCAGGCGGAAGGCTCCGAACCTGGACGCGCGCAGGTAGAAGTCGGTGTCCTCGAACACGCGTATCGTCTGGTCGAACCCGCCGCAGGCGTCGAAGACCGAGCGGCGGATCAGGGTGGTCGACGGGATGATCGGCGGATCGTTGAGGAAGTAGCCCAGTGTCTGGTCGCGAAATTTCGCGAGGTCGATGACGCCGGCGCGCCGGGCTCCGGAGAGGTCGTCGTCGGAAAAGGCGAAATAGTCCGAATACACGAGCCCGATCGCGTCACTGCTCAGCATGACCGGCAGCTGGCGTTCGACCTTGTCCTCGGTCCAGAGGTCGTCTCCGTCGAGGATGGCGAAGAACGGAGCCGTTGTCTGGGCGATCGCGCGATTGCGCTGGGCGGGCAGCCCGGCGCCGCCCGGCCCGTAGATTACGCGAATGCGGCTGTCCCAGGTCTCGATGTCCTTCAGAGCGGCGATCGTGTCGGGAAGCGACCCATCGTCGGCGATGACGATCTGATCGACGGCCTCGCCGCAGGTCTGGCGGAGCACCGAACGCACGGCGGCGCCGATGAAGGCGCCCTCATTGTAGCAGGTCATGATGACCGCCAGCCGGGGTTCGCGATTCGCGGTCATCTCGGCGCCTCGTGCAGACTCGCGGCGAGGGCGTCATCCCGTTCCGACGGCGACCGCGCCCCGGAATCACCCTGCGCGCTCTTCGCTTCGTCCGTTGCGCCGTTGCCGTTCCATGTGGCGTCGAAGGCGTCCGTGATGCCGCCGAACGTCCGCGCGGCCAAGCCTATTTGGGTCACCGTGCGTATAGACGACGCTCGCAACGCCGGAAAGCGGGCTTCTCGGAGGGCGTTCCGAGGCGATCCTCGACGTATGCGCCCGCCATGAAGTCCGTCGCCGACACCGAGATGCTCATCGGGCCGAGTTCCTGCGCCTCTCGGAGACCAGGTCGAGCACCTGCAGGCTCTTGGCGGCGATGATGTCCACCCCGGTGCGTTGGACCGTCGCGTCATACGCCGCCTGGGAGATGCGGCGGCGCTCCTGCTGCGACATGGTGACGGCGCGTTCGAAGGCCGCGGCGAAGTTTTCGGCGTCCGACTCGCCGACCAGAAGGCCGGTCCGGCCGTTCTCGACGATGTCGGCGGCGCCGCTGGCGCCGTAGACGATCGGAATGCATCCCGCGGACATCGCTTCCAGGAGCGCGTTGGACTGCCCTTCCCGCTTGGAGGCCGAGACGAAGAAATCGCTCCTGAAGAGATAGTCATACACATTGTCGGTCAGGCCCGGCATGTCGACCATCTCCGCGAGACCCGACGCCGCGATCCGGGCGGACAGTCGGTCGCGTTCCGGCCCCAGCCCCAGGAACGTCAAGGTCATCGCCACACCGCGGACCTTGGCCAGCCGGGCGGCCTCGAAAAGCACTTCGATGCTCTTGTCGCTGACCATCCGGCCGGTGAAGACGAAACGACGGCCGTTGCGCAGCTCGGCGGCCTCGGTAAGCTTCTCGATCGGCGGAATCTCCACCCCGTTGGGAAACGCAAAAATACGGTCTTCCGGAACACCGTAGTTCCGGAGGTCCTCGACGATCTCCAGGCTGTTGGCGATGAATCCGTCCGTCCGTCTGAGCAGCGCGTCCCGGATCCATTTTCCATAGAAGAACCGCTTGTTTTCCAAGGCGATGAAGTCGGAAGCTTCACCCCCGCCGCCAAGCTTGATCAGCAGGGGCTTCCTGGAAATGCACGCCGCGATCAGGGCCGGCAAGGCATGCAGGCGCGCATGGAAAACGTAGAACGCGCCGATGTCGGAGTCCCGACGCACATACTCGCGCACAAACCGCCAGGTCCACGCCAGGGTCGAGAGCAGGCGATGTCCGCCGTAGTTCGGGAAATGCTTGACCCGGATCCGCTCGACGGCGCCGAAGTTCGTCTCCTCCACGCCGTTGGGACTCGACAGGAGGGTCGGCGTCACGATGTGCGTGCGCAAGCCACGCCGGGCGAACGCCTCGGCGAGGATTTTCGCCTGCCGCTCCGCGCCGCCGTAGCTGTCGGGATAGTAGGTCGCGAGCACCAACAGGAGCCGTTTGCGCGCAGGCGCCGCTCCAGGTTCGGCCTCGGCCATGCCCATCATGTCCTCAGTAGCCGCCGCGCACCGAAGCGTCGCGAAGGGCGCCATCAGGAATCGCGCTCGGCCAGGACCGACCGGCGCCACCAACCCGCCTCATAGGCCGCGTCGATGGACCGGGCCATGCTGGCCGGCGACCACCTGTCGACGGCGATGGTCTTTGCGGCCCACGCCATGCGGTCGCGGCGCTCGGGCTCGCAGAGCAACCGGGCCACCTGCCGGACCGCCGCCGAGACGTCGTCCGCGGGCGTGATGACGGCCGCCCCATCGTCGGTCAGAACGTCGTCGAGGCCTGGCAGCGCACTGACGACCATTGCCTTGCCGCCCGCCGCATATTGGACGACGACGCGCGGGAGACCTTCCCGCTCCGAGGTCAGGAAACAGACGTCGGCCATGGCGATCAGGCGCTCGGGATCGCCGCGGTAGCCGACGAAGCGCACGAACTCCTGGAGGTTGAGCTCCTGCACCAGATCCCTGGTCGCCTCGTGCTCGGGTCCTTCGCCGGCGAACACGACACGCCAGTCCGGAACGGCGCGGAACGCCTCCGGCAGCGCGCGGACCACGTCGGCCTGCCGCTTGCGGGGTTCGAAGGCCGCCAGCATCAGGGCGACGGGGGGACGATCCTTTCCGGGATCCACCCCCAGCATCTCGTAAAGGTCGGGCGGCGGCAGCGCATCCTTGAACTTTTCCACGTCCATGGCGCTGAAGGCCACAAAGTGCCGGGACGGGTCGCCGATGCGCTTTTCCAGGCACGCCTCGCGCACCGAGGGGCTGACGCTCACGAACGCGTCCGTGAACCGCGCGCACAGCCGCTCCGCCACCAAGTACACAAGCGCCTTTGCCCGACCTACGTTCACCCAGGGCAGGATGTGCACGCCGTGAACGATCAGCTTGACGTCGGCGAGCCTCGCCGCGATCCGCCCGACGATCCCGGCCTTGCTCTGATGAGTGTGGACCACGTCCGCCCCCACGAGCTTGATGAGCCTCCGCAGTTCGCCGATCGCGCGAAAGTCCAATCGCCACGAGAGCGGGTGCACCAGGGACGGCACTTCCACCACTTCACACACCGCTCGTGCGCGCGCCGCCACCTCGGGGTCGTAGTCACGGCCATGTATCAAAATGACCCTGTGACCGGCCTCCGATTGAAATCGGCAGGTATGAAGGGTGTTTTCCTCAGCGCCCCCATTCAACAATCGCGTCAACACGTGCGCAATCACATGACGATTACTTGACGTCATCATTTACTCACAACCGGCTGGCGCTGTCCGTGGACAGCAAATGGTGGCGAACCCTCCCCCGAGTTAGCATACGCAACGCGACTGAAACGTCACCGTTGTACGGCTTTTGCAGGGCGAAACGCCTAAGCTTCGCCAGACACCCGAGTAGTTTGTTGGCGGCCATGCCTAGCACGTCAGCATTTTTTTAGCGCAATGCCTGCGTCCGCGAATCAGTCGGCCAGCCAGCGTTAACTTTTTCTTGTTTCCGTCGTAAGGATTGCGGCGCGAACGCCTTCGCCGCAAATCAATTCAGATGATATTCTGAATAATCCCGGTGATAGAACAGCCCGTCGCCATGCAGCGACTGGGCCTTGAGATCCACCTGCGCCAGGACGACGCCAGCGATGCGGGCCTCAGCGGAGCGAAGGGCTTCCAGGGCGTAGTGCGCGGCCTTGGCGGGCGTGGATTGCCACCGGACCAGGAACAACACTCCGTCCGCCCTGTGGGCGACGGCCGAGGCGTCCGCGACCGCCAGCACCGGCGGACAATCGAGCACGATCAGGTCGAAGTGCGGCCGGAGCCGGTCCAGCATCCGTCCCATCGCCGGCGAACCCAGGAGATTGTCCAGGGGCTGCGAGCCCTCCGAGAGCGGGAGCACGCAGACCCGCCCGGCGGGGTCGCGGACGATCAGGGACATGGGATCGATGCCGCCGGACAAGGCTTCGAGCAGTCCCGCCGAAGCGCTTATGCCCATGGCGTGCGTCAGCGAATGCATGCGCACATCGCAATCCACGAGCAGAACCCGTGCTCCTGCGCGACAGGCCGCCCGTGCGAAACAGATCGAGGTCGTCGTCTTGCCTTCGCCCGGCAGGGCCGAGGTGATCGCGATCACCTTGATCGCGCCGTCGCCGAACGCGTGCTGCATCAACACCTGGAGCTGCCGGAACGACTCTGAAAACAGCGACAGCGGGTTCTCCAGCACCGCGTTGATCGGGTTGCTGTTCGGCTTGCGCAGCATCGGAATGGCGCCGACGTAGGGCTCGTCGAGAACCTTCTCCACCTGCACGCCCGTCCGCATCCCGGTGTGCATCAGTTCCAGCAGTCCCACGAGCGCGGCCCCGAAGGAGACGCCGCCGATGCCGCCCAGGATGAGGTTGTAGGGCACGTTCGGTTCGCTGGGCCCGCCAGGGAGCTTGGCGCGCGTCACGACGATGGCGTCCGGCGTCGCCAGCCCGGCCTGCGTCGAGGTCTGCTGCAGGCGCGCAAGATAGGTCTCATACAGCGTACGCTTGGCGGTGGCGTTGCGCTCCAGTTCGCCCATGCCGACCTGCTTGGACTTGTTCTGGGCAAGCATGCCCTCCGCGCCGCCGAGGCTGCCCCGCAAGGAATCGAGCCGGCCCTGCGACGCCGTCACGTCGTTCTCCAAGCTGCCGATGATGCGCTTCACCTCCGCCTGCACCTGCTGTTCGAGCTCGACGGTCGTCGCCCTGGAATTGATCACGTCGGGGTGCCTGGGCCCGTATCGGGCTTCGAGGTCCGCCTGCTTCTGCTTGGCCTCCGCCACCGCCGAGCGCAGGTGCTGGATGACGGGCGACCCCAAAGCCTCCCCCAGTTCCTCGCCGGTCTTGCCGGCGGCAAGCTGCCCGCGCGCCGCAGCCAGCCGTGCGCGCTTCTCCGCGAAATCCGCGCGCGCGGAGTTTACCTGCAGCTGAAGCTGCGACACCCGCTGCTCGGTAAGTTCCGAGCCGGTCGCCACCAGGAGCCCGTGCGACGTCTGATAGCGGGCGACGGCGTCCTCGGCTTGATTCACCTCTCCCCGAAGCTGCTCTATGCGATCGCGCAGCCACCGCGTGGCGACGGTCGTCGCATCGATCTTGTCGGCGACCTGGGTCTCCAGATACGCGTCGGCGTAGGCGTTCGCGATACGCGCGGCCAATTCCGGATCCTCGGACGTGTAGGAGATGTCGATCACCGCGGTGTAGCCGCGCCGCGCTATGTCCACGTTGGCGAGCACGCCGTTCGTTGCGGCCTCGAACGCCTGTTCGTTGTCCATCGGCTGCAAGCCGTCCTTGTGGAGCAGCTTGTTCATGCCGTTCATCACGATATCGAACGGACTGCCATGCCCGAGGACGAGCTGGGGATTCGCGTCCAGTTTCAGTTTGCGAACGACCGCCTCGGCCATGCGCCGACCTTTCAGGTATTCGACCTGCGTATCGACGACTTCCGATTCCTTGGGCAGGTCGGAGAGAACCTGCGGCTCGTGCTGGACCACCGCCTCGGTGCGCTGGTTGAGCATGACGCTGGCGGTGGCGGAGTAGCGGCGCAGCTCCGCCGCTGTATAGGTCGCCGCCAGTCCCACCGACAGCACGATTACGAACAGCAGGAGGCGCCAGCGGCGCTGCAGGATGCCTACGACGGCCCAGATGTCGAACTGGGCGGGTAAAGCGCTGGCCTGTGACGAAGCGTCGGCTATGTGAACGTCGCGTGTGGTCATGGCTTACTAGATACCTTTAGTCACGATGTTCATGGAGACGTTACATATGCGAGTTGTCGGAGATTGAATTCGCGCGTTCGCCCCTCTAATCGGCAGAATTGCGGAAAAACTGAACACGGCGCCGTGGATACTACATCGCTTCAGCTCTTCAGGCTCACCTCCGTTGCTGGTCGACCGCTTTTGCATCCGGACCTCGCCCCGAAGGCTCATCGTCGCCCGCGCTGCGGACGCCGAGCCTTGATCGACGCACCGACGCCGGAGGGCAAGACCCTGCGGGAGACGAGACCCCTTCTAATGCGTGCCGGACTGCGCGTCGCGAACTGGGCGCCTGCAAAATGTTCAACACCGGTCATCGGCCCCGGGGCCGGGATGTCTGACACCACTTCGGGACGGAAATCGGGCGCAGAATGGCGGATTGATCGCCTCCGGTCGTCGCCCTGAAGTTTCCGGTCGAAATGGCCGTCGCCGGCCCGTTTCCGCCGAGGTTCGCGCCGCAGGCCCTGGCCGCGCGACCACACCTCGCTATAGACGGAGGGTCCCGGTCATCATGTCGCCATCCCGGCATTCCACGACAAGTCGCCCTCCAAGCCCCCTCAGATGATACATTCGCCCACCCTTGCAGATGACCGGGGAAGCTCATGAGTTCCGGCGCCGCGCCAGCCGTTTCACAGCCTCGCCCCGCCCGCACGTCCGGCATGGACCTCCAGGATGTGCTGTATGCGGTGACGACGGTCAGCCTGATCAGCGGCTTTAATCACGGCCACTCGTCGACGCCGCTGTTCGTCCTGTTCGTCGCCCTCCTGGCCGTGCTGAACGTCCGCCTGTTCCTGACGCCGGTCGCGCCGATCTTCATCGTTCCGCCGATGATCGTGTTCCTGGTGATCCACCTCGCCTCGGCGTTCCGAAGCGGCGCCGGCGACGGCATGTTCTTCCTTGTCCAGGCGGTGATCCTCCTGACCTTCGTGTGGCTGTTCGTGGCGCGTTATTCGATGCGGCCGATGCATGGGTATTTCACCGCCGCCGGCGTCGGCCTCCTCGGTCTGCTGGCCTACGTGGCCGGCTGGCACGTGATGCACGGGTTCTATTTCAGCTGGAAACGCCTCTCGGACGCGAAGGCGGTCTTCGATGTCCTGCCGCTCATTCTGGTCGTCGCCGCACGTAGCCGCAACGCCTTCACCCGCAGCATCTTCCCCTTGCTGGTGGTCGTGCTGGTGGCGGCGATCTTCATCTCGGGCGAGCGAAAGGCCTACATCCTCCTCGTCGTCGTCAGCCCGCTGCTCATCAACCTCAGGAACCCGCTGACGTATGCGCTTCCCTTCCTGCTGCTTGTCAGCGCGCCGATCGCGGTGAGCCTGGAGCGCTCCGGCTATGTGGAGCGGCAGATCGAAACCCTGCAGGGCTTCGCCGAGGGACGCGTGGTCAAGACGATCAGCAACGAGGGCCGCAGCGCCGCGGTCCGCGTCGCGATCCAGACCTTCAAGCAGCATCCCATCTTCGGCGTCGGCACCAACGCCGAGCTCACCTACGTCCGGCGCTACGACCCCACGGTCGCTGCGCCGCATAACGAATGGCTGCGCGTCGCCGCAGAGAACGGGATCATCGGCCTGTTCTTCTACGGCGCGACGGTGGTCTGGGGGCTGGCCGGCGTTCTGCGGGGCCACGTCCTGGGCCGATCCCGAAGTCGCTCCGAGCGCGCGGTGGCGTTCACCTTCGCCGCCATGCTCCTGATCTACGTAAGCCTGGAGGCCTTCGACTTCATCGTCCTGCTGGCGTTCCTGATGATTCCGTTCGTGCAGTACCTTCGCCTGGATCCCGTCGAAGCGCAGGCGGCGCCGGTGCGCGCGCCGCGCGCCCGCCACGCCGCCGGCTTCCGAAGGCTGCAGGGCGTCGCGGCGGCCGGGTCGCCCAGGCGCGCACCTTGAGCGAGCGCCCGGGTCCGCAAAAGCCTCGCCGCTCTCAGCGGGGCCGGGGCTCGAGCGCCTCCGGACCCGACAGGCGATCGTCGTTCCCTGCGGCCGCCCCCGGCAGAAAGTCCTCTGGAGGACCGTAAAGGCGAGCCTTCAGCGCCTTCACCTGGGTCTCTGCGGTCACGCGTGAAAAATGAATCGGCAGCCGCACCAGGGACACCAGGAACGCGCCGCAGTCGTAACGCCACATCTCCCTCAGCAGCCGCCAGGCGATCACAGGCGCCTTCGCACGAAGCGCCCGGATCGCAAGCCAGCGAAGCGTCTCCACGCGCCCGCGATGGAACTGCCGCGCAAGCTCCGGACGGCGTTCGCGGCAAGCGGACATCACGATGTCGAATGACCGCAGCATCCGTTGGAAATCGTTGGACATGTTGTCCCGCCCGATCCGGTATCCGGTCAGGTGCTCCGGCACGCAGACGAAGTCGTGAACCTCGGCGATCCGCCAGTAGAGCTTCAGATCCTCGCAGCCCTGTGCGTCCTGGGAATGCAGGTTTTCGTCATACCCGCCCATCGCAAGCACAACGTCCTTGGGCATCAGCGCGGAGCTCGCATTGCCGGCGAGATTCCCCAGGCACATGCGCTCCAGCACGTCGCCCTCGGCTCGCGGCCGCGAGCGCGTGTTCGTCACCCGGCCGCGCTCGTCTATGATGGCGAACCAGGTGTAGACTAGCCCGACGTCGCCGGGCGCCGCCGCCAGCGCCGCCATCTGCCGCTCGATCTTCCGGGGACGCCAGAGATCGTCGGCGTCCACGGGGGCGATGTAGCGTCCGTTCGCGCGGCGGATCCCGGCGTTTCGCGCCGCGCCCACGCCCTGGTTCAGCTGCTGGACCAGCCGGACGCGCGAATCCTCCGCAGCGTGCCGCTGGACAATGGCGGCCGTCGAGTCCGTCGATCCGTCATCGACCACGATGATTTCAAGCGCCCGGTAGGTCTGGGCGCGAATACTGCGCAACGTCTCGTTGAGGAAGGCCGCAGCGTTGTATGCCGGCACGATCACCGACACGAGCTCCCGAGCGTCAGGCAAGGAAGCGATCCTGTTGACGCGCGCCGGCTCGAGGCCCGCGGTCGGACCTCCGGAAATGTCGAGAATGTGGTTCACGCGACTCCCCCGGCCGTTCCACGCCGCAACCGTCCAGAGGCGGACCGTTTGGAAGCATGCGCTCCAAGGTCGCATGAAACCGTAAATCCTGCGCCGCGCGCCGGGTGGGGCGGAACGGACGTCTTGACGGTGAGGCGCGCTCAAACCTTTCGAGCGACGCCCTCGCGCTGCCGAGACCGATCGTACGCCTCCCGCAAAGCATCATCCAATGAGTCCAACCTCGCCCGACTGAAGGATAAGCAAAGCATCAGTTCCGACCTTAATCCACCCCATACATCCGGCCACAAGAACCGGCGTCGCAGATCTTGCATCGACTTGATATTCTCCTGAACATGTTCAGCGGCGAACTCAACGTCCGACGCCGGCGGGCGCGGTCCGGCGACATGCCCAGGACGGCCCCCCGCCATCCGTGGCTTACGGCGCCCCGCGGGCGGCCGGCCGGGACGCGCGGCGCCGCATCTCGGCGCAGGTTGCGAAGCAACGGAGGTGTGAAGAGGTGCGAGCGCTGACAGGGCGCCTGATCGGCTATACCAGCGGAGGGGCCGGACGCCCTTGAAGAAGTCGCATTCTGCCGCGAAGACGCCCGGCTGCGGCTCGAAATCCGCCGCGTGGTGATGATGTACGTAACGGCTGCGCCCCGATGGGGGTGAAGAGGAGACGACGTGTTCACCCCTGTACGGAGACTGGCTCAGCGAGCCATTCGGACTCTCGGCTATGACGTGCGTATCGAAGACCGACGGCGGCAGACATCCCGGGCGCCTCGAGGCCTCGTGGCGTTCCTCGCCAGCCGGGAGGTCGATCTGGTGTTGGATGTCGGCGCCAACGTCGGACAATACGCCCAAGCCCTGCGAGCCCGGAGTTACACCGGACGAATCATCTCGTTCGAGCCGGTTCGCGACGTCTTCCGCGAACTGGAGGCGGCCGCCGCCTCCGACCCTCGGTGGGAGGTCCGGAACCTGGCGCTCGGCGCGGCGCCCGGGAAAGCGCAGATCAATGTCAGCACGGCGACCGAATTCAGCTCGTTCATGCCGCTCACCAGCGCTGCGTTGCGGCACAATCCGGACGCGGCGGCGGGTCGCTCCGAGGAGGTCGACGTCCAGCGGCTAGACGACGTACTCATGTCCCTCGGGGGAAAGAGCGTCTTCCTGAAGGTCGACGTTCAGGGCTTCGAGGAGCAGGTCCTGATCGGCGCCGAAAACTGCTTGCGGACGCTGGCGGGCGTGCAGCTCGAACTCCCGCTGGAGCACATGTATCGCGGCGACTGGGACCTGCAACGGGCCCTTGGATATATGGCGGACCGCGATTTCGTGCCAAGTCAGGTCTATCCCAACAACAAGCTGGCCTACGATCCGGTCTCGGCCGTGGAAGTCGACTGCATATTTCGCCGCAAGACGGCCGCTAGGGCGCCGGAGCGCGCGGACTCGCCTTTTGCGCAACCAGCGCCTCCATGAATGCATGGGTCCTCTGGGCCGCCGTCGCCCAGCTGAACTCCGAAAGATCGGGGGCGGCGGCCCGAGGCCGCCTGGTCCACTCCAGCAGATCGGCCAGGACCGCAGGCGAAACCGGCCCTTCGAAGAGGTAGACCCATTCGGAGCCGACCTTGGCTTGCAGGTCTCGAAAGACCGGGGACGCGGGGACCGCAATGGGACAGGCGAAGGACAACCCGAGCATGGCGGACCCCGACGTGGTCGGCGCCTTGAACGGCAGAACGAGGACGTCGGCCGCCTTGATGAGGTACTGCAGCCGGTCGTCGGGGATGAACTCGAACTTTGCGACGACGCGATCGTCGCGGCGGACCGCCTCATGGAGGACAGCCTGATGAGCCGGATCGTCCACCTGTCCTGCGACGATCAGCGCCGCGCGCAGGTCCGAAGCCCGGAACGCCTCGATCAGGGCGTCCACGTTCTTGTACGGGCGGATGTTCCCCACGAAGCCGATGACCGGAATGTCGGGCGCGAGGCCGAGCGCGGCGCGCGCCGCCCGGGCGTCCACGTCATCGGGATATGAACCTGCGAAATGGGGATGGGGCGAGGTGATGAACGGCTTGCGCCCGAGGCGCGCCTCCTGCTCCAGGACCAGGCGACGATGATCTTCGACCTGAAAGACCAGCCCGTCCAGGTTGCAGAACACCAGCGTCCTGAAGGCGCGCCACAGCCAGCTGAAGGGCCACCGGCGCAGAACCCTGTTGCTGGGCATCTCATGCGGCCGGGGATCGTGGACCGTCCACAGGAACCGCGCGCCCCGGACCCGGACGACGCCGACGATCAGGAAAATCAGCAGCAGCCGCTTGGGGAGCGCGCTCGGGCGATGGGCCCAGAATGCGCGCTCAAGCCAGTGGAGATGCAGCACGTCGTACCTTGTCGTCAGGGCGGACCACAAGCACCTGAATCCCAAGGTGAGCTCGACAATTTCATCTCCAGGCATATGCCGATAGAGCTCATAGGTATAGGGATTCACCGAGCGATTGGAAGACATCGGCCAGGCAAGAACTCTTACCATCTATGCTCCTTATACTACTTGGAAATATGAGAGAATTTCACGTTCTCCATCCAGTATCCACGCGCCGCGCTTAGGAATCAGTTGAATGTCGATCAAAATGGCGATGGCGAAGAGTGCGTTCTGGTCGAGCGCGGGCGCGATTTCGAACCAGATCTTCGCCTTCGTGGTCATGGCCATCGTCGCCCGCCTGATCACGCCGGCGAACTTCGGATTGGTTTCGCTGGCGCTGATCTTTCTGGAGTTCTCGAAGACGGTCGTCCTGGGAGGCCTGCCTGAAGCCCTGGTGCGCGAGAAGACCTGGAACGACGAAACGGCGAACGCCGTCTTCTGGGCCAACCTCGGAATGGGACTGGGTTTCACCCTGATTACCGCCGTCGTCGGCGGACTGATAGCCGTGAATGAAACCGGCATCGGGATCGGCCATGTCCTGGCGATCCTCTCACCCGGCTTTCTCATCGATTCTTCAGCGGCGGTGCACGAAGCCAAGCTCAAGCACGACTTCCAGTTCAAGAAACTCGCATTTCGCCTGATCGTCACCAACGTCGTCGCCGGAACGGTAAGCATCGCGATGGCTTTCACGGCGCCAGGCGTCTGGCCGCTGATCGCGCAGCGCCTGGTCTCATCCGCCTTGCAGGCGGCGATTGTTTGGCGCGCGTCGCGGTGGACGCCGGGGGCGCCGCGCGGGTTCGCGGCCCTGGGGCCGGTCCTCAGCTTCAGCCTGCCCATGATGGGCTCCCGGCTGGTCGGCCAGCTCGCGCAGCGCGGCGCCGACATCATCATCGCCGCCGTGGGCGGCGTGGCCGCGCTGGGCATCTACAGGGTGGCCTCGCGCGGGATGACATTGTTGACGCAACTCACGATCAACCCCCTCCAGACGGTCGCCCTGTCGGCCTTCTCGAAGGTGAAGGACGCGTCCGCCGTGGCGCGCAGCTACGTGCAGATCACCCGCCTGACCTCGCTGCTGACGTTTCCGATGTTCCTCGGTCTGGCGGTGATCGCGCCGGACTTCATCGAGGCCTGCTTCGGCGCCCGCTGGAGAGCGGCCGCTCCGGTCATGTCCATCCTGAGCCTGTCGGTCGGAACGACCGCGTTGACCTATTTCGCCGTCCCCGCCCTCGCCGCGGTCGGCGCATCGCGGATGATCCTGCGCCAGAACGTCGCCGCCCTGGTGGCGGTCTGGAGCTGCGCCGCAGTCTTTTCGCACTTCGGGGTCGCGAGCGTCGCCGCAGGGCAGGTCCTGTCGAGTTACCTGGTCATCCCGGTCTACCTCGCCCAGATGAAGCGGGCGGTGGGACTTTCGTTCAGGCAGGCGATGTCCGGGACCTACCCGCCGTTGGTCGCGGCGGGCGTCATGGCGGGCTGCCTGTGGGCGCTCAGACTATTTGCGCTTCACCAACTGTCCCCGCTGGCCCGGATGGCCATTGTCGTACCCCTCGGGGTCCTCCTCTATGGCGCCATCATGGTCCTGGGGTTCCGGCGCCACCTCCGCACCGTGATCGTCGATGTGGAGCCAGTCCTGCCGGCGAACCTCCCCGCGCCCCTCAGGCGCCTGCTTTCTGTGATGACTTCCGGGCAATGATGTCCAAGTAGAAGGAGGGGTTGAGCTTGTGCTCCTCATAATAGCGCCGCAGCTCCGGTATCACGTCGTTCACGGGGGCTGGCGGGCTGGAACTCGCCCCCTCCTTGAACACGAGCTCCAATGAGCCGAACTGCTGCTCAAGGAAAGAGAACAGGATCTCGACGGGGGCTTCCAGTCGACCCATGCCGTAAGGCCAATACTCAAGAACCAGCAGCGCCGCCTTGGACAGGCTCCGCCGCCCGCCTGCGATGACGAAGGGCTCGGCGCCCTGCACGTCAATTTTCACGGCGAGTGGATCGGCCAGTTGAAGGCCCATATCATCCAGCGCCCTGGCCTCGACGGTGATTGACCTACGATCCGCTTCTCCCAAGAGCGAGGGACCTAAGGATCCGCCCTTGATCCGTTGATCCCCGAGATTGCCTTCCGTCACCTCGAACTCAAGCATGCTCTCCCGATCGGAGACTGCCAACTGGAAGAGTTGGACATTGGAAGTTCTGATGTTGGACGATATATTTCGGGAAAGATTCCCGAAATTTCTCGTCTCAGGCTCAAAACAATAGCACTTAATTTTCGAATTCTTGGCTATTGGAATAGTCGTCAAGCCAATATTTGCACCAATATCGACATATGTGCCCTCAAATCCATTGTCCCCAAAGAAATCTTCGACAAGCTTGTTGGTCGCCGCCGCCCATACGCCATCCTCCGCATAGCTAAGGAAGACCGTGGTATCCGCGACGTCGCTGGTGATTTCGCCAAAACGCCCCTCGGCGACCATTCGCTTCACGCCGAACTCCTGGGCGAGTTTCGCCAAGGCTCGTGCACGCTGATTGCGCGTGGCGTTTCGATGAAATCGCTCGAAGGTTGGCGCTTCGAGAGCGCGCACGCCCATGTGGATTAGCAGGCGCTTCAGGGTTCGCTTCACCGACATTGCATTCCTTGCTGTTTGTGGTGCGGCCTTCACCGCGTCGCACCGGTTACACGGGCCGCCAGTTCCAAGGTCGAGTCCGCCAGCGCATCCCATGTGCGCGACGTGCGAAAGCGCTCGATCCGCGCTTGGGAGTCCGGCGCAAACGTCGGGTCCTTCAGCGCCGCCGACACGTCACACCCCCGCAGGGGCAAGGGCGCCGCCTGCACCCAGGGAAGTCCCGGCTCGGATTTCAACGCCGCGAACGGCGCGGTGTCGCTGACCAGCAGCCGCGCGCCATGTTCCAGGGCCAGGATGGCGAAGCCCGAGTTGATGGTCCCGTGTTCGAGGTACGGGAGCGCGACCACGTCACAAGCCTGGATCGCCGCGACCAGATCTTCGTCGTCGAGCCGCCGCTCCAACCAGACCAGGGGGAACCCGCTGACCACCAGGCGCCCGATGCCTTCCCGGACGGCTCCGGCCGAGGCGTTCCGGTGCAGCGCGCCGGCGATGAACAGATGAAACCTGTCGCCATCGGCCTCCCGACAGGCCTGCAGCAACCCCTGAAGGTTCTTGTAGTCCCGGATATCGCCGACGAAGCCCAGCACGCGCTCGTCGGGAGGCAGTCCAAGGCGGGCCCGCGCCGCGGCGCGCCCAGGGCCTGCCGGATAGGCGTCGCCGAACAGGGGATGGCGCGCCGTCACGGACGGCTTGTCGCGGAGCGCCGGGAGCCGTTCCGCGACGATCCCGGGAGCCGTCGATTCCAGCATGATCACGCCGTCCAGCAGACCGGTGAAAATCCGCATGTAAAGCCGCTCGAGGTCGGTGTTTCGCCTGTCCGAGCTCTGGGTGTTGTGGACCATCCAGACCAGCCTGGCGCCCCGCAGCTTCTGGGCGAGAACCCGCGCCAACATCACTGTGCAGGATCGCCAGGCGGTCCCGAACGCCTTCGACGTGGCCAGGTTCTGCGGCCAATGGAAAAGCAGGATGTCCACGGCCGGCCCCAGGGCCGCCCGGTTGGTCAGGGGCGCGATCTCGACAGAACGGGCCCGCAGCGCCGCACTGAACAGGCGGATGAACGGATTGTCCGAATCCGCAGGGGACATGAGCACCTTCAGGACCGCAGGCATCAAAGGGCGACCACGCTCATCGGCTCAACTCCAAGCCATCCATCCGCGTCCGCGCCGCGGGGCTCGCGCGCGTCCGCCGGGTAAGGCGTTGGCCCAGCCGTCCGCGCCGCGAAACATGCCGCACCGCCCGACGCCATGCCACGACTCCCGCCACCGCCTCGCTCGAAACCGACTTGCAACCAGATTCCGGCAGTTCGGCGCCCAGGCGAATTCTTCATATGCTAGGGTGCGCGGCGCCTCGTCGGGAGGCGGCGACCCGACACGGCGCGGGCCGGTGCGGACAACACTTCCTGACGACGCTCGAGGCGTCCGAAATGCACGACGCCGGCACGTAAGTTTACCAGAGAGAGCGACCCCCCTCATTTCATATGCGTGAAGCCCCCGTCTCCGTCGTCATCCCCCTGTTCAACAAGGCGGCCCATGTGCTGCGGGCGCTTCGCTCCGTCTCCGCGCAGACCGTACCGCCACATGAGGTCATCGTCGTGGACGACGGCTCGACGGATGCCGGCCCGACACTGGTCGCCGGCCTCGCGGACCCGCGCATCCGGCTTCTGCGACGCTCGCCGCCCGGACCCGGAGGCTACGCCGCCCGCAATCTCGGCGTCTCCGCCGCCGCCGCGCCGTGGGTCGCCTTCCTCGACGCCGACGACGCCTGGAAACCGGACCACCTCGCCCGCCTGCTGGCGATGATCGAGGTCGCGCCGGCTGAGGTCGGCTGTGTATTCACCGGCTTCGAGAACCTGTTCAGCGAAGGGCCGCCGCGGTCCAATCCCTATTCCCGGCTGTCCCGGGACCGGGGCGTGCACCGCCTGGGGTTCGACGCCTTCCTCGACGGCTGGCTCGCCGCCAAGGATTGTCCCATCTGGACCGGCTGCGTGGGCTTCCGCCGCGACCTCCTGACCGCGGTGGGGCTCTTTCCGGAGAAGCGCTGCCTGCGGGGCGGCGACAAGGATCTCTGGATCCGCGCGCTCTGGGCCGCCGACGCGCTCTGCGACCCGACCGTTTCGGCCACGTATTTTCGCGACTCGGAGAATATGGTGACCAAGCTGACCGACACTTCGCGACGGCATTGCATCTGCACGACCATTTCCGAGATGATCGGGCAATCGGCTGCGCCACGCGCACTGCGGTTGAAGAGATTGTTCAATATGGAAATCTCCCAGTACGCAACGCGGGCTCTGAGGGGGGGCTCCCTGCCGCATGAAATTGTCCATGGCTACTATGTCCGACAAGATCCCCTGCGCGGGATAACCTACGCGCTGGCGACGCGGTTGCCGCCCGCAGCGCTGCAGAGAACCGTCAGCTTCATGAGATCCAGCCGCCGCAATGTGCGAGACTGGGCGTCGAGGATTCGGGTCTCGAGGGGGGGGTGACCGGCGCCTCCGCGTGTGCGCACGCGAATGGGCGGCCGGCCAGGTCTTAAATGATGCGTGAGCGGGACCAGACCGCCGACGATGTCGCGGATTGCAATGAGTTCGGGACAGCCTGCTCTCCCCGATGAGGTCATGTGTTTTTGTTGGCGCTCGCCTTGTTGGAGAACGCTGAGCATGAAGATTTCTTCGCGGGCTACGGCCTGCTCTCCGGTCGGAGCCACATGGTTCTCTTTCGGTTTTCGCGCTAGATCACGCGCCGTGAGAGACCTGTTGAACGCCCTGCGCTGTCCCATTTGTCATGGGCCTGTTTTGAACGTCGGCGGCGTTTATTCATGTGACGTTGATGGTGACTTCCTGAGCTCACAAAATCAGCCGGTGCTGGTGAATTTCGACAGCAGCATCCTCGACCGGGATGAGTTCATCGCCAGGGCGAGCGCCTCGCCGGTTCGCCGCCGCCGCCACCATCAGGTCCTCCGGCGCATCCTGAAAGGCGCCAACAAGGCCGCGGCGCGCCTCGCGGACCGCATGAGGGCGCAGCTCGCGCCGGGGGCACGGGTCCTGGTCGTCGGCGGCGCGGTGAAGGGTTCCGGATCCGACAACCTGTACGCCGGCGACCTCGAGATCGTCGGGCTCGACATCTACCCGACGGCGCTCACCCAGGTGGTCGCCGACGCTCATGAGATCCCCTTCGTCGACGAGACGTTCGACGCGGTCTGGCTCCAGGCGGTGCTTGAGCATGTCCTGGACCCCGCCGTGGTGGTGAGCGAGGTCCATCGCGTCCTGAAGCCCAGAGGACTGATCTTCGCCGATACGCCATTCATGCAGCCGGTGCATGAAGCCGCCTACGATTTCACCCGCTTTACGCGCAGCGGCCATCGCTGGCTTTTCCGCCAGTTCGAAGAAATCGAACACGGCGCCACGGCCGGCGCCGGAACGGCGCTGTTGTGGTCGATCCGCTATTTCGTAAGGGCGGTGACGGGCAGCCGCCTGGCCGCGGCGCTCTGTTCGGCGCCCGTGTTCTGGCTGCGGTTTTTCGACCGGGACACCCAACGGCACCGGGATGCGGCGTCAGGCTTCTACTTCTTCGGCCGGAAGACGGGGAGCGCGCTCTCGCCGCGCGAAATGGCCGACTACTACGATCAGGCCCCGCAGCGTCCCGGCCAGCCTTAGGCTTGCAGACCCCGGTTCGCGCAGCGGGCCACAAGCCTAATTTTAGCGACAGTACTCATTTCTATATTCTCGGCAAATGAGTTACTTTGTCGCACCCCGACAAATATATACCGCTCACATCAGAGCTCACTGAAAGAAATAGATCTGAATTCAAATTTACCATTAACGTAATAGACCGGGATCTTTACCAATTTCTTTCAGATAAGCTAAACTAGCCGTCGGCATGATGTATTCCCACAAGTATGGGGCGTCTGCGTCATGACCGAATCTACTCTTCTAGGGGATTGGACCGGGCAATATGCCGGTTCGAGGCTGGATCTTTCCGCCTACCACCTGAACTTCGAAGACAACTTCACCACCCTGGACGTGGGGACGCCCGGCGCCAGCCCGGCGACGGCGACGTGGTTCGCCCCGGTGGGCGCGACCTTCGGCTCGGCCACCTTCGTCAGCCCCGCCGCGACCGTGAACCCCTTCTCCGTGGCCGACGGGGCGCTGACCATCAGCATGCAGCAGGTCGACGGCGCCTGGCAGAGCGGCCGTATGCAGTCGGTCAACAACGCCGGCCAGGGCTTCGCCCAGCAGTACGGCTACTTCGAGATGAGCGCCAAGTTCCCGGCCGGCGCCGGCTCCTGGCCCGCCTTCTGGCTGCTCTCCACCGACGCCTCCAAGCCGCGCATCGAGATCGACGTCATCGAGGCCTACGGCGGCAACGACGTGGACGGCCACCATGCCGCCATCCACGTCACCCCGGTGGCCGGCTCGACCCTCACGCAGAAGGTCGACAACTCCGACTACACCGACGTCTCCGGCTCGATGTTCGACGGCCAGTTCCACACCTACGGGGCCCTGGTCACCCCGGACTGGATCATCATCTACTACGACCACCTGGAGATCACCCGCATTCCCGGCAACCAGTACCTGGGAACGCCGCTCTACATGGTCACCGACCTGGCCATGTACGGGCCCGAGGCCGCCCAGGCCTCCGGCAAGTACGACATGACCATCGACTATATCCGCGCCTACGCCGATCCCCGGCTGACCGGCCTGGTGCTGAACGGGTCCTCGCTGGGCGATAGCCTGCAGGGCTACCAGTTCAACGACACCCTGACCGGGGGCGCGGGCGCCGACACCATGGCGGGCGGCGGCGGCAATGACGTCTATTACGTCGACGACCCCGGCGACCAGGTCGTCGAGGCCGCCGGCGGCGGCGCGGACCTGGTCTACAGCTCGGTCAGCTTCTCGGCCGCCGGCCAGGACATC
>NZ_DASXYF010000123.1:0-8173 GCF_036502675.1 Phenylobacterium sp.
GACCCTGAGCGGACGCTCCGACGCTTGCTGGTAGCCTACTCAGAAGGCGGAAGCTGTTACGCGGATAGGCTACACGTGGATCAGATGCGCCACATCGGCGGCGGTTTCATCCTTGGTCAGGCCGTTGCGGACGATGCGGCCCTTCTGCATGACGAAGTACTGGTCGGCGAAGGCCCAGGCGAAGTCGAGGTTCTGCTCGATGATGACGATCGCCACGCCAAGCTCGGAGCGGATGCGGATCAGCGCCGCCTCGATCTGCTGGACGATGGAGGGCTGGATGCCCTCGGTGGGCTCGTCCAGCAGCAGCAGCCGCGGCCGGCCAGCGAGGGCGCGGCCCAGGGCGAGCTGCTGCTGCTCGCCGCCGGACAGGAAGCCCGCCTTGCGCTGGGCGATCTCGGTGAGCTTGGGGAACAGGTCGTAGATGTAGCCGGGGATCTTGCCGCCGTCCTTGTCCCCGCGGCCGGCGAGCGCCGAGAGGCCGACCTGCAGGTTCTCCTCCACGGTCAGGTGCGGGAAGACGTGGCGGCCCTGGGGCACGATGCCCACGCCGCGCCGCGAGCGCTCGTGGGCGCGCAGGTTCGAGACGTCCTCGCCATTGACGAAGATCTCGCCCTCGGACAGGCGGTGCATGCCCATGATGGTGCGCATCAGGGTGGTCTTGCCGACCCCGTTGCGGCCGAGGACGGCGGCGGTCGCGCCGGCTTCCAGGTCGAAGGCCACGTCCCAGAGCACCTGGGCCTTGCCGTAGGCGGCGCCGACGCCGCGCAGATTGAGGACGTCGCTCATGGCTTCGGGTTCATGACTTGGGCCGCCCGAGGTAGATGGCCGCGACCTCGTCGTCGCCGCGGATCTGCGCCATCGAGCCCTGCTTGAAGAGATGGCCCTGGTGCAGCACCACCACATGGCCGCCGAGCTGCTCGACGAAGTCGATGTCGTGGTCGATCACCAGGACGGCGTGGCGGCCGATCAGCCCGCGGACGATCTCCGCCGTGCGGGTGGATTCCGCCGCCCCCATGCCGGCGGTGGGCTCGTCGAGCAGCAGCAGCTCGGCCTCGGTGGCGACCACCATGCCGATCTCCAGCCACTGCTTCTCGCCGTGCGACAGCTCGCCGGCCAGGGCGTCGCGGCGCGACTGCAGGCCGACCAGCTCCAGCACCTCCTCCGCCTTGCGGCGGTTCTCCCCGGAGGCGCGCAGCATGAAGCTGGCCCACCAGCGGCGGTCCTTGGCCGCGGCGATCAGCAGGTTGTCGATGACGCTGAGGCCGATCAGCACGCCGGGCGTCTGGAATTTGCGGCAGATGCCGCGTTCGACGATGCGGTGTTCGGAGAGCTTCGAAATGTCCTCGCCGCGGAACAGGATGCGGCCCTCGCTGGCGCGCACCCGGCCGATCACCGTGTCGCACATGGTGGACTTGCCGGCGCCGTTGGGGCCGATCACCACCGTCAGGCTGCCGGCCTCCAGCGTCAGGTCCAGGTCGTTGAGGGCCTTGAAGCCGTCGAAGTCGACGGTGACGTTCTCGATGCGCAGCAGCGGATGGTCGGTGGGGGCGACGTCGGGCAGGGTCATGACGCGGCCTTTCCTTCGCTGGACATCAGGGGCGCAGGCTCGTCGGCCAGCTTCGCCGGCGCGGGCTTGCGCTCGGGGAACATGCCGGCCAGGCCCTTGGGCATGACGGTCACCGCCACGATGAAGATGCCGCCGAGCGCGTAGAGCCAGAAGGCCGGCAGGACGGTGGAGATCTTATCCTTGGCGAAGTTGACCAGCAGCGCGCCGGCCAGCGCGCCCACCAGGCTGGTCCGCCCGCCGATCGCCGCCCAGATCACCATCTCGATGGAGGGCACGACACCCACCAGGGCCGGCGAGATCACCCCCGCATGCAAGGTGAAGAGCGCGCCGGAGAGGCCGGCCATGACCGCAGCGACGGTGAAGGCCACCACCTTGTAGGGCGCGGGGTCGTAGCCCATGAACCTGACCCGGTTGGAGCCGTCGCGGGTGGCGCGCAGCAGCTTGCCGAAGCGCGAGGCCATCAGCCAGCGGCCGGCCAGCAGCGCCCCGGTCACGATGGCCAGGGTGACCCAGTAGAGGGCCTTGGCCGTGCCGGGCGCGTTGAGGTCGAAGCCCAGCAAGGTCTTGTAGTCGGTGAGGCCGTTGAAGCCGCCGGTGAAGGCCTGCTGGCTGATCAGGAGGGTGGCGAAGGCCAGGGCCAGGGCCTGGGTGATCAGGGCGAAATAGACCCCGCCGATCCGCCGGCGGAAGATCAGCCAGGCGAACAGGGCGCCGAAGAAGGCCGGCGCGACCACGACGCCCACGAGCGCCACCAGGGGGCTCTTGAAGATCGCCCACCACCAGGGCAGCGCCTTGACCCCCGTCCAGATCATGAAGTCCGGCATGGTGTCGCCGCCGGAGAGCCCCACCAGCTTCAGGTGCATGGCCAGGGCATAGCCGCCCAGGCCGAAGAACACCCCCTGCCCCAGGCTGAGCACCCCGCCCTCGCCCCAGAGGATGGCCAGGCCCATGGCGGTGAGCGCCAGCGCCAGGAAGCGCCCCAGCAGGCTGAGGTCGTAGGGCGCCAGGTAGAAGGGCGCGGCGATGGCGGCCAGCAGGACCAGGACGCCTATGCCGGTGCGGCCGTTGGGGAGGGTCATCAGGACACGCGCCTCTCAGGCGTCCAGGGCGCGGGTGCGGACCGCGATCACGCCCTGGGGCCGGAACTGGAGGAAGACGATGACGAACAGCAGCATCAGCACCTGGGCGAAGCTGACGTCGACGAACACCTGGGCCAGCGCCGAGAACAGGCCGATGATCACCGCGGCGATGGTGGTCCCGACCATGCTGCCCAGCCCGCCCAGGATCACCACCAGGAAGGCGGTGACGATGTAGCTCTGGCCGACGTTGGGGGTGACGGGGCCCAGCAGCGCCAGCACGACGCCGGCGACGCCGGCCACCGCGGCGCCCAGGGCGAAGACCACCATGTCGACGCGCCGGACGCTGACGCCCATGGCCGCGGCCGTGGCGCGATCCTGGTTCACCGCGCGGACCAGGAGGCCGATGCGGGTGGTCTTGAGCAGCAGGGCCAGGCCGCCCAGCACCACCACGGCGGTGGCCAGGATGAACAGGCGCGCCATCGGCAGGGACAGTCCGCCCACGGGAACCGCGCCCTCCATCCAGTTCGGCGCGGTCACGGAGACGCCGGTGGCGCCGAAGATGTCGCGGGCCGCCTGCTGGGCGATCAGGCTGACCCCCCAGGTGGCCAGCAGGGTGTCCAGCGGCCGCTCGGCCAGGCGGGAGACCAGGGTGGTTTCGAGGACGGCGCCCAGGACGCCCGCGCCGATGAAGGCGCCCAGCATGGCGGCGAACAGGCCCAGCGGGCCCGGGACCACCAGCATGACCAGGTAGGCGATATAGCCGCCGAACATGACGATCTCGCCGTGCGCCATGTTGATCACGCGCATCAGACCGAAGCTGAGGGCCAGGCCCAGGGCGGCCAGGACGTAGATCGAAGCGACGCTGAGGCCGTTGAAAACCTGGCCGCCCAGGAAGCTCGGGTCGATCATGTCCGTATCCTTTCTGGACCCGGCGCTAAGCGTAACCGGCACAAGGGTGAGGCCCGGGCGATCCCGGAGGACCGCCCGGGCCCCTAGGGGACGGGGGACTAGGGGATGACGCAGGTCTTCCCGGGGAAGGCCAGCGGGTCGTAGGGCTCGGGCGGGATCGGGGCCTTCGAGGTCCAGAGGATCTTGAACTGGCCCGCCGGGTCAGCCTGGCCGATGTAGGCGGTCTGGGTCAGGCTGTTGTTCGGCGCGAACTTCGCCGGGCCGAGCGGCGAGGGTATCGGGTCGAGCGCGACCGCGGCGGCGCGGACCTTGGCGGGATCGAAGTCGCCGGCCTTCTCCACCGCCGCCTTCCAGGCGTAGACGTCGAGGTAGCCGTGGACCATCGGGTCGGTGACCACCGCGTCGGCGCCGTACTTGGCCTTGTAGGCGGCCACGAACTTGGCGTTCTCCGGCGACTGCAGGGTCTGGAAGTAGTTCCAGGCCGCGTAGCTGCCCTCGATCAGCGACGGACCCATGGCCTGGGCTTCCTGCTCGCCGATGGAGAAGCTCATCACCGGCAGCTTGGTGGGCGTCATGCCCGCCGCGGCCATCTGCTTGAAGAAGGCGACGTTGGAGTCGCCGTTCAGGGTGTTGAAGATCAGGTCCGGCTTGGCGGCGCGGATCTTGGCGATCACGCCGGAGAAGTCGGTGCCGCCCAGCGGCTGGTACTCTTCGCCGGCGACCTTGAACCCGGCGCCCTCGATGTGCTTCTTGAGGATCAGGTTGGCCGTGCGCGGGTAGACGTAGTCCGAACCCACCAGGAAGTAGTTCTTGTAGCCCTTGTCCTTCGCCCAGTCGAAGGCGGGCAGGGCCTGCTGGTTGGGCTGGGCGCCCGAGTACATGATGTTCGGCGAGCATTCGTTGCCCTCGAACTGCACCGGGTACCAGAGCAAGTTCTTGTTCTTCTCGAAGACCGGCAGCATCGCCTTGCGGCTGGCCGACGTCCAACCGCCGAACACGGTCGAGACCTTGTCGCTTTCGGTGAGCTTGGAGGCCTTCTGGGCGAACACCGCCGGGTCGGAGGCGCCGTCCTCGACCACCGCGGTGATCTGCTTGCCCATGACGCCGCCGGCGGCGTTGATCTCTTCGATCGCCAGCATCTCGGCGTTCTTCACGGTCACTTCCGAGATCGCCATGGTGCCGCTGAGCGACTGCAGGACACCCACCTTGACCCCGTCGGCCGGCGCCGCGGCGTCCGTCTTCGGGGCCTCGCCGCCTTCCGGCTTCTTGGAGCATGCGGTGAGCGCGGTCCCGATCATCAGGAGCGCGATCAGAGAAGCCTTCTTCGAGGCTATGGTCATCGAATTCTCGCTTTCTTCAGTATCTACAAGACGCCCCAGGTCGGATCGTCTGATCCGGCCAAGCAGAGACTGGTGTGATGACGCGAGCCTAAGAGCGCGCCTGCGGCCCCGATATGGGTCATTTGACGTATCCGGCGGCTTGACCCCCGGGAGCCGGAAACCCCGGGCGGACCGGCCGGGGTCAATACGTCAAACGCCCTCTGCCCAGGGCGCCCGGCGGCTGGAAAGCTTCCCGTGCTCCCGCCCGCCGGAGATGCGCGCGCATGATCATTACGCCTCCTGAGCGGGACAAGCTGCTGATCGCCCTGGCGGCGATGGTGGCCCGCCGCCGGCTGGACCGGCGGATCAAGCTCAACTGCCCGGAGGCGGTGGCGATCATCTCCGACTTCGTGCTGGAGGGCGCCCGCGAAGGCCGCTCCGTCGCCGAGCTGATGGAGGCCGGCGCCCACGTCCTGACCCGCGAGCAGGTGATCGAGGGCGTGGCCGAGATGATCACCGACATCCAGGTGGAAGTTCCGTTCCCGGACGGATCGAAGCTGGTCAGCGTGCACGACCCCATCAGGTAAGCGGCGCCTTGGCGGCGCGCGCGATTGCCTAAGTTGCGGGCGTCGGGGCGAATCCGTGCCCAGCGGCGCAGCGCCCGGTTCCCCCGGCCCCGGGCGGGGGGGCAGCGTCGGGAGGTCGATCCCCGCACGCCGTGCGCAACCCGAACGCCTGAGTTGATGGCGGACCCGAGCAGCCAGCCCCCGCTCTTCCAGACCCACCGCGCGCCGCGCCGCCGCCAGCGGGTGGTGCGGGCGCGCCGTCAGTACAACCAGTGGGTCGCCGACCAGACGCTGGAGGACTTCGCGCTGCGCTTCACCGCCGAGAGCGCGCGGCGCTGGCCGATCTCGCGGGTGGCCAACACGGCGCTGGGCTCGATCGCCTTCCTGGCCTGCGAGGCGGTGGGGGCGGCGATCACGCTGAACTACGGCGCGGTCTCGACGCTGTGGGCGCTGGGGGCGATGGCCGCGGTGATCCTGCTGACCGGCCTGCCGATCTGCTACTACGCCGCCCGCTACGGGGTGGACATGGACCTGCTGACCCGCGGGTCCGGCTTCGGCTACATCGGCTCGACCATCACCTCGGCGATCTACGCCTCCTTCACCTTCATCCTGTTCGCCATCGAGGCGGCGATCCTGTCGACGGCGCTGAAGCTCTGCCTGGGGATACCCCTGGCCCTGGGCCATGTGCTGAGCGCCCTGATCGTGGTGCCGGTGGCGGCGTACGGCATCCGCCGGATCGGCGTGCTGCAGACCTGGACCCAGCCGGTCTGGCTGATCCTGCAGGTCGCGCCGCTGATCTTCATCGCCATCAAGGGCCCCGCCGAGCTGAAGGGCTGGATCGGCTTCGGCGGCGCGGCCGGCCCGGGCTTCAGCCTGGCGGCGTTCGGGGCGGCCTCGGCGGTGCTGCTCTCGCTGCTGCCGCAGATCGGCGAGCAGGTGGACTACCTGCGGTTCCTGCCGGCGCGCACCGACAAGAACCGCCGCGCCTGGTGGGGCGCGCTGGTGCTGGCGGGACCGGGGTGGATCCTGATCGGCGGGGTCAAGATCCTGATCGGTTCGATCCTCACCTACCTGGCCCTGCGCGCGGGGTTCAGCCACGAGGACGCCGCCGCGCCGGCGCCGCTCTACGACATGGTGTTCCGCGGACTGCTGGGCTCGCCCACCGGGGCGCTGATCCTGACCGGGGTGTTCGTCGCCGTCTGCCAGGTGAAGATCAACGTCACCAACGCCTACGCGGGTTCCATCGCCGCCTCGAACTTCTTCTCGCGCCTGACGCACCGCCACCCGGGCCGGGTGGTCTGGCTGGTGTTCAACGTGTTCGTCGCCATCCAGCTGATGCAGTTCGGAATCCTCAAGGTGGTCGAGGGGATCCTGGCGCTCTACGCCAACGTGGCGGTGGCCTGGATCGGGGCGGTGACCGCCGACCTGCTGATCAACAAGCCGCTGGGCCTCAGCCCCAAGGGCATCGAGTTCAAGCGCGCCCACCTCTACGACATCAACCCGGTGGGCGTCGGCGCCATGGGCCTCTCGCTGGCGCTCTCCATGCCGCTGTTCCTGGGCGTCGCAGGGCCGGAGCTGAAGACCTGCTCGCCGATCGTGGGGCTGATGGCGGCGCTGGCCGCGGCGCCCGCCATCGCCTGGGCCACCCGCGGCCGCTACTACATCGCCCGCCAGCCCGAGCCGGAACCCGAGCCGGCGGCCGGGGCCCAGGCGGGGCCGGCCACCCTCACCTGCATCGTCTGCGAGAACGCCTTCGAGCGGCCGGACATGGCCTTCTGCCCGGTCTACCAGGGCTCGATCTGCTCGCTGTGCTGCAGCCTCGACGCCCGCTGCCACGACGCCTGCAAGGACACCGGCCGGGTGGTCGACCAGGCCGCGGGCCTGCTCCGCCGCCTGGTTCCCGCCCGGCTGGCCGAGGGCGCCTACGCCCAGATCGCACGGTTCATCGGGGTGCTGCTCATCTGCGCCCTGGCGATCGGCGGCGTGCTGGGCCTGATCTCCTACAGCCAGGCCGGCCGCGTCGCCGGCCCCTTCACCCCGACCCACCTGGGCCTGACCTTCGTCATCCTGCTGCTGCTGGCCGCGTTCGCGGCCTGGTTCTTCGTGCTGGCCGGCGAGAGCCAGCGGGCGGCGGAGGACGAGTCCGACCGCCAGACCGCCATGCTGATGGACGAGATCGAGGCCCACCGCCGCACCGACGCCGAGCTGCAGAAGGCCAAGGAGGTCGCCGAGGCCGCCAACCTGGCCAAGAGCCGCTACATCGTCGGCGTCAGCCATGAAATCCGCTCGCCGCTGAACGCCATCTCCGGTTACGCCCAGTTGATCGAGCGCAACCCCGTCGCCGACAACAGCGAAGCCGTCAACGTCATCCGGCGCAGCGCCACCCATCTGGCGGATCTGGTCGACGGACTGCTCGACATCTCCCGCATCGAGAACGGCACCCTCCACGTGGAAAGGGAACTGGTCGACCTGCCGATGATGCTGGACCAGATGGTCGGCATGTTCCGCCTGCAGGCGGAGGCGAAGGGCATCGTCTTTCGTCACGAGCGCCCGCCCAACCTGGCCCGGCGCGTCTACGCCGACGAGAAACGACTGCGGCAGATCCTCATCAACCTGCTCTCGAACGCCATAAAGTATACGCTGGTGGGCGAGGCGGCGCTCCGCATCCGCTGGCGCAGCCCCATGGTCGAGTTCGAGGTTGCCGACACCGGCGTCGGCATCCCTGAAGCGGAT
>NZ_DASXYF010000124.1:0-18465 GCF_036502675.1 Phenylobacterium sp.
CTGGCGGCCTTTTCCGTCGCCGTCTCGATCGCCCTGACCATCTGGGTGCGGCGGACCAATGATTGGCTCAAGGCCGTGTCGCTGGGGCTGGTGATCGGTGGGGCCATCGGCAACGTCGTCGACCGGATCCGGTTCGGCGCGGTGGCGGATTTCCTGGATTTCTCCGGCCTCTATTTTCCCTGGGTGTTCAACGTCGCCGACAGCGCCATCACCGTCGGCGTCGCGCTGCTGCTGCTGGACAGCCTGCGGCGCGAGCGCGCGGCGTGATCTGCGACATGGCGTAAACCGCCGGTTTCCTATATCTCACCGCCTGATGGGGCCTGGGGGCCCATGGAGCCAGACTGCATGCGCGCCAACCGGCTGATCGCCGCCGCCGTCCTTCTCGCCGCCGCCGGCCTCGCAGGATGCTCGTCCACCAAGAAGGCCCTGGGCATGAACAAGGTGACGCCGGACGAATTCCGTGTCGTCACCAAGGCGCCCCTGGTCGTGCCGCCCGACTACGCCCTTCGCCCGCCCGCCCCCGGCGAGCCCCGCCCGCAGGAGCTGCAGCCCGAGAGCGCCGCCCGCACCGCCCTCCTCGGCCAGCGCGAGGCCGAGGACCGTTCCGACGGCGAGAAGATGCTGGCGGCCAAGGCCGGCGCCGACAAGGCCGACCCCCTGATCCGCTACGTGGTCGACGACGAGTTCGGCGACGTGGCCCACAAGGAAAAGAGCTTCGCCGACCGCGTGATGTTCTGGCGTTCCGACAAGCGCGCCGCGGCCACCCCGCAGGCGACCGCCGACAACACCGTGGCCCCGGTGGACGCCGCCGCCGAGGACGACCGCATCAAGCGCCTCACCGGCGGCCAGACCGTCGTCATTCAGCGCGAGCAGTCCAGCCGCATCAAGCTGCCGGGCCTCTGATCCCACGCTGCGAAGCGGCCTCGTCGGATTGTTTGTCCACGAACCACACGAACGGGACGTCCACCCGTCGTCGCACAGTGCTTGAATGAGTTGAGCCGGCCGATGGCCGGCTGGAAATCTCTCCGCGCCTTCCGGATAAGATCGCAGAACTCGCCGCCACACGTTCGTGTGGTTCGTGGATAAATCCTCCCTCACTCCTCCCCGGGCGTCTTCACCTCGAAGCCCTGCGCCCGCAGCCGGTCCAGCACGCCGCCCTGGCTGAGCAGGGGCCGGAGCTGCACCACGGCGATGGAATGGCCGGGCTTCTGCAGCGCCCCGGCGATCGCGGCGGCCTGGTCGGCCTTGGCCCGGGCGTCGAAGGCCAGCGCCCCCGGCGCCGCGTTCAGGCACCGCTCGTAGCTGCGCTCCCCGGCCAGGGCGCCGCGCACGTCGCCCACCGCCCAGGCCTGCGCCGCCGCCCGCGTCGCCGCCGATCCCGCCTCGGCCTCGGCCAGCACCTCCTCCAGGCAGGTCATCCCGCCGGACTTGGGCGTCCTGGAGATCGCCCCCAGCAAGGGCGCCAGGTCGTAGGCTTTCTGCTCCACCGGGAGCTTCTTGAGCTGCGCCAGGTAGCGGACCAGCTTGGTCGGCTCCGCGTCGGTCAGCTCCGATTTCTCCCGGTAATCGCTGATCAGCATCACCCCCGCCGCCAGCGGGTTCCTGGTGCCGTAGTGCTTGGCGGGCTCCCCCAGCCGTTCGCGCACCGCGGCGAAGCGCGCCCGCAGGTCCGGCGGCAGGGTCTCCTCGAAAGGCGTCGAGGACTTCAGCCGCAGGTAGGCGATCAGGGCGCCGGGCGCGCCCGTCAGCTTCACCTTCAGCCCTTTGAACGGCAGGATGACCACGTTGGCCCCCTCCAGCCGGCGCTCGAACACCCCGCGGTCCCACTGCATCCGCTTGGGCGCCAGGCCGGGCGCACCCAGCACATAGACCACGCTGTCGCCCTTGGAGACCCGCCACCAGGCCGGCCCCGGCAGGCGGGCGGTGACCACCAGTTCCTCCACCAGCGTGGCGTCGGGGTCAGCGGGATCGGGCTGGGCCGGGACCAGCGGAACCTGCGCCGGCGCCGGGCCGGCCAGCAGCGCCAGGCTGAGCGCAATCAACACACGAAGCCGGCTCTTCGCCCTTTTTTCCTCTCCCGTCCCGAAGAGGATGGGGGAGGAAAGGGACGCTTCGCGGGACAGGCTGGTTCGCATCGTCGTTCGGCTCCGCCCGCTGGCCTGGGAATCGTCCTATATTGGGGAGCCGAGGCTTAACCCACCATGCCGATCCGCCGCCTTCCCCCGGAAACCGTCAACCGCATCGCCGCCGGCGAGGTGGTCGAGCGGCCTGCCAGCGCCGTCAAGGAGCTGGTGGAGAACGCGCTGGACGCCGGCGCGCTGCGCGTCGAGGTGCAGGCCGACGGCGGCGGCCTGGCCCGCATCCTGGTGGCCGACGACGGCCAGGGCCTGGCCGCCGACCAGCTGCTCCTGGCGGTCGAGCGCCACGCCACCTCCAAGCTGGTCCCCGACGCGGCCGGCGACTACGACCTGCTGCGTATCGCCACCCTGGGCTTCCGCGGCGAGGCCCTGCCCTCGATCGGCTCGGTCGCGCGGCTCTCCATCGCCAGCCGCGCCCGTGGCCAGGTCGAGGCCCACGCCGTCCTGGTGGAGGGCGGCGCGGTGGGCGCGGTCGGTCCCGCCGCCTTCCCCGGCCCGCACGGCGCCCGCGTCGAGGTGCGCGACCTGTTCTACGCCACCCCCGCCCGGCTGAAGTTCATGAAGTCCGAGCGCGCCGAGGCCGCCGCCATCGGCGAGGAGATCAAGCGCCAGGCCATGGCCCATGAAACCGTCGCCTTCGCCCTCGACCTGGACGGCCGCCGCACCCTGCGCCTGCCCGCCGAGAGCCCCGGGCCGGACGGCCGCCTGGCCAGGCTCGCCGCCATCATGGGCCGGGAGTTCGCCGACAACGCCCTGGCCCTTGACCAAGAGCGCGACGGGGTGCGGCTCTCCGGTTTCGCCGGCCTGCCGACCTACAACCGCGGCAACGCCGGCCACCAGTACCTGTTCGTCAACGGCCGCCCGGTGCGCGACCGCCTGCTGCAAGGCGCGCTGCGCGGCGCCTACGCCGACTTCCTGGCCCGCGACCGCCATCCGCTCGCCGCCCTCTACATCGAGCTCGACCCGGAGCTGGTGGACGTCAACGTCCACCCGGCCAAGGCCGAGGTCCGCTTCCGCGACCCTGCAATCATCCGTGGACTGATTATTGGCGGCCTGCGCCATGCGCTGGCCGGCGCCGGCCACCGCGCCGCCACCACGGCGGCGACCGCGGCGCTCGGCGGATTCCGCCCTGCCGATCTGCCGCCCCGGCCCCGCGCCGAGGGCTTCTCCGCCTGGCGCATGGGCGGCTGGGAGGCCGCCGCGGTGCTGCCCGGCCTCGCGGAAACCTCCGCCCGCGTGGATGATGATCCGCTCACGGATCTTTACCCGCGGCGCCCCGGCCTGGGCGAGCCGCCGCCGCCCGCCCTGGCCTTCGACCCGCTCGATTTCCCGCTGGGCGCCGCCCGCGCCCAGGTGCACGGAACCTATATCGTCGCCCAGACCCGCGACGGCCTGGTGGTGGTCGACCAGCACGCCGCCCACGAGCGCCTAGTCTATGAGCGCATGAAGGCCGAAATGGCCCAGGGCGGCGTCGCCCGCCAGGCCCTGCTGCTGCCGGAGGTGGTCGACCTCGACCCCGCCGAGGCCGAGCGCGTCATCGCCCGGGCCGGCGAGCTGGCGGCGCTGGGCCTGGTCGTCGAGGCCTTCGGCCCCGGCGCCGTCCTGGTCCGCGAGACCCCGGCCCTGCTGGGCGAGACCGACGCCGCCGGACTGGTCCGCGACATCGCCGACGACCTGGCCGAGAACGGCCAGGCCCTCGCGCTGCAGGAGCGCCTGGAGGAGGTCTGCTCCACCATGGCCTGCCACGGCTCGGTCCGCGCCGGCCGCCGGCTCACCGCGCCCGAGATGAACGCCCTGCTGCGCGAGATGGAGGCCACCCCCCACTCCGGCCAGTGCAACCACGGCCGCCCCACCTACGTGGAGCTCAAGCTCGCCGACCTGGAACGGCTGTTCGGCCGGCGGTGAGCTCGCGCCGCCGCCGTCACCCGATCCCCAGCCTGCGCCGCAACGCCGCCAGCGGATCGTCCGCGTCCCGGCGGCCGGAGGGCCCCTCGCCCCACTTCGCCATCCGCAGGCCCACGTCCGAGCGGGTCCACTCCCGCGAGGCCCAGCGCTCCTGGATCGCCCAGACCCCGTCCCGCCGGGTCATGTGGTCGATGTAGCGGAAGCCGGTGGTGAAGTTGCGCCGCGGCTCGTCATCCCCCGGTTCGCCCCAGTGCACCGCCTGGCCATAGGTCTCCGCCACCGCCACGTCGCCTGCGATCTCCGAGAGGTGGTTGCCGACGATGTGCGTGGTGCCGCCCATCCGCCGCAGCCCCGGCTCCACCCACGCCAGGAACTCTTCGATCGGCCCGCTGAAGCCGGTGTGGTGGTCGATTCCGCCGGGGTGGTAGGCCTGCCGGACCAGGTCCAAGTCCAGCCGGTCGATCCCGCGACAATAGCGCAGGACCACCTCGTGAACCGCCTGCTTGTCGACCAGATCTCGCACCGCGGCGTCGACGTCCATGCCGATCTCCCCTTTGCCTTGCGGTCGCCTCGGCCGCCGACCCGCAGCCTAGAACAGGCGCCGCGCGATCTGAACGCCATCTTTCGCGCCGCCGCGCGGCGCGGCAGGCGTCCCGGGCCTCAGGCCGCCCGCAGGAAGAAGACCCGCGCCGCGCCGTAGTCCCGCTGGTCCAGCAGCTCGAACCCCGGGACTTCGAAGGCCGGCTCGTCCGCCCCCCGCTCGAACACCACCACGGCCCCCGGCGCCAGCCAGCCGCCGGCCGCCAGCCTGGCCAGCGCCACCTCCCCCAGCCCCTTGCCGTAGGGCGGGTCCAGGAAGGCCAGGCCGAACGCCGGCCCGTCGGAGCCCGGCCGGATCCCCAGGTCGGTGGCGTCGCGCCGATGCACCCGGGTGCGGCCGAACAGGCTGAAGGCGTCCACCGTCTCGCGGATCGCGCCGCGGGCCGCCTCGTCGGTCTCCACGAACAGGCAGAAGGCCGCCCCCCGCGACAGGGCCTCGAACCCCAGCGCCCCGGAGCCGGCGAACAGGTCGATCACCCGGGCGTCCCGCAGGCCCGGCGACCAGGGCGCGTGCTCCAGGATGTTGAAGATCGCCTGCCGGGCCCGGTCGGAGGTGGGCCGCGTGCGATCGCCCGGAGGGGCCGCCAGGGCGCGGCCGCGGAACTCGCCTGAAACGATGCGCATGACCGGCTCTAGGCCCAGCGCTGCGGCGGCGCCAGGGCCTTCAGCGCCTCCAGCCGGTCGCGCAGCTCGTCCATGAAGGCCATCCGGTCGCCGCCCCACCTGAACGGCTCGCCCACCAGCACCGTGCAGTTCATCGGCACCGGCACGTGCGCCCCCTTGGGCAGCACCCGCCCGGCGCCCTGCAGCCAGACCGGCGTCACCGGGACCTCGGGGAAGGCGGCGGCCAGCTTGGCCACCCCGGTCTTCAGCCTGGCCAGCGCCTCGCCGTCGCCGCGGGTCCCTTCCGGGAAGATCAGCACGATGTCGCCGGCGGCCAGCGCCGCCCGCGCCGGGGCCAGCACGTCCTCGGCGGCGGCGGCCCGGTCGCGGGCGACGGGAACGATGTCGAGGATGTTGCGGGAGAACCAGCTCATCACCCCGCCCTTCAGGAAGTAGTCGGCCGCCGCCGCCGGACGCACCCGGTCCAGCGCCCGGGAGGGGTAGATGGTCAGCAGCAGGATGGTGTCCATGTGGCTGGCGTGGTTGGCCACCAGCAGCGCCGGTCCCCTGAGCGGCAGCCGCTCGCGCCCGACGATGTCGGCGCCGGCGAACACCCGGGCCAGCGGCCGGGCGACCAGCACGATGACGGCGCGCCGCAGCCAGCGCATCAGAAGTGCTCCAGGCTGAAATAGGCCAGGATGTGGAAGTACAGCGGCGCGGTGAAGATCAGGCTGTCGGCCCGGTCCAGGACGCCGCCGTGGCCGGGGATCAGGGCGCTGGTGTCCTTGACCCCGATGTCCCGCTTGACCGCGCTCATGGTCACGTCGCCCGCGAAGCCGGCCACCGGCAGGCTGGCCGCCAGCACCGCCAGGGCCCAGCCGTGCAGCGGGGTGTAGACCGGGCCCAGCACCCAGATCAGCGCCGCCGTGGTCGCCCAGCCGCCGAGGAACCCTTCCCAGGTCTTGTTGGGGCTGACCCTGGGCATGATCTTCCGCCGGCCCAGCAGCTTGCCCCAGACATACTGCGCCACGTCGTTGGCCTCGGTGGCGACCAGCAGCAGGAAGACCAGCCCCGCCGGTCCGACCGGCCCGGCCTCGGCGGCCGGGGTGCGCATCAGGAAGGCGGCGAAGCCCAGGTTGTAGACGCAGGTCACCAGCCCCCAGTGGAAGGTGGCGGCGGTCGGCAGGTAGTTACGGGTCTGGCCGATGCAGGCCATCAGGAACGGCAGGAACATGAAGACGTAGACCGGCATGAACACCAGGTAGAAGCCGTAGGTGTCGGCCACGATGAAGCCGTAGCTGACCGGGATGGTCAGGTAGGCTGTCAGCACGATCAGCCGGTCCTCCGGCCGCATCCGGGCCAGCGACAGGAATTCCCGGAGCGCGATGAAGGAGATCACCGCGAACAGGGCGACCACCACCGGCCAGCCGACCAGCAGCGCCGCGGCCAGCAGCGCGATCATCACCCACCAGGAGCCGATCCGCTGGCGCAGGTTGCGGAAGTCCCCGCCGGGCTTCAGCGCCGGCAGGACGGCGGCGATCGCCACCGCCACGGTGAGCGCGCCCAGCACCCCGCCCAGGCCCCACAGGAGGGCCGGCGGCTGGACGGCCAGGGCGGCGAAGGGATTGGTCACCGGCTGACGTTGCCCGGCGCGCAGCCACGGTCAAGCCTGGCGCCTTGACCGTGAGGGTGGGCGCGGCGAGGGTCGCGCCATGACTTCGCCGCTGCAGCGCCCGACCGGATCGATGGTGGTCCATGTCGCCGTGGCCCTGGTGCGTGGCGGCGCTGGCGCACGGCCCGCATGACCCAGGACCTCGACAACCGCCGACCGCTGAAGAGCCGCGGGACGGCCTGGGCGAAGAACCTCGCCGCCTTCCTGGCGCGCAGCGGGGCGACGCCGGACCTGATTTCAGCGGCCAGCGTGGGCTTCGCCGTCGTGGGCGGCGGCCTCTTCCTGATGGCGGGACTGTCGGGCCCTGTGACCCGCGCCGTCCTGCTGATCGGCGCGGGCGCCTGCATCCAGCTTCGCCTGCTATGCAACCTGCTGGACGGGATGGTGGCGGTGGAGCATGGGCGCGGCGGCCCCGCCGGCCCGATCTGGAACGAGCTGCCGGACCGCCTGGCCGACGCCCTGTTCCTGGCGGGCGCCGGCTACTGCGCCTATGGCGCTCACCTGGAGGCCGGTGCGCCGCTGGGCTGGCTGGCCGCCTGGCTGGCGGCGCTGACGGCCTATGTGCGCGAGCTGGGCCGGGGGCTGGGCTTTCCCGCCGACTTTTCCGGCCCGATGGCCAAGCCGCACCGGATGGCGGCCCTCACCCTGACCTGCGCCGTGGCGGCGGCGGAGCCGCTGTGGGGCTGGAACGGCCAGTCGATCCTGATCGGCCTGTCGATCATCGTGGTCGGCGCCGCCGGGACCGTCGGCCGGCGCACGGCGACGCTCGCCCGGCGCCTGGAGGAGCGGGGGGAGGAGGGTTGAAAGGTTCGTTCAGGTTGGTCCGCTCACCGCTCACCTCGGCAAGCGGAACCCACAAGTCTTTGAAATAGAGCGTGATGGTCGCCGGAACCGGCCTCCACTTCCGGCTATCACGCTCACATCTAGCCGCGCCGCTGGGGGTTGCGGCCCGCCGGCTTGGCCGCCGCATCCGCCGGCTTGGCCCGCGCCTTGCCGCCCTTGGGGGTGCGCATTCCGCCCGGCTTCGGCGCCTTGGCCTTGGCCCAGCCCGCCTTGTAGACCTTCTTCGGTTGTTCGGGCCTGGAGCGCGCTCCGCCGGCGCCCGCCGCCGCCCGCGCGCCGGGCGTCCGGGCCCGGGTGGGCGCCGGCGTGGCCACGCCGGCGAACTGCGGCCGGTCGCCCTTGGGCAGGTTGGCCGGCGCGATATGGTCGGCGAACTGCTCGCGCAGCACCCGCGGCCCCACTTCCTCGATCTCGCCGGCCGCCAGGGTCCCCAGCGCCAGCGGACCGTAGGAGAGGCGGATCAGCCGGTTGACGGTCAGGCCGACCGACTCCAGCACGCGGCGCACCTCGCGGTTCTTGCCCTCGTTGAGGGTGACGGTGATCCAGAGGTTGGCGCCCTGGGGCCCTTCCTTGGCCTTGTCGAGGTGCGCCTCGACCGGTCCGTAGCGGACGCCCTCGACGGTGACGCCCTCGCGCAGCTTGTCCAGCCGCTCCTGGGTGACCCGGCCCCGCGCCCGGGCGCGGTAGCGGCGCATGACGCCGGTGGCCGGCAGCTCCAGCGCCCTCGCCAGCCCGCCGTCGTTGGTGAACAGCAGCAGCCCCTCGGAGTTGAGGTCGAGCCGTCCCACCGAGATCAGCCGCGGCAGCCCCGCGGGCAGGTTGTCGAACACCGTCGGCCGGCCCTGGGGGTCCTTGTGCGTCGTCACCTGGCCGGCGGGCTTGTGGTAGCGGAACAGCCGGGCGGGCTCGGCGTCCTCGACCACCGCGCCGTCCACCGTCAGGATGTCGCCGGGCTCCACCTTCACCGCCGGCGAGGCCAGCACCTGGCCGTTCAGCGCCACCCGGCCGGCCTCGATCAGCCGCTCCACCTCGCGGCGGGAGGCGACGCCGGCGCGGGCCAGCGCCTTGGCGATGCGTTCGCCGGCGGCAGGCGGGGCTTGACCTTGCGGGGCGCCGTCGCTTCGGTGCGGATCGTGGACCATGACAGCCGATACATGCGCATCGCCCTGGAGGCCGCGCAAGCCGCCGCCGCGGCGGGCGAGACCCCGGTGGGCGCCGTCGTCGCCGATCCCGCGACCGGCGAGGTGGTGGCCGTGGGCGCCAACGCCCCGATCGGCGCCTGCGATCCCACGGCGCACGCCGAGATCGCCGCCCTGCGCGGAGCGGCGCGCAAGATCGGCAACTACCGGCTGACGGGCCTGACCCTGGTGGTCACCCTGGAGCCCTGCGCCATGTGCGCCGGCGCCATCAGCCACGCCCGCATCGGCCGGCTGGTGTTCGCCGCCGAGGACCCCAAGGGCGGGGCGGTGATCCACGGCCCCCGCGTCTTCGACCAGCCCACCTGCCACTGGCGGCCGGAGGTCGTGCGCGGCCCGCTGGCCGAGGAGAGCGCCGCCCTGCTGCGCCAGTTCTTCCGCGAGCGGCGGGCGAAGCCCTGAGGCGCCCCTCGCGCCGGGTCTCGGGGCGCATTTCGTCGCAGGGCGAAATATTTCACCTTTGGGCTTGCGCGAAAACTGAAGGGTCTTATTTTATCGCTTGCCCAACCTGGGCGTTTCCTCCCTATAACTGAGCCGCGCCCGGTGGGCCGCGGCTCTTTTTTTGCCCGGAATTCAGGTTTGCCGGGAATTCAGGCGGCTCGGGACGAGGCGGCCCATCGCGCCGCCCTCATGATCAGCCGCGTTCAGCGTCAGGATTTCACGTCGTTCATCAGGGACGGCCATGAGCTACCGCCTTGCCGGGCGCCGACGCCCATGCGAAAAGGTGTTCAAACAACTGTTTGAATCCCGGGGAACGACATGGATTTCGATTTCAGCCCGCGCCAGAAGGAAATGGTCGCCCGGGTCTCGGCCTTCATGGACGAGCACGTTTATCCGGCCGTCCCGACCTACGAGCGGCAGGAAGCCGAGGGCGAGCGCTGGAAAGTGATCCCGGTGATGGAGGAGCTGAAGGCCAAGGCCAAGGCCGCCGGCCTGTGGAACATGTTCATGCCGCCGCACGCCGACGTGGCCCACGTGGACGACACCTTCGTCTTCGAGGGCCTGCAGCTCACCAATCTGGAATACGCCCCAGTCTGCGAGATCATGGGCCGGGTGTCGTTCGCGCCGGAGGTGTTCAACTGCTCGGCGCCGGACACCGGCAACATGGAGGTGTTCAGCCGCTACGGCACGCTGGAGCAGAAGGAGCGGTGGCTGCGACCGCTGATGAACGGCGAGATCCGCTCGGCCTTCCTGATGACCGAGCCGGCGGTGGCCTCCTCCGACGCCACCAACATCGAGACCCGCATCGAACGCGACGGCGACCACTATGTGATCAACGGCCGCAAGTGGTGGTCGTCGGGCATGGGCGACCCGCACTGCAGGGTGGCCATCGTCATGGGCAAGACCAACCCGGAGGCCGCCTCCCACAGCCAGCAGAGCCAGGTGCTGGTGCCCACCGACGCCCCCGGCGTGAAGGTGGTGCGCATGCTGCCGGTGTTCGGCTACGACGACGCGCCGCACGGCCACGCCGAGGTGCTGCTGGAGAACGTGCGCGTGCCGGTCGAGGAGGCGCTGCTGCTGGGCGAGGGCCGCGGCTTCGAGATCGCCCAGGGCCGGCTGGGCCCGGGGCGGATCCACCACTGCATGCGCACCATCGGCGCCGTCGAGGTGGCGCTGGAGAAGATGTGCCAGCGGCTGATGACCCGCAGGGCGTTCGGCAAGTACGTCTCCGAACAGTCGGTCTGGGAGCAGCGGGTGGCCCAGGCGCGCACCGACATCGAGATGACCCGCCTGCTCTGCCTGAAGGCCGCCGACATGATGGACAAGGCCGGCAACAAGGTCGCCCGCATGGAGATCGCCATGATCAAGGTGCAGGCGCCGAACATGGCGCTGCGGGTGATCGACGACGCCATCCAGGCGCATGGCGGCGGCGGCGTGACCAGCGACTTCGGCCTGGCCCGCGCCTATGCCACCCAGCGGACCCTGCGCCTGGCCGACGGCCCGGACGAGGTGCACAACCGCACCATCGCCCGGATGGAGTTCGGCAAGTACGGCGACCTGCAGCAGAAGATCCGCGACGAGCAGCGGGCGCGCGGATCACGGTAGGACCCGGGCCTTACCCGGCCCTACCGGGTCAGGGAGCCTCCGCCAGCGCGAACCAGGCGGCCAGGCTGTCCGCCACATAGTCGGCCAGGGCCCCGCGGGGCTCCAGGGCCCACTGGTGCAAGGCGCCCTGCCACTGCGCCTCCAGGAGTCGCGCCGCGGCGTCGGGCGCCAGGCGGAGCGGCGGCAGGCGCCCGGCCACGGCGGCGAGAAGCTGGTCGCGCCGCGTCCGCGCCAGGGCGTTGAGCTCCGGATCGCGCAGGTCCTGGCGCAGCCATTGGAGCTGGTCGGCCAGGGTGGCTTCGTCGTCGTCGCCGGGCGTCAGGCTCCAGAACAGGTCCACCACCGCCTCCACCCCCGCCGCCCGCGGCGCCTCGGCCAGGATGGCGGCGAAGCGCGCGTTGGCGCGGGCCTGGGCCCCGACCACCAGGCCGTGCTTGTCGCCGAAGCGCTGGATGAGGGTGGAGGGGGAGATCCCCGTGACCGCCGAGACGTCGGCCAGGGTGAACTCCGGTCCCTTGCGGGCCATGACGGTCGCGGCGGCGTCGAGCACCGCGTCGTCGCTGAGCTGTTTGCGACGGGGCATGGGAGGGATCATGACATAAATGAATGTTTATTTATAGGGTGTCTCTCACATTTTCCGCCCCGGCGTGAGGATTTCGGAGCGGCCCCGGCGCATCGGGGCCGCCGGCCGTGACGCCGGCCGATCGAGCCTGGATGGATCTTCCGACCGGGATGGGAACGCCGCAAAATCGCCGGCGGGTGCGACAGCCCGTCGCGTTCGGCTTGACTCCGCACGGCCACGGGCCTAATTCCCGCCCGGCGTTGGCACTCAGGGCATGCGACTGCTAACAGGCGGACGCCCCCGCCGACCCTTTACCATTCAACCGTCTTGAACGGAGATATAATATGGCTTTCCGTCCCCTCGGCGACCGAGTCCTGGTCCGCCGCGTCAAGGAAGAAGAGAAGACCAAGGGCGGGATCATCATCCCCGACACCGCCAAGGAGAAGCCGCAGGAAGGCGAGATCGTCGCCGTCGGCCCCGGCGCCCGCGACGAGCAAGGCAAGGTCCAGCCGCTCGACGTGAAGGTCGGCGACCGCATCCTGTTCGGCAAGTGGTCCGGCAGCGAGGTCACCATCTCGGGCGAAGACCTGCTGATCATGAAGGAAAGCGACGTCCTGGGCGTCCTCGAAGGCCTGGCGCAAGCCAAGGCCGCCTAAGCGCTTTTCCACACCCCTAACCAAAGAGATTCAGCACCATGGCTGCCAAAGACGTCCATTTCTCATCCGACGCGCGCGACCGCATGCTGCGCGGCGTCAACACCCTCGCCAACGCGGTGAAGGTGACCCTCGGCCCCAAGGGCCGCAACGTGGTCATCGAAAAGTCCTTCGGCGCCCCGCGCTCCACCAAGGACGGCGTGACCGTCGCCAAGGAAATCGAGCTCACCGACCGCTTCGAGAACCTCGGCGCCCAGCTGATCCGCGAAGTCGCCTCCAAAACCAATGACAAGGCCGGCGACGGCACCACCACGGCCACCGTGCTGGCCCAGGCCATCGTGGTCGAAGGCCTGAAGTCGGTCGCGGCCGGCATGAACCCGATGGACCTGAAGCGCGGCATCGACAAGGCGGTCGCCAAGGTCGTCGAGGAGATCAAGAGCTCCTCGCGCAAGGTCACCACCAACTCCGAAATCGCCCAGGTCGGCACCATCTCGGCCAACGGCGACACCGAAGTCGGCGCGATGATCGCCAAGGCGATGGAAAAGGTCGGCAACGAAGGCGTCATCACGGTGGAAGAGGCCAAGAGCCTCGAGACCGAACTGGACGTCGTCGAAGGCATGCAGTTCGACCGTGGCTACCTGTCGCCCTACTTCATCACCAATGCGGAGAAGATGGAGGTCGAACTCGAAGAGCCGCTGATCCTGCTGTTCGAAAAGAAACTGGCCTCGCTGCAGCCCCTGCTGCCGGTGCTGGAAGCCGTGGTGCAGTCGGGCCGTCCGCTGCTGATCGTGGCCGAAGACGTCGAAGGCGAAGCGCTCGCCACCCTGGTGGTCAATAAGCTGCGCGGCGGCCTGCGGGTCGCGGCGGTGAAGGCTCCGGGCTTCGGCGATCGCCGCAAGGCCATGCTGGAAGACATCGCCATCCTCACCGGCGGCCAGCTGATCAGCGAGGACCTCGGCATCAAGCTCGAGAACGTCACCATCGACATGCTCGGCAAGGCCAAGAAGGTCTCGATCACCAAGGACGACACCACGATCGTCGACGGCACCGGCGACAAGGCGGGCATCGAAGGCCGCATCGCCCAGATCAAGCGCCAGATCGAGGACACCACCTCGGACTACGACAAGGAAAAGCTGCAGGAACGCCTGGCCAAGCTGGCCGGCGGGGTTGCGGTGGTCCGCGTCGGCGGCTCGACCGAAGTGGAAGTGAAGGAACGCAAGGACCGCGTCGACGACGCCCTCAACGCCACCCGTG
This sequence comes from Phenylobacterium sp., assembly GCF_036502675.1. Taxonomy (GTDB): domain Bacteria; phylum Pseudomonadota; class Alphaproteobacteria; order Caulobacterales; family Caulobacteraceae; genus Phenylobacterium. The sequence continues at coordinate 13,473 of NZ_DASXYF010000124.1, forward strand.
CGGCGGTCGAGGAAGGCATCGTCCCCGGCGGCGGCGTGGCCCTGTTGAAGGCCTCGCGCGTGCTGGACGGCTTCAAGGGCGACAATGACGACCAGGAAGCCGGCGTCGCCATCGTGCGCCGCGCCCTGCAGGCCCCGATCCGCCAGATCGCCGAGAACTCCGGCGTGGAAGGCTCCATCGTGGTCTCCAAGGTCCTGGAGAACGCCTCGCCGACCTTCGGCTTCAACGCCCAGACGGAAGAGTACGTCGACCTGGTGCAGGCCGGCGTGATCGACCCGGCCAAGGTGGTCCGCACCGCCCTGCAGGACGCGGCCTCCGTGGCCGGCCTGCTGATCACCACGGAAGCGGCCATCGTCGAAGCTCCGAAGAAGTCTTCGGGCGGCGGCGGCGGCATGCCCGGCGGCGGCATGGGCGGCATGGGCGACATGGACTTCTAAGTCCGAGCCCAATCAGCGCTTAAGGCTAAGGAAGGGCGGGTCCGCAAGGTCCCGCCCTTTTCTTTTGGTCCTCAGCGGTCGGTGTCGCGCAGGAGCAGCTGGCCGATCCAGCTGGTGATGCCGGTGACGATCGCCGCCAGCATCCCCGGGACCAGGCCGTCGACGGTGAAGCCCTTCAGGAAGGAGGCCACCAGTCCGATCATCGCGGCGTTCACCACCAGCAGGAACAGGCCCAGGGTGACGATCGTCAGCGGCAGGGTGAGGACGAACACCACCGGCCGCACCAGGGCGTTGACCACGCCCAGCAGCACCGCGGCGACCGCCAGGGTGGTGATCGTGTCGTAGCTGACGCCCGGAACCAGATGGGCGGCGATCGCCAGTCCGATGGCGGCGAAGATCACGCGGATGAGGAATTTGGCGAGCATGGAAGTTCCCTGGGGCCGTTCTGCGGCCAGGGGAGACCCGCCGGGCGGGCGGCGTCAACCGCCGGTCCTACCGCGCCTGGGCCGGCTCCACGGCGGGGATGGCCCGGGACAGGCGCGCGCCCACCCGGATCGGCTCGATGCGCCGGGCCAGGCCGGTGGCGTCGTGGGTCTCCACGAATACGCCGCAGACCGTCCCGGGACCCTCCGCGGGCCTGTAGCGGCCGCCGGAGATGCGGGTGGTGAAGCGGCGGAGCGGCTCTTCCTTCTGGTTGCCGATCACGCTGTCGTAGTCGGCGCAGGCGCCGGCGTCGGTCTGGTAGGCGGTGCCCCCGTTGAGGATCTGGGCGTCGGCCGTGGGCACGTGGGTGTGGGTGCCGACCACCAGGCTGGCGCGGCCGTCGCAGAAGTGGCCCATGGCCATCTTCTCGGAGGTGGCCTCGGCGTGCATGTCGACGATGACGGCGTCGGCCGCCGCGCCCAGGGGGCAGGCCTCCAGCTCACGGTCCACGGCGGAGAACGGATCGTCCAGGCTCTCCATGTGCACCCGGCCCAGCAGGTTGATCACCAGCACCCGGCGACCGCGCTCCGTCTCGAAGAGCTGCGCTCCGCGCCCGGGGGCGTAGCTGAGCGCCGGATAGTTCAGGGGGCGGATCAGGCGGGGCTCGCGGACGATATAGGTCAGCGCCTCCTTCTGGTCCCAGGAGTGGTTGCCGAGCGTCAGGCAATCGGCGCCAGCCTCGAACAGCTCGCGGGCGGTGTTCTCGGTGATCCCGAAGCCGGCGGCGGCGTTCTCGGCGTTGACCGCCACGAACTCCAGCCCCAGCGTCCGGCGCAGCATGGGCAGGTGCTCCGCCAGCGCCTCGCGGCCCGAGCGCCCGACCACATCCCCGAAAAACGCCAGACGCATGCCGTCTCAGCCTCCGAATTCGATATAGCCGGCCTCGGTGAGGACGGCGTCGAGCCGCTGGTCGTGCGGCTCGCGGGGGACTTGGTCCACCTCCTGGCCGGAATAGGCCAGTCCGAGAACGAAAACATCCCCCGACGCCCGAAGGTTCGCCAGGGTGCGATCATAAGTCCCGCCCCCCTGCCCCATCCGCCCGCCGCGCCGGTCGAAGGCCAGCAGCGGCGCGATCACCAGGTCCGGCTTCAGGACCGGCGCCGTCGAGGGCGGACACGGCACGCCGAAGGCGTCCGGGGCGAGGACGTCGACGGCGTCCCACAGACGGAACTCCAGCGGCGCCTCCCGGACGGCGGCGGCCGGCAGGGCCAGCATCGCCCCGGTCGCCGCCAGCCGGCGGATCAGGGGGCTGGGATCGAGCTCCGAGCCCAGGGCGTGATAACCCCCGAAGACGGCGAAGGCCGGCAGCCGGTCCAGCGGGATCCGTTCCGCGGCGTCCGCGGCGGCCGTGGGCAGGCTCATCGCCAGGGCCCGGCGCATTCCGCGCAGGCGGGCGCGAAGGGCGGCTTTGTCGGGGTGAGCGCTCACCCCGCGCTCTATACATCCAACCGTCGCCGACGGCGAACGGGGGTGGCGGCGCCGCGAGAGCCGTGAAGGACTGTTTCATTCCCTCGACCTGGTTAACCAGGTGGGCGCCGTGTGCCCAAGGCCACGGCCAAGGACAGGGACAGCTCCCTTTGAGTGAATTAAGGTCGCTGGAATATGTCGCCTTCGACGCGAGCCGCAGCAGACCCGCCGGCTTGCAAGGTAGTGCGCGCGGGGCCGGTTCTCAATGGCGCACAGATCCTCCCTACCGGCCGAGGGCCGCGACCCGGTGCAGGGCCGCCGCAACGAGGGGTGCGCATGACGTCAAATCCGTAGATTCCCCCACCTCGCGAGGTATCCTGCCACCATGCCTCCCGAACCGCGCACGCCTCGACTTGCCGTATTGATTGACGCCGACAACGCCTCGCCGCGCATCGCGCAGGGATTATTCGAGGAGATCGCCAAGATCGGCGAGGCGAGCGTCAGACGGATTTACGGCGACTTCTCGGGCACGCGGCTGAAGGGATGGGCAGATGTCCTGTCCATGCACGCCATCATGCCTCACCAGAATTTTGCCTACACTTCCGGTAAGAATGCATCGGACATCGCGCTGGTGATCGACGCCATGGACCTGCTGCATAGCGGCCGGTTCGACGGGTTCTGCCTGGTTTCCTCGGACAGCGACTTCACCCGGCTTGCTGCGCGTATCCGCGAACACGGTGTGAATGTTTACGGATTTGGCGAACAGAAGACGCCGGAGAGTTTCCGCCAAGCTTGCCGCCGATTTGTCTACACTGAGAACCTGCTGCCGGAAGCGGGGGCGCCCGACCGGCCTGCTCAGGCGGATACACGGTCGGCGGTCACGTCAAAGTCCCCTGCTGCAGCCAGGAACCTGATCCGCAAAGCTGTCGCGCAACTCGGCGACGAGGACGGCTGGGCGCCGCTCGGTCGCGTGGGACAACAGCTCGCCGCCCTGGCGTCTGATTTCGACCCGCGCACCTACGGACAGGCGAAACTTGGCGATCTCGTGGGCAAGGCCGGCGGGTTCGAGCTCCGCCGTAATGACACCGGAGGCGTCTACATCCGCTCAAAGCCGGCCGGTCGCAGCGCGGGCTGACCGCTCGCCAGCAATGGGTCGGAACCACCGCGGCTTTCGCTGTCCCGACGCGCGTCAGTGCGTCGCCAGCTTCTCGATCCGCTTCGCCGCATTCTCCAGGGCCAGCACCGCGCGGGTCTCGGTGCGCGATTGCGTGGACTGCAGCCGGGCGATCTCGGCCTGCTGGGCCGAGAGGCGGTTGCGGGCGTCGGCCAGCTCGTCGGCCAGCAGCAGGGCGCCCATGAGCAAGAGGCGGGTGTCGCCGAGCTGGCCCATGTCCTGCGACACCTGGCGCACCTGGCGGTCGAAGATCGCCGCCAGGTCGCGCAGATGCTGCTCCTGTCCGTCCTCGCAGCCCACCTGGTAGGGGCGGCCGTTCACCTCGATGGTCACCTGGGCCATTCTCAGGCCTCCTGAGCTTGCGGCTGTCCGGCCAGGGTGGCGCGGATTTCGGCGATGGCGCGGCCGAGGGCGGCGGAGGCCTGGGCGCCGGCGGCCTCCAGGTCGCGCTCGCGGGCGCGGGCCTGGTCCAGCTCGGCGGCCAAGCGGGCGCGGTCCTCGTCGAAGGCGCCTTCGGTGCGGGCGGTGGAGGCGCGTTCGCCCAGTCCCTGCTCGAGCTGCGCGACCGCCCGCTCCAGCCGCTTGACGGCCGCGTCCAAGGGACTGTCGTTCGTCGTCTCCCGGATCATTCCGCGCTCCGTGACCTTCCGTGCATCTATAGCCTGCGCCGCGGCGCGACCGAAAGGGCGTTAGACCCTTGTTAACCCTATTGCGCCGCCAGGGTTCATCCCGGCTTGCTTGACCGTCGCCGCCTTGCGTGCGACCCCGCGCTCCGCTCGAAACTCGCAAGGCCGCCGAATGCCCGCTCCGCTGCAGAAAATGGCCGACGCCATCCGCGTCCTGTCGATGGATGCGGTCCACAAGGCGCGGTCGGGCCACCAGGGCATGCCGATGGGCATGGCCGACGTGGCCACGGTGCTGTGGACGAAGTTCCTGAAATACGACGCCGCCAACCCGGACTGGGCTGACCGCGACCGCTTCGTGCTGTCGGCGGGCCACGGCTCGATGCTGATCTACGCCCTGCTGCACCTGACCGGGTTCAAGAAGGTGACGATGGACCAGATCCGCAACTTCCGGCAGCTGGGCTCCAACACCGCCGGGCACCCGGAATACGGCCATACCCCCGGCGTCGAGACCACCACGGGACCGCTGGGCCAGGGCTTGGCCGCCGCCGTCGGCATGGCCATGGCCGAGCGCCACCTGGCCGCCCGCTTCGGGCCGGCGCTGGTGGACCACCGCACCTGGGTGGTGGCCGGCGACGGCTGCCTGATGGAGGGCGTCAGCCACGAGGCGATCAGCCTGGCCGGGCGGCTGAAGCTCGCCAAGCTGACGGTGCTCTTCGACGACAACAACACCACCATCGACGGCGAGGCGACCATCGCGGAGACCGGCGACCAGATGGCGCGCTTCAAGGCGGCCGGCTGGGCGGTCAAGAAGATCGACGGCCACGACTTCGGCCAGATCCGCAAGGCCCTGGCCTGGGCCAGGAAGC
>NZ_DASXYF010000125.1:0-5892 GCF_036502675.1 Phenylobacterium sp.
CGCCGGACCTGTATGCGACCTTCGATCCGTATGCCTTCGGAACCGACCCTCACGCCGACGCCTGCGAGCTTGTCCGCAGACTTCTCGCGAAAGCCAAGGACGAAGACAGCCCTTCGCTGGGCGTGAGTTCGCCTGAGCTCCGCGAAGAGGTGGACTGGCCGCACCGGCGCTTCAATCCGGCGCTGAGCCTCGTGATCGCACAAGTGGACTCGCGCCGCGTCAGCAAGACGATGGACGGCGAATTTGCGGCGAGGTCGTTCTTCATCATGTCCGAAGACGAAATCGCCCTGGAACGCTTTCTCGCCCGCGCGGGCGGATAACCTGGCGCAGCGACGAAGACTCAGATCGGCGCTCGGTGTTTGGTCGGTTTCTCGACGATTGCGGCCGTAGCTGCGCGCCTTGCGGCCGCATTCAAGTCCGCGAACTTAGGGCTTCGCCCTCGGCGCGCTTCGATGGCCTTTCGCCCAGCCTCAGTCGTTTCGCTCCCTGCGGCCGGTTCCCCGCAAAGGCCACGCTCCGCTTTCACACCCACGTTCGCCACGTGGCAGGGGTTCAGGATACTGAACCCGATTTGGGAAGCTTCTTTTTCTTGGACGCAACGTGGCCGGTCTTCCCGAGCCCCCATGAAAGCGCGCCTATCAGGGAAGGCGTTTCCTCAGAGAATAGCAGCGCCTCAAAATCATCCTGGCGGGGCACCTTTCCTTCCTGAAGGATCTTCATCAGCGCGTTGCGAAGTAGGACCCAGCTCTCAGTGAGCACGCTCTTGTCAGGTTCCACCACTCCATGCGCAGCGGCGGAGCGTTGGTCGTAGAGCTTTTGCAGCCGTTTGAAGGTCTCCAGGCGGTCAGGCCCGCGCGGTTCCAAATAGCAAGCCATGTTCGCCGCGACACGGTAACGGAGCTCCGTGCGCGCTGGCGCGAAGAGTTGTTCGAGGGCTCCCCAGATTGCCAAGAGTGAAGCGGAGCCATGACCGCGTACCCCGCTAAGATCGCAGGCTTGCAGTGCCGTTAGCAGTTTGGGCTCCTGGCGCAGCAGTTCGGCTGCCTTCGGCCAGCCCTTCTTCAGCCACTTGATCCGTTCAGGGCTCAGCGCATCGCTCCGCCCTTCGGCGATCTTGAAGATGCGCGGTTCTACCTCGAACATCGAAATGTTCGGCTCGGCCTTGGAGTGCGCCGCCTTCGCAAAGGGCATGTCACAAAGGACCGGTGCAGACGCATAAGGAGCGTCCCCAATTCGCAGGAAGGCGAGGAAGAGACGCAACGCATCTTCACCTGCGAAGCCACCTGCGCCAGCCGCATTGGGCACGTAAAGCTGTACAGTGATGTCGTAGGTGAAGCCCCCCTTTGCCGCGCGCCACGGTGCCGGGTGTAGCTTCCCAGGTGGCGCGGGCGCGAATGCCATCAAGCAGGGAGAGGTAAGGTGCGCGTAGGTACTCGACAGCACGAGCCCGTGGCTGAGTTCGACCTTTTCGGCCGCCAGAGTGACGCCGGACAGCCCGGCGTAGAAACCCGCATCGCTCATGCTTACCCCCAATGAAGACGGTAGCAGCCCTATTGGGGAGGCCAACCGGAACTTGGCTGGCTGTGGACAGCCGGCGCGTAACATTGGACTGCGACCAAGCGGCGTGGCATTGCTGCTACAGCCTGCACACAAAATGCGATTTAACCTGCACAGTTCCTGCACAGGCAAAGATGATGGAATTTATGCGTTATATTTCAAATAAATGCATAAGCTTCATCATTTCGCGGGGAGGAGCGGGTTAGGCCAACCCGGCTGGCTTTGCTCCAGCCCCGCTGTCCACCGTCCATCTACGCGGTTTGACGTATTCGCCACGACCAAAGCGCCCCGTAGCCTCGGATACACCTGCAGCACCAGGAGAGGGGGAGCGTTCCCCAAGTCCTGGGCCAGGAAAAATCTGGGGATGACAATGACTTCACCTATCGATGGCGGCGTCGCCGCGTCTTCGCGGCTGCGCCGGCGGGCCGGTCTACTGTCCGGCGCCTGCGGCCTGGCGCTGCTGGCCTGCGCGAGCGGAGCCCAGGCCGGGGCGACCATGAAATTCGGCGACGACCAGTCGATCAGCGTCGGCCTCGGCATGCGGGGCAGCTTCTCGAGCGACGAGCATGGGGCGTCGGACGGCTCCCGGTCCGAGGACTTCAACCTCGACAGCGTCCGGCTCTACGTCAACGGCCAGCTCACCAAGTCCATCGGCGCCACCTTCAACACCGAGCGTGACGGCAATGGCGACATCAAGGTGCTGGACGGCTACGTCCGCTTCGAGATGAACGACGGCTTCAACGTCTGGGCCGGCCGCCTGCTGCCGCCCAGCGACCGCTCGAACCTCGACGGCCCCTATTACCTGTCGAGCTGGAACTATCCCGGCGTGGTCTCGCAATATCCCGCCAAGTTCGCCGGCCGCGACGACGGGGTCACCGTCTGGGGCAAGCTGCTGGACAAGAAGCTCACCTATGCGGTGGGCGTGTTCAACGGCCACAACCGCTTCGCCGGCGCCTCCAACCAGAGCCACAGCCCGCTGTTCGCCGGCCGGGTGGCCTACAACTTCCTCGAGGTGGAGGACAACCCGGGCTACTACACGTCCTCGACCTACTATGGCGCGGCCGACATCTTCACCGTCGGCGCCGCCCTGATGCACCAGAGCAAGGGCGTGGGCACGGCGCTCGTGAAGGGCGACTACACCGGCTGGAACGTCGACGCCCTGTTCGAGAAGAAGGTCATGGACGGCGGCGCCGTCACCCTCGAAGGCGCCTACTACAACTACGACACCGACGACGTGGTGGACGTGGCGCCGGGCTTCGCCGGGGCCGACGCCACCGCCAACGTGGGCGGCATCGTCCAGGGCGACGGCTACCTGGTCTCCGCCGCCGTGCTGTTCCCGCAGGTGGTGGGCTGGGGCAAGTTCCAGCCGGTGGTCCGCTACCAGCACTTCGACGCCGACCTCTTCAAGGTGAAGGTCAAGCAGTACGACGCCGGCGTGAACTACATCATCAAGGGCCACAATGCCCGGTTGTCGGCCGTCTGGGCGCATGTCGAGGCCACCGGCGCAGCCGACGACGACAAGATCACCCTGGGCGTCCAGACGCAGTTCTAGAGCGGGTTGAAATTGGGTTGATCCGCCTCCGCTCATCCCGGCGAAGGCCCATGGGCGGTAACTCAAGGGCGACGGCGCCTTTTCCTCCCCTGTCCCGAAGAGGACGGGGGAGGGGGAGCACCGGCCGAAGAGCCGGTGGTGGAGGGGGCGTAGACCTGGCGCAGAGTGCGTCGGCTCGCCCCCACCGTCACGCCCTCGGAGTTATCCTCGGGCGAGCGGGTTTTAAGCCGGCGATTCCGCCTGAAATCATCGTGCTCCAGGAGAGGCCTACCCCACCCTTTCCCTCCAAATGCGGGGGGATAGGGCGGCTTCCCCTCACCCCTGGGCGGTGATCACCCGGGTGGCGATCGCCGCGGCGGCGGCGCGGTTCTCGACGCCCAGCTTGGTGAACACCTGCTCCAGGTGCTTGTTCACCGTGCGGGGGCTGATGTTGAGGATCTCGCTGATGTCCTTGTTGGACTTGCCGCGCGCCACCCAGACCAGCACCTCGGCCTCCCGGGCGGTGAGGCCCAGCGCGCTGCGCAGGGTCTCGCCTTTGTCGCCCTGGGTGAGCTCCGTCACCCGGAAGAACACCTCGCCCGCCTCCGTGCGGCCCAGCACCGAAAGCTGCAGCCGCCGCTCGCCGATCTGGAATGGCGCGGTGGCGAAGGGCTCGGCCGCCGCGATCAGCCGCAGCATGGGCTCCAGCAGCGCCGGTGTCGCCGCGCCCGGCACGTCGTCCTCGTCCACCAGCGGGCTGAGCAGCTTCGCGGCCTGCGGCGTGCGCCAGAGCAGGCGCCCGGTGGCGTCCGCCGCGAACAGCGAGCGCCCCGCCACGTCCAGCGCCAGCCGGGCGCTGTGGGCGGCGTGGGCGTTGGCCAGGTGCACGTGGATCCGCGCCAGCAGCTCGTCCAGCACCAGCGGCTTGGTGACATAGTCGACCCCGCCGGCGTTCAGGCCCTCCACCACGTGCTCGGTTTCGCTGAGGCCGGTCATGAAGATCACCGGCACGTGGGCGGCCCCAGCGCGGGCCTTCAGACGCCGGCAGGTCTCGAAGCCGGAAAGTCCCGGCATCACCGCGTCGAGCACCACGAGGTCCGGCGCCGCCTGGTCGACCAGGGCCAGGGCGCTCATCCCGTCCGCGGCGGTCAGCGCCTGGTAGCCGGCCTGGACCAGCGCCTTGACCAGCATGGCGCGGGCGTCGGGGTCGTCGTCCACCACCAGGATCAGCCGGCCCGGCCCGACGCTTGAGAGTCCGGCGCTCACGACACCGGCTCCGCCGCCGGCGAGACCCATTGCAGGTCGAGCAGGGTCTGCAGGCGCTCCATCAGGTCGTCGATCTCGTAGGGCTTGATCAGGAAGTCGTCGTGCGGGTCGTCTTCCCGCCGCGTGCGGGAGAAGTCGTGCGCATTGGCCGACACCATCAGGATCGCCACCGATTCTCCAAGCGCCGCGCGCACCGCCCGCGCCGCCTCCCAGCCGTTCATGCCGGGCATGGAGATGTCGAGGATCACCAGGTCCGGCTCCCCGCTGCGCGCCAGCTCGATGCAGCCCGGCCCGTCGCGGGAAAAGGACAGGTCGAAGCCCAGCGGCTGCAGGATCTCCCGCGTCAGGTCCAGGTGCGTCGGGTCGTCGTCGGTGACCAGGATCTTGCGTCGCGGGCCCTGGTAGCCCGTCGCCCGGCGCTCGGCCGCCGGCCGCTCGGCGGGCAGCGGCGCCTCGGAGAGCAGCAGGCGCACGCGGAAGGCGCTGCCGACGCCCAGCTCGCTGGTCACCGTCAGCTCGCCGCCCATCACCGCGGTGAGCAGCTTGGTGATGGTCAGGCCCAGGCCTATGCCCGGCACGCCGGTCTCGCCGCCCACCCGCTCGAAGGGTTCGAAGATCCGCTCCAGGTCGGCCTCGGCCACGCCCACCCCGGTGTCGGAGATTTCGAACTCCGCCACCTGCGCCCGCCAGCGCACCTTCAGCATCGCCCCGCCGGCGTTGGTGTACTTGATGGCGTTGGAGAGCAGGTTGATCAGGATCTGCCGCAGCCGCTTCACGTCGGTGTGGACCCAGACCGGCAGGGTCTCCGGCCACTCGTGGGTGAAGGCCACGCCCTTGGCCAGGGCCTGCAGGCGGAACATGTCGACGATCTGGTTGAGCAGTTCCGGGAGGTTGATGCGGTTGCGCTCGATCCGCAGCGTGCCGTTCTCGATCCGCGAGATGTCCAGCAGGCCGTCCACCAGGTCGGCCAGGTGGGTGGCGCTGCGGCGGATCACCCGCACCGCGTCGCGCGAGCTCAGCGCCGGGTTGCGCTCCATCAGCTGGGCGTAGCCGGAGATGGCGTTCAGCGGTGCGCGGATCTCGTGGCTGACGCCGACGATGTAGCGGCTCTTGGCCAGGTTGGCCGCTTCGGCCGCCTCCTTGGCGCGCTGCAGGGCCGCGTCGGTGCGCTGGTGGGCCTCGATCTCGTCGAGCAGCATCACCGTCTGCCGCTCGGTCTCGCCCTCGGCAGTGCGCTGGTTCTCGCCGGCGAGGATGAAGAACCAGGCCGCGAACGCCGCCAGCGTCATCAGGGCGACGAAGGCCAACCCCAGTGCGCCCGCCACGGACGCCTGCGCCGAGCTATCCGCGCCGCGGTAGTAGAGCAGCGCGAACACCCCGCCGATCACCAGACCGCAGATCATCAGCGCGCCCAGGAAGCGGGCCACCAGGGCGTAGGCCCCGTGAGTCAGGCGCGCCGGCACGATCCGCCGCAGCAGGGCCGCCGCCTGGTCGACCAGTCGGCGATCCTCCTTGCAGGCGTCGTGGCAGCGCGCCTC
>NZ_DASXYF010000126.1:0-34249 GCF_036502675.1 Phenylobacterium sp.
GTACGACCTGCTGGTCCGCTGGCTGGCCGCCTCGGGCTACGACGTCACCTTCGTCCGCAACGTCACCGACGTCGACGACAAGATCATCAATGTCGCCGCGCAGACGGGCCGCCAGTGGTTCGCGGTCGCCGAGGCCAACCAGCGCGTCTTCAACCGCGGCTACGACGAGCTCGGCTGCGTCCCGCCGACCGTGGAGCCGAGGGCGACCGGGCACGTCCCGGAGATGATCACGCTGATGCGGCGGCTCATCGAGAACGGCCACGCCTACAACGTCGACGACGACGTCTACTTCGACGTCATGTCCTGGGCCGACCGCTACGGCTCGCTGTCCCACCAGAACCTGGAGAACATGCGGGCCGCCGGTGACTCGGCGGGCGACGACCGCAAGCGCGACCCGCGCGACTTCGCGCTGTGGAAGGGCGCCAAGCCCGGCGAGCCCAGCTGGGAGACGCCGTGGGGGCCCGGCCGTCCCGGCTGGCACCTCGAATGCTCGGCGATGGCCACCAAGTACCTCGGGCCGGCCTTCGACATCCACGGCGGCGGCGTCGACCTGATCTTCCCGCACCACGAGAACGAGATGGCCCAGGGCCTCTGCGCCAGCCACGCCAAGGAGTACGCCCGCTACTGGGTGCACAACGGCTTCCTGAACTTCGGCGACGAGAAGATGTCCAAGAGCCTGGGCAACGTCGCGCTGGCCCACGACCTGATCAAGCAGGTCCCGGGCGAGGTGCTGCGCTGGGCGCTGCTGGTCGGCCACTACCGCGCGCCGCTGGAATGGACCGGCGACCTGATCGACCAGTCCCGCCGCTCGCTCGACCGCATCTACCGGACGCTCGCGGACCTGGCGCGCGAGGCCGCCAACGCGCGCGTCACCCTGCCGGAGCCGGACCAGAAGGCCGTCCAGGGCCTGCTGGACGCAAGCGGCCTGACCTCCGCCCTGGAGGACGACCTGAACACGCCCCTGGCGCTGAGCGGCCTGTTCACGCTGGCGGCCGGCGTCCGCGCCGCCCTGGTCCCCGGCGCCGACTGGCAGGAGGTGGCCGACATCCGCGCCGCGCTCCTGCAGGGCGGCGACCTGCTGGGCGTGTTGCAGTCCGACCCCGAGGCCTGGTTCCAGGGCGGCGCCGACGAGGGGCTGAAGGCGCGCATCGAGGGTTTGATCGCCGCCCGCGTCGCCGCCCGCGCGGCCAGGGACTTCTCCGAGGCCGACCGTATCCGCGCCGAGCTCACGGCGTTGAACGTGGAGGTGATGGACGGTCCGACGGGGGCGACCTGGCGGATCCGGGAGCCTGGCTGATGAGGGGTGCGCCGGACTTCTACAACCGACGCAAGGGCTTCGAGTTCGGCCGCGACCGCAGCGGCCCCGCGGGCGTGAAGATCGAGCGGCGCGTCGGGGTGCAGGCGCCGGCCGCGGTGGTGTGGGAGATCATCCACGACGTGGCCCGCTGGCCCGAGTGGAACCCGGTCTATCCGAAGGCGGAGGGCGCCGTGCGCATCGGCGAGGCGCTGACCCTGACCCGCGCCCTGCCGGGCCAGCCGCACAAGGTGATCCAGCCGGTGGTGCTCGACTGGACGCCGAACGAACTGCTGCACCTGAAGCTCTCCACGCTCGGCGGGATGGCGTTGGTCACCTGCTATTGGGAGATCGACGCGCTGGCCGAGGCGAGCTGCATCTTCTCCAGCGGCGAGCTCTACACGGGCTGGCTGGGCCCTGGCGCGGCCCGGTCGATCCGCGGCTCCCTGCGCAGGGGCTTCGCGGCGGTGTGCGAGGCCATGAAGGCCCGGGCCGAGGCCGCATGGCGGGCGCAGGGCGGCGCGCCTACATCTGAGCCATGATCGACGACCTCTACTCCGCCCGGCTGCTGGCCCTGGCCGCCAACCTGCCGCACGCCGGCCGGCTGGCCGATCCCGACGGCAGTTCCGAGAAGGTCTCCAAGCTCTGCGGCAGCCGGGTGGTGGTGGACGTCAAAGTGCAGGACGGCAAGGTGGTCGACTTCGCCCAGGACGTGAAGGCCTGCGCGCTGGGCCAGGCGTCGGCCTCGGTGCTGGGCGCCCAGGTGCTGGGCGCGACGCTTGCCGAGATCGAGATCGCCCGCGACGCCTTCCGTGCTATGTTGAAGGATGGCGGGCCCACGCCCGCCGGCCGTTTTTCGGACCTGTCCATGCTCGCGCCCGTGAAAGACTACCCCGCCCGCCATGCCTCCACGCTGCTTGCGTTCGAGGCCGCGGCCGAGGCCGTGCGCCGGGCGGCCACGCGAACTAGCCCCGCCGGCGCGGCTTGATCCCGGGGACTCGCAGGCGTAATCGCTGCTGACTCCCAAGTCCGCGAGCCGGCATGAGCTTCTACGAGATCTGCGTCAGAGGCGCGCTCCGTGCGTACAAGCTGACGCTTTCGCCCCTGATCGGGCGGCAATGCCGGTTCCTTCCGACCTGTTCGGAGTACGCCGCGCAGGCCCTGATCAGCCAGGGGCCTGTGCGCGGCGCCTGGCTCGCCGCCCGCAGGCTCTGCCGATGCCATCCCCTGGGCGGCGCCGGGTACGACCCCCCGCCCCCGCCGCGAGACCCGGGTCCGCCGCGGACATGGACGTGTGAGACATGATCGAACTGATCTTTCCCGACGGCTCCAGACGCCCCTACGACGACGGGGTCTCCGGCCGCGACGTCGCCGCCGCCATCGCCAGGTCGCTTGAGAAGAAGGCGGTGCTGGTGAAGCTCGACGGGGCCCTGCTCGATCTCGACCGCCCCCTGCCGCACGGCGGGCGCTTCGAGATCCTGACGCGCGAGAGCCCCGAGGCGCTGGAGACCATCCGCCACGACGCCTCGCACGTGATGGCCGAGGCGGTGCAGGAGCTGTTCCCCGGCACGCAGGTGACCATCGGGCCGGCGATCGAGGACGGCTTCTACTACGACTTCGCCCGCGCCGAGCCCTTCAGCCTCGACGACCTGGCGAAGATCGAGCAGCGCATGCGCGAGATCGTCGACCGCGACGAGCCGATCCGCCGCGAGGTCTGGGACCGCGACGAGGCCATCGCCCACTTCAAGTCGATCGGCGAGGCCTACAAGGCCGAGATCATCGAGGATCTCCCGGGGAGCGAGGAGATCAGCGTCTATCGCCAGGGCGCGTGGAAGGACCTGTGCCTCGGCCCGCACCTGCCGTCCACCAAGGCGGTCGGCAAGGCGTTCAAACTGACCAAGCTGGCCGGCGCCTACTGGCGCGGCGACCATCGGAACGCCCAGCTGCAGCGGATCTACGGCACGGCCTGGGCCAACGAGGCCGACCTGGAGGCCTACCTCCGGCGCATCGAGGAAGCCGAGAAGCGCGACCACCGCAAGCTGGGCGCGGCCATGGACCTGTTCCATATCCAGGAGGAGGGCCGGGGAATGATCTTCTGGCACCCCAAGGGCTGGACGCTCTACCGCACGCTGCAGAACTACATGCGCCGGCGGATGGAGGCGGAGGGCTACGTCGAGGTCAAGACGCCCCAGGTGCTGGACTATTCCCTGTGGCGCCAATCGGGCCACGCGGAAAAATTCGGCGCCAACATGTTCGTCTGCGAGACGGAAGAGGGCGAGAAGCTCGCTTTAAAGCCCATGAACTGCCCGGGGCACCTGCAGATCTTCAACCACGGCCAGCGGTCCTACCGCGAGCTGCCGATCCGCATGGCCGAGTTCGACAACCTGCACCGCAACGAAAGCTCGGGCTCCCTGCACGGCCTGCTGCGCGTGCGCGGCCTCGCCCAGGACGACGCCCACATCTTCTGCCGCGAGGACCAGATCGAGGCCGAGGCCAAGGCCTTCGTCGAGCTGCTGCAGGTGGTCTACCGCGACCTGGAGGTGGAGCTTCATTCCGTGAAGCTGGCGCTGCGGCCCGAGCTGCGGTTCGGCGCCGACGAGATCTGGACCATCGCCGAGGACACGCTGGAGCGCGCCGCCAACGCCGCCGGCGTCGAGGTCGAGCGAATCGAGAACGAGGGCGCCTTCTACGGTCCCAAGCTCGAGTTCCACCTGCGCGACGCCATCGGCCGCACCTGGCAGTGCGGCACGCTGCAGCTCGACTATGTGCTCCCGGAGCGGATGGACGCCGCCTATATCGCCGAGGACGGCCAGAAGCACCGGCCGGTGATGCTGCACCGGGCCATCCTGGGCTCGCTGGAACGGTTCCTGGGCGTCCTGATTGAACATTATTCAGGCGCATTTCCGATATGGTTGGCCCCGGTGCAGGTTGTAGTGGCCACAATTACGTCGGATGCGGATGACTATGCTTTGCACGTGGTCGACACGTTGCGACGAGCCGGCCTGCGTGTGGAGAGCGACCTGCGTAACGAAAAGATTAACTACAAGGTGCGCGAACATAGCCTGAGCAAGACTCCGGTGATTGCAGTGGTCGGCCGGCGTGAGGCGGAAGAAGGCAAGTTGGCGCTGCGGCGCTTTGGATCGGACGGCCAGCAGGTGATGGTCCTGGACGAGGCGGTAAACGTGCTTGCCTTGCAAGCCCTGCCGCCTGATCTTGCAGTTCGTGCTTCGGGCGAGCGCAACTCGCCCCAGGGGACCCGTGGTCGCATGGAGGCTGGATGAACGGCATCGTCGCTCCGATCGTCGCGGCCGAACCGGTCCCGCTTCAGACCTTCCTGAAGCCGCGCCGCAGGCTCTCGGTGGTGATGGTCGTCTACATGACTGGCGAAGCCCTCGAGCACAGCTTGGCCTGCGTCCTGGCCGATCCGCTGGTGGACGAGTTCGTCATCGTCGACAACGGCTCCAGCCGCCCCGAGACCGCCTCCCTGCGCAGCCTGGTGGACCGCGACCAGCGGGTCGTCCTGCTGGGCGGCCACGGCAACGTGGGCTTCGCCCGCGGCGCCAATATGGGCGCGCGGCGGGCGAGCGGCGACGTGCTGCTGTTCCTGAACCCCGACGCCTTCCTGCAGCCGGGCTGCATCGCCGAGCTGGTCCGCGCCATCGAGGACCGGCCCACCCCGTGCATCGTCGGCGGCCGGGTGCTCAACGCCGACCGCACCGAGCAGCGCGGCGCCCGGCGCGGCGACATCACCCCCATGTCGGCGCTGATGTCGCTGAGCCGGCTCACCCGGCGCGTCGCCGCCTGGCGGCGCTACGAGGTGCACTGGGAGCACGACCAGCCGCCGGAGCAGATCGCCTCGGTGCCCACCATCTCCGGCGCCTGCTTCTGCATGCGCCGCCAGGACTTCGAGGCCGTCAACGGCTTCGACGAGGGCTACTTCCTGCATGTGGAGGACGTGGACCTGTGCTGGCGGGTGCGCCGGCAGGGCGGCCTGGTGCTGTTCCACCCCAAGGCCGAAGTGATCCACCTGGGCCACACCAGCCGCGTCAGCCCGATCCGCGTCGAGTTCCACAAGGGCGTCGGCCTGGCCCGCTACTTCCGCAAGCGCGCCGAGAGCGTGTCGCAGCACCTGCTGGCCTGGGTGCTCTCGCCGGTCATCGTGTTCAGCGCCGTCCTGCGCCCGGTCCTGCGCCGCCTCCGCGGCGGCGCGGCCTGACCCCCTCCATCGCGGCGTTCGTCCGGCAGGCGAGGGCAGGGTTGCGAGTCGTTAGCGCTGGGGCGCCGTCGCGGGCGGAGGTAGACTGCGGGGCATGAGCGCCGAACCGTCTGGCCTGACCCCCGCGCAGTCGGCGCAGCTCACCCGGCGGGCGATGCTGCTCTCGGTGAGCGTGGCCGCCACCCTGGTGGCGCTGAAGCTGGCGGCCTGGATCGCCTCCGGCTCGGTGGCGCTGCTGGCGTCGCTGGTCGATTCCGGGCTCGACCTGCTGGCCTCGGCGCTCACCCTGTTCGCCGTGCGCTATGCGGCCATCCCGCCGGACGCCGCGCACCGCTATGGCCACGGCAAGGCCGAGGCTTTCGCCAGCCTGCTGCAGGGCGGGCTGGTGTTCGCCTCGGCGGCGCTGATCGGCCGCGAGGCGGTGCAGGCCCTGGTGACGCCGCATCCGATCCAGCGCGAGGGCTGGGCGATCGCGGTGATGCTGGCCTCGACGGCGCTCACCGCCGGGCTGCTCGCCGTGCAGACGCGGGTGTTGAAGCGCGCGGCCTCGGTGGCGGTGGCCGGCGACCGGGCGCACTACGCCGCTGACCTGGCCTCCAACCTGATCGGCCTGGCCGGGATCGCCGCAGCGGCGCTGCTGGGCGTGGCCGGGCTGGACGCGGCCGCAGGCCTGGCCATCGCCGCCATCCTGCTGTGGGGCGCGGTGGGCGTGTTCCGCCAGGCGTCGGACCAACTGCTCGACCATGAGCTGTCAGAGCGGACCCGGGCGAAGATCGTCGAGCTGATGACCCAGGATGGCCGCGTGACCCACGTCCACCAGCTGCGCACCCGTGCGGCGGGACCGGTGGTGCATGTGCAGATGCACGTGGACCTCGACCCCCATCTCAGCCTGGAGGCGGCGCACAAGGTGATCGTAGACGCCGAGAACCGGGTGCTGAGCGAATTCCCGTCCGCCGACATCCTGATCCACCCGGATCCCCGCGGGCGGGCGGAGCCGCACGGGGGCGCGTTCGCCGAGTCGGCCCCGCCCGCAGCGTAGTAAACGCGACCTTAAGGGGTCTATGGCTTCAATATCGCCGCATTTCCGTCACGTTTCCGGTCCGCATGTCCGTCGCCCGCGTCCTGCACCACTTCCCGCTCGACCCCGCCTCGCGCCAGGTGCGCCTGGCCCTGGGGGAGAAGCGGCTGGCCTTCGTGGACAACCCGGTGCGCTACTGGGAGCAGCCGGAGGAGTTCGTCGCCCTGAACCCCTCCGGGGCGACGCCGGTGCTGGTGGAGGGCGTCGGACCCGGGGCGCTGGTCGTCTGCGAGAGCCGGGCGATCCTGGAGCACCTGGAGGAGAACTACCCGGAGCCGCCGCTGCTGGGCCGCGAGCCGGCCGACCGGGCGGAGGCCCGCCGGCTGCTGCAATGGTTCGACCGCAAGTTCGACTACGAGGTCGGCGGCCTGCTGCTGCACGAGAAGATGGAGAAGCGGCTGCTGCGCCTGGGCTCGCCGGACCTGGGCGCCATCCGCCAGGGGCGCGAGGCGCTCAGGCTGCACATGGAGTATCTGGAAGGGCTGCTGACCACGCGGGAATGGCTGGCGGGCCGCCGGCTCAGCCTGGCCGACTTCGCCGCGGCGGCGCAGCTGTCGGTGATCGACTATTTCGGGGACGTGCCGTGGCGCGGCTTCAACCATGTGAAGACCTGGTACATGAAGCTGAAGTCCAGGCCCGCCTTCCGACCGATCCTGGCCGACCGCTGGCCCGGCCTGGCGCCGGCCGGCCACTATGACGACCTCGACTTCTGAGCCGCTGGAGAGCCGCATCCGCGCCGAGGCGCTGCGGCTGGGCTTCGACGCCTGCCGGTTCGCCTCGGCCGCCGCGCCCTGGCCGGCGGGCGGAAGGCTCGCCGAGTTCATCGCCCGGGGCCGCCACGGCGAGATGGCCTGGATGGCCGACACCGCCCGGCGCCGCGCGCATCCGCAGGCCATGTGGCCGGACGCCCGCTCGGCCGTGGTGCTGGGGGTCAACTACGGCCCGGATGCGGACCCGCTGGCGGCCCGCGATCCGGCGCGGGGCGCGATCTCAGTCTACGCCCAGGGCGACGACTACCACGAGCTGATCAAGGCGCGGCTGAAGGCGCTGGCCCGCTGGATGCAGGCGCAGGCCGGCGGCGAGCTGAAGGTGTTCGTCGACACCGCGCCCTTGCTGGAGAAGCCGCTGGCCGAGCGGGCGGGGCTGGGCTGGCAGGGCAAGCACACCAACCTGGTGTCGCGGGCGTTCGGCTCCTGGCTGTTCCTGGGCTCGATCCTGACGGTGCTGCAGCTGGCGGCCGATCCGCCGGAGGACGACCACTGCGGGGCCTGCCGCGCCTGCCTGGACGCCTGCCCGACGCAGGCCTTCCCGGCGCCCTACCAACTTGACGCCCGGCGCTGCATCTCCTACCTGACCATCGAGCTGAAGGGGCCGATCCCCCACGAGTTCCGCCCGGCGCTGGGCCAGCGGATCTACGGCTGCGACGACTGCCTGGCGGTCTGCCCGTGGAACAAGTTCGCCAGCGCCTCCCGGGAGATGAAACTGCAGGCGCGCGGCGCCCTGCGGTCCCCGGCGCTGGCCGAGCTGGCCGGCCTCGACGACGCGGGCTTCCGGGCGCTGTTCGCCAGGAGCCCGGTCAAGCGCATCGGCCGCGACAGCTTCGTGCGCAACGTGCTCTACGCCCTCGGCAATTCCGGGAGCCCGGAGCTGGCGGCGTCCGCCGAGCCCCTGCTGGCCGACCCGGCCCCGGTGGTCCGCGGCGCGGCGGTCTGGGCGCTCGGGCGGCTGCTGCCGGCGCCGGCGTTCGCTGAGCTGCGGGCGGCGCGCTTGGGCTCAGAATCGGACGACGATGTGCGGGCGGAATGGGACCAGCCTACCCCTCTCCCCCCGGAACCGGCGGGAGAGGTTGGGTGAGGGGGTCTTGCCTCAGAACGCCACCCGCCCCAGCTCCGCCAGGGTCGGCAGGGCGCGGTCGCGAGGGTTGGCGGTGATCTCGGCCTCGGCGACCGGCCAGTCGACGGCCAGCGCCGGGTCGCGCCAGAGGAGGCCGCCCTCGGCCTCGGGGGCGTAGCGGTTGTCGACCTTGTAGAACAGCTCGGTGTCGGGGACGAGGGTCACATAGCCGTGGGCGAAGCCGCGGGGGACCAGCAGCTGGTCGCCGCGCTCGGCGGAAAGCTCGGCGCCGATCCAGCGGCCGTAGGTCGCCGAGCCCGGGCGGATGTCGACCGCCACGTCGTAGATCGCGCCGCGCAGCACGCGCACCAGCTTGGCCTGGGCGTAGGGCGCCTTCTGGAAGTGCAGGCCGCGCAGCGTGCCGCGGGCGGCGCTGAAGGCCTGGTTGTCCTGCACGAAGTCCAGGTCGAGGCCGGCGGCGGCCAGGGCCGGGCGGCTCCAGGTCTCGGAGAACCAGCCGCGGGCGTCGCCATGGCGCTTGGGCGTGATAAGCAGGACCTCGGGCAGGGCCAGCGGCGTGATGGTCGTCATGATCTTCTTGGGGCTTCGGGTAAAGCAGTCGCATGGCGCAGCACGTGAGCGATGACAAGGCCCCCGCGCCGGCGGTGAGCGTCTGCGTCATCGCCTTCAACTCCGGCCCGACGCTGCGCGCCTGCCTGCAGCACCTGCAGGCGCAGAGCTTCCGCGACTTCGAGACCGTCGTCATCGACAACGCCTCGCCCGACCCCGACGACGCGAAGATCGCCGCCGAGTTCCCCTTCATGCGGCTGGTGTCGAATGCGGAGAACCTGGGGTTCGCCGGCGCCGGGAACCAGGCGGCGCGGCTGGGGCGCGGGCGCTGGCTGGTGCTGCTCAATCCCGACGCCTACGCCGAGCCCGACTGGCTGGCCGAGCTGGTCGCGGCAGCGGAGCGCCACCCGCAGGTGCGCTCCTTCACCTCGCGCCAGATGATGGCCGACGCGCCCGGCATGCTGGACGGGCTGGGCGACGTGATGAGCGGCTACGGCATCCCCTACCGCGGCGGCTACCTGGAGCGCGACACCGGCCAGGCGTTCGAGGGCGAGGTGTTCAGCCCCTGCGGCGCGGCGATGATGATCGACCGGGCGCTGTTCCGGCGGCTTGGCGGGTTCAGCGAGTACTTCTTCTGCTACTGCGAGGACGTGGACCTGGGCTACCGGCTGCAGCTGGCCGGCGAGCCCACGGTGCTGGCCCCCCGCGCCGTCGTCCACCACCTGGGCTCGGCTTCCTCCGGGGGGCGCAAGTCGGAGTTCGCGGTGTTCCACGGGACGCGGAACCGGTTCTGGGTGGCGTTCAAGAACACGCCGGCGATCCTGCTGCCCGTCGTCCTGCCGCTGCACCTGGCGGCGGTGGTCTTCATCGCCGCGCGCCGGCCCAACTGGCCCTATGCGGCGCTGGTTTGGCGCGCGTTCCTGGAGGCGCTGAAGGGCCTGCCCAGGGTGTTGCGGGACCGGGCGGCGGTGCAGCGCGGACGCAGGGTCGGCGCCGGCGCGATCGTCCGGGCGATGACCTGGGACCCGAGGGACCTGATGGGGCGCCGGCCGGTGATCAGGCCGCTCCGCCCGCCCACGCCGCCAGCCGGGCCATGAACTCGCCGCCGCGCTGCATCTGGGACAGCTCGACGTATTCGTCCGGCTGGTGCGCCTGGTCGATGGAGCCCGGGCCGCAGATGACGGTGGAGAAGCCCGCGCCCTGGAACTGGCCGGCCTCGGCGGCGAAGGCCACCACCCGCGGCGGCCCGTTGTCGCCGGCCATCCGCCGGGCGAAGGCCTCGGCCGGGCCGTCGCGCTCGGGCGCCAGCGGCGGGGCGGCGGAGCGGCGCACGATGCGGGCTCCGGCCTGGGGCGCGCGCGCCTTGAGCTGGACGTCCAGCGCCGCCACCGCCGCCACCACCGGGGCCAGGACGCCGTCCGGGTCGAGGCCGGCGGGATAGCGCAGGTCGAAATAGAACTCGCACCGGCGGGCCAGGATGTTGGGCGCCGTGCCGCCGTTCACCTGGCCGATGGTCAGGGTCGCGCCCTTCGGCGTGAACGGCGAGGCGGGGTCGGCCTCGCGGTCGAGGCGCTCGGCCAGGGCTGCGAGCTGGGCCATCAGCGGCACGGCGGCCATGATGGCGGAGACGCCCAGGTGCGGCTGGCTGGAGTGGGCCTCCTTGCCCTCGACGGTGACCTTGTAGGTGGCGATGCCCTTGTGGCCGATCACCGCCTCCATGCGGGTGGGCTCGCCCACCACCACCAGGGCCGGGCGCGGCAGCTCGCGGGCGATGACCTCGATCATGTCCGGCGCGCCCAGGCAGCCCACCTCCTCGTCGTAGGAAAAGGCCAAGTGGACGGGAACCCTGGGTTCGGCGGCCGTCAGGTCGGGCACGACGGCCAGCGCCAGCGCCAGGAAGCCCTTCATGTCGCAGGTCCCGCGCCCGTAGAGTCGGCCGTCGCGCTCCGCGACCGTGAAGGGATCGGAGCTCCAGGCCTGGCCATCCACCGGCACCACGTCCGTGTGACCGGAGAGCACGACGCCGCCGGGCACGGCCGGGCCGACCGTGGCCAGCAGGTTGGACTTGCTCCCGTCGGCGTTGGGCACGCGGCGGGCGGCGACGCCGTGGACGGCGAGATAGGCTTCCACCCAGTCCACCAGGGCCAGGTTGGAGAGCCGCGAGGTGGTGTCGAAAGCCACCAGGCTCGCCAGGATGTCCAGGGCGCGGGCGGTGAGGGCTTCGCCGGTCATGCAGGTGTTCTAGGCCGGCGGGCGTGGGAGCTCAAAGGAAAGCGCGGCGGGGCGGAAAGAGGCTACCCCTGCTGCACCCGTCCGGGCGCCGGCAGCAGGTCGATCAGCTCGATGCGGAAGACCAGCGCGCTGTCGGGCGGGATCTCGCCGCCGCCGGCGCCCTGCGCGCCGTAGCCCAGCTCGGGCGGGACATAGAGCATCCATTCGTCGCCGGGGCGCATGAGCTGCAGCGCCTCGATCCAGGCGGGGATCAGGCCGGCCAGCGGCAGGGCGGCGGGGACGCCGCGGGCGTAGGAGGAGTCGAACACCCGGCCGTCGAGCAGCTTGCCCTCGTAGTTGACCTTCACCTCGTCGTTCTTCTGCGGGTGCAGGCCGGCGGCGGGGCCGGAGCGGAGGACCTTGTACTGCAGGCCCGAGGGCAGCACCTGCACGCCCGGCGCCTTGGCGTTCCTGGCCAGGAACGCCTTGGCCTCGGCCAGGCTGGCGCTGTCGCCGCGGCCCGCGCCGCCCGTCGGGCCGGCCTGGGCCTCGGCCTTGGGTTTTTTGCAGCCGGCGACGACCAGGGCGGCGGTGAAGGCGGCGAGCAGGCGGCGGCGGTGCATGGCGGTCAGACGGTCCTCGGCGGATAGCCGGCCTGGCGCAGGCTGGCCATGATTTCCTCGGTGTGCTCGGCGTCGCGGGTCTCGATCATGATGTCGAACTCCGCGCCCTTGGCCGGCACGTCGAGGGCCAGGCGGTTGTGGGCCACCTCGACGATGTTGGCGCCGTGGTCGCCGATGATCCGCGAGACGTTGGCTAAGAGACCCGGCCGGTCGTCGCCGATGATCCGCAAGGACACCAGCCGGTGGTCGCGGACCAGCTCGCGGGTGAGCACCGAGGCCAGCAGCCGCGTGTCGATGTTGCCGCCGGTGAGGATCAGCCCGCACCTTTTTCCGCGGAACCGCTCCGGATAGGCCAGCAGGGCGGCCAGCGAGGCCGCCCCGGCGCCCTCGGCCACCGTCTTCTCGACGTTGCAGTAGAGGGCGATGGCGCTCTCGAAGAACGGCTCCTCGATCAGCAGCACGTCGTCGATCAGCGGCCGGGCGATGGCGTAGGAGGCCTCGCCCACCTGCTTGACCGCGATGCCCTCGGCGATGGTCGCCCCGCCGGCCTGGCCGCCGGCGCGCAGCCTGCGCATCTTGGCGCTGAACGAGGGGTACATGGCCGGCTCGACGCCGATGACGCTGATCTCCGGCTTGATGTGCTTGGCCGCGGTGGCGACGCCGGCGATCAGGCCGCCGCCGCCGATCGGCACCGGCAGCACCTCCAGGTCGGGCACGTCCTCCAGCATCTCCAGCGCCACGGTGCCCTGGCCGGCCATCACCTCCACGTCATTGAACGGGTGGACGTAGACCAGGTCGCGCTCCTCGCAGAGCTTCAGGGCGTAGGTCGAGGCGTCGTCGTAGCCGTCGCCGTCCAGCACCACCTCGGCGCCGAACGCCCGGGTCTGGCGCACCTTCATGAACGGCGTGGTGCTGGGCATGACGATGGTCACCGGGATGCCCAGGCGCGCGGCGTGGTAGGCCAGGCCCTGGCTGTGGTTGCCGGCCGAGGCGGCGATGACGCCGCGCTTGCGGGCGTTCTCGCCCAGGGTCAGCAGCATGTTGAGCGCGCCGCGCTCCTTGTAGGCGGCGGTGAACTGCAGGTTCTCGAACTTCACCCACACCTCGGCGCCCGTAATCTCGGAGAGCGTCCGGGAATGACGGCAGGGCGTGCGCTCGATGTGCCCTTTCAGCCGCGCGGCGGCGGAAAGGATGGCGTCGTAGGTGAGGGTCATGGACGGGGGCCGTTGGCGAAAGGCGGGCAAACTAGCGACGCGGCCCGCCCGCGGCAATCGCGGCGTCGGATCGTTCAGCGCAGGCCGCGCCACTGGTCCATCCGGCGCAGCGCCTTGCCGGGCAGGCCGGAGACCCGGCCGAGCGGCAGGGCCTCGGCGGCGCGGACCACCCCATAGGCCGCCGTGCGCACCAGGGCCGCGGCGGACGGCAGGCCCACGAAGCCGTGGGTCACCCCCTGGGCGGTGTTGGCCAGCTCGGTCTTGAAGCGGTAGTCGCCGGGACCCAGGTCGAGGCGCGAATAGGGCGTCTGGTCCATCCACTCCAGGATGTCGACGAACAGGGCGATGCCCGGGGAGTAGCGCTCGAACTCCGGGTCGTGGGCGATCATCCAGCCGTGGATGACGCGGCCGCCGTGCAGGTGGAAGTGGGCGGCGGCCAGGCGGTCGCCCAGGTGCAGGGTGAAGAGCACGCCGCCGAAGTCGGGGTCGCGACTCTCGAACAGCTCGCGCAGCAGCCGCAGGGTCCAGCCGGCCTCGAAGATGTCGGTCTGGTCGGTGGCGCGCAGCTGGGCGCGCTTCCAGGCGACCAGCTGGTCGAAGTCGCACCGGGCGCGGGAGAAGGCGGTGAAGCGGGCCGCGCCCACCTCGCGCTCGACCTTGCGGCGCTTCTTGGCCGCGTCCTTCAGCACGCCGACGCCGGCGGCTTTGCGCGCCTCCTGGTAGGCCGCGAAGCCTTGGGAGACGTCGACAACGTGGGAGACCGTGCGGCCCTGCGCGTAGGCGGCGAAGGCGGCCTGTTCCTGCAGCATGTGCGAATAGTCGAGGCGGTGGACGCCCAGCGCCTGCACCAGCGCCTTGGGGTCGACGGCCAGGTCCGGCTCGGCCACCACTCCCTGGTAGTCGCACATCGGCGCCCCGGCCGGCATGGCGGTGAAGGCGCCGACGCGGGCGGCGAAGAAGCCGGCGTCGCGGCCGTCGCGGCGCAGGACGGCGACGCGGGTCTGCTGCACGCCCAGCGCCTGGGTGCGCTCGACGGCGCGGGCCCAGTGCGGCGACAGGAACGGGCTGTCGAGGCCGGGCGCCTGCAGGGCGCTCCAGCGGTCGACCTGCGACGGGCTCAGGTCCTGCGGGCGAAGGACGTCGATTTCCAAGGCGGTGCTCTGCGCGGCGAATTGGCGCGGACCCTAGGCGCTGGAGTCTTTCCGCATGGTTAGGGCGGAAGGACGATCTCTAGATCTCCCCCCGGATCACCCGGGCGAACAGCTCGGGATCGACATTGCCGCCGGAGAGGATCAGGCCGGCGGTGCGGCCGCGGGCGTCGAGCTTGCCGGTCAGCAGGGCGGCGAGCGCCACGACGCCGCCGGGCTCGACCACCAGCTTCAGGACGGCGAAGGCCCAGCGCATGGCCTCGGCCACCTCGGCGTCGGTGACGGTGACCACGCCCGTGACGTTGGCGGCGATGATCGGGAAGGTGATCTCGCCGGGCGCAGGCGACTCCAGCGCGTCGCACAGGCTGCGGACGCCGGGGTTGACCGCCACGCGCCTGCCGGCCTCCAGCGAGCGGCGGGTGTCGTCGTAGAGGGCGGGCTCCACCCCCCAGACCTCGGTGGCGGGCGACAGCGCCTTGACGGCCAGCGCCGAGCCGGCGATCAGCCCGCCGCCGCCCACCGGGCAGGCTATCAGGTCCAGGCGCTCGCCCGCCGCCGTCGCCTCGCGCGCCAGCTCCAGGCCGACCGTGCCCTGGCCCGCGACCACGTGCGGGTCGTCGAAGGCCGGGACGACCACCGCGCCGCGATCCTCGGCGATGCCGGCGGCGATGGCCACGCGGTCCTCGCTCAGCCGGTCGTAGGTGCGGATCTCGGCGCCGTAGCCGCGGGTGGCGTCCACCTTCACCTGCGGCGCGTCGGCGGGCATGACGATGACCGCGGGCATGCCGAGCAGCCGGGCGGCCAGCGCCACCCCCTGCGCATGGTTGCCCGAGGAGAAGGCCACCACGCCGCGCCTTCGCTGCTCGGGCGAGAGCTGGACCAGGTGGTTGTAGGCCCCGCGGAACTTGAAGGCGCCGACCCGCTGCAGGGTCTCGGGCTTGATGAGCACCCTGCCGCCGACCCGCTCGTCCAGGGCGGGGCTGTGCAGGACCGGCGTGGCGGCGGCGTGGCCGGCGAGGCGGCCGGCCGCGGCGTCGACGTCCGCGGCCGTGACGCTCACCGGGCGAACACCTGGGCGTCGTCGGCGAAGGCCTTGAACTCCAGGGCGTTGCCGCTGGGGTCGCGGATGAACAGCGTGGCCTGCTCGCCCGGCCGGCCGTGGAAGCGGATCTGCGGCGTGATCAGGAACGCCGCGCCCGCTGTCCGCAGGCGCTCGGCCAGGGCGATCCAGGCGTCCATGGTCAGGATGACGCCGAAGTGGCGCACCGGCACGTCCTCGCCGTCCACCGCGTTGCGCAGGTCCGGGTCGGCGCCCGGCGCCAGGTGGGCCACGATCTGGTGGCCGTGGAAGTCGAAGTCCACCCACTCGCCGCTCGACCGGCCCTCCGGGCAGCCGAGCAGGCCGCCGTAGAAGGCCCTGGCCTCGGCCAGGTCGCGCACCGGAAAAGCCAGGTGGAAGCGGGGCAGGTCCATGGCCCTGCTCATAGCGCAGGCGGCCACGCCTGGCGACCTGGTGCGATCACCGGGGGGATTGACGGGCGCAGAGGCTTGGTGCTCTACACGGCTACGCGTGCGAGGCGACGCCCCGCGCGGAAAACCCATTCCAAAGTCCACCCGCCGAGTCCTGTCGAAGGGCGAGCTGGACCCGCGCGGCAGGCGGAAAGCCGTACCTGAAATGGCCAATGTGACCGTAGTCGGCGCCCAGTGGGGCGACGAGGGCAAGGGCAAGATTGTCGACTGGCTGTCGAACCGCGCCGACGTGGTGGTGCGCTTCCAGGGCGGGCACAACGCCGGCCACACCCTGGTGGTGGGCGACAAGGTTTACAAGCTCAGCCTGCTGCCCTCGGGCGTGGTGCAGGGCAAGCTGTCGGTGATCGGCAACGGGGTGGTGATCGACCCCTGGCACCTGCTGAACGAGATCGCCCAGGTGGCGACCCAGGGGGTGACGATCACGCCGGCCCTGCTGGCGGTGGCGGACAACGCCTGCCTGATCCTGCCGGTGCACAAGGACCTGGACCAGGCGCGCGAGGCGGCGGCCGCCCAGAAGATCGGCACCACCGGCCGTGGCATCGGCCCGGCCTACGAGGACAAGGTCGGCCGCCGGGCGATCCGGGTGGCCGACCTGGCCGACCCGGAGGCGCTGGCGGCGAAGATCGACCGGCTGCTGGCGCACCACGCGCCGCTGCGCAAGGGCCTGGGCCTGCCCAAGGCGGACGCCGCGGCGCTGCAGGCCGAGCTGGAGGCCGTCGCGCCGAAGATCCTGCCCTACGCCCGGGCGGCCTGGCGGCTGCTGGACGGGGTGGTGAAGGCCGGGCGCCGGGTGCTGTTCGAAGGCGCACAGGGCGCGCTGCTGGACGTGGACCACGGCACCTATCCCTATGTCACCTCCTCCAACACCGTGGCGGGGCAGGCGGCGGCGGGCTCGGGCCTGGGTCCGCGCGGACCGGGCTATGTGCTGGGGATCGTCAAGGCCTACACCACCCGGGTCGGCGGGGGGCCGTTCCCCACCGAGCTGGACGACGAGGTGGGCCGGCACCTCAGCACGGTGGGCCGCGAGGTGGGGGTCAACACCGGGCGCCAGCGCCGCTGCGGCTGGTTCGACGCGGCCCTGGTGCGCCAGTCGGTGGCGATCAACGGCATCGAGGGTGTCGCGCTCACCAAGCTCGACGTGCTGGACGGCCTGCCGACCTTGAAGATCTGCACCGGCTACCGGCTGCGCGGGGCGGAGATCGACTACCTGCCGGCCGGCCTGCGCGACCAGGCGGCGCTACAGCCGGTCTATGAGGAGATCGAGGGCTGGGCCGGCTCCACCCAGGGCGCGTGCAGCTGGAAGGACCTGCCGGGCGCGGCGGTGAAGTACGTGCGCCGGATCGAGGAGCTGATCGGCGCGCCGGTGGCTCTGCTCTCCACCAGCCCGCAGCGGGACGATACTATCCTGATGCGCGATCCCTTCCAGGATTGAGCGCAACTTAAACGCGTGGTTAACCCTCCGGGGCCAGACAGATATCACAGGTATCCGAGGTTGGCCCCATGCAGACGAAGAGTCCCGATCGCGCCGTCCGGAACCTCGGGGCGCTGCAGCGGACGGCTTCGACCAGCCGGGTGCTCAACCTGATCGCCATCGAGGCCCAGCACGGCCGCGAGCCGGAATACAAGCTGAAGCCATTCTTCCAGAACCGGGTGCTGAACGGCACGGTGCTGCTGAAGCATCGCCTGCGGGCCGACGAACGCGAGCTCATGGGCAACGGCCGGCCCACCGCGACCAAGATCATCCTGCCCTTCGTCCGCAGCGAGCTGCAGCTGGGCGGGCGCTCGGTGTTCGTGGGCCAGGCGGGCTGGATGGAGATGATGGCCGAGGTCTGCTCGGCCGGCGCCGACGCGTCGCGGGACATGGGCGTGCTCGAGGCGCTGGACGAGCTGCCGTCGCTGGACCCGTTCCTGATGCGCGAGCACCTGAAGCGCCGCGGCTTCGACATCGCCCGCTGCTATTTCGCGATCACCGAGGCCGATCTGACGAAGATGCAGGGCTTCGTCTCGCGTGAGATCAACAAGCTGATCGCCCTGGCCTTCGAGGGGCAGGGCGACGGCGCGGGCAACACCGCCAAGCTCGTGGAGCTCCTGCTGTCGGCGGAGAATGACGACCGGCTGGAGCCGCTGCGGCTGACCCTGCGGCTGGAGGGGGAGAGCTACCGGGAGGGGATCTTCTCGTGGCGCGGCTTCCTCTACTATAAATGGGTGCTGAGCCACCTGTGGCCGAAGCTGGAGGAAGTGATCGCCGAGGCGCCGCAGCTGAAGGTGGCCGGCCCGCGCGACGCCGAGCTGATGCGCACCTTCACCGAAGGCCGCGCCCGGCTGCAGAGCCGCATCGAGGCCCAGCGCCGCGCGGTCCTGAAGACGCTGCAGGTCTATGACGAGGCCTTCAAGGGCTTGACCGTGAACCACGACCCGCTGGTGTTCCGCGACTTCCTGCTGAAGGCGCCGCAGATGTTCATCAGCCTGGGCGAGAAGATCGGGGTGATCTCGCACATCGCCACCTTCTGGCGCTACCGATTTCCGGCGGGCAAGCCGCTGAAGCTGGATCTCACCGAAGCGGTGGATATCGTGCAGGAATTCGAGGCCGGCCTGGCGGAGCCCCAGGCCGCCTGAGCGGCGGCGTCAAGGCGTTCTTTACGAACCCCGAGGCATGATCGCCGCGGGTGTTGCGGAGCCGCCGGCGGTGTTCAACGAAGATTACAAGACGATCCAGCGCATGGTCCCCATGCTGCAGCGGGTGATGATCGTCGATCCGCAGCCGAACGGGGCGCGGCTGATCGCCGACCTGATGCGCAACACCGCCCGCTCGCAGATCTGGACCGCGGCCTCGACCCCCAAGGCGCTTGGCCTGGCCGGGAACGTCGATCCGCAGCTGGTGTTCGTGGAGATGTCGGGCCCGGGCCTCGACGGCTGCGAGTTCGCCCGCAGCCTGCGCCGCAGCCACCTGGCCTGCCGCCAGACGCCGATCATCATGGTCACCTCGACGGCGACGGCCGCCGGCATCCTGGCGGCCCGCGACGCGGGCGTGCACGAGTTCCTGCGCAAGCCCTTCACCACCAAGGACCTGCTGCGCCGCCTGGAGGCGGTGACGCTGCGGCCGCGCGACTGGATCGAGGCGGTGGCCTATATCGGCCCCGACCGGCGGCGGTTCAACTCCGGCGACTACACCGGGGCGCTGAAGCGGCGTTCGGACATCAAGGCCGACACCGACGCCGCCCGTATCCTGCAGGCGCTGAAGATCCTCAAGGCGGCGGTGGCGGCGGTGGCGCACGATCCGGCGCAGGCGCTGCGCTCCATGCGGGCCCAGGTCAGCGAGCTGCAGCGCGCCGCCCTGGCGGTGATGGACATCCGGCTGGCCGAGGCGGCCGGCGAGTTCGGCCGCTACCTGGCCGCCGCCGCCGACAAGCCGCTGGTCGCCGCCGACGTGGCGGCCCAGGCCGCCCCCCTGCTGGCGTTCACCTCCGCGGACGAAGACCGGGACACCGAAGCGGCCTGAGCGGCCGGCGGGGCAAGGGCGTCCAGGCTGACCCGCTCGCCGGGATGAGCGGGGCGAGAGCAACTCGATCCCTGTCGATCAGGCCCTAATCCAGCGGCCGCCGCCCGACGATGCGCAGGCCGTAGCCGGCGGAGCCCGGCAGGACGGTGGCCGAGGCGGTGAGCAGCTCCATGTCGCGCACCCCCAGGTCCAGCAGGATCTGCGCGCCGATGCCGTAGTCGCGCAGGATGTTGGCGCTGTGGTTGGCCTCCGGCTGGCCGTAGCGTTCCGACAGCCAGGCGGGGTTGGAATCGCGGATGAACACGGCCACGCCCGCGCCGTCGTAATCGGCGATCGCCTCCAGGGCGCGCTTCACGTAGTCGCGGCGGGCCTCCACGTGGCCCAGCATGTCGGCGGCGAAGTCCACCCGGTGCATGCGCACCAGGGTGGGCCTGTCCGGGTCGATGCGCCCGCGGGTCAGCACCATATGTTCGGTCGAGTCGAGGATGTTGCGGTAGATCACCATCCGGAAGCGGCCGCCGTAGGCGGAATCGAAGGGGGTCTCCAGCACCCGCTCCACCTGCCGCTCGGTGCGGCGGCGGTAGGCGATCAGGTCGGTGATGGTCCCGACCTTCAGCCCGTGCAGTTGTGCAAACGCGATCAGGTCCGGCAGGCGCGCCATGGTCCCGTCGTCCTTCATGATCTCGCAGATCACGCCCGCCGCGTTGAGGCCGGCCATGCGCGAGATGTCGACGGCGGCCTCGGTGTGCCCGGCCCGGACCAGCACCCCGCCCTCGCGCGCCACCAGCGGGAAGACGTGGCCGGGGGAGACGATGTCGTTCGGGCCCTTGCTGGGGTCGATGGCCACCGCGATGGTGTGCGCCCGGTCGTGGGCCGAGATGCCGGTGGTGACGCCCTCGCGCGCCTCGATGGAGACGGTGAAGGCCGTGGCGTGCTGGGCGCCGTTCTCCGCGGTCATCGGCGGCAGGCGCAGCTGGCGCGCCCGCTGCGGCGTGATCGACAGGCAGATCAGGCCGCGGGCGTGGCGGGCCATGAAGTTGATCTGCTCCGGCGTGGCGAACTGCGCCGGGATGATGATGTCGCCCTCGTTCTCGCGGTCCTCGGCGTCCACCAGGATGTAGGGGCGGCCGTTGCGGGCGTCCTCGATGATCTCCTCGATCGGCGAGATCGCCCAGCCCTGGGCGTCGGGATCGGCGGGCGGCCGGGTGGCGTCGGTGACCAGGTGGGGCTTTTTCATCGTGACGGCCTTGGGCTGGAGCGCGGAACAGGCTCCGGTCACCGGGATTTAGGGACGAAAGCCGCCCGAGGAAAGCCGCGGCGCGATTGACGCCGCCCGGCGCGCGGAGATGAATGGCGGAGAGGCCGGCGGCGGCCCGCGGAGGGCGTGCATGAGCAAGCTGGGATTCTCGAAGGAGCGGCTGCGCCGGATCGACCGCTTCCTGGAGGAGCGCTACGTGGCGGCGGGCCGGCTGCCCTGCGTCCAGCTGGTGGTCAGCCGGCGGGGCGAGGTGGCGCATTCCACCGTGCTGGGCCTGCGCGACGTGGAGCGGGGCGTGCGCTGCACC
This sequence comes from Phenylobacterium sp., assembly GCF_036502675.1. Lineage (GTDB taxonomy): Bacteria > Pseudomonadota > Alphaproteobacteria > Caulobacterales > Caulobacteraceae > Phenylobacterium. The sequence goes on from NZ_DASXYF010000126.1 coordinate 20,782, forward strand.
GACGACACCCTGTTCCGCATCTATTCGATGACCAAGCCCATCACCAGCGTGGCGATGATGATGCTGGTGGAGGAAGGCGCCGTGGCGCTGGACGACCCGGTCAGCAAGTACATTCCCGAGTGGGCGGACCTGGGCGTGTTCACCGCCGGGACCGCGGGGGCGTACCTGACCCGGGCGCCCGACCGGCCGATGCAGATCGTCGACCTGCTGCGCCACACCTCCGGCCTGACCTACGGCTTCCAGAACCGCACCAACGTGGACGCCGCCTACCGCGAGCTGGGCGTCGGCGAGCTTCCCGCCAGGCTGACGCTGGACGAGATGGTGGCGGTGCTGGCCGGGCTGCCGCTGGAGTTCTCGCCCGGCGAGGCCTGGAATTATTCGGTCTCGACCGACGTCGTGGGCTACCTGGTAGGCAGAATCTCCGGCCTTCCGTTCCAGGACTTCCTGCAGGCGCGGATCTTCGCGCCGCTGGGCATGTCCGACACCGGCTTCCAGGTCGCGCCCGGCCAGGAGGCGCGGTTCGCCGCCTGCTACGCCGCGACGCCGCAGGGCGGGCTGAAGCTGCAGGACGACCCGCTGACCAGCGCCTATCTGCAGCCGCCCGGCTTCTATTCCGGCGGCGGCGGCCTGGTCTCGACGGCGGCGGACTACCTGCGCTTCAGCCACATGCTGCTGAACGGCGGGTCACTGGAGGGCGAGCGCCTGCTGGCCCCCAAGACCCTGAAGCTGATGTGCGCCAACCACCTGCCCGGCGGCCAGGACCTGACGATGCTCTCGCGCTCGCTGTTCTCGGAATCCACCAACGCCGGCATCGGCTTCGGCCTGGGCTTCGCGGTGGTGTTCGACGCGCCCCAGACCCTGCTGCCGGTGTCGAACGGCGAGTTCTACTGGGGCGGGGCGGCCTCGACCGCCTTCTGGGTCGATCCCCTGGAGGAGGTGACCGTGGTGCTGATGACCCAGCTCCTGCCGTCCACCGCCTATGCTATTCGGCGGGAGCTTCGGACCTTGGTCTATTCGGCGCTGACGGACTCGAACGCCTGACCTCGTCGGCGAGGTCGGCGGCGGCCTCGGTCTCCTCGGCGACGGAGGGCGGCCCCATGCCGGTGTCGAGGGCGTCGCCGCGCGGCATGTCGTCCAGCAGCCTGCCGCTGCGCCAGCGGCCCCAGCGGTAATAGGCCAGCAGCAGCCCGCACGAGATGATGGTGCCCAGCGGAAAGCTCCACCAGATGGCGTCGGCCCCCAGCGCCGGCTGCAGCAGCTTGGCCGCCGGCACGCGGAACGCCCACATGGCCACCACCATGACCAGCAGCGGCGGCCAGACCGCCCCGGTGGCCCGCACGATGCCGGCCAGCGCGAAGGTCACCCCGAAGAACACGAAGGCCCAGAGCACGATGGTGTTGATGTGCATGGCGATGGCGATCGAGGGGCTGCCCGGCGGCAGGAAGAGGCGTAGCATCACCGGCTCGAACAGGTAGATCAGCAGGATCGGCCCGGCGCTCATCAGCATGGCGTAGAGCGATCCCAGCAGCGCGATGCGGTCCAGCCGGTCCATCCGCCCGGCGCCGACGCTCTGGGCCGCCATGGCCGAGACCGCGGCCCCCACCGCCATGGCGGGCATCTGCACATAGGTCCACAGCTGGCTGGCGGCGCCGTAGGCCGCGGCGGTGTGCACCCCGTAGCTGTTGACCATCGAGATCATCATCACCGCCGAGCCCGACACCACCACCATCTGGATCGCCATGGGCAGGCCCTTGGTCGCCAGGGTGCGGATGATCGCGAAGTCGGGGCGGAGCAGCCGCCACTCGCTGCGCCGCAGGATCAGCACGCTGTTTTTGCGGTGCAGGTAATAGAGCATCGCGAACAGGGTGAGCGTCTGCGCGGTGAGGGTGGAGAGCGCCGAGCCGGCGATCCCCAGGCGCGGCGCGGGACCCAGGCCCATGATCAGCGTCGGGTTCAGGACCATGTCCGTGCCCACCGCCGCCAGCGAGAAGAAGAACGGCGTGCGCGAATCGCCCGTGGCCCGCTGGGCCATCATCAGGAAATTGAAGAAGTACATGAACGGCATCGCCACGAAGATCACCCGCAGGTAGGCGATGGCGTAGGCCTTGGCGTCCGGCGGCGTGTGCAGCAGGCCGAGGATCGTAGGCGTCAGGAAGAAGCCGCTCACGCCCACCGTCAGGGAGAGGACGATGAAGAAGACGGTGGCGCTGCCCACCACCTTGCGCGCCAGGGCTTCGTCGCCCGATCCGATGGCCTGGCCGATCAGCAGGTTCGCCGCCATCGAGGCGCCGAAGGCCGCGCCCAGCAGCAGGAACAGGATGATGTTGGCGTTGGAGGCGGCGGTCAGCGCCGCCTCGCCCAGGGCGTGGCTGATCCACGCCACATTGGTCGAGCCGCTCAGCGACTGCAGCATGTTGCTGGCCATCACCGGCAGGGCGAACAGCAGCAGCGTCCGCCCGATCGGTCCGCGGGTCAGGTCGCGGCCGGTCCGGCCCGGGCCGCGGGCGCGGCGGGTCTCGGGCTGTTGCGGGCTTGGCTCCAAGCCGGGCTCTCCAGGGCGCGAAAAGCGCCGGCTCGCGCCGGGACGGCCTGCGGCGAAGCGCACTCAGCCTGGCATTTTGGTGGGCGGAAGGCGTCAGTGTAGGCCCCGCGACCGCCCGTCTCAAGCCGCAAAGCCTTGAGTGGACGGCATTTCGCTGTATGAGGCTGCCGGATGCGCGACACGATGCGGCGGGCCCGCCGCCCTCACCTGCGAACGGCCCGATGAAAATCCTGATCACCGGCGGCGCCGGGTTCATCGGATCGGCGGTCGTGCGCCGCGCCGTCGCCGACGGCCACGAGGTGGTGAACCTCGACGCGCTCACCTACTCGGCCAACCTGGAGAACGTGGCCGGCGTGGCGAACTCGCCCCGCTACGCCTTCGAGCACGTCGACGTGGCCGACGCGGCCGCCGTGTCCGGAGTGTTCGCCCGCCACCGGCCCGACGCGGTGATGCACCTGGGCGCCGAGAGCCACAACGACCGGGCGATCGAGGACCCGCTGATCTTCGTGCGGACCAACGTGCTGGGCACCGCCGTGCTGCTGGAGGCCGCGCGGGCCTACTGGCGGGGACTGGAGGACGCGGCCGGGGAGCGGTTCCGCTTCCACCACGTCTCGACCGACGAGGTGTTCGGGGCGCTGGGCGAGGAGGGCGCGTTCTGCGAGGACACCCCCTACGATCCCAACTCGCCCTATTCGGCCAGCAAGGCCGGCGCCGACCATCTGGTGCGCGCCTGGGGCCGCACCTTCGGCCTGCCGGTGGTGCTGACCAACTGCGCCAACAACTACGGCCCCTACCAGTTTCCGGAGAAGCTGATCCCGACGGTCATCTTGCGGGCGCTGGAGGGCAAGTCGATCCCGGTCTACGGCGATGGCCGGCAGGTGCGCGACTGGCTGCACGTGGACGACCACGCCGAGGCCTTGCTGCTGGTGCTGCAGAAAGGCCGGCTGGGCGAGACCTACCTGGTCGGCGGCGACTCGACCCAGCGCAACATCGAGGTGGTGCGCACCCTCTGCGCCAGCCTTGACCGGCTGGCGCCGGCCAACATCGGCCACGCCGAGCGGATCGCGTTCGTCGCCGACCGGCCGGGCCATGACTTCCGCTATTCCATCGACGCGTCCAAGTTGATGCGCGAACTGGGCTGGGCGCCCACGCGCGCGCTGGGCGACGGATTGCATGACACCGTGCGTTGGTATGTGGAGAACCGCGACTGGTGGCAGGGGATCCGTGACCGTGGCTTCCATTCCGAGCGCCTGGGTCTTGTGAAGGCATGACGCTGCAGGTCCTGCAGTTCGGCGCCACCGGCCAGCTGGCGCGGGAGGTCCTGGCGCGCCAGGACCGCAACGTCGCGGTCAAGGCGCTGTCCCGCGCCGACGTCGACCTGGCCGACCCCGCGGCGGTGGCCCGGGCGATCGCGGCCGAGCCGCAGGTCGACCTCGTCCTCAATGCCGCCGCCTACACCGCCGTGGACCGGGCCGAGAGCGAGCCGGAGGCGGCCTATGCGGTCAACGCCCGCGCGCCCGAGGCGATGGCCAGGGCCTGCCAGGCCCGCGGCGTCCCCCTGGTGCAGGTCTCCACGGACATGGTGTTTTCCGGAGCCGGCGCCGGCGCCTATGTGGAGGAGGACCCGGTGGGGCCGCTGCACGTCTACGGCGCCTCGAAGCTGGCCGGCGAGGAGGCCGTGCTGGCCTATTGCGACCGGGCCTCGGTGATGCGGGTCTCCTGGCTGTTCTCGGCGTACGGGAGCAACTTCCTGCACCTGATGCTGCGCCTGGCGAACACCCAGCCGGTCCTCAAGGTGGTGGACGACCAGCGGGCCCGCCCCACCGCCGCCGGCGACGTGGCGGCCTTCATCCTGAGCCAGGCCGCCCGCCTGGCCCGCGCCCCGGCCGGCGCGTCGGAGTGGGGGCGGCTGCATGTGGTGAATTCCGGCTGCGCGACCCGCGTCGAGATGGCCCGGGCGATCTTCGCCCTGGCCTGGCCCGACCGGCCCGCGCCGGCCATCGAGCCCGTGCCCACCAGCGCCTTCCCGACGCCGGCCCGCCGGGCGCTGAACGCCGAGCTGGACGCCTCGCGGCTGGCCAGGGTGTTCGGCCTGCAGCTACGCCCCTGGCAGGAGGCGCTGGAGGACGTGATCGCCGAGATGCAACCCCAGCTGGCTCCCGCATGAGAAAAGGCATCGTCCTGGCCGGCGGCTCCGGCACCCGCCTGCACCCGCTGACGCTGGCGGTCTCCAAGCAGCTGCTGCCGATCTACGACAAGCCGATGATCTATTACCCGATCTCGGTGCTGCTGCTGGCCGGCGTGCGCGAGATCCTGATCATCACCACGCCGGAGGACCAGGCGGGGTTCAAGCGCCTGCTCGGCGACGGCTCGCAGATCGGCTGCCGGTTCGAATACGTCGTCCAGGAAAAGCCCGACGGCCTGGCCCAGGCCTATATCCTGGGCGAGGATTTCGTGGGCGGCGAGCCCAGCGTGATGATCCTGGGCGACAACATCTTCTTCGGCCAGGGGTTCGGGCGGCTGCTGCAGGCGGCGGACGCCCGCATCCACGGGGCCACGGTGTTCGGCTACACCGTGCAGGACCCCGAGCGCTACGGCGTGGTGGAGATGACCCCGGACGGCCGGGTGCTGGGCATCGAGGAGAAGCCCGCGGCGCCGAAGTCGAACCACGCGGTCACCGGGCTCTATTTCTACGACGGCCGCGCCAGCGCCTTCGCCAAGTCGCTGCAGCCGTCGGTCCGCAACGAGCTGGAGATCACCGCCCTCAACCAGTGCTATCTCGACGCTGGCGACCTGCACGTCCAGCTGCTGGGCCGCGGCTTCGCCTGGTTGGACACCGGCACCCATGACAGCCTGATCCAGGCGGGCGAGCTGATCCGCACCCTGGAGCAGCGCCAGGGCCTGCGCATCGGTTGCCTGGAGGAGGTGGCCTTCCGCCGGGGCTGGATCGACCGCCAGCAGCTGGCCGCCCTCGGCCGCGCCCAGGCCAAGAGCGAATACGGCCAGTACCTGCGCGACCTCGCCGAGCGGCCGATGGGCACGGACGAGCCGGCGGAATAGGATTGGCGCGCCCTCTCCCCCCGATTCCGGGGCGAGGGGTATATTCTCAGCCTATTCCGGCCAGAGGTCCTGCAGGTCGCCCTTGCGGTTCAGCATGCGCACGGCGCGCTTGACCACCGCCAGCAGGCGCTCGCGGCGGATCTCCTGGTCGTAGGTGAGCGAGCCGCGGGCCAGGCCCTCCAGCAGGAAGCGGCCGAGGTCGCGGCTGGTCTGGAAGCGCGGGTCGTCGCCGGCGCGGGCCAGCGCCAGGAAGCGGTCGCCCACCTGGGCGTGGTCGAAGGCGCTCTGGGCCTTGGCCAGGCGCTCGCGCAGCATCCCGTCGCTGCGGGCGGCGGCCTCCAGCTCGGCGAAGGCCACGAAGGGGACCTCGTGCAGCAGCGCCCAGTAGGCGTCGATGGCGTGCTCGGCGGCGTCGACGCCGCCGGCCGGCGGCGTGGCGGCGGCGCGCTCGAACAGGCGCGCGCGCTCCACCTCGATGTGGGCGACGGCGGCGGCCACCAGGTCCTCGCGGCTGGCGAAATGGTAGAGCATGGCGCCGCGGGTGAGCTTGGCCGCGTCGGCGATCATGCCGTTGGTGGCCGCGTGATAGCCCACCCGGGCGAACAGGTTCATCGCCGCGTCGAGAATCCGCGCGCGGGTGCGCAGAGACTTCGGCGTCTCCTTGGCGGGATAGGTGCGGCCGTCCATCGAGCCCAAATCTTATCGACCTTGAGAGGTCTTCCGAGCGTCCCCGTAGCAGGGTGTTGCGCTGCGGCGCCAGCGGCCTTCCGGCCTTTCATTAAAACGACATGCAATCAGCCTATCCGGCAGGCAAATCAGGCCGTCTGGGGGACGTTGATGGGCGATCCGGATCTGCGCCGCTACCGGGCGGTGTTCATCTCCGACATCCACCTGGGGACCCGCGGCTGCCAGGCCGAGCTGCTGTTGGATTTCATCCGGCATATCGAGTGCGAAACCCTCTATCTGGTGGGCGACATCATCGACGGCTGGCGCCTGCGGCGCGGCTGGTTCTGGCCGCAGAGCCACAACGACGTGGTCCAGAAGGTGCTGCGTCTGGCCCGCAAGGGCGTCTCGGTGATCTATGTGCCCGGCAACCATGACGAGATGATGCGCGACTTCTGCGGCGTGCATTTCGGCGGCGTGGTGGTGGTGCGCGACACCGTGCACGTGACCGCCGACGGCCGCCGGTTCCTGGTGACCCACGGGGACGCCTTCGACGGCCTGGTGCAGGTCGCCCCGTGGCTGGCGCGGCTCGGGGACTGGAGCTACGGCCTGCTGCTGGCGGCCAACACCCTGTTCAACCGGGCGCGGCGGCGGCTGGGCTTCGGCTACTGGAGCCTCTCGGCCTATCTGAAGGGCCGGGTGAAGAACGCCGTACAGTTCGTCGACGCCTTCGAGAGCGCCGTGGCCGACGAGGCGCGCCGGCGCGGGGTCGACGGGGTGATCTGCGGCCACATCCACAAGGCCGAGGTGCGCCAGATCGCCGGGGTGACCTACGCCAACGACGGCGACTGGGTGGAGAGCTGCACCGCCCTGGTGGAGCACCCGGACGGGCGGCTGGAGATCCTGGACTGGGCCAAGGTCCGCGCCTGGTCGCGCCTCGATCGCAAACACAAGCCCGTGAGCGGCGAGCCGGCCCCGGTCCTGGCCTAGCGGCGCGCACGTCGGTCAGATTGACACCGCCTGCGAATTCCTGACAGTGCCGCTGCCATGATCCCGCCGAGCCCCGTCAGCCTGCGAGACCGTCAGAAGGCGGCGACTCGTGAGCAGATCCTGCGCGCCGTGGCCCGCCAGCTCGAGGCGGGGCAGCTGGAGGAGCTGAGCTTCGCCGACGTGGCCGCCGAGGCGGGGCTGGGCGAGCGGACGGTCTACCGCCATTTCCCCACCAAGGAGGCGCTGCTGGGCGCCTTCTGGGCCTGGATCCAGGCTCAGGCCGTGGCGCCGGCCAACAAGCCGCCGCCGGTGCGCCTGCGCGAGGCGATCATCCCGCCCGGCGACAGCTACCGGCCGCTGCGCATCCTGGTGGCCACCGACGCCTGGGAGCCGCAGGTGAACGGGGTGGTCCGCACCCTGACCCGCGTGGTGCAGGAGCTGCGCGACCTGGGCCATGCCGTGGAGGTCGTGAGCCCCGACCAGTTCAAGACCTTCCCGCTGCCTACCTACCCGGAGATCAAGGTGGCGCTGGGGGTCTACGAGCCGGTGCAGGAGCGGTTCAAGGCCTTCGAGCCCGAGGCGATCCACATCGCCACCGAGGGCCCGATCGGCCTGGCGGCGCGGCGGATCTGCGTGGAGTGGAAGCTGCCCTTCACCACCAGCTACCACACCCGCTTCCCGGAATACGTCTCGGCCCGGCTGCCGCTGCCGCTGGCGGCGGGCTACGCCTACATGAAGTGGTTCCACAAGCCGTCGGGGCGGCTGATGGTGGCCACCCCCACCATGCGCGACGAGCTCTCGCGCCACGGCTTCCGCAACATCTCCGCCTGGTCGCGCGGCGTCGACACCCAGGTCTTCCGCCCGCGGGCGCCGGACGAGCCCGACGTGTTCGAGGCCCTGGCGCGTCCCGTCTCCCTCTATGTGGGCCGGGTGGCGGTGGAGAAGAACATAGAGGCCTTCCTGGGGATCGACCTGCCGGGGACCAAGGTGGTGGTGGGCGACGGGCCGCAGCGGGAGGAGCTGGCGCTGAGATATCCCGACGTGGTGTTCACCGGCTCGAAATTCGGCGCCGAGCTCGCCGCGCATTACGCCTGCGCCGACCTGTTCGTCTTCCCCTCGCTCACCGACACCTTCGGCCTGGTGCTGCTGGAGGCCATGGCCGCCGGCACGCCGGTGGCGGCCTATCCGGCGCCGGGGCCGATCGACATCCTGCCGGGTTCGGGCGCAGGCGCCTTGGCCCACAGCGCCACCGAGGGCCTGCGGGAAGCCTGCCTCGACGCGCTCAAGCTCGACCGCAAGGCGGTGCGCGCCTTCGCCGAGGGCTTCTCCTGGCGCGCCTGCGCCGAGGACTTCGTGCGCAACCTGCAGCCCTATCCCGAGCCGGAGAAGACCCGGTTCTGGCGCCGGCTGCGGCGGCTGGCGCGGGTCCGGCGGCGGCCGAAGGCGGCCTGAAGCCTTTCGCGCGAAGCGGACGCCGGCCCGCACCGGCGCGGTCCCGGCTATTGGCGGCGTCCGGGCGCCGGCTAGGGAGAGCAGCGCATGGGGACCGCGCGCGCCGACGACGACCGATACGTCTTCCTCGACTATCTCCGGGCCGCCGCGGCCTGGCTGGTGGCGTGGGACCATCTCGCCGTCGTCATCCCGGCAGGCCTGGGCCGGGTGTTCGGACCGGCCCAGGCCGTGCGCGACGCCGTCGCCGCGCCCTTGGGGATCATCCAGGATTTCGGGTGGTTCGGGGTCGCCCTCTTCTTCCTGATCAGCGGGTTCATCATCAGCGACCGCGCGCGGGTGGAAGGCGTCGGTGAGTTCGTGGTGAAGCGCGTCCTGCGGATCTATCCGATGCTCGCGGTCGCCGTGGGCCTCTCGGCGGCCTTCCTGGCGCCCCAGGGCGACGTGACGGTCCGCAACCTCCTGCTGAACCTGACGCTCGCCAACTACCTGGTGATTCCCCAGGTGGTGTTGCTGGGCGTGGCCTGGACCCTGGTGATCGAGGTGGTGTTCTACGCCCTGACGGCGGCGACCCAGTTCGCCCGCGGCTCGCCGCACCGCATCGCCCTCAACCTGGCGTTCGTGGCGCTGGTTGTCTGGAAGGCGAGGGCGTTCGGCGGCCAGTTCTTCCTGTTCGCCGCGACGGCCTGCTACCTGCCCATCCTGGTGATGGGGCAGACGGTGTACTGGTGGCTGGCGCGCCGCCGGCTGTCGGCGCCATGGGGCCTGGGTTACCTGCTGGCGGCCTACGGCGTCTTCCAGTGGGGCGTGCGGTCGATCCACACCGGCTTCCTGCCGGTCGCGAACTCCTACCTGATCTCGGTGACCTACGCCCTGCTGCTGTTCATCGCCCTGGCGAACGTCGCGCTTCCGGAGCGCCGTCTCGTGCGCCTTCTCTCGGACACCAGCTATTCGGTCTACCTGCTGCACGGAATCGTCGGTTGGGCGGTGCTGGTCGCGCTGAAGCAGGCGCCGCTGACCCTGGCGATCCTGCTGGCGGCGGCGGCCTCGCTGGCGGCCGCGGTCGTGGCCTACCGGCTGGTCGAGCGCCCTGTCCAGCGGCTGGGCCGCCGCCTGACCCGGGCCTGGCGTTGGCGGGCGCCGCCGCATCCGGTTCCGCAGGCGGTCGCGGCGGAATGTGCGCAGGACAAAAAAAGACGCCGCGCCCCTTGAGGGACGCGGCGCAGGAGGGGATGTCGCGTCGTGGTCAGGAAGCGGGGCGCGCCATCGACGGCAGCTTCTCGGCCAGGGCCTTCTGGGCGTCGTGCTGGCCGGGAGGCAGCGGGATCAGCCCGCGGCTCTGCAGGTAGCCGCCCCGGCCGGTGGCCGCGTCGGAGACGAACTCGTCGACGAACTCCTGCAGGCCCTGGGTCACGCCGACCTGTCCCTTCTTCACGTAGATGTAGAGTGAGCGCGACAGCGGATAGGAGCCGTCGGCGATCGCACCGGGGGTCGGCTTGACGCCGTTCACCGAGGAGCCCTTGATCCGGTCGGCGTTCTCTTCCAGGAACGAATAGCCGAACACGCCCAGCGAGCCCGGGGTCTTTTCGATGGTGCCGACGATGGCGTTGTCGTTCTCGCCGGCGTCTACCCAGCCGTCCTTGCGCAGCGGGTCGACCAGTTCCTTGAACTTCTTCTCGTTGTCGGAGCGCAGGGCGTCGGCGGTGGGGAACTTGCGCGCGCCCGCCTCGATGGCCAGCTCGACGAAGGCGTCACGGGTGCCGGAGGTGGGCGGCGGGCCGTAGACCAGGATCTTGTTGCCCGGCAGGCCGGAGCCCACTTCGTCCCAGGTGGCGTAGGGGTTCTTCACGAACTTGCCGGCGCGCAGCACCTGGGAGGCGAGGCCCAGGTACAGATGCTCGACCTTGAACGCATAATCCGGGCCGCTCTTGTCCGTGGCCACGACGATGCCGTCGAAGCCCACCTTGATCTGGACGATGTCCTTCACGCCCTTGGACGCGCAGGCGTCGAACTCCGACTTCTTCATCGGCCGCGAGGCGTTGGCGATGTCCGGGAAGGCGTCGCCCATGCCGCCGCAGAACAGCTTGATGCCGCCGCCGGTGCCGAGGCTCTCGACCTTGGGCGTCTTCTTACCGGACTTCTTGGCGAAGTTCTCGGCCACCCGGCTGGAGAACGGGAACACTGTCGAGGAGCCGGCCGCCCAAACGTAGTCGCGCGCCGCCCAGGCCCCGGTGGCCGGGAAGATCGCCGCCGCCGCAGCGGCGCAGGCCAGAAGCTTTTTCATTGAAGGTCTCCGATTCTGATTTTGCGCGGCCTAGAAATCGATCTGGGCGCGCATCTGGAAGGTATCGGCGTCGACGTCGCGGCCGGGACCGGGGTTGTTGATCTTCGAGTGCGTGTAGTTCGCCTGCAGCCGGGCGTAGGCCGTGGGGTAGTAGTTGGCCCCCACCGTCCAGGCCGTGTACTTGCCGGCGTCCTGCGACAGGGTGCGGGCGGCGGCGCTGCCGGCGGTCTTGTAGGCCTCGGTCAGGTCGGCGTAGTCGTAGCGCACGGCCAGCTCCACCCCGCCGAAACCGCCGGCGGTGATCGGGTCGAGGATCTTCGGGCGGCCGAACTCGCCCTTGGTGGCGTCGTAGTTGCGCATTTCGCCGGTGGGCCAGAAGCTGGCGAACACATAGCCCACTTTGACGTGCGGGTCAGTGCCGGCGGCGACGGTCTGCAGGCGGTTGACCTTGATGTCGGAATATTCGCCCTGGACCGAGAAGTTCTTGTGGATGAACGCCGCCTCGGCGCCGATCGTGGTGTCGGTGTTGCCGACGCCGCCGGTCGTGTAGTAGCGGCCGGAGTCGCCGTAGTTGGTGTTGGGCCGGCCGGCGAAGGCGAAGGCGCTTTCGTCGCCGTGGTTGCGGTAGCGGGCGTAGGCGCCCAGGTGCAGCTTGTCGATGTCGGTCAGGATCGGCGCGTAGGTGACGCGGACCGTTCCGCCCGCCCGCTCGGTGCTGCCCGGGTTGCCGGTGGCGGTGTTGTTGACGTCGGCGTTGTTGATGCTGGCGCCCTGCACCGCGCCCGTCACGGTCCAGTTCATGCCGTTGGCCTTGCCGACCACCGAGAGGACGTAGGAATCGGGGCCCATGTCGCCGTAGGGGCCGCGGTCCATGAAGGTGGTGAAGCGGGTGGAGGTCATGTTCTCGAGGCCGGCGGCCTTGATGTTGCCGACCATGATCGAGGTCATCTCGGTGGGCTTGTACTCGATGACCACGTCGTCCCAGGCCCACGCGCCGCCGTTCACGGCGCCGCCTTCGGCCTTGTAGGCAATGGAGTTGTTGAGCTTGCCTTCGACGCCGAGGAACACCTGGCGGCCGCGGATGTTGCTGGTCTTGTAGTCCGGCAGCGGGGCGACCCGGTCGACCTTCTGGTAGACGTAGTCCAGCAGGATTCGGCCGCGAACCTTGAACTGAACGTCGTCGTTCGTCCATTGCGGCGCGCCTTTCCAGGCGGTCGTGGTCTCCTGCGCCTGAGCACTGGCGCCGAGGCCAAGCGCCAGCACGGCGCCCAGCCCGGCCCCGCCCAGCAGCGAGGTCGAAATCTTCATGGTCGGATCCTTGTAGCTATCCCCAGGCCCTGGATCAGGTTCGATCAGGGTAGGGTCCGCTTAACGAGGTCCCGTGACAGTCCCCGGAAGGTTCCGTGACGTTCTGGCGTCAGTGATGTGACGGCTGGGATTCCGATTTGCGACGGTTTCGTGATCGCTCTCGGCCGGACGCTCCGTAACCGGATCAGAGCAGGCGGCTGCGGATGATCTGCGACAGGAAGTCGATGAGCGACACCGCCACCACGATCACCACCACGATGGCGGAGACCTGGTTGTAGCCGAAGCTGTTGATGGTTTCGAACAGCGTCTGGCCGATGCCGCCGGCCCCGATCAGGCCCAGCACCGTCGCCGAGCGGGCGTTGGATTCCAGGCGGTAGAGGCCGTAGGAGGTCCAGAGCGGCGCCACCTGCGGCAGCACGCCCCAGATGATCTCCTGCAGGCGCACCGCGCCGGTGGCGCGCACGCCCTCCACCGGGCCGGCCTCGATGGACTCCACGGCCTCCGAGAACAGCTTGGCCAGCACCGCGCCGGTGTTGAGGGCGATGGCCAGCACGCCGGCCAGCGGTCCCGGCCCCACCGCCACCAGGAACAGCATGCCCACCACCAGGTCGGGGATCGAGCGCAGCAGGTTCATCAGCAGGCGCATGGGCTGCTGCAGCCAGACGGGGGCGGTGTTGCGCGCGCAGGCCAGGCCGAACGGGACGGCCATCAGGACGGCCAGGAAGGTGCCCCAGAGCGCGATCTGCACCGTCAGCCACATCTTGCTCACATAGAGGTCGAGGTGGGTGAAGTCCGGCCGCAGGAACTCCTGTCCGAACTGCCGCATGTTCTGCGAATTGGTGAACAGCAGCGGCAGGCGGCGCATCTCCACCGGCCCGCGGTCGATCGCCTCGACCGCTTCGGAGAACAGCTTGGCCAGCACCCCGCCGGTGTTCAGCGCCAGCGCCATGACGCCGGCGAAGGGCCCCAGCCCCACCGCCACGATGAACACGGTGCCGATGACCAGATCGGGCACGGAGCGCAACAGGTTCATCAGCAGGCGCATCGGCTGCTGCAGCCAGACCGGCGAGACGTTGCGCGCGCACATCAGGCCGAACGGGATGGCGAACAGCACAGCCAGCGTGGTGCCCCACAGCGCGATCTGCACCGTCAGCCACATCTTGCTCACATAG
>NZ_DASXYF010000127.1:0-18331 GCF_036502675.1 Phenylobacterium sp.
GATAGGCCGGGTGCCGCAGCCGGTTCAGCACCACCTGCGCCACCGCCTGTTGGCCGCGGACCGGCTCGCGGGCGGCCTCGAAATAGATCGCCTGGGTCATGCAGTGGAGCGCCCGCGCGCGGTCGTCGGTGTCGGCGTCGAGCACGAACGGCCGCATGGGCCGGATCGGCAGGCCCGCGAAGGGCCGCAGGTTGTTGAGCGCGACGGCGTCCTCACCCTGCTCCACCGGAATGCCCAGGTCGGGAATCCGGCGCAGGTCCAGGTTGCCCCAGCCGAGCGGCCGATCCCAGAGGTCGGCGCGACGCAGGCCCGGGTCGTGGCGGCGCGCCAGGTCACGCGCCGCCGGGTCGAACTGGGCGGTGACGGCGATCAGGGCGGCGTCCGAGAAACCCCGCTGCGCCAGCGTACGGGCCTCCGGCGCGGATGGGGGCTTCGATGCGGGCGTGCAGGCGGACAGCGCAAGGAGCGCCAAGGCCGCCGCCATGCCGGCGCGGCGCCATCTGTCGAACTGCGCTCGGATCTCGTCGCCTTCCTGTCTCGGGGCCTTTGAAGCTGAACCCGGGACGAGGCCCGGGTTAGGCCGCAAACGGGCCAAAAGATGATCACGCGGAGCCGAAACGGCACAACGCCGCAGGGCGGCCAAGGGTCATATCCTCGGTTGCGCCGAACCGCCAGCGCTCCCATTCTGGCTGCGGCAGGCCACGCTTGCAGATTGTGTGCCGGAGACGCCTTCGAATGCGACCATCCGAATGGCCCTTGCGGTTCATCCCGCGCCGCGCGCCGCCCCTCTGGCAGGCCCTGGCGATCACCCTGACCGGCCTTGCCGCCGCCATGCTGATCCGGGGCGTGCTGCTGGGCTTCGACAACGCCGCCGGCATCTCGGCGACCTATTTCCCCGCCTTCATCCTGGCGACCCTCTATGCCGGCCCGCGATGGGGTTGGGCCGCGCTCGCCGCCACGCTGCTGCTGGGCTATTTCGGCCCGAGCGCGACCATCTCGAGCATTTCCCGCACCGCGGTCATCGTGCAGTTCGCCATCTCGGGCGCCGGAACCGTCCTGGTGGCCGCCCTGCTGCGCGAAACCCTGTTGCGGCTGGACGAGTCCCAGGCGGCCGAGGCGCAGGTGCAGGCCGACCTCGTCGCCACCGAGGCGCGTTTCCGCCTGCTCGCCGACAGCGCCCCGGTGCTGATGTGGATGTCCAAGCCCGACGGCTCGCGCGAGTTCGTCAATCGCGCCTACCTCGACTTCCTGAACCTCGACCGTGACGCGGCCATGGCCTTCGATTGGCGCAAGCTGATCCATCCCGACGACCTGGAACGCATCGCCACCGTGGAGGCGCAGAGCGAGGCGAATGGCAGCGACTTCATCTGGGAGGCCCGCTATCGCCGGGGCGACCGCGACTTCGCCTGGATCCGTTCGGTTTCGCAGCGCCGCCTCGGCCCGGCCGGCGAGGTGCTGGGCTATATCGGCGTCGGCTATGACGTCAGCGACGCCAAACGGGCCCAGGCGGACCTGACCCGGATCAACGACCTGCTGGCCGAGCGGGTCGAGGCCGCGCTTTCCGAGCGCGACGAGGCGGAGGCGGCGCTGCGCCGCGCCCAGAAGCTGGAGGCCGTGGGCCAGCTCACCGGCGGGGTGGCGCACGACTTCAACAACCTCCTCACCGTGATCACCGGGGCGCTCGACCTGATGCAGCGGCGGCCGAACGATGCGGTCCGGCGCGAACGGATGATCGAGGCCGCGCAAGGGGCCGCCCGCCGCGGCGAGCGCCTGACGCAGCAACTGCTGGCCTTCTCGCGGCGGCAGGCGCTGAAGCCCCAGCTTTCGCGGGTCGACGACTTGCTGGCGGAAAGCGAGGCGCTGCTGCGCCGCGCGGTCGGCGAGGCGGTGACCCTGACGGTGGCGACCGGCGCCCCTGGCGCGCTCAGCAACATCGACCCCAGCCAGTTCGAGGCGGCGGTGATGAACCTCGTGGTCAACGCCCGCGACGCCACGCCCCCCGGCGGCGGCATCCACCTGGAGAGCCGCCCCTGCACCCTTGCCGACGGTGAGGCGGAGGGCGCGACGGCCGGCGACTACCTCTGCGTCTCCGTCCGCGACACCGGTGAGGGCATGGATCCGGAGACGGCGAGCCGGGTGTTCGAGCCGTTCTTCACCACCAAGGAACCGGGCCGCGGCACGGGCCTGGGCCTCAGCCAGGTCTACGGCTTCGCCCGGCAGAGCGGCGGCTCGGCGGTTGTCGAAAGCACGCCCGGCCAGGGAACCACCGTGCGGATCTACCTGCCGCTCAGCCATGCGGCCGCCGTCAGCGACGTCACGGCCGCCGCGAACGAGCCGGCCACGCACGGCCCGGCCCGCCGCGTGCTGCTGGTGGAAGACGACGCCAGCGTCGGCGAGATGGTCGAGGCCATGCTGACCGATCTCGGACATGAGGTGCTGCGGGCGGACGCCGCGGCGCCGGCCCTGAGCCTTCTGGAAGACAAGCAACGCATCGACCTGATGCTGACCGACCTGATCATGCCCGGCGGCATGAACGGCGTGGAACTGGCCCACGCCGCGGTGGCGCTGCGCCCCGGCCTGCCGGTGATCCTGACCTCGGGCTACACGGGCGAGACCCTGGGGGCTGCGGCCGAGGCGCCCTGGCCCCTGCTGGCCAAGCCCTACCCCGCCGAAGCCCTGGCCGCGCTGATCGATGCGGTCATGGGCAAGGCGGCGGCGATCGCCTGAAACCTCCTGTGACTTGCGTCTCCCGAAGATCGGTCTATATGTGGTTCACCGCTTTTGCTCCGATTGAGCATAAGCAGCTCCGAGAAGCGCCAGCGGGAGCACCGACCTTGCGAGAGGGCCTTCGTCTGGCGTCTTTTTAGGCCTAGGAAATGCTCATTTTGAGCATAAGGAGGCGCAGATGGCCGCCGACGGATTCCAGTTCGCGTTCACGCCTGACGTCGAGGCCCAGACCCAACCGATCTGGGAAAAGGTCCGCCGCCACGTCACGCCGATGGAATGGCGCGCCCAGGCCCCGCTGATCGCGGCGATCAACCGCCTGAAGGCCGAGAAGGACGCGGTGATCCTGGCGCACAACTACATGACGCCGGAGATCTTCCACGGGGTCGGCGACTACGTCGGCGACAGCCTGGGCCTGGCCAAGGAAGCTGCCCGCTCGAAGGCCCGCGTGATCGTCCAGGCCGGCGTCCACTTCATGGCCGAAACCTCGAAGATCCTGTCGCCGGACAAGACCGTGCTGATCCCCGACCTGCGGGCCGGCTGCTCCCTCGCCGCCTCGATCACCGGCGCCGACGTGCGGCTGATCAAGCAGCGCTATCCGGGCGTGCCGGTGGTCACCTACGTCAACACCACCGCCGAGGTGAAGGCCGAGACCGACATCTGCTGCACCAGCGCCAACGCCGTGCAGGTGGTCGAGGAAGCGGCCCGGATGTGGGGAACCGACCGGGTGATCCTGATCCCCGACGAGTTCCTCGCCCGCAACGTAGCGCGCCAGACCGATATCAGGATCATCGCCTGGCAGGGCCGCTGCGAGGTGCACGAGCGCTTCACCGCCGCCGACATCCTGGAGCTGAAAGAGGCCTATCCGGACGCCGAGGTGCTGGCCCACCCGGAATGCCCGGCCGAGGTGCTGGAGGTCTCCGACTTCGCCGGCTCCACCCAGGCGATGAACGACTATGTGCTGACCCGCAAGCCCAAGCGCGTGGTGCTGATCACCGAGTGCTCCATGGCCGACAACGTCGCGGCCGACGCCGTCGACACTGAGTTCGTGCGGCCCTGCAACCTCTGCCCGCACATGAAGCGGATCACGCTGGAGAACATCTACGAAACCCTGCTGCACGGCCGCCACGAGGTGACGGTGGAGGCCGCTGTCGCCGAACGTGCGCGGCTGGCGGTGCAGCGGATGGTCGACCTGCCGCCGCCGTCGGTTCCCGCCCGCTACGACCTGGTGAAGGCCCGCCACCACGTCGACGTCGAACTGATCTAATGGCCTACGAGGCGACCATCGAGCGCATGGCTGCCGAGCCGATGGCGGCGGTGAGCGCGCGGGTGGCTCCCGATGACCTCGCGGACGCCATCCGGACCCCGCTGGACAAGGTCTATCCGGTGCTGCGCGCGGGCGACCACGGCGTCCTCGGCTGGTCCAAGGTCCGCACCGACATCTACGACCTGCTGCAGGACGCCGGTCATGGCTGAGCGCATCGCCCACGATGGCGTCCTGGTGGTCGGCGCGGGCCTGGCAGGGCTCTCCGCCGCCCTGGCCGCGGCCCCCCGCAAGGTGCTGGTGTTGACCGACGCGCCGCTGAGCCAGGGCTGCTCCTCGGCCTGGGCGCAGGGCGGCATGGCCGCGGCGCTTTCCGAGGGCGACAGCGCCCGGGCTCACGCGGAAGACACCGTGGCGGCGGGCGCGGGCCTGGTCGATCCGACCATGGCGCGCCTGCTCACCGAGGAAGGCCCGGCGGCGGTTCGCGCCCTGGCCGACCTCGGCGCGCCCTTCGACCGCACCGCCGACGGCGCCTTCGCCCAGAGCCTGGAGGCGGCCCACTCGCGGCCCCGCGTGGCGCGGGTGAAGGGCGACCAGGCCGGCGCGGCGATCATGCAGGCGGTAATCGAGGCCGTGCTGGCGGCGCCGCACATCGAGGTCCGCACCGGCCATCGGCTGACCGGCCTCTTGCAGCACGCCGCCGGGCGAGTGCGCGGCGTCGTGTGCGAACGCGAGGGCGCGGCGGTCGAGATCGCCGCGACCGCGACGATCCTGGCGACCGGCGGCGTCGGCGGCCTCTATGCCGTCACGACCACCCCCGCCGAGCTGAGGGGCGAAGGGCTGGGCCTGGCGGCGCTGGCCGGCGCGGTCATCGCCGACCCGGAGTTCGTGCAGTTCCACCCGACCGCCATCGACATCGGCCGCGATCCCGCGCCCCTGGCCACCGAAGCGCTGCGCGGCGAAGGCGCGGTGCTGGTCGGCGCCGACGGATTGCCGTTCATGCGCCGCTATCACCCCGACGCCGAGCTCGCCCCGCGCGACGTGGTGGCCCGCGCCATCCACGCGGAGCGCGCCGCGGGCCGTGGGGCCTTCCTCGACGCCCGCCAAGCGGTCGGCGACCACTTCCCGGCGGAATTTCCGGCGGTGTTCGCGGCCTGCCTGGCGGGCGACATCGATCCGCGCACCCAGCCGATCCCGGTCGCGCCGGCCTGCCACTACCACATGGGCGGCATCGCCACGGACGCCGAGGGGCGGACCTCCCTGCCCGGCCTCTACGCCGCGGGCGAATGCGCCTCGACCGGCGTCCATGGGGCGAACCGCCTGGCGTCCAATTCCCTGCTGGAGGCCGCCGTGTTCGGCGCGCGCGCCGGGCGCGCGGCGGCGGCCGAACGTGAACCCGCGCCGGAGCGGCTGGTGCGCCTGACCGCGCCGGACTTGCCGGCCGAGGCCGTGCAGGCCCTGCGACAGGCGATGAGCCGCGACGCCGGCGTCGTGCGCTCGGGTGACGGCCTTTCGCGGCTAATCGAGGCGATCGACCAGCTGGAGGCCCGCCATGGACGCGCCGCGGCCCTGGTCGCCGCGCGCCTGGTCGCGGCCTGCGCGCTCGCCCGCATGGAAAGCCGCGGCGGCCATTTCCGGTCCGATGCCGCCGGGCCCGACGCGACGCCCCGCCGGACCTTCGTCCGCTGGTCCGAGCTGCTGCCCGCCCATGCCTGGAAGCACGCCGCCGAATGACCGAGCCCCTGCCGGACCTGCTGATCGCCCAGGTCGTCCGCGCCGCCCTGGCGGAAGACCTCGGGCGCGCCGGCGACGTGACGTCCCAGGCCTGCGTGCCCGCCGGCGCCCGCCTGCGCGCGACCTTCGCGAGCCGCCAGGCCGGCGTGGTGGCGGGACTCGCCTGCGCCCGCCTGGCGATCGCCGAGCTCGATCCGACCGCCGACTTCAAGGCCGCGGCCGAGGACGGCGCACGGGTCGGCGCGGACGGGAAGCTGGCCTCGGTAGAAGCCAACGCGCGGGCGCTGCTGGGCGCCGAGCGGGTGGCCCTGAACCTGATGGGTCGCCTGTCGGGCGTCGCCACCCTGACCCAGGCCTATGTGGCGGCCATCGAAGGGACCGGCGCGATCATCGTCGACACCCGCAAGACGACGCCGGGCCTGAGGGCGCTGGAGAAATACGCGGTGCGCTGCGGCGGCGGCGTGAACCACCGCTTCGGCCTGGATGACGCGATCCTGATCAAGGACAACCACATCGCCGCCTGCGGCGGTGTGGGCGAAGCCGTCCGCCGGGCGCGGGCCGCCGCCGGCCACCTGACGAAGGTCGAGGTGGAGGTCGACGGGCTGGACCAGCTCGAAGAGGCCCTGGCCCACGGCCCCGACGTGGTGATGCTGGACAACTTCAGCCTGGCCGACCTGCGCCGGGCCGTGGCCCGCACCGCCGGACGCGCCGTGCTGGAGGCCTCCGGCGGCGTCAGCCTGGAAACCGTGGCCGCCATCGCCGCCACCGGGGTGGACGTGATCAGCGTCGGCGCCCTCACCCACTCCGCCAGCGTGCTGGACATCGGCCTCGACGCGGCCTGAACGACCGCGACCGTCGGAAGCGGCGCAGCGGCGCAAACCCCGGGTCTGCTCAAGCCTTTACGTCAGAAGCTTAACGCCGCCGCGGAGCGCTCGCCTCATTTTCAGGCCCCTTTTCGGCTTCTTCGCCCGGAAATCGTGCAACCCGATAATACTCCGCCTGCGGTGGGATGGCGGCCTTGATCGCCGTTTCGCCGTGGCCAAGGTGTGCCCGCGCACCGCGACCACGCGGGCGCAGGTTAGGGGATTTACCTTCATGTCTAAACACGCACTGTGGTTGTGCGCCGCGTCGGCGTTCACGCTCATGACCAGCCAGGCCTGGGCCGACGACGCGCCGGCCGGCCCGACCGTCGCCTTCAACGCGGCGATCACCAACGACTACCTCTTCCGGGGTCTGAGCCAGACCAGCGGCAAGTCGGCGGCCCAAGGCGGCGTCGACGTCACCGCCGGCATGTTCTACGCCGGGACGTGGCTGTCCAACGTGGACTTCGGGGCCACGGCGAGCGACCCGCAGAACAAGACCAGCATCGAATATGACCTGTACGCCGGTGTTCGCCCGGTGCTGGGCCCGCTCAACCTCGACGTCGGCGTCATCCGCTACGGCTACACCGACTCGCCGAAGGCCGCCCACTACGACTATTGGGAAGGCAAGATCCTCGCCAGCCACACCATGGGTCCGGCCACGATCGGCGCCGCCTTCTACTACTCTCCGGAATTCTTCGGGAAGGTCGGCGACGCCGAATATTACGAGCTGAACGGCGCCTATACGCTGAGCAACAAGGCGACGATTTCCGGGGCCTTCGGCTATCAGGACCTCCAAAAGTCCAAGGCCGGGATCAGCAACTACAGCACGTGGAACATCGGGGTCGGCTATCCGGTCACCGACCACATCGCCGTCGACCTCCGCTACGTGGACACGTCGCAAAAGGCGACGCGCTTCTATACGAAGACCTTCGCCGGCGACCGGATCGTGGGCACGCTCAAGGTCACCTTCTAGTCGAGACCAGCTTTCGCGGCGTCCCTCGACCGGACGCCGCGAAAGCGCCAGGCGGTCAGCCGATGCGCTCTCCCGCTCGGCTGATCCGCCCGGCTCGCCCAGCGGATTTGCCGGCATGCCGCGTTCCTTCAGCATGACTGCGCCGCGGTTGCGCGTACTCGTCGCCTTCGCGGTGGACCCGACCGTGGAATTGTGCGGCGCCGACATCGCCAACGACATCGGCCTTGCCAGCGGCCCGCTCTACGTCGCCCTTCACGACCTCGCCAGGGTCGGGTGGCTGGAAAGCCGGTGGGAGGACGGCGATCCGAAGCGGCTCGGCCGCGCGCGACGCCGGTTCTACCGCGTCACGCCGGAGGGCCTGGAGCAGGCGCTCGCAGGCCTGCTCCAATCACACCCCGCCTTCCGGCCGCGTAGAGCGTGATAGCCGGAAGTGGAAGCCGGCGCCGGCGACCGTCACGCTCTATTGAGCATGTCGGGTTCGAAGAGACCCGGACATGCCCGGCGCCCTCACCAGAAGAGGCCGTACACCACCTGGACGACACGGCCCGTAAAGCTGTCCACCAGCACCACGTCGTCGCCGACGCGGACCCATTCATAGCCGACCGGCGGCACGGGCAGGCCATAATCCCACCAGGCGTCGAGGCTGTAATCGGGGCCGTACCAGCCGCGGGGGAGGATGTCGCCGTAGCCCCAGTTGCGGGCGTAGAAGCCGTAGGGCGCGCGATAGGCCGGGCCGCGGAACCGGCGCTCGGAACGGAACACCGGCGGATAGCGGCGCCGGTCGTAGCGCGGACGCTCGCGGTCGAGACGGCCGGCGCTCAGGTTGCGCTCGCCGTTCCAGGCGGGGCTGCGGTCCCAGGTGCGGCCGCGGCCCGCGCGGTTCCAGTCGCGGTTCGCGTTGTCGCCGCCGTTCCGGTCGCTCCAGTTGCGGCCGCCCTCCGGATTCCCGCGATCGCCGCGGTCCCAGGCGCGGCCCTCGCCGCCGCGATCGCGCGGGGGTTCGGCCGGAGCCCGCGGCGCGGGCCGGGCCTGCAGGGCCGGAGCCTGGTCCGGGCCCGGGTTCGACCGCGCGCCGGAGCGGGAATGGCCGCCGCGGTCCCAGGTGCGGCCCTCGCCGCCGCGATCGCGCGGGGGTTCGGCCGGAGCCTGCGGCGCGGACTGGGCTTGCGGGGCCGGAGCCTGGTCCGGGGCCGGGTTCGACCAGGCTCCGGAGCGGGAATGGCCGCCGCCGTTGCGCGGGCCGCCGTCACGCCAGCGGCCTTCCTGGGCGAGCGCCGGCGCCGCGGCCGAGGCCAGCAGCATCGCGGTCATCGCCCCCGTCATGAGCTTCTTCATCACATCGTTCCATTCGGCGTGTGTGCGGACAAACCGTGTCATCGCCGTTGCACGAGATATGGGCCGTTGCGCCTGAACCGCGGTTGAACACGGTGAACAGCCGCTCGACACTGGCGGCACGGCGAAAGGAGACCGGTTTGGTCGCGGTTCCGAACGACATCATCGGCTATTGGCGCAACGCCGGGCCCAGGCAGTGGTTCGCCGCCAGGCGGGCCTTCGACGAGGCGATCCGCCTGAAGTTCGAGCCGGTCCACCATGCCGCCGCGCGCGGCGAGTATGACGCCTGGGCGGCCACCGCCGAGGGCGCGCTCGGGCTGCTGATCCTGCTCGACCAGTTTCCCCGCAACCTCTACCGCCGCTCGGCCCACGCCTTCGCCACCGACCCCAAGGCCCGCGCCGTCGCCCGCGCGGCCCTCGCCGAGGGCTTCGACCGGGCGACCGAGGTGCTGCTGCGCCCGTTCTTCTACCTGCCCTTCGCCCATTCCGAGGACTTGGGCGACCAGGACGCCAGCGTGGCGCTTTGCGAGGCCCTGGCGCGGGAGAGCGGCGACGACGCCCCCCTGAAATGGTCCCGGCTCCACCGCGACGTGGTCGCCCGCTTCGGCCGCTTCCCGCACCGCAACCCGATGCTGGGCCGCGCAACCACGGCCGAGGAACAGGCGTTTCTGGACGATGGCGGGTTCGCCGGCTAGAGCAAGTCTTTGAAATAGAGCGTGATGGTCGCCGGAACCGGCCTCCACTCCCGGCTGTCACGCTCCAGCGGCGGCGAATGAGCTGTTAACGGAATCGAATCACCCTCTGCACAGAGGTCACGAATCGGCGTCGTCTTGGTGGACTTTCAGGAACGCAATCCGTGATGAACGCTCTCCTCGACATCTCCGCATTCGCGCCCGCAGCGCCCGGTGAGCATCCGGAGCAGCAATACCTCGACCTCCTGGCCGACATCCTGGAGAGCGGCGTGGTCCGCGGCGACCGCACGGGCGTCGGCGCCCGGAGCGTGTTCGGCCGGCAGATGCGCTTCGACCTGGCCCGGGGCTTCCCCCTGCTCACCACCAAGAAACTGCACCGCAAGTCCATCGTGCTGGAGCTGCTGTGGTTCCTGCGCGGCGACACCAACGTGCGCTGGCTGCAGGACCGCGGCGTGCGCATCTGGGACGAGTGGGCCGACGAGGCGGGCGAGCTGGGCCCGGTCTACGGCCGCCAGTGGCGCTCCTGGGCGGCCCCCGACGGACGGGTGATCGACCAGATCGCCGGCGTCGTCGAGACCCTGAAGACCAACCCCTACAGCCGCCGCCACATCGTCTCGGCCTGGAACCCGGCCGAGGTGGACGACATGGCCCTGCCGCCCTGCCATTGCCTGTTCCAGTTCTTCGTGGCGGAGGGCCGGCTCTCCTGCCAGCTCTACCAGCGCTCGGCCGACGTGTTCCTGGGCGTGCCGTTCAACATCGCCAGCTACGCCCTGCTGACCCTGATGATGGCCCAGGCCGTCGGCCTGCAGCCGGGCGAGTTCATCCACACCCTGGGCGACGCGCACCTCTACCTGAACCACCTGGACCAGGCCCGGCTGCAGCTGTCGCGCCAGCCCCTGCCGCCGCCCACCGTGCGCCTCGCGCCCAAGCGCGACCTGTTCGCCTTCACGGAAGAGGACATCGTCTTCGAGGGCTACCAGGCCCACCCGAGGATCGAGGCGCCGATCGCGGTCTGACCGCGGCATGGCCGAAAGCGCGGGCGCGGGTTAGACAGCGTCCATGTCCAGCGTGATCCTCGCCGCCGGCCCCATCGCCCGCGCCCGCAACGGCGTCATCGGCCGCGGCGGCGGCCTGCCGTGGCGGCTGAAGTCCGACATGGCGATCTTCCGCGCCGTGACCATGGGCAAGCCGGTGATCATGGGCCGCAAGACCTGGGAGAGCCTGCCCAAGCGGCCGCTGGTCGGCCGCACCAACATCGTGGTCAGCCGCGACGGCTCCTTCGAGCCGGACAAGGCGGTGGTCTGCGAGAGCTTTTCCGACGCCGTGGCCATCGCCCGCGAGCAGGCGGAGGACGACGGCCAGGGCGAGTTCTGCGTGATCGGCGGGGTGTCGCTGTTCGAGCTCGCCCTGCCCCGCGCCCGGCGGGTCTACCTGACCGAGGTGGACGCCGAAGTGGAGGGCGACGTGGTGCTGCCGCCCTTCGACGAAAGCCGCTGGGTGACGGTGCGCGAAAGCGTCTATCCGGCCGGCGAGGGGGACGAATATCCCTTCACCCATCGGGTGCTGGAGCGGCGGTAGGAAGACCCCTCGGAAGGGGTTCAGCGCCTCAGGAGCGTTCGTTCCAACCGTAGGCCACCCAGTGGTGGCCGCCCAGGTGGCGGGCCTCGATCAGGCCGTCCTCGCGGATCGCGGCGCGGGCGGTGCGGCGGGCCCGCATGGCCAGGCCGGCGACATACAGCAGCGCCGAGGACATCACCGCCAGGACCAGCAGGGTCGCGGCGAAGAAAACGGCCAGGACAGCGCCGATCGCCACGGCCGCCGCCGTCGCGAGCGCCCCGCCCAGAACAGCGAAACTGCGCAGTGCCGTCCGTTGCCGGGCCGCGAATTCCTTCACCATCGTCGTCCTCTCGGGCCGTCTGACGGGTGTAAGCGCGAATGTCTGCCTACAGATCCCTGCCGTCAACCATCCGTCATGTAGGCATTGACTGATTTAACTTCAATTTGCCCCCTCCAGGGCGAGTGATCGGCGTTCCCTGTTCACCATGTCGAAGGCCGCATTGATCGCCGAGGCCTTGGCTTGCGCCACCTCGACGAACTCCGGCGGCAGGCCGCGGGAGCGCGCGCGGTCCGGATGGGACTCGCTGAGCGCCGCCTTCCACGCCGCCCGCACCTCGACGTCGGGGGCGTCGGGGGCGACGCCCAGGATCACATAGGGGTCCTCCGCGTGGGCGCCCAGGTGGGTGGCGCGGATCCGGCGGAACACCAGCGGCGACAGGCCGAACAGCTCCGACACCCGCGCCAGGTAGGACAGCTCGTCGCCGGTCACCACCCCGTCGGCGGAGGCGATGTGGAACAGGCCGTCCACCACGTCCTCCAGCAGCCGCGGGCAGCCGCGGTAGCGCTTGGCCAGCCGGCGGGCGTAACTCTCGAACCCGCGGGTGGTCTGGCGGGCGAGCTGATAGAGCCGGCGGATGTTGTTCTGCGACGCCTCGTCGGCGCGGAACACGTCGGAGAAGGCGGCGTACTCGCCCTCCTGCGCCACCCCGTCGGCCTTGGCGAGCTTGGCGCCGAGCGCCGTGACGGCAGTCGAGAAGGCGGGGTCCTCGCCGGGCAAGCCGGCAGGACATTCGGCGCAGTCCGCTTCGTCCACTCCACGGACCGCAAGCCCTGCGATGTTGCGCCAGAAGCTCATGGGAGTAGGGAGAGCCTTAGACCTATGGCGAATGCATGACAACGCGCATCAGGCCCCCGGAAGGTTAAGGATTGGACAGGCGCTGGAGCTTCTGGATCGATCGCGGCGGCACCTTCACCGACGTCATCGGCCGGGATCCGGACGGACGCGAGGTCACGGCCAAGCTGCTTTCCGCCTCGCCGGCCCACGAGGACGCCGCCGTGGCGGGCATGCGCCGGATGCTGGGCGCGGCCGAAGGCGAGCCCTTCCCCGCCGGGCGGGTCGCCGCGATCAAGATGGGGACCACGGTCGCCACCAACGCCCTGCTGGAGCGGCGCGGCGCCAAGACGCTGTTCGTCACCACCGCGGGCTTCGCCGACGCCCTGCTGATCGGCGACCAGTCGCGCCCCGACATCTTCGCCCTCGACGTCGTCCGCCCCGAGCCACTCTACGCCGGCGTGGTCGAGGCCCGCGAGCGGCTGGCCGCCGACGGCGCGGTGGCGCGGGCCCTCGACCGCCCGGCCCTGGCCGCCGCCCTCGCCGGGGCGGTGCGCGCCGGCTTCACCTCGGCGGCCGTCGCCTTCCTGCACGCCGACCTGAACCCCGAGCACGAGCAGGCTGCAGCCGCCCTGGCCCGCGAGGCCGGCTTCGGCTTCGTGGCGCTCAGCTCCGAGGTCTCGCCCCTGCCCCGCTTCATCCCCCGGGCGGAGACGACGGTGGCCGACGCCTACCTGACCCCGGTGCTGCAGGCCCACGTCATCCGGATGGCGCAGGCGACGGCGGGCGCGCCCCTCTACTTCATGACCTCGGCCGGCGGCCTGGTGCGGGCGGAGGCGTTCCGCGGACGCGACGCGGTGCTTTCCGGCCCCGCCGGCGGCGTGGTGGGCGCGGCCCGCACGGCGCAGGCCGCGGGCGCGCCGGCGGTGCTGGGCTTCGACATGGGCGGCACCTCCACCGACGTCTGCCGCTTCGCCGGGCAGTTGGAGCGCCGCGCGCAAGCGCGGGTGGCCGGGATACGGCTGCGCAGCCCGATGCTGGACGTGGAGACGGTGGCGGCGGGCGGCGGCTCGATCCTGTCCTTCGACGGCCTGCGCGCCCGCGCCGGCCCGGCCAGCGCCGGCGCCGACCCCGGCCCGGCGGCCTACGGCCGGGGCGGGCCGGCGACGGTCACCGACGCCAACCTGGTGCTGGGCCGCCTGGACCCGGCGAGCTTCCCCGCCATCTTCGGCCCCGGCGGCGACGCGCCGCTGGACGCCGCCGCCGCCCGCGCACGCCTGGCGGAGCTGGCCCAGGCCATGGGCGCCGAAAGCCCCGAGGCCGCCGCCGAGGGCTTCCTGGCCGTGGCCGTGGAGCAGATGGCCCAGGCCGTCGGCCGCATTTCCACCGAGCGCGGCTTCGACCCGCGCGACCACGCGCTGGTGGCCTTCGGCGGCGCGGCGGGGCAGGTCGCCTGCCAGGTGGCCGAAGCGCTGGGCGCAGCCGAGGTGCTCTGCCCCCGCTACGGCAGCGTGCTCTCGGCCTGGGGAATCGGCCAGGCCCAGGTGGCGAGCCTGCGGCAAGCGGGCCTGGACGCGGCGCTCGACGCCGAGGGGTTGGCCCGGGCGCGGGAACGGCTGGACGCGCTGCAGGCCGAAGCGCTGGCGGCGCTGGCCGACCAGGGCGCGGCGGCCGGCCCGGTGCGTCTCGACCTGCTGCTGCGCTACGACGGCGCTGACGCCGAGCTGCCGGTTCCGCTGGGCGAAGTCGGCGCGGTGCGCGAGGGGTTCGAGACCGCCCACCGGCGGCTGTTCGGCTTCATCGAGCCGGAGCGCGCGATCCGCATCGCCGCCGTGCAGGCCGAAGCGCAGTCTCTTTCCTCCCACGTCCCGCAGAGGACGGGGGAGGTGGCGCGCCCCGCAGAGGGCGTGACGGTGGTGGGTGCGAGCGGACGCGCCGCGCCAAGTCCGCGCCCCCTCCACCACCGGCTCTTCGGCCGGTGGTCCCCCTCCCCCGTCCTCTTCGGGACAGGGGAGGAAAGACCCATCATCCCCGCCGACGCGCTCGCCGTCTGCGACGGGCCCGCCCTCATCGTGCGACCCGACACTCAGATCGCGCTGGCGGCCGGGTGGCGGGCCGAGGCCGAGGCCGACGGCCTCATCCGGCTCACGCGGGTGGCCGCGGCCAAGACGGCCGCCATCGGCCTCGACAAGGCGGACCCCGTCACCCTGGAGCTGTTCAACCGCCGCTTCATGGGCGTGGCCGAGGCCATGGGCGCGGCGCTGGAGCGCACCGCCCACTCGGTGAACATCAAGGAGCGGCTCGACTTCTCCTGCGCCCTGTTCGACACGGGCGGCGGCCTGGTGGCCAATGCGCCGCACATGCCGGTGCACCTGGGCTCGATGGGCGCCAGCGTCCGGGCGGTGCGGGCGCGGCATGCGGCGATGGCGCCCGGCGACGCCTTCGCCCTGAACAACCCCTACGCCGGCGGCACCCACCTGCCGGACATCACCGTGGTCATGCCGGTGTTCGTGTGCGAGCGGTCGGCGGAACCCGATTTCTACGTCGCCGCCCGCGGCCACCATGCCGACGTGGGCGGGGTGCAGCCGGGATCGATGCCGCCGTTCTCGCGGACCATCGCCGAGGAGGGCGTGCTGCTCGACGCCCTGCCGATCATGCGCGCCGGCCGGGTGCTCGAGGCCGAGATCCGCGCGGCGCTGGCCGCCGGCCCCTGGCCCGCCCGGGCGCCGGACCGCAACCTCGCCGACCTGAAGGCGCAGATCGCCGCCTGCCAGGCGGGCGCCGCGGCGGTGGCCGAGATGATCCGCATCCACGGCGCCGGAGCCGTCGCCCGCTACATGGGCTTCGTGCAGCAGAACGCCGCCCAGGCGGTGCGCCGCGCGGTGGGCGGCCTGAGGGACGGTGCGGCGCGGGTCCCGATGGACGGCGGCGGCGAGATCGCCGTGCGCGTCAGCGTCGATGCGGGCGCCGGCGAGGCGGTGCTGGACTTCACCGGCTCGGCCGACCAGCAGGACTCCAACTTCAACGCGCCGGCCGCCATCGTCGACGCCGCAGTCCTCTACGTGTTCCGCACCCTGATCGACGACGACATTCCGCTGAACGCCGGCTGCCTGCAGCCCCTGAAGATCCTCACCCGTCCGGGCTCCATGCTGGACCCCGCGCCGGGCGCGGCCGTGGTGGCCGGCAACGTCGAGACCAGCCAGCACGTGGTCGACGCCCTCTACGCCGCCGTGGGCGCGGCGGCCAACGCCCAGGGCACAATGAACAACCTCACCTTCGGCGATGCGGAGCGGCAGTATTATGAGACCATCTGTGGCGGCGCCGGGGCCACCGCCCGCCGCCCGGGCGCCAGCGCCGTCCAGACCCACATGACCAACTCCCGCCTGACCGACCCGGAGATCCTGGAGCGGCGCTTTCCCGTGCGGCTGGAGGCCTTCGCCGTCCGCCGCGGCTCCGGCGGGGCCGGCGCGCGCACCGGCGGCGACGGGAGCGTGCGGCGGATCCGCTTCCTGGCGCGGATGCAGGCGGCGCTGCTGTCCACCCGCCGCGAGCACGCGCCCCAGGGCCTGGCCGGCGGCGGGCCGGGCCAGCCCGGGCGACAGGCGCTGACCCGGGCGGACGGGTCGGTCGAGGTCCTGCCCGGCTGCTTCTCCGTCGAGGTGGAGGCCGGCGACGTCCTGGAGATCGCCACCCCGGGCGGTGGCGGACACGGCGCGGCGCCCCCCGCCGTTTGATCGCAGGCCCCGGCGCAGCTACATGACGGGCAGGGACGCTGTTCGCCTGCGCCGCCGCGCCGGCCCCGTATCGAGGTTTGTCGAATGTCCGTGTTGTTCCTGGTCCTCGCGCTCGCCACCGCCGATCCCGCCGCCGCCGGTCCGACGGCCCCGCCGGTTGAGGCCGCCCAGCCGCCCTACCCGGCCGGCGCGCCGCGCGACGACTATGGCCTGGTCTCCTGGTGCTACGGCGCGCTGCGCGGCTATCTCGACCTGCACGACCAGGCGATGCCGGAGGTCAAGCGCATCGAGTCCACCTGGCGCCGGCCCGGCTCCAACCTGGCCGACGACCTGGCGGTCTACGGCCAGATGCAGCGCGAGGGCGAGAAGAGCCTGAAGCTCTTCGCCCGCGCGATGGAGGCGGCCGAGAAAGCCAGCCTCAAGCCGATCAACACCCAGGGCGCGGCGGCCCTGCAGAAGGGCCGCGCCACCTGGGCTGCGGCCGGCGACATGCCCAAGGCCCGGCTGGCGCAGGAATGGATGAGCTGGTCCCTGCCCGCCCGCTGCGAGCCCACCGCCAGCAGCCTGGAGCAGCGCGCCAGGCTGCTGGGAACCGCCTTCCAGGTGAACAGCGAGCCGGACCCGCTGTCCGGAACGGAAACGCCGCTGGCGACGCCCGCGACGCCTTGAGCGCGCGGGATCAGAACCGCCGCGAGACGCCGAGGTAGACCTCGGCGTCCGGCGTCGCGTGCGTCAGCCCGGCGTTGGCGCCCGCGTCGAGCTGCAGGTCCTCACCCAAGGTCCAGGCGGCGCTGAGGTCGAAGGACGCCTGGGCGCCCGACCCCGCCGGGTCCTCGTCGCGGCGGGCCCACAGCTCGGCGCCCAGGGCCGCGGGCCCGAAGCCCCAGCTCACCCCCGCCGCACCGCCCCAGGCCAGGTGCGTCCCGCCGCCGCCGGCGTCGCGCACCACGTCCAGCTCCGGCGACAGGCCCAGCGACGTCCCGCCCGACAGCGGGACCGCCACCGCCGCTATCACTCCGCCCTGCCAGCCGCCGGCGCCGAAGCCGTGGGTGGCGGCCGGCGCGCTCACGAAGGGCTGCAGGGCGAACTGCACGCCCGCGCCGTCGGGGTCGGTGAGGGCCTGGCGCACCGCCAGCACCACGTCGCCCGCGCCGCTGCGCCGTGCGGCCCCTTGCGTCCGCTCCACCAGCCAGGGCGAGGCGGAGAGGTGCAGATCGGCGGTCCGCGTCAGGCCATAGCGCAGCTCGAAGGCCCCATAGGCCTCGTTCCAGGTGGTCGTCCCGCCCTGCCGGTCCCTCGCCGCATCGGCCAGCCCCACCTCGAGCTGCAGGCGCCCGGCGTCGAGGATGCAGGCCGGCGTCCCTTTCCCCGGCCGGTCGGGACACAGGTCGCGCGTCGCCGGAGCGGCCCCGGCCGGCGCGGCCTGCAACATCAGCGCCGCGACCCCCAGCGCGACGATCCCGCCCGACAGGCGCACGCGGCCCTCAGGCCTCCGCCCGGAAGTAGGGGTCCACCTCGCCCTGCAGCTTGATGGTCATCGGATTGCCGCGGCGGTCCTTGGACGGCAGGCTGAGCCGCACCCAGCCCTCGCTGACGCAGTATTCGTCGACGTTGTTTTTCTCGACACCCTTGAAGCGCACGCCCACCCCGCGCTCCAGGAGGGTGGCGTCGTAAAAAGGGCTTTGCGGATCGGTCGCGAGGCGATCGGGGGGCGTGTCGGACATCGTCGTCTCCAGGCGCAAGAGCCTGGGTCATACAAAGCCTCAATAGTGCTGCCAATCCGTGGACGGCTCAGGCCTCGGTGCGTTCGCCCGCAGCGCGGCCGTAGACCAGGCGCTCGACGAAGCCCCACAGCGCGCTCATCTCACGGGCGGCCGGGTTGGCGGCGTCAAGCTCCTCCACCGAGCGTCCGACCTCCAGCACCGACTGGTAATTGGCCCGGGCCCGGAGAATCAGCGGCGCCACCGGCAGGCGCATGAGCATCAGCGCCTCCAGCGCCCGCTTGACCGCCGGCGGCTCGACGCCTTCGCGCGGCACCGGCGCCTGGTTGAGCACGATGAGGCCGGGCTTGCGCAGGCGGCGGATCACCTCGGCGGTGCGCAGCGCCGCGGCGATGTCGAGGAAGGTGGGCCGGATCACCAACAGCGACAGGTCGGCCACGACGATGGAATGGCCAAGCTCGTCCTCCAGCACCGCCGGGGTGTCGATGATCATGGTGTCGAAGCCGTTGCGGACGGCCTGGACCTGCAGGGTGAAGAGCTTGGAGCCGGTGGTCTCGACCACCTCCGGACCCGGCCCCTGGCGGCCGCGCAGCACCTCGACGGCGGAGCGCTGGGCGTCGGCGTCG
>NZ_DASXYF010000128.1:0-39188 GCF_036502675.1 Phenylobacterium sp.
TCCGCAAGGCCATCCGCGCCGCCGGCGCCAAGCTGCTCTTCCTGCCGAAGTACTCCCCCGACCTGAACCCCATCGAACAGGTCTTCTCCAAGCTCAAGCACAGCCTGCGAAAGGCCCAGGCTCGATCCTACGACGCCCTCCTGGCCGCCACCGCCGAGCTGCTCGAAACCTACGCTCCCGACGAATGCCGAAACTACTTCGCCAACTCCGGATACGGAGTCGTCTGACCTCAACCCGCTCTAGTGCTCGACCGCACCATCGGCGAGTGGGACCTGAACATCGGCGCCGGCTACGGCTACGGCCGCCCTGAGGACCGCTGGATAATCAAGGCCGTGATCGGCGTGCCGATCTCCTGAACGGCCGCGCTGGTGGTGCGGTAGGACTCGAACGGAAACGTTTACCCGCGCCTACTCCGATACTTACAATTTCTCGCTTCGATTTATACCAACGGTCCTAGCAACAGCCTCCCACGTTATCCATCCTCCTGCCCCGCATCGCTCCTTCCGATATCGGGCCATAGCCGACGCGTGTGCTTAGGGGGCGTCCGTCACTGCTGGGGAGGTGCGCGCATCGGTCATGGCCAGGCGGCGGCCAGACGGGCCATGCCTAGGGTGCCTGCTCATCGCAGGCCGACACCCCACAGGCGCGGCTGCCCCGCAGGCCAGCCATTTAAGCCCGTCACATTGCCGCGGACGGCCGTGATTACCGCCGAGTTGAAAAGCGCGATGGCCGGCACGTCCCGCAGAAAGAGCGCGTGCAGCTGGTCGAACACCTTCTGCCGCTCGGCCGGATCGGCGGTGGCGCGCGACCGGGCCAACAGGCGCACGGCCTCCGGGTCGTCCCAGAGCTTGCGCGGGTCGGCAGACTTGTTCCCGAGCATGGCGTCATAGCTGAGCGACGGATCGAGGCGCGCGGAATAGGCGGAGCTCATCATCTGGTACTTGCCGCTGTTGTAGCGGGCGAGCTGACTAGCCCAATCGACGGTGTCGATAACGATATTGATGCCAGCTTCGCGCGCCATCGCCTGCACGAGCACTGCGGCGTCGAACATCAGGGGATACCGGTGGTTCGCCAGCAGCTTGATCGGCTGGCCGTGATAGCCGGCTGCCGCCGCAAGGCGGCGGGCCTCGACGATGTTGTGCTTCGGGAGCTGCGCATGGATGGCATCGTGGAAGCGGCTCGCATCCGGCACGACGGAGCGATCCGGCGCGGCGGTGCCCTGGGTGATCACCCGCGTCAGGGCGGCGACATCGACGGTCGCCGCAATCGCCTGACGCAGCCGTACATCCCTCAGGACCGGATCCTTGGTCTGAAAAAAAATTCCGTAGAGGTCCATCGTCGGCTGTACCTCGAGGTGCAGGTCCTTGCGGCGGCGAAGCTCCCTCACCTCAATCGGGAGCAGCCCGCTAACGACGTCCAGCTCGCCGCGGAGTAGGGCCGCTTCCGCCGCCACAGGGTCAGGGATGACCAGGAACCGAACGCGGTCCACCAGGGGCGCCTTGCCGCCGGTCTCGCCGTCGCGCGAGCCCGGCAGCGACTGGTAGGCGGGGAAGCGGACCAGATCGATGTACTGGTTGCGCTTCCAACCCGCGAAGCGGAAAGGCCCCGTCCCGATCGGTGCCCGCCAGCTCCCGTCGGGGCCCACCGAACTCGGATACAGGATCCCCGTCCCGCCGCAGTCGAGGCGCGAGAGCGTCGAGAGGAACTGGGGGGCCGCCTTGTCGAGGGTAATGCGGACAGTCGCCAGGTCCAGCGCCTGCACGCCGGTGATCGTCGCGAACCCGCCGCCGTCAAACTCGTGCAGGCAGCGCCAGTGAGTCTTCGGATCGAGGTAGCGGTGGAAGGACCAGACGACCTCGGCCGAAGTCAGCGGCGCGCCGTTGTGGAACTTCACTTCGTGACGGAGATGGAAGGTGTAACTGCGCCCATCCTTCGAGACCTCCCAGCCTTGCGCCAGCAGCGGTCCGACGGAGAGGTCCTCGCGGTAGGCAACCAGCCCCTCGGTCACGTGTAACAGCACGCCGTCGGTGTTCTCGTCGCGGCGCACGCCCGGGTTGGTCGAGACGATGTCGGCGTTCAGCCGGGCGCGCAACACTGTCTGGGCGCGCGCCTCTGTCCAAGCAGGAAACACGGCGCCGGCTATCAGCAAGCCGAGCGTCACATGACGTGCCAGCCAGGCGGCGCGGAATCTAGGTCTCACGCTCGCGCGCCCCTTTTTCTGGCGCAAAGCTAACCGGCACGCCAAGAGATCCTAATGCCTTTCGGATGATCACAATGCAATCCCTCCGGCGTCGGCCGAACACGCATGCGCGACCATTTGATCTCATCGCAAGCCCTCCCTGCACCATTGACTAACATTGCGTTATGTGATCTCAAAGTACGAACAACGTGCGTCGGGCTTCAGCGCCCGTCTCGCACAAGCCCACCCAACCAGGCGTCCAGCGAACCATGAGCCAAGAAGCGGTAATCCTGCATCCGGCGGACCTTCCCGTTAAGGACCGCGGCGCAGGTATTCGGACAACGCCTCTCGTCACTGCCCGCATCGGATCCACGAGTCTGCTCAATGGCGTCACCAAGCTCGCTCCCGGCGCCGCCGTCCCGCTTCATATCCACAATTGCGAAGAAAGCGTGCTGGTAGTCTCCGGGCAGGCGCGAGTGCACATCAATGGCGTTGAGCGGGACGTTTTGCCCGGAGACGTCACCTGGATCCCGACCGGTGTGCCGCACTTCTTCCGCAACACCTCCGAAGCGGAACCCATGGCGATGTTTTGGACCTACGCGTCCATTGACGCGACACGAACGATCCTTGCGACGGGCGTGACCACCCGGATCGACGAGGAGCATGCTGGGGCCGTCCCGGCCACCGCGTAAGCTAAGCTAGAAACGGACGGCGCCGCGGCCCTATGCCGCGACGGCGCAACCCCCAAGCCGGCGCACCCGCCGGCGATCAAAGCTGACCCCGGAAGACGGCCGATGCCCGCCCCAACACCTACGCCTTCGGTTTACAGCGCGCGCGCAGTGCTCGCGCATTGGATCACCGCTGCCCTGGTTCTGGTCCTGTGGGTCTTCGGTCGCAACCTCGACCTGTTTCCTCACGGCGATATCCGGATGCAGGCCCGCTCCGTGCACATGCTGTTTGGCTTAGTCGTGCTGGCCGTCATCCTAGAGCGGATTTGGCGCCGGTTCCACCACCCCGTCGCGCCGCCGCATGGCAGTCCGCAGTGGGCTAATCGCGCCGCCGCCCTCATGCATCTGGCCCTCTATATCCTGGTATTGGCTGTCATCGTGGTCGGCCTTGGCACGGAATGGGCTCGGGGCGACCGCATCTTCGGACTTTTCAAGGTCACTGCGTTCGACCCGACCCATCCGGCGGTCCGCCGGGAGTGGGGAGACGTCCACGGCCTTCTCGCGAACATCTTGCTGTGCCTGGCCTTGGCTCACGCGTTCGCGGCTGTGGCGCATGAGTTTGTGTGGCG
The DNA here is from genome assembly GCF_036502675.1 of Phenylobacterium sp. Classification (GTDB taxonomy): domain Bacteria; phylum Pseudomonadota; class Alphaproteobacteria; order Caulobacterales; family Caulobacteraceae; genus Phenylobacterium. The sequence continues at coordinate 3,477 of NZ_DASXYF010000128.1, forward strand.
CGATGGCGTCTTGAGCCGCATGATTCCTGCCTTGCGTAGGACCTGAGCTCAGGGTCGTTCCTCCCGCCAAGAAACTCTCGCCGGAGCTGATCTCCTAGAACGCATGCATGGCTGACGACGCTCTGTCTCGCGCCCCCCCGGCAAGACGGAATCAAGCCGGACAGTTGGAGTGCGGATCGACTGCTACTCGCTCTTCAGATAGCGGCCCAGCCATCGGACGATCCGGTCAGTGGCGTCATAGCGCTCGGGGGTCTGCGCGCTCATCATCTCGTGGCCGCCGGGGGCATTGTCATAGATCTTCGCGTCGAAGGCCTTGTTGTTCAACTTCAGTAGAGAGACTAGCCGTTCCGCGTTGTAGGAAACCGGGACGCTCTCGTCGCCTTTCGTGCCAATCACCAGCACAGGCGTCTGGATCTTCTCCACGAAGTTTATCGGCGACACGTTGATGTATTGCTGAAGATTCCTATCCGGCAGCTTGCCTTCGAAGCTGGGGCTCTCGCGGGCAACCTCGTCGCGCCGGTAGTTGGGCTTGTAAGCCATATAGGCCACGAAATCCATAAGGCCGACGACATCCACGGCTACCTTGAAGCGCTGCGGCTTCTGCTCAATCGCGGATACCGTGATCATGCCCCCTCGACTTTCGCCGAGAATTCCCAATCGGGCTTTGTCAACGTAAGGAAGCGTCTCGAAATAGTCGGCGCCGGCGAAGACGTCGGCGACGTCCGTCACGCCATAGTCGTTCTTATAGGTGTCGGGACCGTAGCCGCGCGAACTGCGATATTCCGGGAAGAACAGGACGTAGCCCTGCTCCACCAGGGTATCGACGATCTGATACCACGTCCGATCGAAGGAACCGTGGAAGCCACCGTGTACGACGACGATCGCGGGATATTTTTTCCCCGCCGCCAGGTGCTTGGGGGTAAAGATGTGGCCGGGAATCAGATCGTGACCGGAAGCATACCGGATGGTACGCATTGAGATTCTGTCGCCGTACTGGAGCAGGAACTGATTTTCGATGGCGTAAGCCTCGGTCTCGTAGAGGTCCTGCTGCAGGATCTTCAGAACCGCAGCGGGGTCTTTCGCGTCCCGGTCGACGTTCTCGAATTCCGCGAGCGTGCCCTCCGCCTTCGCCGCCGCTCGAGCCGCGACTTCGGCATGAGCCAAGGCGGGAGCCGAGAGGCCCAACAAGGCGGCGGCGAGCGCGATCCTCCCCACCCCGTAAATGTCCCGGATGGCCATACTGCAATCTCCCGATGAATCAATTTATGTCTTATTAGATCATATAATGCATTGTCAACGCAGCTTGGCAGATTGGCAGTGCCTGGAATTTACCCGCAGTTGGGAATTTCGCCGAGGCGACATCCCATGCACTTTCTTATATCATAACGCAGTGAGGCTGCAGATATTGACACCCGCGGCGCTGTGCGGTGCGAAACTACGTCACGGCTGCGGCTTAGGAGACGAGAATTGACCGGCAAAAGAAGCCCTGCCGAAGGGATCATTCCCAGCAAGCTGCAGCGAAAAGTAGCGCTGCAGATCTCAGAATACATCCGCGACAATGGCCTGCAGCCCGGTGACCATTTGAGCGAGCTGGGATTGGCAGAGGCGTTGAGCGTATCGAGAACGCCGGTTCGCCGGGCTCTCGAGTATCTCACTGAGCTAAATGTTGTGACGCCGAACGGCCCTCGGCGCGGCTTCGAGGTGGTGGGAAATTTGTCTGCGGCGACCGAGCTTGCAGAAGACACTGCGCAGTCCGATGAGGAAGAGGCGCTCTATATGCAGATGGCCGCCGATTACGTGGCATGGAAACTGCCAGAGCAGCTCTCCGAAGCCGATATGATGCGGCAATACGGTGTCCATCGGGGGCTATTGCGCCGCACACTCCAGCGGATGGTTCGTGATCAGGTCGTCGAGCGGAATCTGGGTCACGGCTGGCACTTCAAACCCCTACTCCGCTCCATCGAAAGCCACGACAAGAGTTATCGCTTCCGGATGTTAGTGGAACCAGCCGGCCTGCTCGAACCGTCGTTCGCGCTGGACCGCAGCTGGGCCGAACAATCTCGGCGGAACCATGAGGTTGTCCTCAGGACGCCTGTCGACGAGCTGTCCATGGTCGCGTTCTTCGACGTGAACGCGGAATTTCACGCGGGGCTGGCCGCGTGCTCGTGCAACGAGTTCTTCTTCCAGGCGGTCCGGCAGCAGAATCAGCTTCGCCGGTTCTTGTGCTATTCGCCCGACGTCATCGACCGGGTCGCCGACTCCTGTAACGAACACCTCAGAATCCTCGACGCGGTAGAAGCGGGCGATCTTGAGTGGGCGTCAACCCTGATGCGCCGGCACCTGGAGATTGCCTTCAGGATCAAACCCGCTCCAGTGCGCGTCGACGATTCCATCCGAAGTCGAAGCAGGGAGAAATAGGCGCTGACGACTGGCGATGAGGCATGACATTGCCAGGCGAGCTTCAATCCAATCGCTCAGCCTGGCCGGCAGCTAGGATACTCCTTGATCGAGTCGAGCATGGATTCGGCCGATCGCTGTCCACACTGCAAGCTGTCAAGTTGAAGAGGAAATTACACGCGTCGCGACCTGCAAACTTCCATCATCCGTGCAGGAATACCGTCACTTATCGGATATCTTCTCAACTTTGATGACATGGTTAGAATTTCTTCCATGGCCGACCGTACAGATCAGAGGGTCCTCGACGTACTGGCCCCGCGACACCGATCTGACGAGCACGCGGCTCGGGGAGCGCATGGGCTGTCGCCTTCGGCCGCGCACCGGCGCGTGAAGCTGTTGGAGGAGGCTGGGCTGATCGCCGGCTACCGCGCGCGGCTGTCGCGCGAGGCGCGCAGAGATCCCTCGTCGTCTTCGTTTCCGTGACGCTGATGGACCAGGCGCAGGAGGCGCTAGCCCGCTTCGAGATGCGATCAGCGCTCGACGGACATCGCCGAGGCCCATGTGATGAGCGGCGAGTCAGACTACCTCCCGAAGGTCCCGGTCCGCGCCGACGAATGCTTCTAGCGCGTGCACCGCGACGTGGATGGCTTGGTCGCCCGGCGTGCTGCGGCTGGTCTCGCAGTTTTCCATTCGCGCTGTCCTCGATGCACACGAGAGTTCCGCCGGAAGCGACCGACATCAATCACGACGGCACCGCCGTTAAGACTGCTTCCTCAAATGCTGGGTTGCCGTCAGCCTGGGCGTCGCCGCCAGGAGCTCGCGGGTGAAAGGGTCCTTCGGCCGGTCGAAGACCGCGTCGCGCGGCCCCTCTTCAACGACTAGGCCGTCGCGCATGACGATGACGCGGTCGGCGATCTGCTCGACGACGCCGAGGTCATGGGTGATGAACAGGCAGGCGAAGCCGTAGGCGGACTGCAGCTTCTCGAACAGCGCCAGCACCTGGGCCTGGATGGTGGCGTCGAGCGCCGAGACCGGCTCGTCGGCGACCACGAAGCGGGGGCGCGTCACGACCGCGCGGGCGATGGCGACCCGCTGGCGCTGGCCGCCGGACATTTGGTGCGGGAAGCGGTCGGCGAGATGGTCGAGGCCGACGTCGGCCAGCAGCTCCTCCACCCGGGCGCGGCGCTCGGCCTTGGAGAGCTCGGGCAGGAGCCGCAGCGGCTCGGCCACGACCTGGCGCACGCGCATGCGCGGGTCGAGCGAGGAATAGGGATCCTGGAAGACGAGCTGGGTCTGGCGGCGGAACGCGATCTGGTCGGGCCCGGCCAGATTCAGCGGGTCGAGGCCATCGAAACGGATCTCGCCGCGGGCGGCGGGATTGAGCCCCAGGACCGCGCGGCCGAGCGTGGTCTTGCCGCAGCCCGAGCCACCGACGACCGCCACCATCTCCGAGGGCGCGACCGTGATGTTGACGCCGGCGAGGGCCTGGAAATCCGTTGTCTCGCCACGGCGGCGGTAGGCGACCTTCAGGTCCTTGACGCTAAGCAGCTCGCCCTTCGGCGCGCCGCGCCCCCGCGGCGTCCGCTGCGGGAGGGAGTCCACGAGGCGCTGGGTGTACGGATCGGCGGGCTGAGATAGCACCAAGGCGGCGGGGCCCTGCTCCACCGTGCGGCCCTTCTCCAGCACCACGGCCCGCTCGGCGTAGCGGGCGACGAGGCCAAGGTTGTGGGTGATCAGGATCACCGCCGTCTGCGCCTCCGCCGCGAGCTCGGCCATCACGTCCAGCACCTCGCGCTGCGCCAGCGTGTCGAGGGCGGTGGTCGGCTCATCGGCGATTAGCAGCTTCGGCTTCAGCATCATCACCGAGGCCAACATGATGCGCTGGCGCATGCCGCCGGAGAACTCGTGTGGATATGAGGCGAGGCACCGGGCGGGGTCGGCGACGCGCACGCGCTCCAGCATGGCCAGGCAGATCTCGCGCCGCTCCACTGCGGTCATGGCGCGATGGAGCTTGAGCCCCTCCTCGAGCTGGGTCCCAATCCGCATGGCTGGATTGAGCGAGACCATCGGCTCCTGGAAAACCATGCCGATCTCGCTGCCACGAATCCGGCGCAGCTCCGGATGGGACAGGGCGCCGATATCGCGGCCCTGGAATTCGAGCTTGCCGCCGGTGCGCCGCACGCCCGGAGGCAACAGGCCCAGAATGGCGCGCGAGGCCATCGTCTTGCCGCTGCCGGACTCGCCCACCAGCGCGGCGAACTCGCCGGACCTAAGCGTGAGCGAGAAGTCCTGCAGCAGGACGGGGCCGGACTCCGCCCGAATCGTCAGGCCTTCGATGTTCAGGAGCTCGCCCGCCATCAGAGGTGCCTCGGGTCGAAGCGTTCGCGTAGCGCATCCGAGAGGAGGTTGGCGCCCAACAGCGTGGCGGCGATGCAGAGGCCGGGCGCGACGCCGAGCCAGGCGGCGGTGTCGAGGTAGGGCCGCGCCGAGGCCAGCATGTTACCCCAGGTGGGCGCGGGCGCCGGTACGCCGACGCCCAGGAAGCTCAGTGCGCTTTCCGAGAGCAGCACCCAGCCAAACATGCTGGTGGCTAGCACCGCGATCTGCGGGGAGGCGTTGGGCACCACGTGGCGGATCATCGAGTAAACCTCGGAGTTGCCCATCACGCGGGAGGCCTCGACATATTCTCGCTCGCGGATCGAGAGCACGCTGGCGCGCACGACTCGCACGACCGAGGGCAGATAGGCGCTGGCGAGCGCCGCAATGATGCTGCCGACGCCGGCACCGAAGACAGCAATCACTCCGAGCGCCAGCAGCATGCCGGGGAAGGCCAGCATGGCGTCGTTGAAGGTCATCAGGGTGCGGTCAACGGGGCCACGTAGGAACCCCGCCGCAACGCCCACGATGGCGCCAGCGGTGACCGCGCAGGCGACGGTGGCGAGCGCGATGCCCACGCTGATCCGGGCGCCCGCCATGACTCGGGAGAGCACGTCGCGGCCGAACTCATCGGAGCCCAGCCAGCGGCGCGCGGAGGGCGGCGCGAGGGTGGCGCTGAGGTCGATCGCCAGGGGATCGACCGGGGTCCAGACAAAGGAGACGAGCACGGTGAGCAGCAGAAGGCCCACCAAGGCGGCGCCGAGCACGGCGGAGAAGGAGAGTTTCCTCATCAGCCTTCCACCGTCACGCGCGGATCGAGCAGCGGGTAGCAGAGATCGACCGCCAGGTTGATGAGCACATAGACCAGCGCGGTGAAGAGCAGGCAGCCCTGCACCACGGCGTAGTCGCGGGCCAGGATGGAGTCCACGATCAGTCGGCCGAGCCCCGGCAGGGTGAAGACGGTCTCGATCACCGCCGCCCCGCCCAGGAGGTGGCCGAGCGTCAGGCCGACGAGGGTGAGTGTGGGAGCGAATGCATTCGGCAGCACGTGCTTCACCAGCACGGCAGGCTCGGAGACGCCCTTAGCGCGGGCGTGGGTGACGTATTCCAAGCGCAGCACGTCGAGCGCGCTCTCGCGCATCATCCGGGTCAGCACGCCGCTCTCGACGATGGCGAGCGTCGCGACGGGCAGGATCAGGTAGAGGAGCCCTAAGCCGAAGTGCTCCTTCAGCGGCACGAAACCCACCACCGGCAGCCATTGCAGCTTCACGCCGAACACCAGCAGGAGCATGAGGCCGAGCCAGAAGCTCGGCACCGCCATGCTTAGCGCCGAGCCGGCGACGATGGCGCTGTCGATGTGCCGGCCGCGCCGCGAGGCGGCGACCAGGCCAAAGACCAGGGCGATCAGGGTGGCCAGTGCTACCGCGCTCACAACTAAGGAGGCGGTCACCTGGAAGCGCTGCAGGAGCAGCGGCAGGACCGCCTCGCCGGTGACCGCCGAAACGCCCAGGTCGCCGCGCGCGGCGTGGGCGATCCAAGTCAGGAACTGCGCGGCAAGCGGCCGGTCTAGGCCCATCTGCTGGTGCAGGGCCGCCACCGCCTCGGCGTCGGCGTCGGGCCCCAACATCACCTGGGCGGGATCGCCGGGGATCATCCTGATGAGGGCGAAGACGAAGATCGCCGCGATCAACAGCGTCGGCAAGCTGAGCAGCAGCCGCTTCAGGACATAGCGGAGGGTCGTGGCGGCGCGGCCCATCTCAGACCCACGCTCCATAGCTGCTGCTGCGGGTCCTGGAGCCCCGCTCGGGCGGTCCCCCAAGAATCTCGATGAGGCGGCAAGGCCCGGACATCCGGTTCAGGTTCCCCCTTGTTGAACGGCAGGGCCCACTGTAACACTGCGTTTTGTGATCAGAAAAGACATAATCCAACTGGCCACGCCCTCGAACTCTGGGAGTCACGATGTCGACGACGCTCTCGCCGCTGAGAAATTCAATGGAGCCGTTCTGGCTGCCGTTCACTGCGAGCCGTGGGTTCAAGGCAGCGCCGCGGCTGTTCAGCGGCGCCGAGGGCATGCACTACATCACTCCGGACGGTCGCCGTATCCTGGATTCCATCGCAGGCCTGTGGTGCGTCAACGCCGGCCACGGCCAGCGCCGGATCGTCGACGCCATCAAGGCCCAGGCCGAGGTGCTGGACTTCGTCTCCTCTTTCTCGATGAGCCATCCGGCCGCCTTCGAGCTCGCCGAGCGGTTGACCGAGATGGCGCCGCGCGGCATCGAGCACGTGTTCTTCACCAACTCCGGCTCGGAGTCGGTGGACACCGCCCTGAAGATCGCCCGCGGCTATCACCGCGCCCGCGGCCAGGCCGAGCGGGTGAAGCTGATCGGCCGGATGAAGGCCTATCACGGGGTCGGCTTCGGCGGCCTCTCGGTGGGCGGTATCGCGCGCCACAAGACCGCGTTCGGGCCGCTGCTGCCTGAGGTCGACCACATGTCCCTGCCCTACGACGCCAAGGTTTCCGGTTTCTCGAAGGGCCAGCCGGACGACGGCGCAGTCTATGCCGACGACCTGACCGAGCTGATCGCCCTGCATGGGGCGGAGACCATCGCGGCGGTGATCGTCGAGCCCGTGACCGGGTCGGGCGGCGTCTATCCGCCGCCGAAGGGCTACCTAGATCGGCTGCGCGAGATCTGCACGGCCAACGGCATCCTCTTGATCTTCGACGAGGTGATCACCGGCTTCGGGCGCCTCGGCGCATCCTTCGGCGCCGAGCGGTTCGGGGTTACGCCAGACCTGATGACGATCGCCAAGGGGATGACCAACGGCTCTGTTCCGATGGGCGGCGTGCTGGTCTCCGGGAAGGTCTTCGAGGCCTACATGTCGAAGCCCGAGGACCAGATCGAGCTGCCGCACGGCTACACCTATTCCGCCCACCCGCTGGCCTGCGCCGCGGGCCTGGCGACGCTCGAGGTCTACCGCGACCTGAACATCTTCGAGCGGGCCGCCGAGATGGCGACGGTCTGGGAAGCGGCGATCCACAGCCTAAAGGGCGAGCCGCATGTGGCCGACATCCGCAACATCGGCCTGCTCGGAGCCGTCGAGCTGAGCCCCCGCGAGGGAGCGCCGGGCGCCCGCGGCGCCCAGCTGAACAAAGTGGGCTTCGAGGACGGTGTCCTGCTGCGCAACGCCGGCGACATCATGGTCTTCTCGCCGCCGCTGATCATCTCCGAGAGCGAGGTGCACCAGATCGTCGAGACCATCCGCACCGGTCTGAAGAAGGTCGACTGATGCCCAAGGCCGCCTACCCAGCGCTCCACCTGTTCATCGCCGGCGAATGGATCGGCGCGGAGTCCCGCGAAAGCGAGCCGGTGATCGACCCGGCGACCGGCGAGACGCTCGGGCAGTTGCCGCACGCGACGCCGGCCGACCTCGATCGCGCGGTGGCCGCCGCCGCTGACGGATTCAAGCGTTGGCGCGCGACGTCTGTGATCGAACGCGCCGCCGTGCTGCGCCACGCAGCGACCCTGATCCGGGAGCGGATCGAGACCGACGCCGTCACCCTCACGCTCGAGCAGGGCAAACCGCTCGCCCAGGCGAAGGCGGAGCTGTACTCGTCCGCAGACTGGTTCGAGTGGTACGCCGAGGAGGCGCGGCGCAACTATGGCCGGCTGATCCCCGGCCGCACGCCCGGCGCGACGCTGCGCGTGGCGAAGGAGCCGGTCGGCGTGGTGGCGGCCTTCACGCCGTGGAACTTCCCGGCCAGCCAGGCGGCCCGGAAGCTCGCCCCGGCGCTCGCCGTGGGCTGCAGCTGCATCATCAAGCCATCGGAGGAGACGCCGGGCGCCGCCCTGGCGCTGGTCCGCGCGCTGGACGACGCGGGCCTGCCGAAAGGCGTGGTCAACGTGGTGTTCGGCGTGCCCGCCGATGTGTCCACCCACCTGATGGCGGCGCCGGAAGTCCGAAAGGTGTCTTTCACCGGCTCGACGGCCATCGGCAAGGTGATCGCCCGCCAGGCCTCGGAGGGCCTGAAGCGCGTGACGCTCGAATTGGGCGGCCACGGTCCGGTGGTGGTGTTCGACGACATCGACATCGACTGGGCGGCGAAGTTGTCCGCGACGGCGAAGCTGCGCAACGCCGGCCAGGTCTGCACGTCGCCCACCCGCTTCCTGGTGCAGAAGAAGGTGCACGGCCGCTTCGTCGAGGCGCTGACCGCCGCCATGGCCGCGACCAAGGTCGGCGACGGCCTGGACCCTGCGACCGAGATGGGTCCGCTGATCAATGCGCGCCGCGTGGAGTCCGTCGCCGCGCTGGTCGAGGACGCGAAGGCCCAAGGTGCGGCCGTGCTTACCGGCGGCGAGCGGATCGGTAACGCGGGCGCCTTCTTCAAGCCCACGGTCCTGGCCGACGCCCCCCTATCGGCGCGTGTGATGAACGAGGAGCCGTTCGGCCCCATCGCGCTCATCCGCGTGTTCGAGGAGCCGGAGGAGGCGATCGCCGAGGCGAACCGCCTGCCCTATGGCCTGGCCGCCTACGCCTTCACTCGCGACAGCGCCCGCGCCGAGCTGATCCGCCGCGACATCGAAAGCGGACTCGTGGGATTGAACACCTACGCCGTGACCTGGCCCGAGACTCCGTTCGGTGGCGTGAAGGACAGCGGCTACGGCAGCGAGGGCGGCTCGGAGGGGCTGGAGGCCTATCTGGTGACGAAGTTCGTGAGCGAGGCCTGACCTTGAGCGCCTCCCCGATATCGAAAGGTCCTGGATCACCGTACAGTTCTCAGCAAGCTCCGAGGTGGCCACAGCCGTCCGCTTACGGGGCTTTCGGGCGATGATTTCTGCCGCAGGCGCCGAAGCCCGCCGCCGTAACGCCGTCGCCTCCGACTGGACGACAACGGCGTTCGTAATCATTCAGTCGACTGGCGCCCTGCGGAGCAACTGCCGCTCGATACATACCATGGTGGGCGTGGCGTTCACCGGAGCCCTTTTCCTCCGACTGACGAGCCGCTCGACAGGCAAGTCCGTCCTCGCAAGCTCGGCCCATTACGAGGGCTCGTCCGAAACCCGACCTCGTTCAGCAGCCGACGCAAATCCGCGCGCCGAGCGGATTGTGCAAGGCCGCGGGTAAGGAAGCCGAAGAAATCGCTCCACCATCGGGGGGGAAATGACGATCGCGCTATTGCCGAACCGTCGACACTTGCTCGCCTCGGCGCTCGTGTCAGGAGCCGCGAGCTTCGCTCGGTCAAGCTGCGCCACCGCGCGTTCGATCCTTGGCCTACGGCTACAGCCGATTCCGGCAGGCTCGTTCCTTATGGGCAGTCCGGAGACAGAGTCCGGCCACAGACCCGACGAAAGCCCGCGAACCCGGGTCTCCCTCACCCGACCATTCTGGCTGTCCCAGTTCGAGGTGACGCAAGGCCTATGGCGGACCGTGATGGAATCTACGATCCTCTACCAGGCCAAGCTGATGCTCGCCGACGACGCCCTCTACATGCTGGGCGGCACGGAACGCACTATCCGTGACCGGCTCGGCTTCGACAAGGACATCGATCCGGAACGCGCGATCGGCGACATTCGCGACGACCTTCCGATGTATTGGGTGAACTGGGTCGAGGCCGCCGAATTCTGCCGCCGGCTGAACGATCATTCGGCACCGCCCAAAGGCTATGTCTATCGCCTACCCACCGAAGCCGAGTGGGAATATGCCTGCCGCGCCGGAACGACGGGCGCCACCTATATCGGTGACCTGCAGATCCTAAGCGAGCGCGATGCCCCGGCTCTCGACGCGATCGCCTGGTACGCTGGCAATAGCAGCGTTGGATTCACGGGCAAGGGGTGGCCCACCGACGACTGGGCCGGCAAACAATATCCGGGGGGGATGGCTGGCCCCCGGGCCGTAGGGGGCAAGGCTCCAAACCGGTGGGGCCTCTATGACATGCTCGGCAACGTGAATGAGTGGTGCCACGACTGGTACGGGGCATTGCCGGGCGGCTCGGTGAGCAATCCCACGGGACCGGCCTCGGGGAACGCGCGCGTCATCCGCGGCGGATCGTGGTTCAACCCCGCGCACAGTGCACGCGCCGCCGACCGTGACTGGAGCAAGCCCGGCCGACGGTTCTGGGGCCTGGGGTTCCGAGTGGCACTCGCGCCCCGCCTGGACGGCTAGAAGGCAGGCGCGGCCACATCGCTCGCGGCCGCCCGACGTTCGTGGAAGCCGCATGTGCCCACGCGGCCACAGAGTCGCAAGTTCGGCAAAATCGTGATGGCGCTTTCTGTGATCACATAATACATATAGATGGCAGAACGGGCCGCCGAATTGGCGCCACGGGCCGACTTCTAGCTGCACAAAGCGCAATGCGCGATCATAGGGGATACGATATGCCTATGCCCATCCGGGCTCCGGCCATGGTCTTCGGGGGCGGCCTGTCCGTCGCCGTCCTCATGGGGACCACTGCGCTGGCGCAGACGGCACCAGCCATCTCGGCCGCCGCTACGCCGGCCACCGCCGCCGCTGCTGCGGCTAACACACAGCCGGTGCTGGAGGAGATCGTCGTCACCGCCGACCGCAAGGGCTACGGCGCCGAGCTCGTCCAGGCGGGCAGCTTCCGCGGCGCGAAGGCCCTCGACACCCCGATGACCATCAGCGTGATCCCGAACCAGGTGCTAGTTTCGCAGCAGGCGATGAGCTTGTTGGATGCGCTGAAAAACACTGCCGGGGTCACCCAGGCCCAGACCTCTCCGACCGTCTACAGCAACATGGCGATCCGCGGCATCAATGTTGAGAACCGCGGCAACTACCGTCTCGATTCCAGCCTGCCGATCATTAACCTCGTCGACCTGCCGCTCGAAGACAAGGACCGCGTGGAAGCCCTGAAGGGCGCCTCGGCCCTCTACTACGGCTTCACCACGCCCGCCGGTATTATCAACCTGACGATGAAGCGCCCGAGTCAGAGCGAGTACCTGCTCGCGCACGTGTTCGGCGACAGCCACGGCTCGATCGGCGGCCACATCGACGCGAGCGATACTTGGGGCATGTTCGGCGCGCGGATCAACCTAGTGAACGCCGACGTGGAGTCCGGCATTAAAAAGACCGAAGGGCACCGCACGCTCTTGGCCGGCGCCTTCGACCTCAAGCCGATCGACAAGCTCACCATTAGCCTGGACGTCGAGCACATTGAGAAGACGATGCCGGAGCCCACTGACTGGTTGCTGGTGGCTCCGAAATCGACGGGGACGAACCTCTATCCGTCGATCGCGCTGCCGCCGCTCCTCGACCCGACCACCAACCTTGGCTCGGAGTGGCTGAAGAACAGCGCTAAGGAAGACAACGCCCTAGGGCGCATCCGCTACAAGATCAACGACCAGTGGGAGGTCACGCTCGACGGCGGCCAATCCAAGCTGGCCCGCACGCGCCATTTCTCGAGCTTCACGGCGACCGACTTCGTCACCGGAGCAGGCACGGAGTCGATCAGCATCCAGAACAACTACAAAGCCGTGAACAAGAACATCCGCGGCGAAGTCGCCGGGACGTTCTACACCGGGCCGCTGCTGCACGAGATCCTGCTCGGCGCCTCACGCAACGAGCGCACCCAGTTCAACGCCAACCAGGCTAAGGTCACCGCCCCGCAGAATTTCTGGGCACCGCAGGATGTACCCGAAAGCACTATTCAGCCCGTTCCCGGCGGGGTGACGACAGGTATCCTGGACATCGGCTATTACGTTTTCGACCGGATCAAGTACCACGAGTGGCTGCAGGTGCTCGCCGGTGTACGCTACTCCGACTACACCGAAAGTAACCGCACCACCGGCGCCACGACCTTCCACGCCAGCCCGACCGCGGTGTCCTACGGCGTGGTCCTGAAGCCCCGCAGCTGGGCGTCGTTCTACGGGACCTACATCGAGGGCCTGGAGTCGACGCCGCTGGCTCCCATCGCTGCGGTCAATGCGCTCGCGCAGCTGCCTCCGACGGAGAGCACCCAGTGGGAAGTCGGGGTGAAGGTGGAGCCGGTCCGCGGGCTTCTTTTCCAGACGGCCTACTTCGATATCGACCGTGGCTCGACCTACGTAAATGCCCAGAACCTCTATGTTCAGGACGGCCGCGCACGGTACCGAGGAGTCGAAGCCAGCCTGACCGGCGAGGTCACCCCGAACCTGTCGGTCTACGTCAGCGCCCAATACCTGAACGCCAAGCAGGAATCGGGCGCCGCGACGGTTATTTCGGGGACGGCTGTTACGCCCACGGCGGTGGGTCGCTATGTGGAGAACACGCCGAAGATCACCTACTCGCTCTCCGGCGAGTACCGCCTGAATGAGCTGATCGAGGGGCTTAGCATCAACGCCGGGATCTTCCACATCGGCAAGCGGGCGGTGAACAACCTCAATGAGGGATGGATCCCCGGCTATACGCTACTGAACCTCGGCGCCGCCTACCAACGCGAGCTCTACGGCCATCGGACCACTTTCCGGGTCAACGCCGAGAATGTCGGAAACACGCGATACTGGGCCTCTACGGGCTCGCTGTTCCTGGCGGAGGGCGCGCCCTCCGTCGTGAAATTCTCCGTTTCCACCGAGTTCTAGCCGGCCGGCCGGGGGCGAGCCTCCGCCGCCTCGCCCCCGGCCTCCCGTCTCCTGCCGCGGCAAGCCGCGCGAGTGTTCAGTCTCTGAGGACCTTCAATGAACCTCCTATTTTTGCCCGGCGACGGAATTGGTCCAGAAATTACCCATGCCACTCTGCGGGTGCTGGACGCCGTCGACGTGGCGCTTGGGATCGGATTCTCCATCGAGCAGATGGACATCGGCCTCAAGAGCTTGGCCGAACAAGGAACGACGTTGCCACAAGCAGTCATGGAGCGCATTCCGCAGGTCGACGGCGTCGTCTTGGGTCCAGTGTCGCACTACGAGTATCCCTCCCGCGTGGAGGGCGGCATCAATCCTTCCGCAGAGTTGCGAACCGTCTTCGAACTGTACGCGAACGTCCGGCCATGCCGCTCGCGCAAGGGGCTGAGCATCCTGCGTAGGCCGATGGACCTGGTGATCGTTCGGGAAAACACCGAAGGCTTCTACTCGGACCGCAACATGTTCGCCGGCTCGGGCGAATTCATGCCCGATGCCGACAGCGCATTCTCGATCCGCAAGATCACCGCCAAGGCGTCCGCGCGGGTCGCTCGAGCCGCATTCGAGCTCGCGTCTGGCCGCCGGCAGAAGGTCACCGCAGTGCACAAGGCAAATGTTTTGAAGCTCTCGGACGCGCTGTTCCTGCGCGAGGTCCGCAAGGTCGCCGCCGAGTATCCGGATATCGAACTTGAGGAGGTAATCGTCGACGCCGCCGCGGCGCTTCTGATCCGCTCGCCAGACCGCTTCGACGTCATGGTGACGACGAACATGTTCGGCGACATCCTTTCCGACGAAGCCTCAGAGCTGAGTGGAAGTCTCGGTCTGGGAGGCTCCATCAACGCCGGCGACGCGCTCTGCGTCGCTCAAGCCCAGCACGGCTCGGCCCCCGACATCGCGGGGCAAGGCGTCGCGAATCCGACCTCCCTGATCCTTTCAGCGGCGATGCTTCTCGACTGGCTTGGCGCGCGGCGCGCGGACGAGCGATTGCGCCGGGCTTCCCGGCTGATCGAACAATCGGTCGAGACGGTATTGGATCAGCCGGCGCTGCGCACCCGGGACATCGGCGGCGAAGCCCGGACCGAGGCGTTCGCGAACGCCGTGGCCCACGCCATCACCGCAGGTGCGCCATGATCGTCTCCCTCAACCCCGCGACCGGAGCCGAACTGGCCCGCTTCAAACTTCAAGGTGAGGAGGCGGTCGAGCACGCCTTGGACGCCGCCACAGCCGCCCAGAGGAAATGGCGACGGACGGCGCCGGAACACCGCGCCGCCCTCCTGCGCCGCATCGCGCAGGCGCTGCGCAGCGACAAGGCCGAGCTGGCGCGGCTCATCTCGCTGGAGATGGGCAAGCCCCTGCTCGAGGCGGAAGCCGAAATCGAAAAATGCGCCATCAACTGCGACTTCTACGCCGACAGCGGCCTGAAATTCCTTGCCGATACGGCGATGCCGTCCAACGCCAGCGAGAGCCTCGTCGTCCACGATCCGCTCGGCGTCGTGCTGGCGATCATGCCGTGGAATTATCCCTTCTGGCAATTCTTCCGCTTCCTCGCCCCTGCCCTGATAGCCGGCAACGGCGCAGCGCTGAAGCATGCGGCGAATGTTCCGCTCTGCGCGAAAGCGATCGAGGACCTCCTGGTCAAGGCGGGCGCCCCGAACGGCCTCGTCATCAATCTGGTCGTCGAAAACACTGCCGTGGCGGGGCTCATCGCCGATCCGCGCATCGCCGCCGTCACCCTGACCGGCTCCACCCAGGTCGGCATGATCGTGGCTTCTCAGGCTGGCAAGGCGCTGAAGAAGCAGGTCCTCGAACTGGGCGGGTCCGACCCCTTCATCGTGCTCGCCGACGCGGATCTCGAGCTGGCAGCCGATGCAGCCGTCAAGGCCCGGTACCTGAACACCGGGCAAAGCTGCATCAATGCCAAGCGCTTCCTGGTCGTGGACGCTGTCGCCGACCAGTTCGTGGACCTCTTCGTCGCTCGTGCCCAGCAACTCAAAATGGGCGACCCCTTTGAGCCAGGCGTGCAAATCGGACCGATGGCGCGGGCCAACCTCCGTGTGGCGTTGGATGACCAGGTTCAGCGTACGGTCTCGGCGGGCGGCTGGCTGCGGCTCGGCGGCATGCCGGCGGCGGGTCCCGGCTTCTTCTATCCGCCCACCATCATCGACCATGTGCTGCCGCACATGGCTGCCTTCCGCGAAGAGACCTTCGGTCCGGTGGCGGCGATCACGCGCGTAGCCGACGAGGACGAGGCCCTCACTATGGCCAACGACACCGAATTCGGATTGGGCGCGTCCATCTGGACGCGGGACCTTAGCCGCGCGAAGGCGTTCGCCCGCCGCATCGACGCAGGCGCCGTGTTCATCAATGGCGTCGTGGCGTCCGATCCGCGCCTGCCGTTCGGCGGCGTGAAGCACTCTGGCTACGGTCGTGAGCTCGGCGAGCAGGGTATGAAGGAATTCATGAACACCAAGACGATCTGGATCGGGCCCGCCGTCTAACAGGCGTGTCCGGTCGCGGCCTCAGCTCAAAGTGGCGACCGCCCCAGATCGAAGCGCCTGGGAAAACACGTGGCTGCAAAACTCTCATGCACTATATGGTGCCATAGTACAAAGAAATTGACCGCCTGGGAGCGCCTCCCTAACGTTCTTGGAAAGGGTTCGGTGATGTATGGAAAGTAGGGCAGACGTCGAAGGAACGGCTCTCCCGGCCGCAGCCGCCGGAGGCTTCAATGGTGAGCTGCAGCGCGCCAAACCCCACGAGCTTGGCGTCGACGCCCATGCAATTCTGGCCATGCTGGACGACCTCAAGGCGGCCGGCAACGAAGTCCACAGCCTCATGCTCTATCGGCACGGCCGCCTGGGGGTCGAGGCCTTTTCTTGGCCGTACCGTCCGGGCGATCGGCGCATCATGCACTCCTTCGCCAAGAGCGTGGCATCCTGCGCCGTAGGGCTGGCGATCGCGGACGGCGCGTTCGCCCTCACCGATCACGTGGTGTCGTTCTTCCCGGACCTCCTGCCGGAGGTGGTCAGCGAAAACCTCGCCGCCATGACGGTCGAGGACCTCCTCACCATGCGCACAGGCCATGCAGCCGAGGTCGGAGGTCCGGTCTGGCGCGCGATCGAGACGAGCTGGATCGCCGAATTCTTCAAGATTCCCGTCGAGTCCCGGCCGGGCGAACGCTACGTCTACAGCAGCGCCGCGAGTTACATGCTGGCCGCCATCCTCTACCGCACGACCGGCCAAACACTTCACGAGTATGTCAAACCCAGCATCTTCGCTCCGCTCGGGATCACGGGCGAAACCTGGGACGTAGGGCCGGATGGCTTCAATCCCGCCGGCAATGGGCTGAGCTGCAGGGTAAGCGACCTGCTCAAGATCTGTATGCTCGCGGCTCACAAGGGCTCATGGCAGGGGCGCCAACTTGTGCCGTCCGAGTGGATGGCAGAGGCCACGCGGCCCCAGACGCCTGAAGTCAACTACGGCTATCACTGGTGGACCTATCCGGATGGCGGGTTTGCCGGCATCGGCTTGTTCATGCAGCTGGGGCTGGTGCTGCCCCAGCACGACGCGATCCTGGTCATGACCGGCGCCATGGGGCGCGCCAAAGAGGTCAAGCCACTTCTCGACCGCCACATTCCGGCGATGTTTGGCCCGCCGAGGGATGAGTCCGAAGCCGACAGGGTGCTTCGCGATCGTTTGCGAAAGGCAGCCGAACCCTGGCCGCTCCAATCCTCGGGCTCCAACTTGCCGGAAGCGATCAGCGGCCGGACCTGGCACGTCGATCCCAATCCCTTCGGGATCGATGCGATCCGGCTCGAGTTCGCGGAAGACCGGTGCGTGTTCCACCTCGCCGACGCAACCGGTGAGCATCAGATCGCGGCTGGTCTGGACGCATGGATAGAGGGACGCACGGACATGCCGGGTCGCTCCCTGCATCATGGCTACGAGTGGGACGACGCGACAGTCTTCGCCGGCGCCCGCTGGATCGACCCGCGACATCTCGAACTCACCTGGATCTTTTCGGGATCGGCGTTCCGAGACACCGTTTCCTGCTTCTTCGAGGGCGACGCGCTGACGCTGGACCGAAGCGTCAACGTCAATTCTGGGGCGCGTGAGTGGCCGCCCCTGACGGCTCACCTGCGACGCTAAGGTGGTCGCTGTTCATCGACACACAGTGCGTGAGGTTCCTCAATGGGTGCTTGGCTCCGGTGTCTGACTGCGGTCTGCGCAATGGTCATGCCGCTGTCGTCTGGATCGGCGATGGCCGCCTCAATTCCGATTCATGGCGGACCACGCGAGCTCATCATCACCTACAGGGCCCAACCGGCGGATCGTCCCGCCTTTCGCGCCTATCTACAGACGGAAGGCGTGGCTCTGCTGCGCAAGCTCAAGTCGGAAGGGGTGCTGACCAGCTGTCAGATCCTGTTCAATCCCTTCGTGCAGCCCAGCACGTTGGACGCCATGACGGTGCTCAACTTCAGACGCTACGAGGACACCGATCGCTGGCAAAAGATCGAAAAGACAATGCCGGGCGGGCTTAGCCCGGTAGGCCTGAAGCTGGCCAAACCCTCCGCGACTTATTCGGCCGATCTGGAATGGGACGGCGAGGCCCCGCAACCCGGGCCGCTCGCCGACCACGTGTTCTACGCGATCCCCTACACGTACAACAAAGCCGATCAGTATCGGCAGTTCGTATCCGGCTACGTCGTTCCCCAGGCCGAGGGGTGGATCAAGGAAGGCGCCCTCAGCCGCTACCGCTTCTTCATGAACCGGTTCCCTGTCGGAGATCCGGAGCCCTGGGACTCACTGTTCCTCCTCGAATACCGGAACCTGGCCGCGTTTGGCGATCGCGACGAGGTCCTCAAGAAGACCCGTATTCCGTTGAGCGAAATCCCGTCCTGGAAGCAATTCAACGACACCAAGTCCAGCATTCGTACGGAAAGCGAGAACACGGTCATGAGGCATCTGGCGAGCTGCTGAAATCAGCTCGCGTCAGTTGCGAGCCAGCGACCGTGGGTCAAGATCAGCGCGCCCAAAGCCATGACGCAGAGTTCGCCTGCTTCCGAGCTGGAGACAAGTCGCGCCCCGACTGCGCCCACCACCATTCGTCCGACGCCGGATGGCGGGGATTGTCTCCTTCGGATTTGCGCTCGCACGCGCCGGTCGCCGTTGAACATCGATTTCCGGCGCCCAGAGATCCGAGAGGAATTCGGACGACCGGGTGCAAGTCGAGACCGCCGCTGCGACTCCCGCTCGCAGGGGCGACGTCATGACGTGACGTGACGGCCGCCTCACCGACGCCCTGAAGCACCCCCAAGCTTTACTTGCATCCTGCCGGCGTCTGGCGCGTTTGCATCTGCACTGGAACTGGAGGGAGTGATATTCCATGCGTAACTGGATCATGGCCGGGAGCCTCGCTGCGGTGGCGGCGCTGCCGATTCTGGCGGCGCCCATGGATGCGGACGCGGCCTCCTGCAGGAGCCGCAAGACCACCGGGACCATCCTGGGCGGCGTCGGCGGGGCGCTGCTGGGCAACGCCGTTTCGCACGGCGGCGGCGGCGCGGTGATCGGCGGGCTGGGCGGCGCGGTGGTGGGACACGAGATCGGCCGCGCCGGGTGCCGGCGCTACCGCTCCGCC
Source organism: Phenylobacterium sp. (assembly GCF_036502675.1). Lineage (GTDB taxonomy): Bacteria > Pseudomonadota > Alphaproteobacteria > Caulobacterales > Caulobacteraceae > Phenylobacterium. The sequence continues at coordinate 22,497 of NZ_DASXYF010000128.1, forward strand.
TCCTACTATCGTGCGCCGGCGCGCCGGTCCTCGAGCCGGGCGCACGGCTACGCCGACGCGGCGCCGGCGCCCACGCGCACCGTCTACTACGACCGGTATGGCCAGCCCGTCACCCCGGGCGCGGGGCCGGCCGGCTACGCGCCGGCCGCCTATCCCGTGGCCAGCTGCCGCATGACCACCCGCGCCTTCTATGACGACCGCGGCCGGCTGGTGCAGCAGCCGATGCAAGTCTGCGACCGCTAAGGAACCCCCACATGACCCTCAAAGCTCTCATCACGGCGGCATGCGTCGCGGGCCTTGGCCTGGCGGGCTGCAACGAGCGGCAGATGAAGGCCGCGAACACCGGGCTCTGCTACGATTTCAAGGCCGCGAAGACTCCGGCCCCGAACGCCGCCGCCCCTCCGGTCGCGACCGACGCCACCGCCGCGGTGGAGGATTGCGTGCGCCGATGGGCCTACACCCTGGCGCCGTCCGGCGACGACGCGGACGCGGTCTCCGAGGCTGCGGTGGCGGCCTGCGGCGGCGCCCTGGCGCGCTGGAACCAGCAGACCGTCGGTCAGGCGGATCCCGCCGCGGAGGCGCTCAGCATCACCACCGGCCAGCCGACCAACCCGCTCGCCGAACACAACACCTTCGCCCACGCCCGGGCCCTGCTCTACGTCGTCCAGGCGCGCGCCGGCCACTGCGCGCCGCCGCCGGCGACCGGGGGCGCGCCCGAGGGGGCCGCGCTCTAGGCGGGAACGGACGATCGGCCGGCGAAAGCGTCGGACGCGACGACGTCGCAGCCTTAACCGACCACAGGCGTTACGATCGACGGGCGCGCCAACCCGATCGCTGAAAGGCGTCGGGGGACCGCCGGCGCCCGGCGCACATGGCGTCATCGCCCCGATGTCGAATAGGCGCCGCCGCGCATCGGCGGCGAGAGGACCGGATGGAACACGCAACGCCCGTCGTGGACGTCAAGTCGGACGAACGTCGATATCGTCTGCTCGTCGATGCGATCACCGACTACGCCATCTACATGCTGGACGTCACGGGCGTCGTCATCAGCTGGAACCCCGGCGCGCAGCGTTTCAAGGGGTACGCCGCCGACGAAATCGTGGGCCGGCACTTCTCGACGTTCTACACCGACGAGGACCGGGCGGCCGGACTTCCCGAGCTGGCGTTGCGGACCGCGGCGGAGAAAGGACGCTTCGAGCGCGAGGGATGGCGCGTCCGGAAGAACGGCGAACAGTTCTGGGCGCATGTGATCATCGACCCCATCCGGGCGCCGTCCGGAAAGTTGGTGGGGTTTGCGAAGGTCACGCGCGACCTCACCGATCGGAAGGAGGCCGAGGACGCCCTGCGCCGCAGCGAGGAGCAGTTCAAGCTGCTGGTCCAGGGGGTCACGGACTATGCCATCTACATGCTCGACCGCGAGGGCCGGGTCACCAACTGGAACCCCGGGGCCCAGCGGATCAAGGGATACCATCCCGAGGAGATCGTCGGACAGCACTTCTCGCGCTTCTACACACAGGAGGACCGCGATGCCGGCGTCCCGGCGCACGGCCTGGAGACCGCCCTGCGGGAAGGGCGCTGGGAGCAGGAGGGCTGGCGGGTCCGCAAGGGCGGCGAGCGCTTCTGGGCGCATGTGGTCATCGATCCGATCCGGGACGACGGCGGCAGCGTGGTCGGCTTCGCCAAGGTGACGCGCGACATCACCGAAAGGCGGGAGGCCCAGCAGGCGCTGGAGCAGGCGCGCGAGGCCCTGTTCCAGTCGCAGAAGCTCGACGCCATCGGCCAGCTCACCGGCGGGGTGGCCCACGACTTCAACAACCTGCTGATGGCCGTGCTCGGCAGCCTCGAGCTGGTGCGCAAGCGGATACCCAACGACCCGCGCATCACCCCGCTGGTCGACAATGCGATCCAGGGCGCCCAGCGGGGCACCACCCTGACCCAGCGGATGCTGGCCTTCGCGCGCAAGCAGGAGCTGAAGCTGGAGGCGGTGGACCTGACGTCGCTGGTGCAGAACATGCTCAACTTCCTGCAGCGCTCGATCGGCCCGACCATCCACATCGAAACCTGCTTCGCGCCCGGCCTGCCCCCGGTGCGCACCGACCCGGCGCAACTGGAGACCGGGCTCCTGAACCTGGTGGTCAACGCGCGCGACGCCATGCCGAACGGCGGCGGCATCTCGATTTCGGCCCGCCGGGAAACGGTCGGGGGCGGCGACGGACCGCTCGCGCCGGGGGAGTACATCCGCCTGCAGGTGACGGACACCGGCGAGGGCATGGACGAGGCGACGCTGGCGCGCGCCGCCGAGCCCTTCTTCACGACGAAGGGGGTCGGCAAGGGGACCGGGCTGGGCCTGTCGATGGTGCATGGCCTCACGGCGCAGTCCGGCGGGCGGCTGACGATCCACAGCCGCCAGGGCGAAGGCTCGTCGGTGGAGCTGTGGCTGCCGGTCACGGCCGCCGACGCGCCGGGCGATCCGGCGGCCTATGAGCCGGTCGTGGACACCGCGGAGTCCCGGCGGCTGCGAATCCTGGCCGTGGATGACGACAGCCTTGTGCTCAGAAACACCGCCGCCCTGCTCGAGGACCTTGGCCACCACGTCATCGAGGCCGCGTCCGGCCAGGAGGCCCTGGCCGCGCTCGCGCACCACCCTCACCTGGATCTGATGATCACCGACCAGGCCATGCCGCAGATGACCGGGCTGGAGCTCCGCGAGGCGGTCCTGGCGGATCGGCCGCAGTTGCCGGTGCTGATCGCCACCGGTTACGCCGAAACGCCGGCGGGGGTCGACCTTCGCGCGTCGCGGATCTCGAAACCGTTCACGCAGGACGCGCTCGCGGCCGCGATCCGGGACCTGGTCCCGGCCAAGGCGGAACGCTGACCGGACAAGGCCGTCGCTTCAGGCGCCGGCTGCGGCCACCGCCGGCATCACCTTGTCCACCACGGTGTGCAGGTAGCGCCACCCGATCTCAGGCGGCAGGCCGCCGACGATGGGGTGCAGCGAAAGCCGCCCGCCGGAGCGGATGTAGGCCACGGCTTGGTCCACCGTCATGATCCGGTGACTGCCGTTCTCGGCGCGAAGCTCCTCCGCCGTGCGCACGAAGGAGAGGCTGCTGGTGTCCTCGTTGCCCTCGTTCCAGGCGGCGTAGCCCAGCACGTCGTTCATCATGTAGGGACCGAGCTCGGCCCAGGCCGCGTCGAGGTCCTCGGCCACGAACACGGTGGCCGGGGAGCCGGCGACCGGAAGGTTGCAGATCTGCGGCTCGTGGCCGTTGGCGCGGCAGGCCTCCTCATAGGCGTCCCGCAGCGCCGGGTCGCCCCTCTGGGCGAAGAAGTCCAGGCCGTAGCGGCCCGCGCGGCGCGCCGCCGCCTTGCTGCCGCCGCCCCAGGCGATGCGCGGGCCGCCCGGCGTCACCGGTCCCGGGGTGACGTGGATGCGCCGGCCCTGGTGCTCGAAGGGCTCTCCCGTCACCGCGCGCAGCAGCAGGGCGAGGTTCTCCTCGGCGATGGCGCCGCGCCGGCTGAAGTCGACGCCGTACATCTCGTATTCCTCGGTGCGGTAGCCGAGGCCGCCCACGAAGCGGGTGCGGCCGTTAGAGAGGATGTCGACGACGCACATCTCCTCGGCCAGGCGCACGGGGTTGTAGAGCGGCAGCTGCACGATCGAGACCGCCAGCGGGATCTTCGTCGTGCGCGCCGCCAGCGCCGAGATCAGCACCATCGGGGCCGGCAGGTAGCCGTCGGCGGACTTGTGGTGCTCGCAGACCAGGGCGCCGACCGCGCCGCGGGTCTCCGCCCAGGCGGTCATCTCCAGCGCCGCGCGGTAGAGGTCGGTGGCGGGCGCCCCGTTGACGGGCGCGCGCATGTCGAACCGCAATCCGAACACGTCTTCCTCTTTCTCGTTGATGACCGACGCCGCGAAGGGCCGCGGCGCCTTTGTGTCATGGGTGTTCGCGGCTTGTCAGGCGTTTTTTCAACGCCCGCGGGCCTGCGGGGCGGCCTCTCAGGCGTCCACCTGGGCGTCGATGGCGGTGCCGACGGCGGCGGGGTCGACGGGCTCGGCCATGGCGTGGGCCTCGGGATCATCGCGGTCCACCACGTCCGGATGGTCGCGGCGCAGGTCCTCCAGCAGCTCGATGATTTTGGCGCTCTTGCGGTCGGCGAGGATCGCCAGCTCCAGGGTCAAGCGGGCCCGCCTCTCGGCCAGCTCGTCCGCGCGGCGCTGGGTGACGAGGATCAGCAGCGCGAAGATCAGGGCCGCGACGGTGGCCGCGAACTCCAGCCAGGCGAACAGGGGCTGATCCACCGCCCCGCCCCTCGCCCAGACCGCGAGCCCGGTCCCGAACGCCAGGACCAGGGCCACCAGGACCAGGGCGCCGGGCCGCGCCAGCCGCGCCGTGGCCGCGTCAATCCCCCGCTGCAGGGCGGTCGCCTGGGCGTGGTGCTCCCGGTGCAGGGCGACCACGTGCTCGACCGAGGCGGCGACCGCGTCCGGGAGCGGCTCCGGCGCGTCGCTCGCCACGTCGTCAGGCAAGCGAAGTCCCCGTGAAGGTGGGCGTCTCGGGCTTGGCCACGCCGCCGGACTTGTAGGCGGCCACCAGATCGGCCTTCTCGGCGGCCATCCGCCCGCCCAGGGCGTCCATGTCGAGGCCGGCCTTGCGGGCCTGGGCGAACATGCCGTCGGAGCGCTTCTCCTCCTCCTCGACGTGGTGCTCGATCATCTCGGAGAGGACCTTGACCTTGGCGTCGTAGAAGTCGTCGCCGGGGCCGCCGGCCTCGATCTCGGCGATCAGCACCTTGGCGCCGTCGTGCTCGACATAGGCTTCCTTCAGGAGGTCCTGCTCCACCTCGCCGGCGCAGGCCGGGTAGAAGATATCCTCCTCGATCTTGGTGTGGACGGTGAGCTCCAGGCAGATCTGCTCGGCCAGGCTCTTCTTCCGGCTGGCGCCCCTGGCGGCCTCGAACCTGGCGAACAGGTCCTCGACCTTGCGGTGGTCGGCTTTCAGCAGGGCGATGGCGTCGAGCTTTTGCGGTGCGGGCATGGGTGTCTCCAAATGCGGTTTGACATCCGAACGACGCGACCCCGCGATCGTTCCAGCGGGACGGCCGATCCCCCGCCGCCGCCGGAAGGAGCCCGACATGCGCCAGGCCCTGCACACCCTGACCGTCCGCACCCCGGGCCGCGGCCTGGTGGAGATCACCGGCGAGGTGAGCCGCTGGGTCGCCGGGCAGGGAATCGGGACGGGGCTGCTCACCCTGTTCTGCCGCCACACCTCGGCCTCGCTGCTGGTGCAGGAAAACGCCGCGCCGGCGGTGCGCGCCGACCTGGAGGCCTTCTTCGAAGACCTCGCCCCGGAGGCCCGGGGGCGCTATGCGCACGACGACGAGGGGCCCGACGACATGCCGGCGCACCTGCGCGCGGCGCTGACCGGCGTGCAGCTCTCGATCCCGGTGGCGGAAGGCCGCGCGGTGCTCGGGACCTGGCAGGGGATCTACCTCTTCGAGCACCGGCGCGCGGCGCACCGGCGGGAGGTGGCGCTGCACCTCATCGGGGCTTAGCGGACCCTGGAGCACGATGATTCCAGGCGGAATCGCCCGCTCAAAACCCGCCCGCCCCGGCGAAGGCCCATAGGCGGTAAGTTGAGCCTGCCGGGTTCACCGGGAGCTTTTCCTCCCCGTCCTCTCCGGGACGGGGAGGAAAAAGGCGCCGTCGCCCTTAAGTTAGCGCCTATGGGCCTTCGCCGGGACGAGCGGAGGCGGATCAACCCGATTTCAACCCGCTCTAGCCCGCCGGCTTGCCGCGGCCGGCGGCGTCCCAGGCCATGAACTCCGCGCCGTCCACATAGCCGTCGTGGTTGGCGTCAGCCTTGGCGAACTGGGCCGGGTCGAACTTGAAGGCGCTCCACTCGGCCTTGCTGATCTTCCCGTCCTTGTCGGTGTCGGCCGGGTGCAGGAAGGCGGCGAAGGCGGGCGCGGCGACCGCCAGGGCGGCGGACAGGCAAAAAGCGAACAGACGCATCGTGAAACCCTCCATACGGAGATCGCAGGATCGCGGGATCTGATGGCTGAAATTGGCCGAGAGGGTTACGCGGATGTCCGGCGCCTGTGGAGACCGAGCGACATGACATCCGAGGGACGACTGGCCGGCAAGGCCGCGCTGGTGACGGGGGCCAGCCGCGGGGTCGGCCGCGCGATCGCCGAGCGGCTGGCGTCGGAAGGCGCGCGGGTGGCGGTCTGCTACCTGGCCGACCGCGACGCGGCCGAGGCGGTGGCGGCGGGGATCGCGGCCCGCGGCGGCGAGGCCTTGGCCGTGCAGGCCGACATCGGGCGGCTGGCCGACATCGACGCGCTGTTCGCGGCGCTGGACCGGGCCTGGGGCGTGGGCGGCAGGCCCTATCTCGACATCGTGGTGAACAACGCCGCGCTCGGCGGCGGGGCGCAGTTCGACAAGGTGGACGAGGCGGAATTCGACCGGGTGATGGCGGTGAACCTGAAGGGACCGTTCTTCGTCATCCAGCGCGGCCTGCGGCGGATGCGCGACGGCGGGCGGGTGGTGAACATCTCCGCCCTCGGCGCGCGGCGGGCCTACCCCGACGTGCCGGTCTACACCCCGGCCAAGGCGGGGCTGAACACCCTGACCGCCCTGCTCGCCCGCGACGCCGGCCTGCGGGGCATCACCGTCAACGGCGTGGCGCCCGGCGCGGTGGAGACGGACATGACGGCCGCCCGGCTCAGGCAGCCGGGGGCGCTGGAGGACTACGCCCGCCGCACCCCGCTCGGCCGGATCGGCCAGCCGGGGGACATCGCCGAGGTGGTGCTGTTCCTGGCCTCGAAGGAAGGCGGCTGGATCACCGGCGAGACCCTGACCGCCAGCGGCGGGCTGGGACTTTGAGCGAAACGGCCCGGTCGCCCGGCGGAATGGTCATCGACCTCCGGGCGGCATGGCCGGGCGGGCGCACCTTAGGGAACAGACGCGCCGGCCGGGTGTTGCATGGGAAAGGAGCCTATCCCATGGGGCCAGAACGGCGTCCGGCGCCCAGCCCCGTCCCCAGCCACGTAGCCAGCCTCAGGCGCGTCGAGGCCAGCCGCAGCCGCGCCTACAGCGAGCCCAGCGCCCCGGCCCCGGTGGACGGCGACGTGGTGGTCTGGGGCCCGGCGGGCGTCGCTTTCACCATGACCCCGGACGCCGCCGAGGAGACCGCCCTGCGGATGCTGGAGGCCGCGCGGCTGGCCCGCGCCCAGGCCGGCGGCTGACCGCACGCTTTCCGGTTTTCTCCAGCCCGTGACGGCGACGGGCCTCGTCCTGGAGACCGGCGCCGGTTCCAGCCTGCGGCCGGCTCGGGCCGGGCTCTCCGTTTCGATGAGCATATCCCTGGACGGCTATGGCAGGTTGCGCTCAAATGACGCTTCGCCGATCGGCTTTTTTTCAGTCAGGATCGACGCCGGCCTGAAGGGTCGGATCTGGGGGCTCGAAGCGTGGGGCGATTTCGACGCCACGGCGGTCCGGCGCCTCAGCGCCGGTCTCACGGTTCGTGGCCGCGACATCGGAAAGGCTCCGGAGAGCCTGGACATTTCGCGACTGGCGGCGGCCGGGCGCGGCCCGCCGCGGCGACAGACGACGGGCGTCCGCGTCGACCGGTGATGCGCGGGCCGCGCCTCGTCCTGGCGGCGATCGCCCTGGCGGCGGCGGCGCCGATCGCGGCGGCCCAGCCGCCGACGCTGGAGTTTCCGGTCAAGGCCGCGTTCCTCTACAAGTTCGGGGCCTATGTGGAATGGCCCGCCTCGGCCTTTCCCTCCCCCGCTTCGCCGTTCACCGTCTGCGTGGTCGGCCACGACCCGTTCGGCGCCCTCCTCGACCGCTCCGTGCAAGGACAGACGGTGGGCGCCCGGCCGATCGTCGTGCGGCGGGTCGGCGTGGCGACGGGCGCAGCCGGCTGCCACATCGCGTTCGTGGGCGGGTCCAGCGAACACCCGGCGGCGGCGGCCTTGAAGGCGCTGGCCGGCGCCCCGGTGCTCACCGTCACCGACGGCCCGGTCAATGAAGGCCGGGGTGCGATCCATTTCATCGTCACCGCCAACCGGGTCCGCTTCATCATCGACCTGCGCGCGGCCGCGGCCGGCGGATTGACGGTGAGTTCCAAGCTGCTCAACCTTGCTGCCGAGGTGGATCGATGAACGCGTCGCCGCCCCTGCGCCGTGACCGGATGACCGTTGTCGCGTTGATCGGCGCGATCGGGCTGATCCTGGTCAGCTTGGCGATCACCATCTTCAACGAGTCGATCTACCGGTCGCGGCGGATCGGCTCGCTTGCCGCCCAGACCGCGGTGATGGCCGCCACGGTGGAGCCCGCCCTGGTGTTCGGCGACTCCCAGGCGGCGCAGGAGGCCATGTCGGCGCTTCGCGCCAATCCCGGGATCGAGGTCGCGGGCGTCTATGACGCCGCCGGACAGCAGCTGGCGCGCTACGCCACCCGCCACGCCGCGCCGCCGGAACGGGCGCCGCCGCCCGGCGCGGTGGTCCGGCGGAGCCAGGCCGGGGTCGCGGTCGTGGTGACCCATGAGGGCCGCGCCGTCGGAACGGTCTATCTGCGCACCGCCCCCGAGCCGCTGGCCGCCTATATCGGCCGCCACGCCGGGACGGCGCTGCTGCTGCTCATCTCGGTGCTGATCGTCGCCGGCATGCGGTCGGTGCAGAAGCGGCTGATCGCCGCGTCGCAGGAGGCCGAGGCGCGGGCGCTGGACCTGACGCGGCTGAACCAGGAACTCCGGAACCAGGAGCAGCGGCGGGAGTCGGCGGAGGAAGCGCTCCGGCAATCGCAGAAGATGGAGACGCTGGGGCAGCTTACCGGAGGAATCGCACATGATTTCAATAACCTGCTGCAGAGTGTTCAGGGCAGCCTGGAGCTGATCGGCCGCCGCCCGAACGACGCGGCGCGGGTGGAGCGGCTGGCCTTGACCGGCCTGGCCGCGGCCGAGCGCGGGGCGCGGCTGACCGCCCAGCTCCTGGCCTTCTCGCGCTCGCAGAAACTCGAGCTCCGGGCGCTGAACGTGGCCGAGTTGACCGCCCGCCTGGACCGCCTGCTGCCTAACACCGTCGGCCCCGGCGTGGAGATCGCCTACGACCTGAACGACGTGACGGTGCAGGTCACGGCGGACGCCACCCAGCTCGAGCTCGCGGTGCTGAACCTGTGCATCAACGCCCGCGACGCCATGCCGGACGGCGGCCGGATCCTGTTGCGGTCCCGGCTGGCCGCCCTGGAGGCGGATCCGGAACTCGAGGCGGGCGAATACCTGCTGCTCTCGGTGAGCGACACCGGAGCCGGCATGTCGGAGACGGTGCGGGCGCGGGCGTTCGAGCCGTTCTTCACCACCAAGGATCTGGGCAAGGGCACGGGACTGGGCCTGGCCCAGGTCTACGGCATCGCCAAGCAGGCCGGGGGCACGGCCCGCATCGACAGCGCGCCGGACCTCGGCACGACGGTGACCATCTACCTGCCCCGGGCGAAGACGCTTGCGGCGGCCGAGGAGCCGCCGGCGGAGAATGAGCCGGCGCCGGTGGTGGCGGGCGCGCGGATCCTGGTGGTGGACGACGACGCCGGGGTGCGGGCCTATGTGACCGACGCCCTGGCCCACATGGGCTATGTGACCCTGGAGGCGGAGGACGGGGTCACGGCGCTCAAGGTGCTCGACGAACAGTCGGTGGACCTGATGCTGGTGGACTACGCCATGCCGGGGATGACCGGCGCCGAGGTGACCCGCCGGGCGCTGGCGCAGCGGCCGCGCCTGCCGGTGGTGTTCGCCAGCGGCTACGCCGTCTCCGACGCCCTGGAACAGGCCCTGGGCCGCCCGGCGCGCCTGCTGCGCAAGCCTTTCGACAGCCGGGCGCTGGCGCTCTCGGTGCACGACGCGCTGACCGGCAAGGAGCCGGCCTCGGCGGCCTGACGCATCCGGCGGACGCTATGAGTTCAGGCGGAGTCGTCCCCTCAAAACCCGCTCACCCCGGACCCGGGGCCGGGATGAGCGGAGACCTGATCAACCCGATTTCAACCCTCTCTAGATGTCAGGCCAGACGGTCGGCTTGTTGGCCGGATAGGGGAAGCCGGGCGGCAGGCGGCCTTCCGGGTAGCCGGCCGGGACCTGCAGGCGTATGCGGTTGCTCTTGATCTTCCAGGTGTCGCCGCGCCGGACCAGATGGTAGCGCACCACGGCGTTGCAGGCGATGTTCGCCCCGTTCATCCAGCTGGTGACGAAGTTGTAGGCGCGGACGATCATGTCGTCCTCGCTGTCGCCGTACTCGCAGATCAGGTTCACCAGCTTGTGGCGCGTGCCCGCGGAGAGCGCGCCGACCGGCACGCGCCGCAGGGCCTCGCGCCCGCGGATGGGCTCCGGGGCGCTGCCGGCGAAGACGCCGTCCTCGGTCCAGAGGTCCACCCAGGCGTCGGAATCCCCCTCGTCGACGAAGAAGCAGTAACGGGCCAGCACGTCGGAGACTTCCAGCCGGTCCTCGACCGTCACTTTCCTGGGCATGGGCTTTCCTTTCGGTTTGTCGAACGCCGCTTCGGGCGACCTCGCCGGAGAGACGGGCTGCTCCGTTCGTTGGCGGCGACGCTACTACGCCGGTTCCGGCGAGGTCCAGGGAGGAGTCGGAATGCGATCGATGCCGGAATGAGACCGGAGCGAGCTTCAAATAGCATTGGAGGCCCAAGTCCCGCCTTCGTATGATCCGCGACAAGATCAATAGTCGGCGCTGCTGGCGACACCTCGCGCAGGACGCCGGAAACACCCCCTGGGAGCGCCCTCCATGACCACCCTTGTCTCGGCAAAGCCCGCCAGCAAGCCGAACCCCTTCGCGGGCCTGAAGGTGATCGACGTCGACACCCACTGGACCGAGCCGGTGGACCTCTGGACCTCCCGCGCGACGGGCGCGATGAAGGAGCTGGTGCCGCAGGTCCGCGAGAAGGACGGCGAGGCCTGGTGGTTCATCGACGGCAAGCCGTTCGGCAAGAGCCAGCACTCGAGCTGCATCATGAAGGACGGCGCCAAGCTGCACGGCATGGGCTTCTGGGACCTGAAGTTCGACGAGGTCCACGAGGGATCCCATGACGTGAAGGCGCGGCTGAAGGTGATGGACGACATGGGGGTCTACGCCCAGATCGTCTATCCGAACGTCCTGGGCTTCGGGAACACCAAGGCCTCGGCCTTCGCGCCCGAGACGCGGATGGCGGCCACCACCATCTACAACGACGCCGCCGCCGAAATGCAGGCCGCCTCGGGCGGGCGCATGTTCCCCATGGCCCTGACGCCCTGGTGGGACATCAAGGCGGCGGTGAAGGAGATCCGCCGCTGCCACGCCATGGGCATGCGGGGGATCAACACCAACTCCGACCCGCAGGACGCCGGCATGCCGGACCTGAACGAGCGCTTCTGGGATCCCCTGTGGGAGGTCTGCACCGAACTCGACCTGCCGATCAACTTCCACATCGGCTCCAGCCAGACCCAGAACAGCTGGTTCGGCGGCACGCCGTGGCCGTCGCACGGCAAGGACCAGAAGCTGGCCATCGGCGGGGCGATGATGTTCTTCTCCAACGCCCGGGTGCTGACCAACCTGATCTTCTCAGGCGTGCTGGAGCGGTTCCCCAAGCTGAAGTTCGTCTCGGTGGAGAGCGGCATCGGCTGGATCCCCTACCTGCTCGACAGCCTGGACTACCAGTGCGAGGAGCTGGCGCCGGAATCCATGTCGTACCTGACCATGAAGCCGTCGGACTACTTCCGCCGCAACATCTACGCCTGTTTCTGGTTCGAGCGGAAAGGCATGCGGGAGATGGTCGACCTGGTGGGTGTCGACAACGTGATGTGGGAGACCGACTACCCGCACCCGGTCTGCCTCTATCCGAACAGCCTGGACGTGACCGCCAAGACCCTCGAACGCTTTACCAGCGCGGAGACCAAGAAGATCATGAGCGCCAACGCGGCGGGGGTCTACAACATCGCGGTCTGACCGACCGGCGCGAGTGGCTGGTCGGGCTGATGGAAGGGGTGGAGGACATTCCCGGCTCCGCGCTGTCGGAGGGCATCGCCTGGGAGTGGGAATCCTTCCCCGCGTACCTCGACGCCCTGGACCGCCGGACCTATGCGATCGACGTGGGCTCCCACATCGCCCACGGCGCGCTGCGGGCCTACGTCATGGGCGAGCGCGGGGCGCGCAACGAGCCGGCGAATCCGGCCGACATCGCCGGCCTGATCGCCAGCCTTCGGATCACCGCGGCGGCGTCCCTCAGGACCAGTAGCGGCGGCCCTCGCCCATCAGCACGCGACCGAACCGCAGGCCCGGGAAGTGCGGGCCGCCCACCAGGGTCTCGCCGTCGAGCTCGCGCAGGATGCGGTCGCGGGTGGCGATGGAGAGCTGCTTGTCCATGTCGGCCAGGGCTTCGCGTTCCGGCGCCTCGATCTGCAGCGGGCAGGAGATGATGTCGCCCAGGATCATCGCCCGCTGCCCGCCGGAGGAGAGCACGTAGCACTGGTGGCCGGGCGTGTGCCCGGGGGTGGCGAGCGCCGCGATCCCGGGAGCCACCTCTCCGTCATGCTCGATGAGCTCGACGCGGCCGGCGGCGCGCAGGGCGCGCATGCCCTCGGCGTGACCCTCCCACTTGGAGGTCTCGACCACCGCGTCCCAGTCGCCGGCGCCGAAGCGCACCACGGCGTTCGGGAAGAAGGGCGCGCCGTGGGCGATGATCCAGCCGCCGTGGTCCTGGTGCATGTGGGTGGGCAGGATGAGGTCGATGTCCTCGGGGCTGACCCCGACACGGGCCAGGGCGGCGGGCAGCTTGCCGCCCTCCAGCCGCATGTTGCGGCCTGGCTTCGGCGTCCAGTCGAAGACGGTCGGGCCCATGCCGGCGTCGATCAGCACGGTCTTGCCGGCGGTGCGCACCAGGAAGCAGGCGATCGGCAGCTCGATATGGCCGTCGTGCACCATGTCCGCATGGGCGCTGTTCTCGGCCACGCCGAACATGTCGGCCGGACCGCGCGCGGAGCCGTCCTGCAGCACTTCAACCTCGAGATCGCCGATCCGCATGCGCCCGCTCCCTGATTCATGGGGCGGGCGTTGAGCCGCCGCCCTGCGGCCGTCCGCGGCTGCGCGCCGCGCACGGCCTGTCATGCGGATGATGGTAATGCGTCCGGCGGACGTTGGAAACGCCGAGCTGCTGCGCCGCCCCGGACCCGCGGCCGCGCTCAGCCCGCGTCGGCGAGGATCTCGCGGACGACGCGCCGCAGCAGCTTGCCGGTCTCGTTGTAAGGCAGGCTGTCGAGCACGCGGACCACCTGCGGGGCGCGGGAGGACCTCAGGCTGGCCTTCACCCAGGCCTGCAGCTCCTCGGTGGTGACCGGGGCGCTCAGCACCACGGCGGCGGCCACCGCCTCGCCCCAGGCCACGTCCGGCACCCCCACCACGGCGGCGTCGCGCACGGCGGGGTGGCGCAGGAGCACGTCCTCGATCTCGCCCGGCGAGATGTTCTCGCCGCCGCGCACGATGACGTCGTCGGCCCGGCCCTCCAGGAACAGGAAGCCCTCGTCGTCCAGCCATCCGTGGTCGCGGGTGCAGAACCAGCCGTCGGCGTCGCGCAGGTCGCCCTGCTCGCGGTACTCGCCGGCCACCTGGCCGCCGCGCACGAAGATCAGGCCGGGAACGCCCGGCGGCGCCGGATGGCCGTGATCGTCGCGGACCTCCAGCTCGATGGAGGGCAAGGGCCGGCCGACCGAGCCCAGGCGGCGGCGCACCTCCGCCTGCTCGCTTACAGCTGCGGCGCGGTGGTCGTCGGGGCCCAGCAGGCAGATGGTCGAGCTGGTCTCGGTCAGGCCGTAGGCGTTGGTGAAGTCCACGCCCGGAAACAGCGCCATGGCCCGCTCGATGACGCTGAGCGGGGCCTTGCCGCCGCCGTAGGCCACCGCCCGCAGGCTGGGCGCGACCCCGGCGCCGGCGCCCGAGTCCAGGACCTCGACGATCCGCTGCAGCATGGTCGGCACCACGAAGGCGTTGGTGATCCGCTCTTCGTTGGTCAGCCGGATCCATTCCTTCGGGTCGAAGTTGGGCAGGAACACCATCTTGCGGCCGGCGTAGATCGACGAGAGCAGGCCGGCCACGCCGGCGATGTGGTAGGGCGGCGCGGCCACCAGGGTGGCCTCGTCCTCCTCCGCCGCCATGAACTCCACCGTGCCCAGGATGTAGGACATCAGGTTGTCGTGGCTGAGCAGCGCGGCCTTCGGCTGGCCGGTGGTGCCGCTGGTGAACAGCTGCACCGCCACCGCCGACTCCACCGCCTCGGCCAGGCCCTCGCCCGGCGCCGGGAAGGACGCGGCGTCCACCGGCGTCACGCCCGCCGGCGCCTGTACGCCCTTCAGGTAGGCCGGGTCGCAGACCAGCAGGGCGGGATCGATCCGCGCCAGCAGGGCGGAAAGCTCCTCGCCGGTCAGGCGGTAGTTGAGCGGCGAATAGGGCACGCCCGCCAACGCCGCCCCGAACAGGGTCACCGGGGCCGCGGGGCCGTTCACCGCCAGGTAGCCGGCATAGCCCGCCCCCGCCGCCACGATCTGGGCCGCGGCGCGGCGCGAACGCTCCAGAAGGCCGGCGTAGGTCAGGCGCAACCCGCCGCAGACCACGGCTTCGCGGTCAGGCATGGCTTCCGCCGCCATCTCCAACAGGGTGGCGATACTCATCGTCTGGTCCTCCGCGACGCCTCTAGTCCGACGTCGGGAGCGCCTTGGCCTGCTTGGCCAGGATCGGCGCGCCGTCCAGAGATAGCGACCCCTTGCCGCCCTTGGTGCAGAGGAATTCGAGCGACTCGTCGGCGTTGACGTAGCGCTTGCCCATCATCGAGCCCTCGGCGAAGGCGGGATCCACCTCGCCGCCCGGGGCGTCGGCCGCCATCTCCAGCATCTCCGCGCCGCCGCAGCGCACGTCGTGCTCGCCGCCGTCGGTCTTGATCACCATCACCTGGGTCTCGCAGACCGCACTCTTCAGCCGCACGCCCGGCTTCAACACTCGCATTCCAGATCAGCTCCTGACTTGATGAGGACGTCCAATACGGGCGAGCCGGCTACGAAGCCTCCCGCCCATCGGGCCACCCGTCGTTGCAACTCCGTCATGGACGGAAAAACCAGGCGGGTATGCCCGGTTTGCGGCGAAATGGCCAATGTCACGTTAAGGCAGCCCGGAAATAGCGGCCCACGGCTGACAGGACGGGCACGGATCGACGCCGACGCGCGCACGTCGCAGCGCGACTCGGCGGGACCTTCGGGATGATGGCGGCATTCAGGGGGATTCGGCTGTCGATGGCTCTCGGGCGGGTTCCGGGGATTTCGGCTTGGCGTCGTAGACCTCCGGCTTGTAGCCCATGAACCGGCGCGGCCCGGTGATCAGGGGCTGGCCGGACTCCCAGACGCCGGCGACCTTGGCGGCCGACAGCTCGGCGATCTGGTCGGCCGTGTAGCCGAGCTCGGTCAGCACCTCGCGGGTGTATTCGCCCACCACCAGCGGCGGGCCCTGGATGGCGCCGGGGGTCTCCGAGAAATCGAACAGCAGGCCGGTCTGGTCCAGGCGACCCACCAGCTCCTGTCGATAGCTGACGGTCCAATTGCGCCGCCGGAATTCCGCGTTGTCATGCAAGGCCAGGGTGAACCCGGGGTCGCTGACCTCGGCGGGCACGCCGGCGGCGTCCAGCGCCTTGCGCCAGTCGAGGGCCGAGCGGCCCTTGAAGGCCGCGGCCAGGGCGGCGCGCAGGGCCTTGTCGTGCTGGCGGCGGCCGTCCTCCGTGGCGAAGTCCGCGGCGTCGAGAGAGCCGGCCTGAAGCACGCCCTTCAGCGCGGTCCAGTGGCCTTCTTCCGGCGCCACCACGGCGATCCAGCCGTCGGCGGTCTCATAGAGGCTATTCAGCGCCGACATGCCGGTCTGCATGCGGTCGAGCCTGGGCCGCTCGAAGCCCGTGCCGTCGGGACGGGCCAGCGCGTGCGAGATGTTCAGCAACTGGGCGTAGACGATCGCCGTGCCCACGAACTGGCCCTCGCCGGTCTTCGCGCGGTGGTAGAGGGCCTCCAGGATGCCGATGGCCGAGAGGAAACCGCAGCCGGTGTCGCCGAAGGAGGTGAGGGACCAGATCGGCTTGCCGCCGTCGGCCATGCCGCCGTCTTCGTATTGCGCGCCGGCCAGGCAGGCGCCGGTGTGGTCGTTGCCCGGCAGCCTCTCGCGCGGGCCGCGCTCGTGGCCGCGGCTGTGGCAGTAGATCAGGTCGGGCTTGATGGCCTTCAGGCTCTCGTAGTCCACGCCCAGCCGCAGGGCCGCGTCGTAGCGCATGTTGTGCTGCACCACGTCGGCGGTCGCCACCAGCTCGCGCAGGATCTCCATCCCCTTGGGCTCCTTGAGGTCCAGGCAGACGGAGCGCTTGCCGCGGTTGGCGGCGAAGGAGAGGTGGTTCTTGTGCCAGTAGCTGTCGTGGAAGGCGTTGATCTTGATGACGTCGGCGCCCAGGTCGGCCAGCACCTGGCACCCGAACGGTCCGGCGACCGCCAGGCCCAGGTCCAGCACGCGGACGCCGGCCAGCGGGGCCTTCAGCTTCGCCTTCTCCGGCCCGGCCTTCGGCGCGGGCTTCGCGGCCAGGGCGGCGGCCTCGGCCTTGATCTCGGCGGTATGCTGGCCGGCCGCGGGGGC
>NZ_DASXYF010000129.1:0-40935 GCF_036502675.1 Phenylobacterium sp.
CAGCGGGGGTGTCGTCCAGGAAGCCGCGCTTATCCTTGGAAAAGCGGCGAATGTCCACTGTTTCCAGGCTCCAGAGGCCCGTCTCGCGCCAGGCGGTACCGATCAGCGAAACGCCGAGCGGGCCGGGGAAGGCTTCGGGGAACATGGTCAGGACGGCGACGTCGAAGGACATGGCCGCCTTCAAGGCCCGCAGGCGCGTCCCGTCAAGCTCCGGCGCCGGCTCCGGCCTTGCCGCGGGGTCCGGCGGAAGCTAGAGCCCCCCGCATGGACCCTGTCGCCCGCCTGATCGCTTCGCTCGCGCTCGAGCGGATCGAGTTGAACCTGTTCCGCGGGACCACCCCGGCCAGGAGCGGCGACCGGATCTTCGGCGGCCAGGTGATCGCCCAGGCGCTGCTGGCGGCGTATGAGACGGTGGACTCGCGGATCTGCCATTCGCTGCACTGCTACTTCATCCGGCCCGGCGACCCGAAGATCCCGATCCTCTTCGAGGTGGACCGCGCCCGCGACGGCGGCAGCTTCACCACCCGGCGGGTGGCGGCGATCCAGAACGGCCGGCAGATCTTCAACTTCGCCGCCTCGTTCCAGGACGCGGAGACCGGCTTCGAGCACCAGTCGCAGATGCCGCCGGTCCCGGCGCCGGAGAGCCTGCCCCCCCCGGAGGCGAGCTTCCGGCCGCCGAACGGGCCTTCGGCGGCAAGCTTGCTGCGGCGCGCCATGCGGCTGGACGCCATCGAGACGCGGCCGGCGCCGCCCCCGCCGGCCGGACCCGGCGGCACGCCCACGGTGGAGGTGTGGATGCGCGCCCGCGGCGCGATCGGCCCGGATCCGCGCCAGCAGCAGGCGGTGATGGCCTTCACCTCCGACATGGGCCTGATGGGCACCGCGTTCCTGCCGCACCCGCTGACCTGGGAGACGCCCGGGCTGCAGTCGGCCAGCCTGGACCACGCCATGTGGTTCCACCGGCCGTCGGATTTCAGCGTCTGGCACCTCTTCGCCCACGACAGCCCCTCGGCCTCGGGCGGACGCGGCTTCAACCGCGGCTCGATCTTCCGCGCGGACGGGACGCTGGTGGCCTCCGTGGCGCAGGAAGGCCTGATGCGGATGCGGCCGCCGAAAACCTAGCCGCTATTCGGTTTCTTCCGGGCGCACGGCGACCAGCCGGCCCTCGGCGAGACTCACCTCGGGCACGGCCTCGCGGGTGAAGGCCAGCCACCAGGTGGCGCCGCCGGCGGCGGGGGCGATCTCCAGCAGGTCGCCGGCCCCGAAATCCTGCACCGCCCTGACCTGGCCCAGCGGCTCCCCGGACGGCGTCACCACGGAAAGGCCGATCAGGTCGGCGAGGTAAAACTCGTCCTCGTCGTCGGGCGGCGGCAGGCGGTCGCGCGGGATGAACAGTTTCAGCCCCCGCAGCGCGTCGGCCTGCTCCGGGGTGGTCACCTCCCCGACGCGCGCCACCACGCCGGCCTTGGCGGGCCGGGCGGAGACGACGGTCAGGCCGGGCGAGCCGTCCTGGCGCAGCAGGTCGCGGTAGCCGGCGATGGCCGCCGGATCCTCGGTGTAGGTGGTGATCCGCACCTCGCCGCGAACGCCGAACGCGCCGCCGACCACGGCCACCAGGATCAGGCGCTCGCCCATGCGCCGGAGCGCGCCCTAGGCTTCGGGTTCGTCGGCTTCGGCGGCGGGCGCCTCTTCGGCCACGGCCTCGGCGGCCGGAGCTTCTTCAGCGGCGGCGGCTTCGACGGGAGCGTCCTCGGCGGGCGCCTCGGCGGCCGGGGCTTCAGCCTCGACGACGGGCGCTTCCTCGACGACCGGCTCCGGCGCCGGGGCGGCGGCGGCTTCGGCCAGGGCGGCGGCGCGGTCGGCCTCGCGCTGGGTGCGCTCTTCCACGCGTTCCTGGGCTTTCTTGCCGGGCTTGCCCTTGTTGGGGTTGTCGCTGTTCTGCCACTGGGTCAGGCCCCCGGGCGACAGCAGGCGGGCGACGCGGTCGGTGGGCTGGGCGCCCTTGCCGATCCATTCCTGGACCCGCTCCGACTTCACCCGCAGGCGGTCGGCGTGGTCCTTGGCCAGCAGGGGATTGTAGGTGCCGACCTTCTCGATAAAGCGGCCGTCGCGGGGCGAATGGCTGTCGGCCACGACGATCGAATAGAAGGGGCGCTTCTTGGCGCCACCGCGGGCGAGACGGATCTTGAGCATGGGCAGGTCCTTCGAAAATTCTATTTCTTGAAAGGGTTGAGCCCGGACAGACCGCCCAGGCCGGGAAGTTTCAGGCCACCGTCGGACGCGCCGCCGCCGAAGCCCGGCAGCGCCTTCTGGATCTCTTCGGCGCTGGGCGGCTTGCCGCCGCCGAGCGCCTTCAGGCGGGCGAGGTCGCCCCCGCCGCCGCCCGGGCCGCCGCCGCCCATGCCCAGCATGCTGGCCATCTGGGCGAAGCCGCGGCCGCCGCTGCGGCTCATCATCTTGAAGGCGTCGGCCGTCTGGCGGTGCTGCTTGAGCAGCCGGTTCACCTCGGCCACGTCGACGCCGGCGCCCTTGGCGATGCGGCGCTTGCGCGAGGCCTGCAGGATGTCGGGCTTCTTCCGCTCCTGCTTGGTCATGGAGGAAATGATCGCCGTCTGCCGGTCGAGCATCCGGTCGCTGATGTTGGCCTCAGCGATCTGCTTCTTGATCTTCTGCACCCCGGGCAGCAGGCCCATCAGGCCCTCCATGCCGCCCATCTTCTTCATCTGGGCGAGCTGCTCGGCCATCATCTCAAGGTCGAACTGGCCCTTGGCGAGCTTCCTGGCCAGGACCTCGGCCTGGGCCAGGTCGATGTCCTGGGCCGCCTTCTCCACCAGGGCCACCACGTCGCCCTGGCCCAGGATGCGGCCGGCCACGCGGCGGGCGTCGAAGGCGTCGAGGCCGTCGATCTTCTCCGAGACGCCCAGGAACTTGATAGGCAGGCCGGTGACCGCCCGCATGGAGAGCGCCGCCCCGCCGCGCCCGTCGCCGTCGGCGCGGGTCAGCACCAGGCCGGTGAGCGGCAGACGCTCGTGGAAGGCCTTGGCGGTGCGCACCGCGTCCTGGCCGGTGAGGCTGTCGGCGACCAGCAGCGTTTCGGAGGGCGTCGCGATGCGGGCGATCTCGGCCGCCTCCGCCATCATCGCCTCGTCGAGGGTGGTGCGGCCGGCGGTGTCGAGGATGACGACGTCGTAGCCCTGCAGCTTCGCCGCCGAGAGGGCGCGCCGCGCGATGTCCGGCGCCGACTGCCCGGCGACGATGGGCAGCGACTCCACGCCGGCCTGCACGGCCAGGACGGCGAGTTGCTCCATGGCGGCGGGGCGGCGGGTGTCCAGCGAGGCCAGCAGCACCTTCTTGCGCTCGCGCACCAGGCGCAGGCCCAGCTTGGCGGCGGTGGTGGTCTTGCCGGAGCCCTGCAGGCCGGCCATCAGGATCACGGTGGGCGGGTTGAGCGAAAGGTTGAGCCCCTCGGGCTCGCCGTCGCCGCCCAGCATCTCGACCAGGCCGTCGTAGGTGATCTTCACCACCTGGTCGGCGGGACGCACCGAGCGGATCACCGCCTCGCCGGAGGCGCGCTCCTTGGCCTTGGCGATGAACTCGCGCACCACCGGCAGGGCGACGTCGGCCTCGAGCAGGGCCACGCGCACTTCGCGGAGGGCCTCGTCGATGTCCTTGTCGGACAGCACGCCGCGACCGGAGAGCCGGTCGAACACCCCTGACAGTCGTTCGGTTAGTCCGTCGAACACTCAGCCGCTCCTATGGCCAAACACAGCAAGCCCCCGTGGACGATCACGTCGACGGGGGGCCTCGCCGCCCTCGTCCCATATGGTGATGGGGGTCGTGGCGGTGGAGGGCGCTGCAGAGTCTGCGCCGGAAGGGCGCTTATGCGCCTGTGGATGGTTCAGGTCAAGGAAGCGGGGCGCCGCCGCATCAGCCGGACCGATCTCCAGATCGCCGCCGCGCCGCCAACGGTGGAAGCGCCGATCAGCAGCAAGCGCCCGAACACGCTCGACCAGATCCGAACTCACGAAAGCATCTACGGATGCTTCCGGTCCTTAAAATCCCATGGTCAGATGCGAGCCTGCCGTCCAAGCGAAATCAAGGACCGACGGGAGATGGATCGCGTACCGACAACATACGTTCTTCTTTTGTTCTTGCAATCGCCGACCGCATGGCATAGTCTCAACCCTTGGTCATATGCGCACCGAGCGGCTTCTCACAATAGTCGAGGGATTGAATGGCGGGCTCTAACCTGGTTCGACGGGGCGTCGAGAGCATTGAGGAATTCATGGAGCGCAGGCGGCGCGAGAGCGAGAATCTCGGCCGCGATGTAGAGGGCGCTGCGCACGAGGCGCTGGGGCAGGCGATCCGAGCCGGCCGGACGCTGAACCTTCCAACGCCCAGCGACGTCAGAGCCTATGGCGCAAACCTGGCTCAAGCACGCCGGACAGAGACTAAGCGCGCGGGGAGCTCGGCGCGGCCCATTCCCCGGCCGGCAAGCGCCGACACATTGCCGACCCAGCGCCCAATCGGTCAGACCAAGGGGGCGCCTGTCGCGCCGCCGGCGCGCAGGACGACCTCGCTTGACCGAAACCCATATGCGATCGCGGCTGCAGGCCAAGCAGCGCAGATGGCCGGCAACGTCGGCGGGGTGATCAGAGGCGCCTTTCATACGGCCGAAGGTCTCGCCAGCGGAGCGATGTTCCTGGGCCGGATAACCAATCCGTATGACCGGTTGATGAGCGCACCCGGCCAATCCGCAGGTGATCAGGTTTTGGGCGCTGGCAAGAGCGTAGCCGACTACACGAAGAGAGCGCTCGCGAACCCGCAGATCGTCGTCGATGACGTTCGAAATGGCGCACATCAGCTCCGCGTCGATCTTGACTCGGCGGCCACGCCAACCGGTCAAACGGTCCGGGAGGAAGTGGACCACAGACTCGGCATCGGGGCGAACCAGGGCGAGCTTGCATGGAACGTGGGATCGCTCGCCATTGGCGGTCCGGAGATCAACGCCTTGACAGGCTCGGTTCCGCGTCGAAGTTGACCGGCGTCCCAAAGTACCTGGCCCAGGGGTTCAGCCCAGAGGCTGCGGCCCGGCTGGCGAAACCGTACAAGGGCATGGGGCACCATTATGTGCCGCGAGCAATTTTGAAGCATTTGGGCGATGGGCGGGTCGTCCGCGCAATTCGCGACCATCCGCTCATCGTTTCAAAGCCGCGAGGCCTGGATCAAGGCGAATTCTACGAATACCATCGTCGCGTCGACAAATCGGCCCAGGCGAACAGCCTTCTACCCGGAGAAACGTGGAAGGCCAAAGCGCTGGGCCTGACGAATTACGGTCTGATCGGACGGCTCGTGTTCGGTGCGCCAGAGGCGTTGAAATCCACGGTCGGGGGCGTCGCCGGTGGCGTAGGAGGACTCGCCCACGATCTGCAGCATAAGGAGGACACTTGGTGAAGGTCAGGCCGGTCGTCAGATTCGAAGCAGACTTCCCTGACGATTCTATCTGCGACGAGGACGGCTTCGTCATCGGGTGGGGCGGTCGTAACGTCGTGGACGCCATCTCGGAGGTGCTTCGAAAGGCGGGCTATGCGCTCACTGAACCCGAGGAAGAGCCCGAGCACGGTTGGACTTTCCACGCCAATCGCCACGGAACTGAAGTGTGGTTTCAGGTGCAGGCGGCCGGAGAATACTATCTAGATACCGTTCATATGGGTCTCTTTAAGTTCACTAGGAAATCAAAACAGGCATATGTGAACACGTTGAACTTAATAAATGCTTGGATTCAGCAAGATCCACGCTTCAGAAACATCCATTGGCACACCATGGGAATGCCGCCTGAAGAAATGGGCACGTCTGGTCCTGTAGTCGAGGCCTGACGATGGGAGCCTCCGTTCGCTAACGTGGCCCAGCCACTAGGACCACGTCCGAAAACCGCCAGCACCGCACCGCCCTCGGGGCTATATTCGCCCCATGACCCAATACACCCTCTTCGAAACCGCCATCGGCTGGGCCGGCGTCGCCTGGGGCGACGCGGGCCTTGCGGCCGTACACCTGCCGGAGCGCCAGCCCGACACCGCTCACCGCAGCTTCCTGCGCCGGTTTCCCGATTTGCAGGAGGCGGAGCCGCCGCCCGCCATGGCCGCGGTGATCGCCGGCGTCCGTGAGCTGATAGCCGGCGGCAAGCCGGACCTGGCCGATGCGCCCCTGGACCTGTCGCGCACGTCGCACTTTGACGCCCGCGTCTACGCCATCACCCGGGCCATCCCCCCCGGCGAGACCCTGACCTATGGCGAGATCGCCACCCGGCTGGGCGACCGGCTGCTGGCGCGCGACGTCGGCCAGGCGCTGGGCCGGAACCCCTGGCCGATCGTGGTGCCGTGCCACCGGGTGACGGCGGCGGGCGGCAAGCTCGGCGGCTTCTCCGCCCGCGGCGGGGCGGCCACCAAGCTGAGGCTGCTGGCCATCGAGGGGGCGAAGGCCGCGGCCCAGCCGTCGCTGTTCGGCTAGGCCGCGCAGGCGTCCCTACTTCTTCATCATGCCTTTGATTTCGGCCTGGGAGGCGTTGATCACGGCGGCGCCGTTGTCGACGGCCAGCGCCGAGGTGTCGACGGCGAAGGTGTCGGCCCCCATCTGGATGGTGGCGACCTTCTTGCCGGCGGCGTCGGCCTTCACCTGGGTGACCTTGCCGATCGTGGCGCCGGTCTTGTCCTTCACGGTCTGGCCGGTGGTGATGGCGGCGCTGTCGCCCGCCGCGGGCGTCGCGGCGCTGGAACTGGCGCTCGGGGGCGCGGCCGGCGCGGTGTCCGACATCTGGGCGGCGGCGGGAAGGGCGAAGGCGAGAGTCAGGGCCGCGGCCCCGAAGGTGGCGATTGAGCGCATGAGGTTAAGTCTCCCATCTGAGTGGCGATCCCCGACGCCCCGGCAACCTTTCGCAGCTTTGAGACCATGAAACGGCCCTGCCGAGGCCGAAACGGGGCTATCGCCATGGGCTAGGCGACCGGCTCCTGCGCCGCTAAACCCATGACATGAGCATCGGCGTCTTCGATTCCGGGGTGGGCGGGCTGACGGTCCACCGCAAGCTCGTCGACCGCTTCCCCGACGCCGACCTGATCTACCTGGCCGACCAGGCCAACACGCCCTACGGCGGCCGCGCGGGACCCGAGATCGTCGACCTGACGCGGGCGGGCTGCGAGCGGCTGTTCGCCGAGGGTTGCGACCTGATCGTGCTGGCCTGCAACACCGCCGCCGGCATCGCGTTGCGCCGGCTGCAGCAGACCTGGCTGCCCGGCTGTCGCCAAAGCCTCGGCCGGGCGGTGAACGTGCTGGGGATCATCGTGCCGACCATCGAGGCGGCCACCGGCCTGCCCTGGGAGCACGAAGCCGAGCGACGCGGCGAGAAGGTGGAGAAGCTGGACATCCTGGCGGTGTTCTGCACGCCGGCCACCGCCGCCAGCCGGGTCTATGAGATCGAGATCGACAAGCGGCGGCAGGACGTGGCGGTGTTCGCCGAGCCCTGCCCGGACCTGGCCGGGATGATCGAGACCGGCGCGGGCGCGGCGGAACTGGCCCAGGCGGTGAACCGGCACGTGACGGCGATCGCCACCCGGATCGGACGGGCGCCGGACCGGGCGATCCTCGGCTGCACCCACTACGAGATCGTGGCCGACCTGTTCCGCGCCGCCCTGCCGCCGGGCACGCCGCTGATCCACCAGCCGGACGCGACGGCCGACGCGCTGGAGCGCTATTTCCAGCGGCATCCGGAGTTCGCTTCCGGCCGCGCCGGTGTGCGCCGCTTCCTCACCACCGGCCGCCCGGGGGCGCAGCACAGCCTGGTGGAGACCTTCTGGGGCGGCCCCCTCAGCTTCGAGCGGGCGTGAGGACGGGCTCGTTCGCGTCCTCCAACTATATCCGTCCAATCGATAATATTTGGGTCTGCCATAGGAGAGGCCTATATATTCAGGCATGCTCCCGACCCTCCGCCAGCTGCAGTACCTGAAACTCCTCGCCGAGCACGGCGCCTTCGGCCGGGCGGCCGAGGCGGCGCACGTCACCCAGCCCACCCTGTCGGCCGGCATCCAGGAGCTGGAGCGCACCCTGGGCGCGCCCGTGGTCGACCGGGCCCGCTCCGGGGTGATCCTGACGCCGGTGGGCGAGGAGGCGCTGCGCCGGGCGCACATAATTCTCAACGAGGCCGAGGAGCTGATGCAGGCGGCGCAGAACGCCGGCAAGCCGCTGACCGGCCGTTTTCGCCTGGGTGTGATCCCGACCATCGCCCCCTACCTGCTGCCCCGCGCCCTGCCGGCGCTGCGCAGGCAATTCCCGGACCTGCGGCTGTTCCTGCGGGAGGACCTGACCCAGCGGCTGCTCACCAACCTGAAGGCGGGCCAGCTCGACGCGGCGCTGATCGCCCTGCCCTTCGACATCACGGGGCTGGGCTGGGCGCACGTCTCCGACGACGAGCTGCTGGCCGCGGCCCCCGAGGACCACCCGTGGGCCAGGTCGGCCAGCGTCGCGCCCTCCGCCGACGACACCGTCGACCTGATCCTGCTGGAGGACGGCCACTGCCTGCGCGACCACGTGCTGGCCGCCTGCGGGCTGAAGCCGCCCAGGGCCGCCGACGACGACCAGGGCTTCGCGGCCACCTCCCTGCCCACCCTGGTGCAGATGGTGGGCTCCGGCCTGGGCGTCACCTTCCTGCCGGCCATGGCGGTGGAGGCGGGGCTGACCTCGACGGTCCCGGTGGCGGTGCGGCCGCTGGCGGTGGCCCATCCCAGCCGCGAGATCGTCGTGGTCTGGCGCGCCGGCTCCAGCCGGGCCGCCGAGGGCCGCCTGCTGGCCGAAGTGCTGCGCGACGCCTGAGCTGACGGCTCCCGCTCTCGGGGCGCCCGCCGCCCCGCGCCCTTTTCTCACAAACCGCCCGACCGTCCCCTCTTGCACTCAGACATAGTTTCGATATATCTACGTTATAGACGTATCGAAATAGGATCTAAATTATGCACAGACATTTTTGGCGGGGCCATGAGCACCATGCCCGGGAGGGCTTCGGAGGCCGTCACATGCGGGGCGGCTTCCATGGGCGGCACGGCCCGGGCGGACGGATCGGGCGGTTCCTGGAGCACGGGGACCTGCGGTTCGTGGTGCTGGCCCTGCTGGCCGAGCAGCCGCGGCACGGCTACGACCTGATCCGCGAGCTGGAGGAACGCACCGGCGGGGCCTATCGCCCGAGCCCGGGGGTGATCTATCCGACTCTGTCGCTGCTGGAGGACGAGGGCTTCGTCGTTCCGAACACTGCGGACGGACGCAAGCAGTACGAGATCACCGATGAAGGCCGCGCGGCCCTGGAGAAGGAGCGCCCCGCCGTGGACGCCGTCTTCGGGCGGATGGCCGAGGCCCAGGCGCAGTCCACCCAGACCGGACCGCGGATCCGCCGCGCCATGGAGAACCTGGCCTCGGCCCTGCGCATCCGGCTCTCCAGCGGCGAGGTCGGCGACGCGCAGGTCGAGACCATCACCAAGGCTATCGACGCCGCCGCCGCGGCCATCGAGCGGGCATAAGCCGCGCCCTCCCCCGCCCGCCACGGGATGGGGGAGGCAAATTCGCCCAATCTCGACTATATGTGCGGCCGTCATGAGCCGCCCCTTCCTCAAGATGAACGGCCTCGGCAACGACTTCGTCGTGGTCGAGACCCGCAGCGCGCCCTTTGAGCCCAGCGTGGCGGAGGTGCGCGCCATCGCCGACCGCCAAGTCGGCGTGGGCTGTGACCAGCTGATCCTGATCGGGGAGTCGGACCGGGCCGACGCCTCCGTCCGTTTCTGGAACGCCGACGGGGTGGAGATCGACGCCTGCGGCAACGGCTCGCGCTGCGTGGGCCTGCTGCTGATGCAGGCTTCTGGCCGGGACGAGGCCAGCTTCGAGACCCGGGCCGGCCTGCTCACAGCGCTGAAGGCCGGCGAGGGCAAGGTCAGCGTCGACATGGGCGAGCCCGGCCTGCGCTGGGACCAGATCCCGCTGTCCGAGGCCATGGACACCCGGGGGATCGAGCTGCAGGTGGGGCCGATCGACAACCCGCATCTGCATACGCCCGGCTGCGTCTCCATGGGCAATCCGCACGTGGTGTTCTTCGTGCCGGACGCCGACACCGCCCCGGTGCGCCAGTCCGGCTCGCTGATCGAACACCACCCGCTGTTCCCGGAGGGCGTCAATGTCGGCTTCGCCCAGGTGAAAGCGCGCGACCGCATCCGCCTCCGGGTCTGGGAACGCGGCGCGGGCCTCACCAAGGCCTGCGGCACCGGCGCCTGCGCGGCGCTGGTGGCGGCGAGCCGGCGCGGGCTGGCGGACCGCAAGGCCACCCTGGAGCTGGACGGCGGCGACCTCACCATCGAATGGCGGGCCGCGGACGACCACGTGATCATGACCGGCCCCGCCAAGCTCGACTTCGCGGGGGTGCTGCCGTGAGCGAGGTGGACGTCGTCACCTTCGGCTGCCGGCTGAACGCCTATGAGAGCGAGGTGGTGCGCGCCCGCGCCGCGGAGGACGGGCTGGCGGACGCGGTGATCTTCAACACCTGCGCGGTGACCGCCGAGGCGGTGCGCCAGGCGCGGCAGGCGATCCGCAAGGCCAGGCGCGAGCGGCCGGGCGCGAAGCTGATCGTCACCGGCTGCGCGGCGCAGATCGACCCCGCCGCCTTCGCCGCCATGCCGGAGGTCGACCTGGTGCTGGGCAACGCCGAGAAGAGCGCGCCCGGCGCCTATGTCCCGGCGCCCGGGGCCGGGCGCGTGCGGGTCAACGACATCATGAGCGTGCGCGAGACCGCCGGCCACCTGATCGACGGGCTGAAGGAGCGGGCGCGGGCCTATGTGGAGGTGCAGAACGGCTGCGACCACCGCTGCACCTTCTGCATCATCCCGTTCGGGCGGGGAAACTCCCGCTCGGCGCCGGCCGGCGAGGTGGTCGAGCAGATCCGCCGCCTGGCCGCCCAGGGCTACCGCGAGGTGGTGCTGACCGGCGTGGACGTCACCAGCTGGGGCGCGGACCTGCCGGGCGCGCCCAGCCTGGGCCAGCTGGTGGCGCGGATCCTCAAGCTGGTCCCCGAGCTGCCGCGGCTGCGGCTCTCGTCCATCGACGCGGCCGAGATCGACGCCGACCTGATGCGCTGCCTGGCCGGGGAGCCGCGGCTGATGCCCTACCTGCACCTGTCGCTGCAGGCCGGCGACGACATGATCCTCAAGCGGATGAAGCGCCGGCATTCCCGCGCCGACGCCCTGCGGCTGGTGGCCGAGGTGCGCGCCGTGCGGCCGGATACGGCCTTCGGCGCCGACCTGATCGCCGGCTTCCCCACCGAGACCGAGGCGATGTTCGAGAACACGCTTTCCCTGGTGGAGGCGGCTGGGCTGGCCTTCCTGCACGTCTTCCCGTTCAGCGCGCGGCCCGGCACGCCGGCCGCGCGGATGCCGGCCCTGCCGCGCGCGGAGGTGAAGGCCCGCGCGGCGCGCCTGCGCGCAGCCGGCGCGGCGGCGCTGGCGCGGCATCTGGACGGCCAGGTGGGACGCGCCGTGTCCGGCCTGGTGGAGCGGCCCGGCCTGGCCCGGGCCGACGACTTCACCGAGATCGACTTTGCGGGCGATGCGCCGGTGGGCGAGATCGTCGGCCTGCGCATCACCGGCCACGACGGGCGCCGGGCGATCGGGGAATTCCTGACGCCCTTCCCCCTCCAGGGGAAAGGGGACAGTGCGGCGGAGGAGCGGGAGGCCGCCAGGTCCGGGGCCGCGCTTTCCCTTTCCCCGCCGGACCTCTAGAACCCCCGCCCATGACCGAACCCAAGAAGGGCTGGCTCCAGCGGCTGACGCAGGGGCTCTCGCGCTCGTCCAAGGCGATGGGCGAGCAGCTCGCCGGCGCCTTCGTCGCCAGGGCGCCCCTCGACCAGGCCAAGCTGGACGAGTTGGAGGACATGCTGATCGAGGCGGACCTGGGGCCTCACTCGGCGGCGCGCATCACCGCCCGCTTCGGCGAGGGCCGGTTCGGCCGCAGCATCGGCGAGGACGAGATCAAGGAGGCCCTGGCCCAGGCGATCGGCGAGGAGCTCGGCAGCCGCCAGGGCCGCTTCGACGCCCTCTCCGGCCCCAGGCCCTATGTGGTGCTGTTCATCGGGGTGAACGGCTCGGGCAAGACCACGACGCTGGGCAAGATCGCCGCCGAACTGCCCGGCGGCGGGGCCAGGGTGCTGATCGCCGCCGGCGACACCTTCCGCGCCGCGGCGGTGGAGCAGCTGGAGATCTGGGCCAGGCGGGCCCGGGCCGACTTCATGTCCAAGCCCACGGGGGCCGACGCCGCGGGCCTGGCCTTCGAGGCGCTGGAGAAGGCGCGGGCCGAGGGCTACGACGTCCTGCTCATCGACACCGCCGGCCGGCTGCAGAACAAGCAGGGGCTGATGGACGAACTGCACAAGATCATCCGCGTGCTCAAGAAGCTGGACCCCGACGCCCCGCACGAGACCCTGCTGGTGCTGGACGCCACGGTGGGGCGCAACGCGCTGGCCCAGGAGAACGTCTTCGGCAACCAGATCGGCGTGACCGGCATCGTCATGACCAAGCTGGACGGCACCGCCCGCGGCGGGGTGCTGGTGCCGGTGGCCCAGGCCTCGGACTCCCCCATCAAGCTGATCGGGGTGGGCGAAGGGATCGACGACCTGCAGCCCTTCGACGCCCGGGCCTTCGCCCGCACGCTGGTGGGGCTGGAGAGCGCATGAGCCTGTCGTCCAAGGCCCGCCCCTGGGTCCGCGCCGCGGTGGACTACGGCGCGCCGCTGGCCTTCTTGGTCACCTTCCTGATCACCCGCAGCCCGATCACGGCCACCTGGGGGTTGGTGGGCGGCGCGGCGGCGGCGCTGCTCGTGGGCTTTGCGACCGAGCGGCGGGTGGCG
Organism: Phenylobacterium sp.; assembly: GCF_036502675.1. Classification (GTDB taxonomy): domain Bacteria; phylum Pseudomonadota; class Alphaproteobacteria; order Caulobacterales; family Caulobacteraceae; genus Phenylobacterium. The sequence continues at coordinate 12,919 of NZ_DASXYF010000129.1, forward strand.
CCCATGCCGCTGGTGGCCGGCGTCGCGGCGCTGATCTTCGGCGGCCTGACGCTGGCGCTGCACAACGCCGTCTTCATCAAGATCAAGCCCACGGTGCTGAACCTGGGCTTCGCCGGCTTCCTGCTGGGCGGGGTGGCGCTGAAGCGCAATCCGCTGAAAGCGCTGCTGGGCGAGGCGGTGCACCTGCCCGACGGCGCCTGGCGGACGCTGACCCTGCGCTACGGGGTGTTCTTCCTGTGCATGGCGGCGCTGAACGAGGCGGTGTGGCGCACCCAGACGGAGCAGACCTGGGTCTGGTTCCGTTTCCCCGGCCTGCAGATCCTGGCGATCGTCTTCTCCCTGACCCAGGCGCCCTTCATGATGAAGCACGCCAAGGAGCACGAACCGCCGCCGCCGCCCACCGAATAGGCCGCGGGCGACCGTCCGTCGTCAAACCGACGCAAAGCCGCGATAGTGTCCGTGCCCGGATAGACGGTGCGAGGGACGGACATCCGATGTCGAAGGCCAAGGACAGGGGCGGGGTCGCCATCCTCGACCGGTCGCCGAGCCATCTGCTGCACCGGGCGCTGCAACTGGCCCTCGATCTCTACGCCGAGGAGATCGGGCCGGACGGGGTGACCCAACGGCAGTACGCGGTGCTGGCCGCCGTGGCCGACAACGAGGGCGGGACGCAGAGCGACCTGGTCAGGATCACCGGCATCGACCGCTCGACCCTGGCCGACATGGCCCAGCGGATGATCGCCAAGGACCTGCTGGAGCGGGAGCGCTCGGCCGTGGACGCGCGGGCCAATGCGGTGCGCCTCACCGAGGTCGGCCGCACGACCCTGGAGGCGGTGCGGCCCAAGGTGGCCGCGGCGGACGTGCGGCTGCTGAAGCTGCTGTCCGGCGGCGGCCGGCGGGACGCCTTCGTCAACCTGCTGCGCGACCTGGCCCGGGCGGGCGACGACGGCGAGACGCCGCAGGGCGGCAAGCGCAAGAAGCCGAAGGCGGAGAAGCCGCCGGGGAAGAAGAAGCGGAAGAAGGCGGCCTAGGCTCGGCGGCGACGCCGCGCTTGCCCTTCTCCCGCAAGGGGAAGAAGGGGTTTCTACACCTTGATGTCCAGCAGCGAGCCCGGCCGCAGGATGCGGGCGGGCGGCTCGGCGGCGGGGTCGGGAATCCGCTGCACCGGCTGGGCGAAGACCGTGGGAATCGTGGTGGTAGCCGCCGGGGCCGCGGCGGCTGGGCCGGAGAGCGCGGCCTGGAAGAAGGCGCGTTGCGCGGCCGAACGTGCGGCGTCGGCCTGCGGCGAGGCGGCCGGGCGCTGGGGCTGCGGCGATGTCGGGCGGACCGGGGTCACGGGCGGTTCACGAACATGGTTAATCGCCTGGTTACCATGTCGGCGCGCCGCTCAACAGACGGTTAACGCGCCTTGTCGACCCGAGCTTGGGCCAGCAGGGCCTGGGCGTCGTCCGGGCCCATCGGCCCGGTGTGCTTGGCGAGGATCACGCCGCGGGCGTCCACCAGGTAGGTCTCGGGCACGCCGGTGACGCCGAACTCCACGCCGGCGCGGCCGTCGCGGTCCACCAGGCGGACGGCGAAGGGGTCGCCCAGGCGGGTAAGGAAGGCCCGCGTGTTCTCCGGGGCGTCCTTGTAGGCGACGCCCAGGATGCGGACCTGGTCGGCCTTCAGCGCGCGGAGCACCGGGTGCTCGATCTCGCAGGGGGCGCACCAGGAGGCGTAGAAGTTGACCAGCGCCGGGCCCTGGCCCCGGGCCGCGGCGAGGGCGACGGGGCGGCCGTCCTCCAGCGCCGGCAGGCTGAGGGCGGGCATCGGCTTGCCGACCAGCGCCTGGGGATCGACCTGCGGGTTGCGGTGCAGGGAATAGGCGGCGAACAGCACGGCCAGCGCCGCCAGGGCGATCAGCGGCAGGGCCGCGAGCCAGCGGGTCATCGCCGGTCCCGGCCCTCGGCGCGGCGGCGCCAGCGGCGGGCGTGGCGCAGCGAGGCCACGATCAGCACGGCGAACACCAGGGCGGTGATCCCATAGGCCGGCCAGACGAAGGCGGCGTAGCGGCCGGCGTCGAGATCCAGCGTCACGCGGCGGCCCGTCGCTGCTCGGCGGCTTCGGCCCGGCGGCGCCAGACCTCGCCGCGGATGCGCACCAGCCACAGCGCCCCGAAGGCCGCGGTGTAGGCCAGGCCCATGAGCCCCAGCGGCCAGAGGTAGACCGGCGGCATGGCCGGCCCCCCGGCCCGGAACACCGAGGCCCCCTGGTGCAGGCTGTTCCACCAGGTCACCGACCCGTGGATGATCGGGAGGTTGACGAGGCCCACGAGCGCCAGGATGGCGGCGGCGCGGCCGGCCTTGGCCTCGTCGTCCAGCGCGCCGCGCAGCGCCATATAGGCCAGGTAGAGCAGCAGCAGCACCAGGACCGAGGTGAGCCTGGCGTCCCATACCCACCAAGTCCCCCACATCGGCCGCCCCCACAGCGAGCCGGTGACCAGGGCCAGGAAGGTGAAGCCGGCGCCCAGGGGCGCGGCGGCCGCGGCGGCCGCGTCGGCGAGCGCGTGGCGGAAGACCAGGGCCAGGAAGCTGGCGACGCCCAGGCAGAGGTAGGCGAACATGCCGACCCAGGCGGCCGGCACGTGGATGAACATGATCCGCACCGTGTCGCCCTGCTGGTAGTCCTCGGGCGCGGTGAAGCCCAGCCACAGGCCCGCCAGCCCCAGGGCGACCGCGACCGCCCCGATCAGCGGCGCCGCCCAGCGCGAAAACGCCATGAAGCGCTCTGGATTGGACAGGAAGGCGGGCGCCGGGATCATGCCGCGGGCATTAGCCCCCGCCGGGTCGCCGGGCAAGCGGCGGGGCCGGAGACGCCTCCCCCCCGGGGAGAACTTCGCAGGCCGGGCCCCCGGGCGGGGGCGGCTATTCGCCGCCCGCGCCGCCCATATGGCCCATGCCGCCCATGCCGTGGCGGCCGCCGCCGTCCTTGCCCTCGCGGTGGCCGCCCATGCCGCCGTCCGTCGGCGCCATGGCGTCGAACGCCTTCTGCTGGCCGGGGGCGAGCTGGGCGTAGAAGCGCTTGATGGCCATCGCCCGGCGGTCGAACTCGGCCTGGCGCCGGGTCATGCGGTCGCGCATCCGGTCGAGGCGTTCGGGCGTGGTCAGGCCCTGCATCGCCTCGCGTTCGGCGCGCATCCGGTCCCGCATCCCTTCCGGCGGCTTCATCGCGTCCATCAGGGCGGTGAGCGCCGGCTCCTGGTTGGGCCGCAGTTGCAGCACGTCGCGCAGGCGCTGGGCGTGGCGCTGGGCCATCGCGGCGGGGTCGGGGCGCTCGCCGCGGTCCCAGCCTTGGCGGGCGGCGGGCGGCGGCGATGCGGAGGCCTGCTGCGCCAGGCTGACGCCCGCGGCGGCGGTGACGGCCAGGGCGCCGGCGATCGCCAGGCCGCGGAGAAGGGTGGGCTTCATGGATGGGTGGCTCCGTTCTATGTCCCTGACCCGGTTCAACGCGGCCGTGGGCCAACTCCGTCGCGCGGGTCAGGACAGCGCGTTGCGGCAGGCGGCGGCCATGGCCAGGGGACCCAGGGCGACGGCCGCGGCGGCGTAGGCGGACAAGAGGGCGAAGCCGGCGCTCCACGGCAGGCCGCCGGCGAAGGCGTCGAGGGCGCCGCCGCCGAAGATCACCGGGGGCGTGAGGAGCGGCAGGACGATCACCGCCGTGAGCAGGCCGCCGCGGCGGGCGCCCAGGCTGAGCGCGGCGCCGATCCCCCCCGTGAAGGCGAAGGCCAGGCCGCCGACCAGGGCGCAGGCGAGGATCAGCGGCGCCAGGCGAGGATCGGCGCCCAGGGCGACGGCGGCCACGGGAGCGGCGAGCGCCAGGGGCGCCCCGGCCGCGATCCACTGTCCCAGGCACTTGATGGCGCAGGCGATCTCCAGCGGCAGGGGCGAGAGGACCAGCAGGTCCAGCGAGCCGTCCTCGAAGTCGCGCTCGAACAGCCGGTCGAGGCCCAGCAGGGAGGCCAGCGCCAGGGCGATCCAGGCCACGCCCGGCGCCACCGCGGCGAGCCGCGCCGGCTCCGGCCCCACGGCTAGCGGCAGCAGCGCAGCGGTCCCGGCGTAGAAGCCCACGGTCACCAGGGCGCCGCCGCCCCGGCCCCAGGCCAGCGCCGCCTCCCGGGCCAGCAGGCGCAGCGCCGGGCTCATCCGGCGATCTCCAGAACCTGCGCGGGGATCGGCAGCGGGTCGTGCGCCGCGGCCAGCACCAGGCCGCCGCCGGCCAGGTGTTCGGCCAGGATCGCGCCAAACTGGACGCGCCAGCCGGCGTCCAGCGGCGCCATCGGCTCGTCCAGCAGCCAGAGCGGGCGCGGCGCGGCCAGCAGGCGGGCCAGCGCCAGCCGCCGCCGCTGTCCGGCGGAGAGCCGGCGCACCTCCAGGTCGAGCAGGGGTTCGAGCGCCAGCCGCTCCACGGCCGCCGTGGCCCCGGCAGCCGCGCCGCCGCACCAGGCCGCCCAGAAGGCCAGTTCCTCGCCGGCGGTGCGGGCGGGCTTGAGCCCGTCCTGGTGGCCGACGAGGTGCAGGCCGCCGGCGCGGGCCGCGGCGGGATCGGCCCCGCCGAACGCGACGGTTCCGGCCTCGAGCGCCACCAGGCCCGCGACGGCGCGCAGCAGGCTGGTCTTGCCCGCGCCGTTGCGGCCGGAAAGCACGGCCGCCTCGCCGGACGCGAGGCTCAGGTTCAGTCCCTCGAACAGTCGCCGGCCGCCCCGCCGGACGGCGACGCCGGACAGCGTCAGGGCCTGGATCACCGCGCCTCGCTTTCGTGCAGGCGCCGCCGCAGCGCTGCGGAACGTGCGCCCGCATGGACGGGACCGGTGGTTGCGGCTATGACGCCCCCGGCCGTCGCCACCTTGGGGGGCGTACGCGGCGCGGGGGCGGACGCTGTGGGTCCGCCTTGAAGAGCGCGCGATCCCCGATGCGGTATGTGAGCGGCCGGGAACAGAGAGAGGATCCCCTGATGGCGTCTATCGACAGCCTGCAAACCCGCCGCGAGCTCGTGGTGGGCGACAAGACCTATGTCTACTACAGCTTGCGGGCGGCGGAAGCCGGCGGCCTGGCGGGCGTATCGCGCCTGCCGGTCTCCATGAAGGTGCTGCTGGAGAACCTGCTGCGCAACGAGGACGGCGTGTCGGTGGGTCAGGACGACCTCCGCGCGCTCGCCGCCTGGCTGGACAACAGGGGCGCCACCCAGCACGAGATCAGCTTCCGCCCGGCGCGGGTGCTGATGCAGGACTTCACCGGCGTGCCGGCGGTGGTCGACCTGGCCGCCATGCGCGACGCCATGACCCACCTCGGCGCCAACCCTGAAAAGATCAATCCCCTGAACCCCGTCGACCTGGTGATCGACCACTCGGTGATGGTCGACTATTTCGGCGCCGCCAAGGCCTTCGAGCAGAACGTGGCGCGCGAATACGAGCGCAACATCGAGCGCTACCGCTTCCTGCGCTGGGGATCCTCGGCGTTCAACAACTTCCGCGTCGTGCCGCCCGGCACCGGCATCTGCCACCAGGTCAATCTGGAGTACCTGGCGCAGACCGTCTGGACCAATGACGAGGACGGCGCGACCACCGCCTATCCCGACACCGTGGTCGGCACCGACTCGCACACCACCATGATCAACGGCCTGTCCGTGCTGGGCTGGGGCGTGGGCGGCATCGAGGCCGAGGCGGCCATGCTGGGCCAGCCGATCCCGATGCTGATCCCCGAGGTGATCGGCTTCGAGCTGACGGGCGCGCTGCCCGAGGGCGCGACCGCCACCGATCTGGTGCTGACCGTCACCCAGATGCTGCGCAAGAAGGGCGTGGTGGGCAAATTCGTGGAGTTCTACGGCTCCGGCCTGTCCAACCTGACCCTCGAGGACCAGGCGACCATCGCCAACATGGCCCCGGAATACGGCGCCACCTGCGGCTTCTTCCCGATCACCCGGGCGACCATCGACTACCTGACCGCCACCAACCGCGACGCCGCCCGCGTGGCGCTGGTCGAGGCCTACGCCCGCGAGCAGGGCCTGTGGCACGAGCCGGGCGACGCCGACCCGGTGTTCACCGACACCCTGTCGCTGGACCTCCCCACGGTGCTGCCGTCGCTGGCCGGGCCGAAGCGGCCGCAGGACCGGGTGCTGCTGAGCGACGCGGCCTCCGCCTTCAACGTGGCGCTGGAGAGCGATTTCGGCCGCACCGTCGACGCGCCCCGCATGCCGGTGGAGGGCGAGATCTTCGACGTGGGCGACGGCGATGTGGTGATCGCCGCCATCACGTCCTGCACCAACACCTCCAACCCCAGCGTGTTGATCGCCGCGGGCCTGCTGGCCAAGAAGGCGATCGAGAAGGGGCTTTCCGTGAAGCCCTGGGTGAAGACCTCGCTGGCCCCCGGCTCGCAGGTGGTCACCGACTACCTGAAGAGCGCCGGCCTGACCAAGTCGCTCGACGCGCTGGGCTTCAACCTGGTGGGCTACGGCTGCACCACCTGCATCGGCAACTCGGGGCCCCTGCCCGAGCCGATCGCGGAGGCGGTGCAGAAGGGCGACCTGGTGGCGGTGAGCGTGCTCTCCGGCAACCGTAACTTCGAAGGCCGGGTGAACCCGGACGTGCGCGCCAACTACCTGGCCTCGCCGCCGCTGGTGGTGGCCTACGCGCTGGCCGGCAGCATGAAGATCGATCTGGTCAGGGAGCCGCTCGGCGTGGGCAAGGACGGGACGCCGGTGTTCCTGAGAGACATCTGGCCCAGCAGCGAGGAAGTCGCCGCCCTGCAGCGCAAGCACGTCACCTCCAAGATGTTCGCCAACCGCTATGGCGACGTCTTCAAGGGCGACAAGAACTGGCAGGGCATCCAGGTGGCCGGCGGCCAGACCTACGCCTGGGACGTGGGCTCCACCTATGTGCAGAACCCGCCCTACTTCGCCAACATGCAGATGGAGCCGTCGGCCATCACCGACATCGTCGAGGCCCGGATCCTGGGCGTGTTCGGCGACTCGATCACCACCGACCACATCTCCCCGGCCGGCTCGATCAAGGCCACCTCGCCGGGCGGGACCTACCTGCGCGAGCACCAGGTGCCGCAGTCGGAGTTCAACTCCTACGGCGCGCGCCGCGGCAACCACGAGGTGATGATGCGGGGCACCTTCGCCAACATCCGCATCCGCAACCGCATCACCCCGGATATCGAGGGCGGGGTGACCAAGCACTTCCCGTCGCAGGACGTGATGTCGATCTACGACGCGGCCATGCGCTACCAGTCGGAAGGCCGCCCGATGGTGGTGTTCGCCGGCAAGGAATACGGCACCGGCTCGTCCCGCGACTGGGCCGCCAAGGGCACCAAGCTGCTGGGCGTGCGCGCGGTGGTCGCCGAGAGCTACGAGCGGATCCACCGGTCCAACCTGGTGGGCATGGGGGTGCTGCCGCTGCAGTTCCTGCAGGAAGGCTGGCACAAGCTGGGGCTGACCGGCGAGGAGATCGTCACCATCCGCGGCCTGACCGAGCTCGCCCCGCGCAAGCAGCTGATCGTGGAGATGTACCGCCCGTCGGACGGCCGCATCGCCCGCTTCCCGGTGCGCTGCCGGATCGACACCCCCACGGAGCTGGAATACTTCAAGAACGGCGGGGTGCTGAACTACGTGCTGCGCAACCTGGCGCGGCCCGCGGCCTGACGGCGGACATGCGCTCCATGGTCCTCCCTCGCTGGGGGAGGTGGCGCGCGAAGCGCGACGGAGGGGGCTCTCGTATCTGCGGAGAACCCCCTCCGTCAGCCGATCGGCAAGGCCACGCTCACACCTTGTTGACACGCAGGCGCCCGGGAACTCCGGTTAAGTGCGCGCCGATGCGAAGGGCGGCGCTCATATCCCTGGTCCTGCTGGCGGCGCCGGCCGCCGCGGCGGCCAAAGCCCCTGTGGTGGTCGAACTCTACACCGCCCAGGGCTGCGCCTCCTGCGGGGAGGCCAACGCCTTCGTGGGCAAGCTGGCGGACCGGCCGGGCCTGCTGCCGCTGACCTTCTCGGTGGACTACTGGGACTACCTGGGCTGGGCCGACACCTTCGCCAAGCCGGAGTTCGCCCAGCGCCAGAAGGCCTATGTGGCCAGGCTGGCCCTGCGCGAGCCCTATACGCCGCAGGTGGTGATCGACGGCCACGCCCAGGCGGCCGGCCAGCAGACCGACAGGATCGAGGCCCTGGTGCGCGACGCCGCCCGGGCGCGCCGCGACCCGCCGGACGTCCGCTTCATCACCGCGCGGCGGGTGGACGTGGGCTTCGGCGCGCCGCCCCACGGCGGGGCCGAGGTCTGGCTGGTCCGCTACGACCCGCGCGAGCGCGACGTGGAGGTCAAGACCGGCGACAACCGCGGCCAGACCATCGCCCACAAGAACGTGGTGCGGCAGGTCCAGCGCCTGGGCGCCTGGAAGGGCCGGCCCACCGCCTACCGGCTGACGCCGCCGCCGGAGGATGGGCTTTCGACGGTGGTGCTGGTGCAGGCCGCGCAGGGCGGCCGGGTGCTGGCCGTGGCCCAGCCGGGCGCGCCCGCCGGCGCCGCGAAGCCCTGACCCCGGCAAAGCGAAGCCCGCGCGGCTGGAGAGGACCACGCGGGCGAAACGCTTTGGGAAGGCGTTATTTGAATCGTGTGGACTTCGAAGGCCGATAGCTTGTGCCTGGGAAGTATGTGCCGGTTGATCGAAGCCCGCGATCCAGGGGGGCTGGGGGGGCTGTTCAGGATCCGGGACCAGCAAGGTTCCGACCAACCGACGCTCCCTCTATCGCGGCGCAAGGGGGCTGCGGCGGGACCGAAATAAGGTCATTTCGAGGCGAAGCGACCGCTGTGGCGGTCGGCCGCAGAGCGCGGCGGCTCGCCTCCCCGGCGGTTTTCGGTCTAGGCTGGGATCGGATGACGTTCGACCCGACCCCCGCGCCGCCCCGGCACGCCCCGATCTTCTTCGAGCGGCGCGAACTGAATCGGATCCTCTCCCTCTATGGCCGCATGGTCGCCGCCGGCGAATGGCGCGACTACGCGATCGACGGCCTGCGGGATGCGGCGGTGTTCTCGGTGTTCCGCCGCGCCTCGGAAGCGCCGCTCTACCGGATCGAGAAGCGTCCGGCGCTGGCCCGGGCGCAAGGCGCCTGGGCCGTACTGGGCCAGGGCGGGGTGGTGCTGCGCCGCGGCCACGACCTGGACCAGGTGCTGAAGGTCTTCGACCGCGGCCGTTTCCGCGTGGTGGATTAGGCCCTTCCGACGCCCGAACGAAAAGACCCCGGCGGTGAGGCCGGGGTCCAGGTCGTTCCGCTCCTGAACGCGCCTTAGCGGCGCGAGCCGAACAGGCTGAGCAGGAATTGGAAGAGGTTGATGAAGTTCAGGTACAGGCTGAGCGCGCCATAGCTGGTGGCCACGCCCATCGCCGACTGGTCGCCGCCCATCTGATAGTAGCTCATCTTCAGCCGCTGGGTGTCGTAGGCGATCAGGCCCGCGAAGATCAGCACGCCCAGCACGTTGACGATGAAGGCCATCATCGAGGAGTGCAGGAACATGTTCACCAGCGAGGCGATGATGATCCCGAACAGGCCGATAATCAGGAAACTGCCGACCGCGGTCAGGTCCTTCTTCGTCGAATAGCCGAACAGGCTCAGTGCGCCGAACGCCGTGGCTGTGATCAGGAAGGTCGAGAAGATCGACGTGCCCGTATAGACCAGCGCCAGGACGCCGAGCGAGGCGCCGATCAGGGTCACGATGCTCCAGTAGAGCGCGCCGGCCGAACGCGGGTTCGGGTTGCGCATCGTGAATGACGACAGCAGCAGGATGGCCAGCGGCGCGAAGGCCACGGCCATGCCCAGCAGGCTGTAGCCTACCCGGCCGTTGGCGGCCTGGGTGAACATCAGGTCCCGCACCGGCGCGAACGTGCCGGTCAGGAACGCCAGACCGGCGGAGAGAAGAAGGCCCAGCGCCACCTTGTTATAGACGCCGAGCATGAAGCTGCGCAGGCCTGCGTCCACCGACATGTCGGCGCGGTCCGCGGGGACCGTGCGCGCATAGCCGCGGTTGAGGTCGCTCATGTGAGGATCAGCCTTGATCAAAGCGCCCCGATCGGACGCCATCTCAATATCGTGGCGCCGCCCCGTCTGCGCAAGATGCTGCGCACAACCCTTGCTTCAGGCCGCCGGGTGCGCCCGGCGGCGTGCATTCAGAGAGTTGCGGCGCTAAACGGCGGGGGATGATCCGGCTGTTCACCGCCCTCGCCCTCCCGCCCGAGCTGGCCGGCGACCTGGAACGCCTGCAGCACGGCCTGCCCGGCGCCCGCTGGCGGCTGCGGGAGGCGTTCCACATCACCCTCGCCTTCTACGGCGAGGTCCGCGAGGACGTGGCCCGCGACCTGGATTCCGCGCTGGCCGGGGTGAACGTCCCGGTCCTGGACCTCTCGCTGCAGGGGGTGGGCGCCTTCGGGGAAGGGCCGGACATCCACACCGTCTGGGCCGCGGTGGTCGCCGATCCGGCGCTGGAGCGGCTGGCCGCGGCCTGCGCCGCCGCCGCCCGCCGGGCCGGCCTGACGATGGAGCGGCGGGCCTACCGGCCGCACCTGACGCTGGCCTATACCCGCAGGCCCGATCCCTCGCAGGTGGCGGCCTGGATCCAGCGCAACAACCTGTTCCGCTCGCCGGCCTTCCGCCTGGACCGCTTCGGCCTCTATTCGAGCTGGCGCACCCGCGACGGCTCGGCCTACCGGCTGGAGGCGCACTACCCCGGCTGAGGCGCCGCCATTCCGCGGTTGACCCGGCGGCGGCGCTGGCGAGAGTAGCGCCCAAGCGAACCGCCGCCGTTGGAGAAACCGCCCTGCCCCCCGCCCCGATCCGCATCGCCGTCGCCGGCGCGCTCGGCCGCATGGGCCGCGTGGTCCATGCCGCCGCCGAGGCCCGCGACGGCCTGCAGGTGACCGCCCGCTTCGACCAGCCGGGCGCCGAGGGGCCCGGCCTCGTGGACGTGGAGGCGGCGCTGGCCGCCGCCGACGTGGTGATCGACTTCACCACCGGGGCGGCCTCCGCGGCGCTGGCCGAACGCTGCGCCGCCCGGGGCGGGCCGGCCATGGTGATCGGCTCCACCGGCTTCGATGCCGAGCAACTCAGGGCCGTGCAGGCCGCATCCGAACGGGTCGCCGTGCTGCGGGCCGGGAATTTCTCCCTGGGAATCAACATGCTGATGGGGCTGGTGCAGCAGGCGGCCCGGGCGCTGTCGGCCGCGGACTACGACATCGAGGTCTTCGAGGCGCACCACCGGCGCAAGGTCGACGCGCCTTCCGGCACCGCCCTGATGCTGGCCGACGCCGCCGCCGAGGGACGCGGCGTGGCGCTGGACGACGTGGCCCGCTGGACGCGGGAGGGCGTCACCGGGGTGCGGCCCGCCGGCGAGATCGGCTTCTCGGTGATGCGCGGCGGCGAGATCGTCGGCGAGCACAGCGTGGTGTTCGCCGCGGAGGACGAGATCCTCACCCTGTCGCACTCCGCCCGCGATCGCGGCCTGTTCGCCCGCGGCGCGGTGGAGGCGGCGACCTGGCTGGCCGGCAAGCCGCCGGGCGCCTACGACATGCGCGACGTGCTGGGCTTTCGGACCCGGTGACTTACCGTCCCGTCGAGCCGAAGCCGCCCTCGCCGCGGGCTGTGTCGTCGAGGGTCTCCACCTCCGCCCAGGCGGCCTGGACCACGGGGGCGATGACCATCTGGGCGATGCGCTCGCCGCGGCGGATGACGAAGGGGGCCTGCCCGAGGTTGACCAGGATCACCTTCACCTCGCCCCGGTAGTCGGCGTCGATGGTGCCGGGCGTGTTCAGGCAGGTGATCCCCGCCTTCAGCGCCAGGCCGGAGCGCGGCCGCACCTGGGCCTCGAAACCGGCCGGCAGGGCCATGGCCAGGCCGGTGGGCACGGCGAGGCGCTCGCCGGGCTGCAGCGTCAGCGGCGCCGCCTCGTCCACGGCGGCGCGCAGGTCCATGCCGGCGGCCAGCGCCGTCTCATAGGCCGGCAGCGGCAGACCCGCGCCATGCGGCAGGCGGCGGACGGCGATGACCGGCGTCACGCCAGGGCCTCGGCGATGCGGGCGGCCAGCCTGCGGGCCACGTCGGTCTTGGAGGCCCGCTCCCAGCGCTCGATCCCGCCGCGGCCGACGATGGCCACCGTATTGGTCTCGCCGCCCATGACGCCCGGCGCGCTGACGTCGTTGGCCACGATCCAGTCGCAGCCCTTGCGGGCGAGCTTGGCCTGGGCGTGGGCCTCGACGTCGTGGGTCTCGGCGGCGAAGCCCACCACCAGCTTCGGGCGGGCCTGGGCGCGGGAGAGGGTGGCCAGGATGTCGGGGTTCTCCACCAGCTTCAGCACCGGCGCGGCGTCGGCCTTCCTGGCCTTGGCGGCGCCGGCGGCCTCCGGGCGCCAGTCGGCGACGGCGGCGACGCAGACGGCCACATCGGCCGGCAGGGCGGCCTGGCAGGCGGCCAGCATCTCGCGGGCGGTCTCCACATCGACGCGGACCACGCCGGCCGGCGCCGGCAGGGCCGTGGGGCCGGACACCAGGGTGACCTCGCAGCCGAGCGCGGCCAGGGCTTCGGCGATGGCGTAGCCCTGCCGGCCGCTGGAGCGGTTGGTCAGCACCCGTACCGGGTCGAGCGGCTCCACGGTCGGGCCGGCGGTGACCAGGGCGCGCCTGCCGGCAAGCGGCCGGCCGGCGGGCCCGGCGAGCGCCGCCATGATCGCCTGGAAGATCGCCGCAGGCTCCGCGAGCCGTCCCGGGCCATATTCCCCGCAGGCCATCGGGCCCTCGTCGGGGCCGACGATGGTCACGCCGTCGGCCTGCAGCGTCGCCAGGTTGCGGCGGGTGGCGGCGTGGCCCCACATGCGCACGTTCATCGCCGGCGCCATCAGCACCGGCTTGTCGGTGGCCAGCAGGGTGGTGGAGGCCAGGTCGTCGGCCAGGCCGTTCGCCGCCTTGGCCATCAGGTCGGCGGTGGCCGGCGCGACCACCACCAGGTCGGCCGAGCGCGACAGCTCGATGTGGCCCATCTCCGCCTCGTCGGTGAGGGAGAACAGCTCGCCATGGACCTTGTCCTCGCAGAGCGCCGCCAGCGACAGCGGGGTGACGAACTCCGCCCCGGCGCGCGTCAGGATCGGGCGGACGGCCACGTCCGCCTTGCGCAGCAGCCGCGCCAGTTCGAGCGCCTTGTAGGCCGCGATCCCGCCGCCGACGATCAGGAGAATCCGTTTGCCGCTCAAGGCGCCGCGCCCCGTCACTGAAGTCCGCCCGCTTTAGGGCATCCGAAGGCGCTGGACAAACTTCCCGGAGTGTTCTTTATTTGTTCCAACCTGGGCCTTGGGACGGGAGAACGAGGATGGCGAAGGTGTGGAATTGGGCGGTCGCGGGCGCGGCCGTCGGAGCGGCGACGCTGCTGTTGAGCGGCTGTGACAACGGGCCGTCGGCGGTGGCGCGCGGCGACCGGGCCAGGGAGCCCGCCGCCCGCGACGACGCGGGACCATCGGAGGCGCCGCGGCGGTTCGCCGACAGCGGCCGGGCCTCCTCCGGCGACGGCGTCGACCACCGCGCCGAGCCGGCGATGAAGCTGGACGGCGAGGCCGTGTGGGCGTCCACCAAGCGCTATTCCGCCGAGGAGGGCGCCCGGCGCGGCTTCGAGCGCAACGGGGCCGACTTCGCCGCCGCCGATGTGGAGGCCTATGTGGCCAAGGCGCACAACTTCGTCACCAACCCGCCCTCCGGCGCCGAGACCCTGAAGCGGCCGAACGGCGACACCCTCTATTACGACGCCAGGACCAACGTCTTCGCCGTGGCCAACAAGGACGGCCTGCCGAAGACCATGTTCAAGCCGCGCGACGGCGCGCAGTACTGGGCCGAACAGAAGGACCGCGACCGGCAGACCGCCTCGCGCGGCGAGGGCTAGTCGCAGGCCCGCCGCCCGGACGGCGGTGGTTGGGCCGATCCCCCCGGGCCTTCGCCCACAGGCGCTAACTCAAGGGCGACGACGCCTTTTCCTCCCCTGTCCCGAAGAGGACGGGGAGGGGGACCGCCCGCCGAAGAGCGGGGGTGGAGGGGCGCGGGTTCTGCAGCGCGGTCGCCGCCCCCACCGTCACGCCCTCGGAGCTCATCCTCGGGCCGGGCCACAAGCCGGACCCCGGGGGGAGCGCGCCACCTCTTCGGGACAGGGGAGGAAAAGCTCCGCGGCGAACCCTGCAGGCTCAAGTTGGCGCCTATGGGCGAAGGCCGGGACCAGGTGAAACCCACGAGACGCTCAGGCTGACTCTGGGCCCCGGCCTTCGCCGGGGTGAGCGGCGTCGAGGGACACTCGGTCCGGACAATCGCCGCTCTAAAACAATATCTTCGCAGCAGCGAAGGCGGCGCCGGAGACCAGGGCCCCGACGGCGAACCACAGGAGGGCCGATGAAGAGGCCTCCCGGGCCTCGGCCACCGCCACGGCCTCCGGCGGCTGGACCATGCGGGCCAGGTTGCGCAGCGCCTGCGCGGCGTCCTCGGCCAGGCGGCGGACGCGGGCGGCGGGGGACAGCTCGCGCAGCATCCAGCGGCGCACCACCGGATCGGCGGCGGCCCACATGTCGTGCTGCGGATAGATCCGGCGGGAGACGCCCTCGACGGTCATCATGGTCTTCTGCAGCAGGACGAGCTCGGGCCGCAGGCGCATGTCGAAGAGGGCGGTGATCTCGAACAGCTGGGTCATCAGCCGGCTCATGGAGACCTCGCTGGCCGGGCGGCCGAACACCGGCTCGCCCACCGCCCGCAGCGCCTGGGCGAAGGCCGGCACGCTGTGGCCCTGCGGCACATAGCCCGCGTCGAAATGCACCCGGGCCACCCGCTCGTAGTCGCGCTCCAGGAAACCCCAGAGGATCTCGGCGAGGTAGCGGCGTTCCGGCGGACCGAGCCGGCCCACGATGCCGAAGTCCACGGCGGTGATCTCGCAGGGCGCGGCCACGAACAGGTTGCCTTCGTGCAGGTCGGCGTGGAAGACGCCGTGGTCCAGCGCCTGGGCCAGGAAGGCGCGGATCAGCTTGTCGGCCAGGGCCGGGCGGTCGAGCCCGGGCTGCTGCAGCGCCTGCGGATCCGACAGCGCCGCGCCGTGGGCCCACTCCAGGGTGAGCACCCGCTTGGCGACCCCGTCCCAGACCACCTTGGGCGCGCCCATGTAGCCGTCCTCGGCCATCACCGCGCCCAGCTCGTCGGCGCCGGCGGCCTCCAGCCGCAGGTCCAGCTCCAGCTCGGTGGCGCGGATCACCGTGGCGGCGAGGGCCCGGGGCTCCAGCCGCCCCGCCGCGGGCGACCAGCGCTCCACCAGGCGGGCGGCGAGCGCCAGGACCTCGGCGTCCGCGGCCACGCGCCGCTCGATGTTCGGCCGCAGCACCTTCACCGCCACGCGGCGGCCGTCCAGCAGCACCGCGTCATGCGCCTGGGCCAGCGAGGCGCCGGCCACCGCCGCGCCGAAGGTCGCGAACAGGCTCTCCACCGGCCGGCCCAGGCTGCGCTCGATCTCGCGGCGGGCCACTTCGGTGTCGAAGGGGGGCAGCCGGTCCTTCAGCCGCGCCAGGTCCTGGGCGAACTCTGCGCCGAACACGTCGGCCCGCGTCGAGAGCAGCTGGCCGAGCTTGATCGCCACCGGTCCCAGCCGTTCCAGGGCGCGGGCCAGCCGTTCGCCAGGCCGGCCCTGCCGCGCCGGGCCGCCGGAGACCAGCCGCAGCGCCGCCGCCAGGCTGCGCACCGACGGGGGATAGAGAGCGTCCAGCTCCCGCGGCAGCAGGGCGTCGTTGCGCGCCAGGATCCAGCCTGCGCCGATCAGCCGGCCGAACGCCGCGGCCCCGCTCATGCCGCTAGATCGCCCAGCCCTGGTGCAGCGCCGCTACGCCGCCGGTGAAGTTGCTCCAGCTCGCCCGCGAGAAGCCGGCCTCGCCGATCATCGCGGCGAACCGCGCCTGGTCGGGGAACCGGCGGATGCTCTCCACCAGGTACTGGTAGGACGCCCGGTCGCCGGCCACCGCCCCGCCGATGGCCGGGATGACCTTGAAGGAATAGGCGTCATAGGCCTTCTGCAGCGCTTCGGTGACCGGCCGCGAGAACTCGAGGCAGAGGAACCGGCCGCCCGGCTTCAGCACGCGGCGCGCCTCGGCGAGCGCGGCGGCGATGTCGGTGACGTTGCGGATGCCGAAGGCGATCACATAGGCGTCGGCCGCCGCGTCCGGCAGCGGCAGCCGCTGGGCGTCGCCCACCGCCCAGACCACCTCCGGCGGCGCGCCCCGCGCACGGCCGGCCGCGATCATCTCGGCGTTGTAGTCGACCACCACCACCCGGGCGTCGTCGCCGCCGCGGCGCAGCTGGGCCGCGCGGGCCATCTTCGCGAAGCGGCGGGCCATGTCGCCGGTGCCGCCGGCGCAGTCGACGATCAGTTCCCCCGGCTGCGGATTGAGCCGGGCGGCGACCGCGTCCTTCCACAGCCGGTGGACGCCGCCGCTCATCAGGTCGTTCATCAGGTCGTAGCGGCGGGCCACGCGGTCGAACACGCCGCGCACCAGCGCGGGCTTCTCGGCGGGGTCGACGTCCTGGAACCCGAAGGTGGCGCTGGGCATGGCTTGCTCATAGCCGCGGGAGCGCGCCCGCGCCAGCGCAGGGCCGGCTTGCGGCTTGATCCGCCGCCGCCCGGCGTGCACACCCGGCCCATGCCGGAGCTCCCCGAGGTCGAAACCGTGCGGCGCGGCCTGGAGCCGGTGCTGGCCGGCGCGCGCCTGGCGCGGGTGGAGGCCAGGCGGCCCGACCTGCGCTTTCCCCTGCCGCCGGATTTCGTGCAGCGGCTGACCGGGGCGGTGATCCTGACGCTGCAGCGGCGGGCCAAGTACCTGCTGGGGGCGCTGGACCGCGGCGACACCCTGGTGATGCACCTGGGCATGAGCGGCCGCTTCGAGATCGCCCGGCCGGAGGGCGCGGTGCGGCCCGGCGAATTCCACTACGCCGCCGACCCCGACCCCAGGCACGCCCACGTGCAGTTCGCCACCGAGGCAGGCGCGCAGGTCACCTATTACGACCCGCGCCGGTTCGGCTACATGGCGCTGATCCCGACCGCGGAGTTGGGAACGCACCCCTGGTTCGCAAACCTGGGGCCGGAGCCGCTCTCCGACGCCTTCGACGCCGACCGCCTGGCCGGCGCCCTCGCCGGCCGCAGGCAGGGGCCCAAGACCCTGCTGCTCGACCAGCGGATCGTGGCGGGGCTGGGCAACATCTATGTCTGCGAGGCGCTGCACCGGGCGCGCATCTCGCCCTTCCGGCCGGCCGGTGAAATCTCCCGGGCGCGCCTGGTGAAACTGGTGGCGGCGATCCGCGCGGTGCTGACCGAGGCGATCGCGGCCGGCGGCTCCAGCTTGCGCGATTACGCCGCCGCCGACGGGGCGCTGGGCTATTTCCAGCACCGCTTCCGAGTCTACGGCCGCGAGGGCGCCCCCTGCCCCAACCGCGGCTGCGCCGGCGTCGTCGCGCGGAAGGCCCAGGCCGGCCGCTCCACCTTCCATTGCCCGGTCTGCCAGACGTAACCCCGACGCGGGGCGCCATCGTCCGGCCGCCTCGGCTAAGGTCCCCCCAATGTGGAAATCCCTCGTCCTGGCGCTCGCCGCCGCCCTCGCCGCCGGCGCCGCCCAGGCCAGGCCCCCGGTCTGGACCGTCCGCGACCGCGACTCCGAGCTGGTGCTGTTCGGCTCCGTCCATGTCCTGCCGCCGGGCCTGGACTGGAAGCCGCCGGCCCTCGACCGGGCGCTGAAGTCCGCCGACGACGTCTGGTTCGAGCTGCCGGTCGACGCCGCCTCCGAGGCCGAGGTGGCGCGACTGGCGGCGGCCCAGGGCGTGCTGCCGCCCGGCCAGACCCTGTCGGCGATGCTGGGTCCGCCGGACGCGGCGCGGCTGGCGCGGGTGGCGCAGGCCTTTGGCGCCTCGATGCCGCTCATCGACCGGCTGGAGCCCTGGTTCGCCGAGGTGGTGCTGGCCGTGACGCTGTACGCCAGGTCCGGCGGGACCGCCGACGCCGGCGTCGAGAAGGCGGTGTCCGCCGCCCTGCCCGCCACGGCCGTCCGCCGGTCCTTCGAGACTCCGGCCGAGCAGGTGGCGCTGTTCGACGGCGCGCCGATGCCCGAGCAGATCGCCTCGCTTGACGAGACCCTGGGCGAGATGGAGACCGATCCGCACCAGTACGAGCAGTTGCTGGCCGCCTGGATGGCCGGCGACGTGGCGGCGCTCGACCGCGAGGCGCTGGCGCCCCTGCGCAAGGCCTCGCCCGCGCTGTTCAAGCGCATGCTGACCGACCGCAACGCCCGCTGGATGGGGCCGCTCACCGCCCGGCTGGCGGGCAAGGGGCGGACGGTGGTGGTGGTGGGCGTCGGCCACCTGATCGGGTCCGGGGGCCTGCCGGCCCGCCTCCGGGCCCTTGGCTATTCCGTCGAGGGGCCTTAAGCCCCGATCGACCACAAGCAGGAGCCGGCCATGACCTATGAAACCCTCATCGTCGAGACCGCCGAGGGCGTGACCCTGATCCGGCTGAACCGGCCCCAGGCGCTGAACGCCCTGAACAGCCAGCTGATGGACGAGCTGTCCGCGGCGCTGGCCGCCGCCGAGGCGGACGAGGCCGTGCGCTGCATGGTGATCACCGGCTCCGAGCGCGCCTTCGCCGCCGGCGCCGACATCAAGGAGATGGCCTCCAAGTCCTACGCCGACGTCTTCAAGGAGGACTTCATCACCCGCAACTGGGAGGCGGCGGCCCGCTGCCGCAAGCCGGTGATCGCCGCGGTGGCCGGCTTCGCCCTGGGCGGCGGCTGCGAGCTGGCGATGATGTGCGACTTCATCATCGCCGCCGATACCGCCAGGTTCGGCCAGCCGGAGATCAACCTGGGGGTCATACCCGGCGCCGGCGGCACCCAGCGCCTGCCGCGCTCCGCGGGCAAGTCCAAGGCCATGGACATGATCCTGACCGCCCGGATGATGGACGCCGCCGAGGCCGAGCGCTGCGGCCTGGTCTCCCGCGTGGTGCCCGCCGCCGAGCTGATCCCCACCGCCATGGCCGCGGCCAAGGCCATCGCCGCCCTCTCGCCGCTGGCGGTGATGATGGCCAAGGAACTGGTGAACGCCGCCTTCGAGACCCCGCTGGCCCAGGGGGTGAAGACCGAGCGGCGGCTGTTCCACTCCCTGTTCGCCTTCGACGACCAGACCGAGGGCATGGCCGCCTTCGTCGAGAAGCGGAAGCCGGTCTTCAAGGCGCAATAGGACCTCCAGCAGCGCATTGACCGCAGGCGGGGCTTCCCGTATATCCGCGCCTCCGATTTTCACCGCCCGGCGCCGTCGGGCGCGATCCGTATTGAGAGCTGACTTATGGCCAACACGCCCGGCGCCAAGAAGGCGGTCCGCAAGATTGAACGCCGCACCGCCGTGAACAAGGCGCGCCGCTCGCGCGTCCGCACCTTCCTGCGCCGCTTCGAGGAGGCCCTGGCCGCCGGCGACGCGGCCCTGGCCAAGAGCGCCTTCGTCGAGGCCCAGTCGGAGCTGATGCGCGCCGTCTCCAAGGGCCTGGTCCACAAGAACACCGGCTCGCGCAAGGTCTCGCGCCTGGCGGCCCAGCTGAAGAAGCTTTCCGTCGCCTGATCCGGCAGGGCGCTCGCGCCCCGACCAGCCGGTCGGACCGGTCCGACCCGGTCGTTCTTTTCCGCCATACCCGGCTTGATCACGGCCTCTATCCAGGGGCCGTTTTCGGCTGCCCGTCGCGCCCTCCGGGTGCGACGGGTGCGGCGATTCCGCTCAGCGTTCGGAGGTTGTTTTACAAGTTTCCCTTGCGGCTCCGGGGCCTGCGGCGAGTCAATCGAAATATCGATTGACGGCGCGAAGAATCCCCGTTGACCGGCCAGGGCCCCCGACTAGTCTGGCTGGTCTTAGGCGTATTCAATCTGAACTCGGATCAAAAAAACGGCGCTGGCGAGCGGGAAGCGTTCGCCGGGTAAGGATCTGTATACCCTAAACAAATCACGACGCAGCAGTGGGGGTTGCGAACGGTATGACCGGGCGGGCGCTGAAGGTGGAGACGATGACGACGGGGGGTTACGCGGGAGCCGTGTCCGACACGCCAGGGGGGGCGGTCTGGACCAAGGCGTGCGTGGTGTTGCGGCATGAGCTGGGGGAAGCGACCTTCGGCTCCTGGCTGGGCCAGGCGTCGCTGCGCGAGACCCCCGCCCAGGCCTGCCTGGTCGCGGCCACCGGGGTGGCGCGCGACTGGATCCGCCGCCATGCGTGGCGCCGCATCAGCGAGCTATGGGCGCAGAACGACCCGCTGAGCCGTCCCCTCGACCTGAAGTCGCGGATGGAGTTCGACGCCGCCGCCCAGCCCGCCTCCGTGGAGATGCCGGACGCCTTGCCGGCCCGGCCCGCCGGCGGTGCGCTCGAAGCCGCCGAGGCGGCCGCCTCGCCCCACATCGTGCGCACCGCCCGCCAGCAGGGGCTGCAGGAGCGGTTCACCTTCGACACCTTCGTGTCCGGCCCCGCCAACGAGTTCGCCTTCGCGGTGGGCCGGCGGGTGGCGTCCTGGTCGGACGGCCACTTCAACCCGGTGCTGTTCCACGGGCCTTACGGCTTCGGCAAGACGCACCTGCTGAACGCGATGGCCTGGGAGGCCATGCGCACGGCGCCGGAGAAGCGGGTGGTCTACCTGACCGCCGAGCGCTTCACCTCGACCTTCGTGCGCGCGGTGCAGGACCGGCAGACGGCGGCCTTCAAGGACGACCTGCGCAACGCCGACCTGCTGCTGATCGACGACGTGCACTTCGTGGCCGGCAAGCCCTCCACCCAGGAGGAGCTGTTCCACACCCTGATCGCCCTGGTGGAGGACGGCCGCCGGGTGGTGATGAGCGCCGACCGCTCGCCCACCGAGCTGTCGGAGATGGACCCGCGGCTGCGCTCGCACCTGCAGTCGGGCCTGGTCTGCGGCGTCGAGCCGGCCGACCGGACGCTGCGCCTGGGCATCCTGGAGCGCAAGTTGGCGACGCTGGCGCAGCAGGGCCGCTTCGTGCCCTCCGCCCGCTCCGAGGTGTTGCAATTCCTGGCCGACCGCTTCACCGACTCGGTGCGCGAGCTCGAGGGGGCGCTGAACACCCTGGTGGCCCGGGTGGGCGCCGACCTGGCGCGCCTCAGCCTCGACGAGGCGCAGGCGATCCTCAAGCCGCACCTGGCGTGTTCCGAGAAGCGGGTGACCGTCGACCAGATCCAGAAGGCGGTGGCCGAGCACTACGGCCTGCAGCAGGCGGACATGATCTCCGAACGCCGCGCCCGCGCCGTGGCCCGTCCGCGGCAGGCGGCCATGTGGATCGCCAAGCAGATCACCACCCGCTCGCTGCCGGACATCGGCCGCAGGTTCGGTGGCCGCGACCACACCACGGTGCTGCACGCCGTGCGCCGCATCGAGGCCCTGAAAGGCGAGGACCCGACCCTGGCCCGCGACCTGGACGTCCTGCTGCGCAAGCTGAGGGGCTGAAGCCGACGAAGCCCGGGAAGAGACGCGGCCATACCGCGCGCTGAATAAATCGGGTTTTTTTCAAAGGCCTGGTTTATTCGGGCGCGCGCCGTCGCGCGCTTCCGCAAGGCCGGAAAAAGCGGCGGCGGCGCCCCCGCCCAGGCGGATCGCAGACGCCGGGACCCGGCGCTCACGCCGTCGGAAGGCTCGTCATCGCCGCGGAAAATTTGGAGCGGGCGAAGAGATTCGAACTCTCGACCCCAACCTTGGCAAGGTTGTGCTCTACCACTGAGCTACGCCCGCGCTCCTCGAGGTCGTGCGCCTTGGCCCGCCCCGAAATTTCGAGAGGCGGCTTATGGCAGACGCCCCATCGGTTGGCAAGCCGGCGCGCCTAGCCGCCGAATCTCGGCGACTTCAGGCGGCGCTTGTTGACGTGGTTCGGGGCGGCGGGGGCCACTTCTTCGGGGAACTCGCCCTTGAAGTAGTAGCGCTGCCAGGCCTCGCGAGTGGCGTCGGGGTCCTGCCGGAAGATCCTCTGGTTGAACTCGGTGCGGTGCTTTTCCCAGACGTCGTACTGGTCGCGCAGCTCGGGGTTGGAGCTCATGGCGCGGATCACCGGCTGGATGTCGGCCATCGGCTTGTCCTGGGTGAGGGTGATGAAGCAGAAGGGCTCGTTCTTCTCGAAGCGCACGCGGCCCGGGCGGGTGAACAGCCAGTTCATGGTGAAGGGGAACGGCAGCCAGTCGGTCTCCACCAGGCCGGCCAGCGGCTGGATCCCGTCCTTGATGTGGTTAGGCGGCCCCATGGCCCACATCGACCAGCCCGGCGGCGTGCGGAACAGGTAGCCGGTGTGGAAGGTCGCCACCCCGTGGCTGAAGTGCGACTGCACGAACTTGTGGAAGTCCGGGTGCGGGTGGTCGGGCTTGAGTTGGATGTCCTCCTGCCGCACCCCGCCGTTCCACTCCAGGGTGAAGCCCATCGGGCAGAGGATCTCCCACCCGGTGGAGTTGGCCATGGCCAGCGGCAGGCAGCGGTAGGGGTGGCGGGCGGCGAAGCGGTCCATCCAGGCGCGCTGGGGACGGCCGGCGACGATTTCCGGCGGCCGTTCGGTGACCGGGTAGCACTCGAGGTTCATGAGGACGCTCAATGACCAGAGGGGGTGTCCGACGTGCTGTAGCGAGGCGGTCGCCTTCCCGTCCAGTTCGGGTATGGGGAAGGCGATGAAAACCCGCGCCGACCTGATCGCCCTGCTGGACGCCGCCGGCGTCGCCCACCCGACCCTGGAGCACGAGGCGGTGTTCCGGGTCGGGGAAGGCGCGGAGGTCAAGGCCCGGCTGCCCGGCGCCCACAGCAAGAACCTGTTCCTGAAGGACGCCAAGGGCCAGCTCTGGCTGATCTCGGCGGCGGATGGCGCCGAGATCGACCTGAAGGCGCTGCCGCCGGTGATCGGGTCGGCGCGGCTGTCGTTCGGCAGCGCCGAGCGGCTGGCCGCCGCCCTGGGGGTGGCGCCCGGATCGGTGACCGCCCTGGCGCTGGTCAACGACCCCGAGCACAAGGTGCGCTTCGTGCTCGACCGGACGCTGGCCGAGGCGGAGACGGTGAATTTCCACCCGCTGACCAACACCGCGACCACGGCGCTGTCGCGGGCGGGGTTCGCGCGGTTCCTGGCGGCGGTCGGGGTTTCGCCGCTGGTGGTGGACTTCGCGGCGATGCGGGTTATCCATGGCGGCGCGGCGGCGTTGAACGCGGCGGGGGGGCCGACCATTTAACCCCCAGGACCGCGCCGCCGAAGACGAGGAAGATCCATGACCCTGATCGGGGACACCCACGCCAAGCCCGCAGACCTGATCAAGGAAGGGACCGATGCCGGCTTCATGGCCGACGTGATCGAGGCCTCGCGCCAGCAGCCGGTGATCGTCGACTTCTGGGCCCCCTGGTGCGGACCGTGCAAGCAGCTCGGCCCGGCGCTGGAGCGGGCGGTGACCGCGGCCAAGGGCGCGGTGAAGCTGGTCAAGATCGACATCGACAAGAACCCGGCCTACGCCCAGCAGCTGCGCGTGCAGTCGATCCCGGCGGTGTTCGCCTTCGCCGACGGCCGGCCGGTGGACGGCTTCATGGGCGCGGTGCCGGAGAGCGAGATCAAGGCGTTCATCGCCCGGCTCGCGGAACCAGCCGGCGGCGGGCCGGCGGCCGAGCTGCTGGAGATGGCGCAGGAATCCCTGGCGGCGGGCGACCTGGGCGGCGCGGCCCAGGCCTTCGCCCAGGTGCTGCAGGAGGAGCCGGAGAACCTGAAGGCCATCGCCGGCCTGGCGCGGCTCTACCTGAACGGCGGCGACGCGGAGAAGGCCTGGCAGATCGTGGACATGGCGCCTGAGGGGGCCAAGGACGCCGAGCTGGACAGCGTGCGCACGGCCCTGACCCTGGCCGAGGGCGCGCCCTCCGAGACCGCGGACCTGGAGCGGCGGGTGGCGGCGGACGGCCTCGACCTCGAGGCGCGGTTCGAGCTGGCCAAGGCGCTGGCCGGCCACGGGCGGCTGGACGAGGCGGCCGACCACCTGCTGACGATCATCGAGCGCGACCGCGCCTGGAACGAGGACGCGGCGCGCAGGCAGCTGCTGACGGTCTTCGAGGCCGCCGGGCCGATGAGCGAAGTGGCCAGGCAGGGGCGGCGGCGGCTGTCGTCGATCCTGTTCTCTTAAGAACCCGGGAGGGCCCGATGCAGGGCGGTTATCGGCGCACGATGGACCTGCCGCAGGTGATCCCGGTGTTTCCGCTGGACAGGGCGCTGCTGCTGCCGGGCAGCGAGCTGCCCCTGCAGATCTTCGAGCCGCGCTACCTGAACATGGTGGACGACGCCATGGCCGGCGACCGGATCATCGGCATGGTGCAGACTAGGCCCGGCGGCGACCGCTCGCGGCCCAGCCTGGCGCACGTGGGCTGCGCCGGGCGGATCACCAGCTATGCGGAGACCCCGGACGGGCGCTACCTGATCACGCTCACCGGCGTCTGCCGCTTCCAGACCGGCGAGGAGCTGAGCACGCCGACGCCCTACCGCCAGGTGCGGGCGGGGTTCGACCCGTTCGCCGCCGACCTCACCGCCGACCGGCGGTCGCCGCAGGTGGACCGGCGCCGCTTCATCCGGGCGCTGAAGAGCTACCTGAACCATCGCAACCTGGACATCGACTGGGACACCGCCAACAGCGCCCCCATCGACGCCCTGGTGAACAGCCTGGCCATGGGCCTGCCCTTCGCGCCGGCCGAGAAGCAGGCGCTGCTGGAGGCGCGGGACTTCGCCAGGCTCTACGAGGTGCTGACCGCGCTCCTGGAGATCGACGCGCTGGAAGACGGCGACGACGACTCGCATTCCATGCAATAGACGCCGCCCATGAGCCTTGCCCCCGATCAAGAGGTCGATCCGCGCCTGCTGGAGATCCTGGTCTGTCCGGTGACCCACGGGCCGCTGGAATACGACCGCCAGAAGGGCGAGCTGATCAGCCGCGCCGCCAAGCTGGCCTATCCGATCCGCGACGGCGCGCCGATCATGCTGCCGGAAGAGGCGCGGGACCTGGCCGAGGGGGAATAGGCGTCGCGGGCGCCAAACTCCGCTCATCCCGGCCAGAGCGGAGCGGCGACCCGCCAGATCTTGTGCAGGGCGCGAAGAACGGGCTACGGCGCCTCGCCCTGCAGCAGGCGCGGCAGGTCGCCGGCCGCGGCGCCGGCTTCGCGCATGAAGAAGCGGCGGGCGGGACCGATGCGGTTGACCGCCGCCATGCCGGCGCCGCGGGCCAGGCGGGCCAGCGGGTTGTCGTTGGAGAACAGGTGGACGAAGGCGTCCATGCCCGCCGAGAGGGTGGCGGTGTCGAAGCGCCGCCAGCGGGCATAGCGCTCCAGCACGATCTCCGAACCGATGTCCTCGCCCAGCCGGAAGGCCTCGACGAGGGTCTGGGCCAGCGCCGCGGCGCCCTTCAGGCCGAGGTTCAGCCCCTGGCCGGCGATGGGGTGGACCCCATGCGCCGCGTCGCCCAGCAGCGCCGCACGGCGCGCGCTCAGCCGTTCGGCGAGCTGCAGGGCCAGCGGATAGGTGAACACCGGCCCTTCGCGCTCGGCCGGGCCGATCAGGTCGCCGACCCGGCGGCGCAGGTGGGCGTGGAACACCTCGTCGCGGGCCTCCTTCAGCGCCTGGGCGCGGGCGGCGGACTCGGTCCAGACCAGGCTCGCCCGGTCGCCGGTGAGCGGCAGGATGGCGAAGGGTCCCGATGGCAGGAAGTACTCGTGGGCTACGCCGTGGTGCGGGCGGGCCAGGCGGACGGTGGCGACGACGGCGGCCTGGCGATAGTCCCATCCCACCGCATTGATCCCCGCGTCGCGGCGTATGACCGAGCCACGGCCCTCGGCGCCGACGACGAGCGGCGCGGCAAGCTCGCGGCCGTCGCCCAGGACGACGGTGGCGGCGCGCGGGCCGAAGCTGGCGCGCTCGACCTTGGCCGGGGCCAGGACCTGGATGCCGGCGTCGTGGACGGCCTGGGCCAGGCCGGCGCGGATCAGACGGTTCTCCAGCATGTAGCCCAGGGGTTCGCCCTCGGCGATCTCGGCGGCGTCGAAGCGCAGGAAGAACGGCGAGGGCCCGCCCGAGGCCGCGCCCGGGGCGCGGCCGTCGGTGACCAGGATCTGCTCGATGCGCTGGGCCTGGGGCGCCAGCGCCTCGCCCGCGCCCAGAACGCGCCACTGGCGGAAGCAGGCGTAGGCGACGGCCGAGGCGCGGCCGTCGAAGGTCGGCGCGGCCTGGGCCTCGAAGGGGGCCGGGTCGACGAGGATCGGGGTCAGCCCCGCCTGCCGCAGCGCCAGCGCCAGGGTGGCCCCGGCCATGCCGGCGCCCGCGATGATCACATCGGCGTCGAAGGTCTCACCCATGCGGCGGATACGCCCACGATCGGCGCGTTGCGTCCAGAGGACAGTGGCGCTGCGAACAGCCGCTCACTTCCCCCTCGAGGGGGCCATCCCCGACCCTTCCCCCCTCCAGGGGGAAGGAAGAAACGATTATATGTTCCTCATATGTTCTTGTCACGCGGCGACGCTTGAGATATCCTTTGCCAGCCCCCGTCCGCACGCTCCGCAGATGTCGTTGCCGTTCAACACGAACCCGCGCCGCCCGGGGGAGTACCCGCAATGCATCCGCCTGTTAGGCGCTTACAGCTCAGCATAATTCCGATAAGTCATTGATTTAACAGTCACTACATCGGAGCACCGAAGTGCTGTTTAAGACCCGTCAAAGCGCTAATGATGTAAAGGGCCGTAAGCGCTTGCGAGGCGCCTCCACTCCCAGCGCGCGCCCCGCCCCATCGAAGGCGAAGTCTTCAGGCCCCCGCGTCGTCCGGCAGGCCCATGATGTGGAAGCCGGCGTCGACGTGGACCACCTCGCCGGTGGTGGACAGGCCGAGGTCGGAGAGCAGCCACAGCGCGCAGCCGGCGACGCCTTCCATGCGGGTGTCGTCCTTCAGCGCCGATAGGGCGCGGCCCTGGGCCAGCATCGAGCGGCCGCCGGAGATGCCGGCCAGAGACAGGGTGCGCATGGCGCCGGCGGAGATGGCGTTGACGCGGATTCCCCGCGGGCCGAGGTCGCGGGCGGCGTAGCGCACCGCCGCCTCCAGCGCCGCCTTGGCGACGCCCATGGTGTTGTAGTTGGGGATGGCGCGCTCGGAGCCCAGGTAGGTCAGGGTGACGATGGAGCCGCCGTTCGGCATCAGCCTGGCGGCCCGGCGGGCGCAGTCGACGAAGCTGAAGGCGGAGATGTCGAGGGCGCGCAGGAAGCCCTCGCGGGTAGTGTTCTCGACGAAGGAGCCCTTCAGCTCGTCCTTGTTGGCGAAGGCGATGGCGTGGACGAAGAAGTCCAGGGTCCCCAGGTCGGCCTCCACCTTGGCGAAGGCCGCGTCCATGGAGGCGTCGTCGGCCACGTCGGCGGCGGCGAGGCTGGTCACGCCGATGCTGTCGGCCAGCGGCTGCACCCGGCGCTCCATCCCCGGCAGGTGCAGCAGGCTGAGGCTCGCGCCCTGGGCGGCCAGCTGGGCGGTGATGCCCCAGGCTATGGACTGGTGGTTCGCCACCCCGGTGACGACCCCCTTCTTGCCCTTCATCAGCTCGCCCTTGGGCAGGGCGTAGTCTTCGGCCATCCGGGTATCCCCATCGCGTCGTGCAGGTGGGTTGGTTGTGGCGAGGCGCGCGCCAATGCGCAAGCCTCTCAGGCTGGCGGGCCGAACGTCAACCGCATGCCCTCGTGGCTCGGCTGGAAGCCCAGCCGGGCGTAGAACCGCTGGGCGGCCTCGCGGCTCTTGTGGGTGAGGAGCTCGATGAAGGCGCAGCCACGCTCGCGCGCCGCCTGCGCGGCCCAGCGCACCATCGCCCCGCCGACGCCCTGGCTTCGCAGGCCCGCCTCGACGCGCACGGCCTCGATCAGCGCCCGCTCGGCGCCCTGGTTGGAGAGCCCGGGAATGAAGG
>NZ_DASXYF010000130.1:0-3264 GCF_036502675.1 Phenylobacterium sp.
ACTTGCGGAAGGGGTCGCCGCCGGGCGGCTCGATCTTCACCACGTCCGCGCCGTGGTCGGCCAGCAGCATGGTGGTCATCGGCCCCGCGATCCCCCAGGAGAGATCCAGCACCCGCAGTCCCGAAAGCGCGCTCGCCATCGCCTAGCTCCACAAACTATCGTCCGGCGCCAGGGCGCCGCAGCGTAAAGGTAGTGCCAACGCGCCGCTCAGCCACGCCCGAATATGACAGGCGATGGCGCAAATTCCGACATCCGCAGCTTCAGGGCGTGCCGAGGATCAGCGCGCTGCCGCCGCTCACCAGCACCCGCTCGACGTTGGCCTGCTGGTTGACCGCCTGGCCGCGGATCTGGCGCGCGCCCTCGACGATGTTGTTGATGCCGTGGATATAGGCTTCGCCCATCAGGCCGCCGTTGGGGTTGACCGGCATGGAGCCGCCGCGGCCGGTGTGGCCGGCGGCGATGAAGTCCTTGGCCTCGCCCGGGCCGCAGAACCCGCGCTCCTCCAGCGCCTTCAGCACCCCGGGGGTGAAGGCGTCGTAGATCATCGCCACGTTCACCTCGTGCGGCCGGATGCCGCTCTGGCGCTGCAGCTCATCGTTCATCGCCTGGGCTTCCGCCGCCACCTCCGCGTCGCTGCGGTAGACATCGTAGATGATGCGGCTGTGGATGTCGTGCTGCTGGGTGGCGGCGTGGATGCGCACCACCGGCTGCTTCAGGTCACGGGCGCGGTCGAGGGAGGTGATCACCAGGGCCGCCCCGCCGTCGGTCTCCAGGCAGCAATCCCAGCGGCGGATGATCGGCTCGACGATCCAGCGCGACGCCTGGTGCTCCTCCAGGGTCAGCGGCCGCTGGTAATAGGCCGCCCGCGGATTGGTCGCGGCCCAGTCGCGGGTCGAGACCACATAGCGGCCGAGGTCCTCGCTGGTGATGCCGTAGCGGGTCAGGTAGGGCTGGTTCTCCAGCGCGTAGCTCTTGGCCGCGGTGTTGAGGTTCAGCGTGTAGTGGAAGTCGAGCTTGCGCCCGCCCATGCCGAAGCCGGCGTGGGATTCCGGGGTGCCGAAGCGGCGGCCCGAACGCTCGTTGAACGCCCGGTAGATCAGGACGGCCTTGGCCGCTCCTGAAGCCACCGCGGCGGCGGCCTGCTGCACGGTGGCGTTGGCGCCCGAGCCTCCGAACGGCGTCCGCGAGGTCCAGCGCAGGCTGGGTATCCCCAGGGAGCGCTGCAGCTCCAGCTCGTCGTTGGAATCGAAGGTGAAGGTGACCACGCCGTCGATGTCGGCCGGCGTGAGGCCCGCGTCGCGGATGGCGGCGAGGCTGGCCTCGGCGGCCAGCCTGAGTTCGCTACGTCCGGAATTGGCGGAATAGTCGGTCTCGCCGACGCCGGCGATGGCGGTGAGGGTAAGCGGAACGACCATCAGGCGGCCACCCCAGCTGCGGGCCGGAACTGCGGCAGGACCACGCCGTCGAACTCCTGGTAGAACACCTCCACCGGCAGGCCGACGTGGATCTCGTCGAGCGGGATCCCCTGGATGTTGGAGATCAGCTTGATCCCTTCCTCCAGCTCCAGGTGGACGACGATGCGCGGATCCTCGTCGGGGCGGTTGGGGTGCTTGGAGGCGACCCAGCCCAGCACCTTCGCCCGGCCGCAGCATTCCTGGATGTCGACTTCCAGGCTCTGGCACTTGGCGCACATGGGCGCGGGCGGATGCCGCACGAGCCCGCAGTTGCCGCATTTCTGCACGAGCAGCCTGCCTGCCCGCGCGCCTTCCCAGAAGAAATCATCGTCTCGCATGGACGCCCTCCCCGAACCGAATGCCCGAATACAAAGCGCCGCTCGCCGGGATCGCCGGCGGCGGCGTTCTTGTCGAATGCGCCTAGGCGCTGACTTCCTGGCCGAGGCCGAACATCTTCTGCGCGTTTTCGTAGATGATCTTGCGGCGCGCGTCTTCCGGCAGGCCGGCTTCGGCGAACTGCGACTTCACCTGGCTCTGCGAGTTGGGCCAGCAGGTGGCCGGGTGCGGGAAGTCGGTGGACCAGAACAGGCAGTCCGGGCCGAAGGCGTCATAAGCGGACTTCAAGCCGGTCGGCTCGTACATGAAGGTCGCGCCCATCTGGGTCTTGAAATACTCGCTGGGCAGCTTCTTCACGCCCGGGAACTTGTAGTGCAGGTGCATGCGCTCATCGAGCTTCTCGAACAGCCAGGGCAGCCAGCCCAGGCCCGGCTCTACGAACAGCACCTTCAGCTTCGGGAACTTTTCCAGCGTGCCGGTCAGGATCCAGAAGCAGATGGTTTCGGCCAGGCCGAGCGCCGGCAGCATCGTGTAGATGCCGCGCTGGGGCGTCGGATCGCGCTTGAAGACCTCCAGCATGCTGGCCTTGATCTCCAGGTGGTTCATCACCGTGAGGTTGGCCTCGCTGATGGCGGCCCATAGCGGATCGTAGCTGGCGTCCTGGAAGTCCGGCAGGCCGAGTTCCGAAGGATAGGGGTGCACCTGCACGCAGCGCGCGCCCAGCTTGGTCAGGCGCTCGACTTCGCTGATCGCGAAGGGGATGTCGGAAATCGGCATCTGGTAGGCGGTGAGCAGCCGGTTCGGGCTGACGGACGCGAAGTCGGCCATGGCCTGGTTGAAGCCCTTGATGCCTTCCTTCCAGTCCGCGCCCATGTAGGCGGGCGCACAGATCTTGTTGCCGCCGAGTTCAGGGAAGATCACTTCCGCCTGCACGCCGTCGCGGTCCATGGCCGCCAGCTTGGCGTGGGGCTCGAAGTGGCCCGGGTCGTTGGCCGCCTCCATGTCCACGAAGTCCTCGATGGCCAGCGGGGGACGTCCGCCGCGGGCCGCGACCTCGGCGGCCTTGTGCTTGCGCACGGCCTCGTCCCACACGCCCTTCATGCGTGCGGACAGGCGTTCCTTCACCCACTCGTCGGTGAACTGAACATGGGAGTCCACCGAGATCAGCGGCTCTTTGACGATCGCGTTCATGGTCCAGATCCTCAGTCGAATAAAGTTGGCGAAGGTTAGCCCTCCGCCAGGAGGAGGCTACGTCAGAATACGACACCCGTCGCGGCGAAATCTGACGGCCGGCGTCCAGGCCGCGGTCCGCAAGCCGCCTTCACGTGCGCCTCAAGGCCTCCGCCTCGGCGGCGGCCGCGCGCGTCGCCTTGAGCGCGGCCCACAAGGTCAGGATTGCCAGCGGCTGGAGGAGCATGAAGGTCGCCGAGATGGCCCAGCCGATCTTGGCGGGGTCATGGAACACATAGGTGGT
>NZ_DASXYF010000131.1:0-7127 GCF_036502675.1 Phenylobacterium sp.
ACGGTCCGCACCGGCAGGATCTCCTCCGGAATCAGCTTGGTGGCGTCGAGCACGTCGAAGTCGAACTTGTCGGCGAAGGCCTGGTCGAAGAGCTGCACGCCCAGTTCCCACTCGGGAAAGGCGCCCGTGGTGATGGCGTCCACAGGTCCCGGCGGTGAAAATCGGGGTCGGCGCCGTTGATCTTCACCGCTTCGTTCCAGGCCACCGACTGCAGCCCCAGCCTGGGCTTCCAGTGAAACTTGACGAAGGTCGAGCGGTCCTTGGCGTCGCGCTCGGGAATCCGTTCATGGTCGAAGTGGAAAATTTTTCCCGGAAATGGAAGTTTTCGAGCAGGCCGGGTCCGCGGGCTCCGGCGCGCAGGGTGTTCTGGTCGTCGGCGACAGGAATTCCTTGTTGAGTGGTCAGCGTGTCCGTCGCGCTTTCCGCTGTCTGGCGGGTCTCGCCGCCCTGCCCTTGCGGCTCCGCATAGCTGACGGAGAGCGCAGGCCCGCTTGCGGAATCGGACGGCTGGCTGCGGGGGCGGGGGCTTGTCGACGAAGGGGACTTGGTGGCCATGGTTTCGCGTGTGCGGATGAAGAGGAAGGCGTCCGCCGGCTCATTCGGCGGTCTCCTGGCGAAATGCGAAGCCGGCGGTAGGGTTGCCGGGTTCGCGCTCAAGACTCCGTTCGCGACGGCGGCGCGAGCCGGCCCTGGCGCGGGTGAGCTCGATATACTTCGGTGGTCTGGAACCGGGCGGGCGGCCACGCGGGACGAGCAAGCTCGCGACCTGGATCTTTTCGACCGCCTAGCGGGGGGCTGAAGGCGCTGGACCGCCAGGACAGCCAAACGGCCTGGGGTGAACCCCAGGCCGTCGGTCTTGCGTCACGATGAAGGATCGGGCCGCGGGCTTTACGCAAACTGGTTCATCGTATTGTGCACGCCGCCGGCCTTCAGGGCCGCTTCGCCGGCGAAGTATTCCTTGTGGTCGTCGCCGATGTCGGAGCCCGACATGTTCTGGTGCTTCACGCAGGCGATGCCCTGGCGCAACTCCTGGCGCTGGACGCCGGTCACATAGCCCAGCATCCCAGCCTCGCCGAAGTACTCCTTGGCGAGGTTGTCGGTGGACAGCGCGGCCGTGTGATAGGTCGGCAGGGTGATCAGGTGATGGAAGATGCCGGCCCGCTTGGCGCTGTCAGCCTGGAAGGTGCGGATGCGTTCGTCGGCCTCGGCGCCCAGCTCGGTGGCGTCATACTCCACGCTCATCAGCTTGGCGCGGTCATAGGCCGAGACGTCCTTCCCAGCCTTGGACCACACGTCGTAGACCTGCTGGCGGAAGTTCAGCGTCCAGTTGAACGACGGCGAGTTGTTGTAGACCAGCTTGGCGTTCGGAACGACCGCGCGGATGCGGTCCATCATGCCGGCGATCTGCTCGATGTGCGGCTTCTCGGTCTCGATCCACAGCAGGTCGGCGCCGTTCTGCAGCGAGGTGATCGAGTCGAGCACGCAGCGGTCCTCGCCGGAGCCGGCGCGGAACTGGAACAGGTTCGACGCCAGGCGCTTGGGCCGCAGCAGCTTGCCGTTGCGGTTGAGGACCACGTCGCCGTTGACCAGCTTGTCGGGCGAGACCTCCTCGCAGTCGAGGAAGCTGTTGTACTGGTCGCCCAGGTCGCCCGGGGCGTGGCTGACCGCGATCTGCTTGGTCAGGCCGGCCCCGAGGCTGTCGGTGCGGGTGACGATGACGCCTTCTTCCACGCCCAGTTCCAGGAAGGCGTAGCGGACCGCGCGCACCTTCGCCAGGAAGTCCTCGTGCGGGACGGTCACCTTGCCGTCCTGGTGGCCGCACTGCTTCTCGTCGGAGACCTGGTTCTCGATCTGGATGGCGCAGGCGCCGGCCTCGATCATCTTCTTGGCGAGTAGGTAGGTGGCTTCGGCGTTGCCGAAGCCCGCGTCGATGTCGGCGATGATCGGCACCACGTGGGTCTGGAAGTTGTCGACGGCGTCGAGCAGCTTCTCTTCCTTCGCCTTGTCGCCGGCCGCACGGGCCGCGTCGACGTCGCGGAACAGCAGGTTCAGTTCGCGCGCGTCGGCCTGGCGCAGGAAGGTGTAGAGCTCCTCGATCAGCGCCGGCACCGAGGTCTTCTCGTGCATCGACTGGTCGGGCAGCGGGCCGAACTCGGAGCGCAGGGCCGCGATCATCCAGCCGGAAAGGTAGAGGTACTTCCGGTCGGTCGAGTTGAAGTGCTTCTTGATGGAGATCAGCTTCTGCTGGCCGATGAACCCGTGCCAGCAGCCCAGCGACTGGGTGTACTTCGACGGATCCGCGTCGTAGGCGGCCATGTCCTTGCGCATGATCGAGGCGGTGTAGCGGGCAATTTCGAGGCCGGTCTTGAAGCGGTTCTGCAGGCGCATGCGCGACACGGACTCGGCGTCGACGCCGGTCCAGGCGCCGCCCTTGCTGTTGATGAGTTGGCTCATCTGAATGATGTGATCTTGATAGGCCATCGTCACGTCCTCGACCGCACACAGGAGATTGTCCGCCTGCGTACGGCTTGGTCCGCGCGGCGTGGAGTCGCCGTGCGGTCTAGTTGTCGAACATTACAGAAATTCGGTGTAAGGTTGTAATGGTCATACAACCTGATGAGATCGACCCGACATGCCGAGCGAACGCCGCCTCTACGTGGGCCCCAGCCTCAGGCGCCTGCGCCGTGAGCTTGGCCTCACCCAGGCCGACATGGCCTCCGACCTGGATGTCTCGGCCTCCTATGTCGCCCTCCTGGAGCGCAACCACCGACCCTTGAGCGCCGAGATGCTGCTGCGTCTGGCGCAGACCTACAAGGTGGACGTGGCGGCGCTGGCCGGCGGCGGTGGCGCGGACGAGGCGGCGCGGCTGCAGGCGGTGCTGAGGGACCCGATGTTCGCCGACATCGACCTGCCGGCGCTGGAGACCGCCGACGTCGCCAGCAACTTCCCCGGCATCACCGAAGCGCTGCTGCGCCTCTACACGACCTATCGGGAGGAGCAGCTCGCCCTCGCCGACCGGGGGGCCGAGGAGGGCGGCGGGCGCGGCCCCGAAGCGCCGGACCCCATGGCGGAATCGCGGCGCTTCCTGGCGGCGCGCCGCAACAGCTTCCCCGCTCTGGACGACGCCGCCGAGCGCCTGGCCCAGGGGGTGGGCGCCCATGACGGCCTCGCGGGATACCTGAAGGCCCGCCACGACCTGCGGGTCCGCCGGCTGCCCGCCAACGTGATGGTCGGGTCGGTCCGGCGCCTGGACAGGCACCGCAAGGAGTTGCTGCTGGACGACTCGCTCGACGCCGCCAGCCAGGCCTTCCAGATGGCGCTGCAACTGGCCTACCTGGAGCTGCCGCTGGAGGTCGATGTGGTGCTGGGTGAAGGCAGCTTCGCCACCGAGACCGGCGAACGCCTGACCCGGCGGGCGCTGGCCAGCTATGCCGCCGCCGGGGTGATCATGCCCTACACCGCCTTCGCCCGCGCCGTCGAAGCCCGGCGCTATGACGTGGAGGCCCTGGGCCGCCAGTTCGGCGCCAGCTTCGAGCAGGTCGCCCACCGCCTCACCACCCTGCAGAAGCCCGGCCAGGAGCGGGTGCCGTTCTTCTTCATCCGGGTGGATTCCGCCGGCAACGTGTCCAAGCGGCTGGACGGTGCGGGCTTTCCGTTCGCGCGGCACGGCGGCGGCTGCCCGCTGTGGTCGGTCCACCGGGCGTTCCGCACGCCGCGCGAGATCGTCACCCAGTGGCTGGAGCTGCCGGACGGCCAGCGGTTCTTCTCGATCGCCCGCACCGTGACCGCCGGCGGCGGCGGCTTCGGGGCGCCGCGGGTGGAGCGGGCCATCGCGCTCGGCTGCGCGGCCGAGCACGCCGGCCGGTTGATCTACACCCAGAACCAGCCCGGCCCCGGCGCCGAGGCCGCCACTCCGATCGGCGTCACCTGCCACCTCTGCCATCGCACCGAATGCACCGCCCGCTCGGCGCCGCCCATCGGCCGGCAGGTGATGCTCGACGACATCCGCCGCACCAGCGCCCCGTTCGGCTTCTCCGACGCCTGAGGCGCCTAGCTGCGGGCGCGAACCCCGGCGTGGGTGGCGCCCAGCAGCGCCACCATCCCCGCCTCGCGGGCGGAGGGCAGGCCGTAGACCATCACCGAGCGGGCAATGCGGCGCGCGGCTTCGACATGCGCCCGCAACCCGCCGGTCAGCTCAGGCTCGCCGCCATGCGCCGGCAGGTCGAGCGACAGGCCATGGAGGCCCAGCCCCTTCAACGCGCCCGTCGCCGTCGGATGGCCCGCGCCAAGGCGGCCCACGACATAGAGGGCGAACGGCCGGATCACGCTCACCGCCGCCGACAGCGCCGCGGACGGCGCTCCGGCGATGTCGCAGATCTCGCAGATCACCCCGTTGCGGACCAGGGTGGCGGCTTCCTGGAAGACCTTGACGACATCGTGGCACCCCTGCTGGCTCGAAAGGGTCGTGAACGACACCGGCACGATCAAGGTCGGATGCCGTCCGGCCTCGGTCCCGGCGCGCAGGCGCTCCAGGCCCCGGCCGATGGTCGCCAGGTCCACCCGCAGGATGTCGGCCCGCGCCAGGGCGCTCAGCTGATCCGGCAGGAGCGGCGCGTCGGACCCGTTCGCCAGCACCCGCCGCGCCAGCCTCATGCCGATGCGGTTGAAATTCTTGAGCTCGAACACCGGCTCGAGAGCGCAGGAGACGCGCAGCGCCCGACCGTCCGCGGACACGAACCGCGCCTGACATTCGTCGGCGCCCGCCGGCGCGCTTTGGGCGACAGCCGCCTTCGCCTCGTGAACGGCTTCGGCGTCGATCGTCACCGCGTCGAGTTGATGGGCTTCGATGCTGCGGCCGTAGACCTTGACCACCTCATGCACCCCGGTGTCGGCAAGCCCGGCGGCGCCCAGGAAATGCCCCAGGATCTCTCGAAGGGCGCGCAGGGCGTTAGCCTGGCCCACGAACCGTCCGGTCTCAGGCTGGCAGATCAGATAGTCGGCGCCCGAGACCTTCAGGTGGTAGCCCTGAGGACCGACGATCCGCTCCAGGGTCCGCTCGGCGTGCTCGTAGACTTGGTCGCAGCGCAACGCCCATTTGTTTCCCAGGCGCTCCACCACCGCGTCGAGGGAGATCATCACGATCTTGCCCGCGGCCAGCAGCGCCGGATCGTTGAAGCGGATGAGCGAATCGTCCAGCCCCCCCGGCAACAGCCGGTTCGCAACGACCGGGTGAGGAACAGTCTCCGCCAGCATGGTCGTCGCGCCTAGACCCGCAAGTCGACGAGGTGGCTGGTCTCGTCCGGCGCGCCGCTCGGCACCACGCGAATCGCCGCCGATTGCTCACGGCGCTCGACGTTGCGCGCAAAGCCCATCGCCATCTGCAAGCTCGTAGGCAGGGCTGACAAGTTCCAGAGAACTTGACCTTCGCTTCGATATTGAACCTTGAACACGACACTACCGCGTTGTGGTTTCTATTCCATCAAATCCTTATTATGCAGCGTCTTCGATCAGGTTAATTTCCAGCTCCAAGATAGATTACATTTCCGCGACATCCTGTCGCAGGTTCCAAGTTTCTCGGGTACAATTCCATCTTGTCGCAGATTACTGACGGTGATTCATTTATCTTTGGAATATTTACTATGGAAGATGCCATTTTTTGCTTATTCAAGTGCAATTTTTGCCCTTGGGGGGTGATCTTGATTTCGGCCGGTGACGGTGATGACCTCCACTGACAAATCCGGGCGGGTTCGGGCGACTGACCCGAGAGTCGGCAAGGCGACTTTTGCGAAATTAGAGATCTGGGAGCTTCCGACCGGGGGTTCCTCCCCTGTGAAGGGGTGCTGCACCACGCTCGCCCAGGCCACAACCCAAGCCCGTCTTTGCCCATGCCGCGGCCTCGGGTCGAAATGTCGCAGGCAGGCTTAGGAGATGTTCACCACCCTCCCCCATCCTCTGCACGACTGAAAAATGGGTGGGAGACTGCGGACATGGTGGTTCACGCGGCGCGCAAAACGCGAAAATCACTGATGATCGTGGCCGGCGCGGCGGCGACGGGGCCCATGGCGGCAGTGACGGCGATCTATCTGATCGACGTCGCCCCGGCCCTGGGGGCGGCGGCGCATGCGACCACCCCCCTGTTGCTGACCGGTTGCACCGCCGCCGCCCTCTGCGGACTTGCGGGCGCCTGGGGTGTCGGAAAACTGGCGCATGTCGCCGAGTTCTGCCGCAAGCTGGTGAGCGACCAGGCGGCGGAGAACACCCAGCGGCTGGAGGAAGCCCGTGTCGCGGAAGAGGCGCGCCGGCTGGAGGCCGAGGCGGTGCAGCTCGAGCTGCGCGAGGTCGGCGATATGCTGGCGATCTCCGAGACGGCTTGGGCGAGTTTCGCCGCCAAGGACCGGACCTTCCGCGTCACCTGCGACGTTCCCGAGCGGTACGCCCAGATCAAGGCCGACATCAATTCGAGGATGCAGTACGCGGCTGAGGGCGCAGCGGCCGTCGAGCGCAACGTCGACGTCATCCGCGCCTCCACCGACGAAATTTCTCGTTCGGCCCAGGACCTCGCGCGGCGCACCGAGAGCCAGGCCGCCAGCCTGGAAGAGACCGCCGCGGCGCTGGACCAGATCACCACCGCCGTCCGTCACACCGCAGACAGCGCGACGGAGGCCAACCATGTCGTGCTGGCCACCAAGCTCGACGCCGAAGGCTCCGGCCAGGTGGTCCGCGACGCCGTCGCCGCCATGGGCGAGATCGAACGCTCCGCCCAGGAAATATCCCAGATCATCGGCGTCATCGACGAGATCGCCTTCCAGACCAACCTCTTGGCGCTGAACGCCGGGGTCGAGGCGGCGCGGGCCGGCGAGGCGGGCCGCGGCTTTGCGGTGGTGGCGTCGGAAGTTAAATCGCTGGCGGTGCAGACCGCCAAGGCGACCGAAGACATCGCCAGCCATATTCTCGGCGTGCAGGACTCGACCAGCGGCGCGGTCGACGCGATCCGCCAAATCGCTTCGCGCATGCAGGAAATCAACCAATATACGGCGGGAGTCGCTGCCGCGGTCGAGCAGCAGAACGCGGCGACCGGCGAGATCTCGCACAACGTCGCCAGCGAGGTGCGCGCCCTGGCGCAACGC
>NZ_DASXYF010000132.1:0-17389 GCF_036502675.1 Phenylobacterium sp.
CGTGTCTCAGACGCAGCCCTGGGCGAAAAGATGGCGCAGCGGCCAATAAAACCGCCGCCCAGGCCGCTTTGCCGCCGCCTTGCTCACCCAACACCCCCTTCTGGACAACCACAGCCCAACACCGCCACCACACCACGCCACACCGCGGACGGATGGCGTCCCCGCGCCCTGATGTGGTAGCGAGCCGCTATCGCTCCGGGGCGGGCGCGTTCGTAGGTCGAGTTCGTGACGCGTAGCTTTCGCCCCGTACTGCTGCTCTGCGCCCTGCCGGGGGGAGCCCTGGCCGCGCCGCCGCCGGACCCGATCCGGGCCATGGTGGAGACGGCGATCTCCACCGACGATCCGGCGACGATCGCCGGCGTGGTCAGCGTGGCCAAGCGCACCGTTCCGGACAGCGCCGCCGAGATCGACGCCATCGCGGCCGACTATTACGCCCAGCTGTCGGCGAGGAAGGCGGCCGAGGCGCGGGAAGCTGAGGCGCGTGTCGCCGCAGCCGGGCCGCTGTCGCTATGGAGGGGCTCCATCGAACTCGGCGGCAGCCGATCCACCGGCAACAGCGGCGTGCTGGACCTCTACAGCGGTCTCGACCTGACCCGTGTCGGGATCAGGTGGACCCACAAGCTCACCGCCCACGCGGAATACCAGGAGACCTCCGGAACGCCGTCCACCGAGCGCGCCCTGTTCGCCTATCAGCCGCAGCTGAAGCTCGATCCCGTCTTCTATGCCTATGGCCTTGGCCAATATGAGCACGACCGGTTCCTCGGCTACCGCAACCGCTACACCGCAGGCGTCGGGGTGGGCGTATCGGCCGTGGAGCGGCCCGACCTCAAGATCGACTTCGACGCCGGCCCGGCCGCCCGGCTCACAAATTTCTACGACATGGCGACGCAGGACCGGCTGGCGGCGCGCGGGTCGTTCCATCTGAAATGGTTGCCTTCGCCGAGGCTCACCTTCACCGAGGAAACCGCGATCTATCTCCAGAAAGGCGATACGACCGCCAAATCCTCGACCGCGATCGAGACGCGGCTGTTCGGTCCGCTGAAGGCGCGTCTCTCCTACGACCTGCAGTACGAGAGCGACGCCCCCGAAGGGCAGGAAAATCTCGACACCACTTCGCGGGTCTCGCTGGTCTACGGCTTCTAGATCGGGCTGCGCGTCGGGGCGTTCGATGAGCCCGGCCGGCCGCCCGGGCGGCCCTCTAGAAATCCGCACGCAATGTCGCGCCGAAGGTTCGCGGGGTCCCCAGCCGAGAGGTGACCCCGTAGGCCGAGGCGCCGACCACGGCCGTGGTGTTGGACGACTGGAAGTAGGTCTCGTCGAAGGCGTTGTCGACCCAGACCGAGACGTCGTAGCGCTCGCCCAGCTTGGCCCCCAGCCGGGCGTTCACCAGGGAATACGGGGCGATCCGCGTCAGCGGGTCGGCCTGCACGGAGCCGAGCTGGCTCGAGCGGTAGGAATAGGAGACCAGCGCATAGGGCCGGATTTCCTCGTTCACCTGCCACTCGTAGCGGGCGCCGAGGTTGGCGATCCACTTCGGCGACTGGAACAGGCGCGCGCCCGTCAGGTCGCATGGCGCCGTCTTGCCCACGGGGCAGGGAGCGTTCGGGTAGGAGGTGTAGTGTGCGTCATTGTAGGACGCCGCGGCCGACAGCGTCAGGCCGTTCGTCACGTTCCAGGTCCCTTCGGCCTCCACCCCGCGGGCGCGCACGTCGCCCACATTGGCCAGGAACGAACGGATCCCGGGCAGGGCGATGTTGGCCTGCAGCCCGCTGAGCCTGGTGTCGAACGCGCTGAGATTCAGGGTCACGCGCCGGTGGAAGAAGCTGTTCTTCGTGCCGATCTCCCAGTTCTTCACCCTCTCCGGGTCGAGGATCAGCGGCGAGCCGGCGCTCACCGCCGCGTTCAGGTTCAGCCCCGCCGACTTGTAGCCCGTCGAATAGGAGACGTAGACCAGGTTGTCCGGGGTCAGCTTGTAGGCGGCGGCGCCCAGGTAGGAGACGTTGTCGCCCTCCACCGTCACGTCGTAGTTGAACGGGATCGAGGTCGGCCCATAAGGCGTACCCAGCGTCGAAGTGTTGGTGACGCCCGAGCGCTTGTCCTTCGTATATCGGACGCCCCCGGTCAGGATCAGCTTGTCGGTAACTTGGTAGTTCGCCTGGCCGAACACGGCCCAGGAGGTCGACTTGCTGGTGGTGTCGTCGATGTATTGCGAGCCCGGCGCGATGCTGACCGCCGCGGCGTTGGGGTTGGTCTGCCGCGCCAGCGCCGTATAGAAGGCGCCGGCGTCGTAGCCGAACTGGTTGAGGATGTAGTGGTCCTTCAGCCGCTGCTCGAACAGGAAGGCGCCGCCCTGCCAGTTGAACCGGCCGGGCTTGGAGGCCACCCGGAACTCCTGGGAATACTGCCAGTCCCTGGTGCGGGCGACGTTCACCTGGATGATGTCGAGGGGGGTGCTGTCGCTGTCCTGCAGCG
The DNA here is from genome assembly GCF_036502675.1 of Phenylobacterium sp. Lineage (GTDB taxonomy): Bacteria > Pseudomonadota > Alphaproteobacteria > Caulobacterales > Caulobacteraceae > Phenylobacterium. Next base: position 2,473 of record NZ_DASXYF010000132.1, read on the forward strand.
GGTCGAAATGCCAGTAGCGCCAGCCGGTGATCGAGGTGAAGGTCACCGGTCCCAGGTCCCAGTTCACCTCGGCGGACAAGCCTTTCTGGTCGGTGCGCATATCCTGGATGGCGTTGTTCTGGGTGGAGTCCAGGCTGGCCTGCGGCGTGTAGCCCAGGGCCGCGAAGGCCGCGAGCGTCCGCGCCTCGCCCGCCCCGCCCAGGCTGGTGGGGATCACCCGCGACAGCACGCTGACGCAGCAGCTGTCGTCCTCCTGCGAGACGTCGCCGGACAGCCGGATCGAGAGTTTGGTCGAGGGTGTGATCAGCAGCTGCGCCCGGGCGCCGGAGCGGCCCACGCTGTTGGCGTCCACCCCAGTCTTGGTGTTTTCCAGCACGCCGCCACGGTGGGTGTTGAAGCCGGTCAGGCGGAAGGCGACCAGATCGTCCACCAGCGGCCCGGTGAGGCTGAAGCGGAGCTGGTTGTAGTGGTAATTGCCGATCGAGGCTTCGGCCGTGGCGGCGGGCGAGAAGCTGGGTTTGCGGGTGGTGACGTTGACCACCCCGGCCGAGCTGTTGCGGCCGAACAGCGTTCCCTGCGGCCCGCGCAGGATCTCGAAGCTGTCGATGTCGATCAGGTCGGCCAGGGCCATGCCCGGCCGCCCCAGGTAGATGTTGTCGAAATAGATCCCCACGGAGTTGTCCAGCCCGTCGGCCGCCGAGGAGATGCCGATGCCGCGGATCGACACCGACGAGTTGCGCGGGTTCGAGTTGTAGGCGGTGAAGCTGGGCGCCTGCCGCTGGATGTCCTCGAGCGTGTAGGCCCCCTTCTCCTCCAGCGTCGATCCGGAGATGGCGGTGAGCGGGATCGGCACGTCCTGGGCCCGTTCGGTCTGGCGCCGCGCGGTCACCAGGATCTCGTTGACCGTGGTCATGGCGTCCGTGCCGGAGACCGCCTCGGCCTGGCCTTCGACGGCGTCGGCGGCGTGGCCCACGGCGGCTGCGGCGGTTTCGGCCCGGGCCGGGCCGGCCAGCAGGGCCGGGATCGCCAGCGAGGCGAGAAGGAATGTCTTGAGCGGAAAGCGGCGGTCCATGGGGAGAAGATCCAGAGCATAGGATTGAGCGGGGCCGTCCCGCGTCGCGGGGCGGGCGGGGGCGGTTCGGATAGGGCGGAGCGGGGAGGGCCGCGCGTCGGTGCGCGGGGTCAGGCCGTCAGGCGGCGCGACATCGCCGGTATTGCAGGGGCATGGCCGGTGTTCCGTTCGAGGCTCGACCGTGGTGTCGAGGTGAGCGGGTATGGCGTTTTAAAACATATCAAGTCAATATGATTTAAGAGATATGATATCCTAATAGCTTATAGTTTTTCTTTTATCATCGTAACCAATTCCCACCCGCGGCCGCGCCACCTCTCGTCGCGCGTGCGCCGATGCCGTTCAATCGCCCGGAATCTTCGGCGCCGGTTGGCGTCCCGACCGGACCAGGACATGCTTTCCCAACGCGGCCGTTATGCGCTCAAGGCGCTGATCCATCTGGCGCGGTCGGACTGCGCCTCGCGCCAGGTGAGCGCCATCGCCGCCGACGAGAACATCCCCCGCAAGTTCCTCGAGGCCATCATGTCGGACCTCCGGCGCGCGGGCCTGGTGGACAGCGCTCGCGGCAAGACCGGCGGATATCGCCTTGCGCGCCCGGCGGACCTGATAACTTTCGGCGAGATCGTCCGCCTGACGGACGGCCCGCTCGCCCTGATCCCGTGCGCCAGCCGCAACTTCTACAAGCGCTGCGACGATTGCCCCGACGAAACCGCCTGCGTCCTGCGCCGCATCATGGCCACCGTCCGCAACGAGGTGAGCGAGATCCTCGACCGCACGACGCTCGCCGACGCACTGAAGGATTCGTCGGAAGTCGCCCTGATGCTGGAAGCCCCGGAACCCCTGGACGCGGGCTCGTGACCACGAGCCGCGCCCCTCGAGGGCGGGGCCCAGGTGTCGCCCGGCCCGGGACGTCATCAGATTCACTGGGCCATAGTCACAGAATTTCTGTCCACGTTCTTGGCGTCGAGCCGCGTTGACAATGCATATCAAACAAGTAGGAATTAGCGCCGTGGTCGTCGCCAACCGGCGCCGCGGGCGCCGAGGCGCCGTTCAACATCCCTAGCGCCCGAGGCCTTTCACATGAGCAGCGCCGCCGCCGTCCTCACCCGCGACCCCGTCCGCGATGGGCGTTCCGCACCCTCCCGCATCACCGTCGCCCCGGTGACCCCGGTGATCGGGGCCGAGATTTCGGGCGTCGACCTGCGTCAGCCGCTCGACGTCGAGACCTTCGCCGAAATTCGCCAGGCCATCCGGAAGTGGCGGGTGATCTTTTTCCGCGACCAGGACCTAACCAACGACCAGCTCAAGGCCTTCGGCCGCAACTTCGGCCCGCTGACCCCGGCGCATCCGATCTCCGAGGGCCTGGAGGAGCATCCCGAGATCTGGGAGCGGGAGATTGGTGAATACCGCGTCCGCCGCACCGAGACCGACACCCGTCCCGTCGGCGCCCGGCCGCCCCGTGACTACAAGGGCTGGCACATCGACATCACCTTCGTCGCCAACCCCAACAGCTATTCGATCCTGTACGGGGTTTCGATCCCGGCCTACGGCGGCGATACCCTGTTCGCCAGCCTGGCCGCCGCCTACGAGGGCTTGTCGCCGGCGATCAAGACGCTGGTCGACGGCCTGCAGGTGGTGCACCAGACCTCGAGCTACGACGCGGGCGGCCCCTCGCGCGCCCCACGCCGCGATGGCCGCAGCATCGGGCCCTTCGTCTCCCTCCACCCCCTGGTGCGCATCCACCCGGAGACTGGGGAGAAGATCCTCTTCCTCAATCCCGGCACCACCACGCACGTCGCGGGCCTGAAGGAGCGCGAGAGCCAGGCCCTGCTCGACCTGCTCTACGGAGAAGTCACCCGCCCGGAATACGCCGCCCGCTTCCGCTGGGCGCCCAACTCCCTGGTGGTGTGGGACAACCAGGCCGTCGCCCACGCAGGCCCCGTCGACTACGCCCACTTCGGCGAGACCCGGGTGGTGCGCCGCATCACCGTGGCGGGCGAGCTGCCGGTGGGTCCGGACGGCTTCCGCTCACGGCCGATCGAAGGCGAGCTGTTCAACATCCTTGGCTAGGTTCCTCCCCGGAACGCGCCGCCTGATCGCGGCGTGACGCGGCGGGCCCAGGCCGTACGCCCCATTCGGCCCGGCCCGCCGCGAACTCCCCGTCTTCCATCCCCAGCGGAGCGGTGCGGCCTAGCCGGACCGACTGAGTGCGCACGTGTCATTCACCCGAACCGGCGTCGTCGCGATCATCGCGGTCTCCCTGGGCGTTTCGGCCGGAGTGCTGGCCTTCGCCCCCCCGCAGGGCCAGCTCAAGGCCGACCGGGCCGCCGCCCAGGGCTTGCCGCTTTCCGCGCCGCTGCCCGCGAGCATGCCCGCCGGGACCACGCTGGTCGTCGGCGATCCCGTCACCCAGCGCATCCTCGAGCACAACGGCTGGCTCAAGGACCTGCCGTTCCAGATCCGCTGGGCGCAGATCACTGGCGGTCCGGGGGTGACCGAGGCCTTCCACGCCAGGGTGCTCGACGTGGGGACGGGGGCGAATATCCCGCCGATCCACGCCACCTGGGTCGGCATCCCGGTCCGCACCATCGCAGTGCGTTTCCGCGACGCGCCGCTGGACCACCCTGCCTTCGAACTGGCCGTGGCCCCGCAGGCCGGGATCAATTCCCTCGCCGACCTGAGGGGCAAGCGGATCGCCTTCAGTCCCGGACAGGTGCAAGGCGAGATCGTGCTGCGCGCCCTGGAGGCCCAGGGCCTCTCGAAGGCCGACGTCAAGCTGGTGGAGCTGCCCTCCACCAGCCCGGACTTCTACATCAACGCCCTGGTGGGCGGCATGGTGGATGTCGCCCCGATCGGGGCCGGCGCGCCGGTGAAGCGCTACCTGGAGCGATACGCGGCTTCGGGCGGCAAGGTTCTGCGCCATCCCGGTTTCCGCGACGACATGATCAATCTCTTCGTCCGTGTCGAGACCCTGCAGGACCCGGCCAAGGCCGCGGCGCTGCGCACCTATGTCCGCCTCTGGGCCCGGGCCGCCGAATGGGGCGACGCCCATCCCGAGGAGCTGGCCCAGATGTACTACGTCAGGAACCAGGGCCTGTCGCCGGAGGACGCCCGCTATGTGGTCCGCGCCGCCGGCCATCCGGCCATCCCCGGCGACTGGAGCGAAGCGATCCGGCTGCAGCAGGCCTCCATTGACCTGATGGCCCGCGAGATCGGCCACAAGTCCTTCGACGCCGCCACTCTCTTCGACCGCCGCTACGAGGCCTTCGCCGCCACCGAGGCCGCCGCCTACCGGGCCGATCCCGTCCCGGTCGCCCTGGCGCAGAGGTAGGATGTCCATGAACGCCCATACGCCCCAGGCGCTGGCCATCGCCACGGAAGTGGCCCCGCCGATCCCCCGGGCTTCCCAGCAGCCCCGGCGACAGGTCCGGCCCGGCGCCACCCGCCTCGGGCCGGGTGAGGCCGTGCCCTTCGGCCCGCTGCTTGGTCCCTTCCTTCTCGTGCTCTTCTGGTCCGTGGGCTCCGCGGCGGGGCATATCGACAGCCGCGTCCTGCCGTCGCCCTGGGCCACGGCGACCACGGCCGTCGACTTGGTGCGGCAGGGCCGGCTGCAGGCCGACCTGGCGGTCTCCGCCTGGCGCGCCGCGCAGGGCGTCGCCTGGGGCGTGTCCGTGGGCGTGATCGTGGCCCTGATCTCGGGCCTCAGCCAGCTCGGCGGCTATCTGTTCGACGGCCTGGTCCAGATCAAGCGCGCCATCCCGGTCCTGGCCCTGATCCCGCTGGTGATCCTCTGGTTCGGCATCGGCGAGGGCATGAAGGTGATCGTCATCTCGCTGGGCGTCTTCGTGCCGATCTACCTGCACACGCACACGGCGCTCAGGGCCATCGACCTGCGCTACGTCGAACTGGCCGAGACCCTGGGCCTCGGCCGCCTCGCCTTCATCCGCCACGTGGTGCTGCCTGGCGCGCTGCCGGGGTTCATGCTCGGCCTGCGCTTCGGGGTGATGGGGGCGTGGCTGGCGCTGGTGGTGGTCGAGCAGCTCAACGCCTCCAGCGGCGTGGGCTACATGATCAACCTCGCCCGCACCTACGCCCAGTCCGACATCATCGTCGTGGGCCTCGTCCTCTACGCCGTCCTCGGCCTCGTCACCGACAGCGCGCTGCGCCTGCTCGAAGCCCGGGCGCTCTCCTGGCGCAGGACGCTCGCATGAGCCCCGTCGTCAGCGTCCGCAACCTGGTCCGCCGCTTCACCCTCAAGGGCGTGTTGAACGGGCTCGACCTCGACATCGCCCGCGGCGAGTTCGTGGCCCTGCTGGGCCGCAGCGGCTCGGGCAAGAGCACGTTGCTGCGCGCCATCGCCGGCCTCGACCACGAGGCGGAGGGGGAGGGCGAGATCCGGGCGCCGGAGCGCCTCTCCGTGGTGTTTCAGGACGCGCGCCTGCTGCCGTGGAAACGCGTGCTCGACAATGTCGTCCTGGGCCTGCCGGGCGCCGACGCCCAGGCCCGCGGCCGCCGCGCGCTCGCCGAGGTGGAGCTCGCCGGCCGGGAGGCCTCCTGGCCCGCGGAGCTTTCCGGCGGCGAGCAGCAACGGGTGGCGCTGGCCCGGGCGCTGGTCCGCGAGCCCGAGCTGCTGCTGGCCGACGAGCCCTTCGGCGCCCTGGACGCGCTGACCCGCATCCGCATGCACGTCCTGGTGCGGCGGCTGTCCCAGGCCCACCATCCGGCGGTGCTGCTGGTCACCCACGACGTCGACGAGGCCATCGAACTCGCCGACCGCATCGTGCTCCTGGACGGTGGCCGCCTGGCCGCCGACCTGGCCGTGAACCTGCCCGCCGCCGGCCCGGCCCGCGCCCAGCGCGCCGCCGAGCTCAAGGCCCGGCTTCTCGTCCTGCTTGGGGTCGAAGCCGATCCGCCGGCCGCTTCCGCCGATCCAGTTCCCCTCGCCGCCTCCAACGGGTGATCCCATGAGCCAGACCCCTCGCCAGATCCGCCTCGGCGCCTTCCTCCAGGCCACCGGCCACCACGTGGCCGCCTGGCGCCATCCGGACGCCCAGGCCGACGCCGGCCTCAACCTGGCGCACTACAAGGCGCTGGCCCAGGCCGCGGAGGCCGGCAAGTTCGACATGGTGTTCGTGGCCGACAGCCCCGGCGGCTACGCCAACCCCGCCGAGCGCGGCGAGTTCGCCCGCAGCGGCAAGTCCGCCCATTTCGAACCGGTCACCCTGTGGTCGGCGCTGTCGATGGTGACCGAGCGGATCGGCTTCGTCGCCACCTCGTCGACCACCTACGAGGATCCCTTCACCACGGCCCGCAAGTTCGCGTCGCTCGACTGGATCTCCGGCGGACGGGCGGCCTGGAACGTGGTCACCACCGGGGCCGACGTCTCCCACAACTTCAGCCTGCCCGCGCATCTCGAGCACGCCCGCCGTTACGAGCGGGCGGAGGCGTTCATCGACGTGGTGAAGGGCCTGTGGGATTCCTACGAGGACGACGCCTTCCTCCGCGACCGGGAGAGCGGCGTCTACGTCGACCTGCAGAAATTCCACCTCCTCGACCACCACGGCCCGCACTTCCAGGTGCGCGGGCCCTTGAACATCGCCCGCCCGCCCCAGGGCTATCCGGTGATCGTCCAGGCCGGCGCTTCGGCCCCCGGCCGCGAGCTGGCCGCCCGCACCGCCGAGGTGATCTTCACCGCCAACCAGACCCTGGAGGACGCCCAGGCGTTCTACCGCGACGTCAAGCGGCGGATGGCCAGGTTCGGCCGCGCGCCGGAGACCCTGCTGATCATGCCGGGGATCTTCCCGGTGCTGGGCGGGACCGAGGCCGAGGCCCTGCGGCGCTACGAGGACCTGCAGGCCCTGGTGCACGACGAGGTCGCCTGGGCGGGCCTGCGCCGCCACTACCAGGGCGTCGATCTGACCGGCCTGTCGCTGGACGATCCCGCCCCGCCGCTGCCCGCCGTGACCAACGGCAGCGTCAGCCGGCTGAAGCTGGTCAGCGACCTCGCCACGCGCAACCAGCTGACCTTGCGCGAGCTGTTCCGGCGGCTGGCCACCGCCCGCGGCCACCGCACCGTGGTGGGCGCGCCCGAACAGGTCGCCGACGCCATGCAGCTGTGGTTCGAGAACGAGGCCGCCGACGGCTTCAACGTCATGCCGCCCATCCTGCCTACCGGCCTCACCGACTTCGTCGAGCAGGTGGTGCCGATCCTCCAGCGCCGCGGACTGTTCCGTCGCGAGTACGAGGGCTACACCTTGCGCGAGAACCTCGGCCTCGCACGCCCCTCGAACGGCCTCGTGCTGCGCGACGCCGCCCGCCAGGCCGTCGGCGCCTGACGTCCATTCCACGGAGCAACCCGATGACCCAGACCCCCCTTGTGCCGCTCGGACCCTTCGCCGTCAGCCGTCAGGGCTACGGCGCCATGGGCCTCTCCCACGCCTATGGCCGGGCGGACGAAGCCGAATCGTTCGCGGTCCTCGACCGCGCCATCGAGGTCGGGATCAACTTCTTCGACACCGCCGACGTCTATGGCCAGGGCCACAACGAGACCTTGCTCGGCCGCGCCGTCGCCGGGCGTCGCGACCGCCTGGTGATCGCCAGCAAGTTCGGCAACCGCCTCGACCGCGGCCAGGGCGGGCGGCAGGTCGACGGCCGGCCGGAATATGTCCGCCAGGCGGTGGAGGCGAGCCTCAAGCGCCTGAACATCGAGCGCATCGACCTGTACTACCTGCATCGCCTCGACCCGCAGACGCCGGTGGAAGACACCGTCGGCGCGCTGGCGGAGCTGAAGCGGCAGGGCAAGATCGGCGCGATCGGCCTTTCCGAGGTGGACGCTCCCACCTTGCGCCGGGCGCATGCGGTCCACCCGATCGCCGCGCTGCAGAGCGAATATTCGCTATGGACCCGCGAGGTGGAGGCCGAGATCCTGCCCACGGCGCGCGAGCTGGGGATCGGCTTCGTGGCCTACAGCCCGCTCGGCCGCGGCTTCCTGGCGGGCGCCCATCCCACCGAGCCCACCGACCGGCGCCACCAGCATCCGCGCTTCCAGGCCGAGGCGGTGGCTGAGAACAGCCAGCGCCGCGCGGTGGCCGAGGCCGTCGCGCGCCGGCTGGGCGCGAGCCTGGCGCAGGTCAGCCTGGCCTGGGTGCTTTCGAAGAACGTCGTGCCCATCCCCGGCACCCGCCACGTCCGCCACCTGGATGCCAACTGGGCGGCCAACGACCTCACGCTCGACCCTGCAACCCTGGCGGAATTGGAGGCGGTGTTCGCCCCCGGCTCCACCGCAGGGGCGCGCTACCCCGCCGGCTCCACGCCTGTTCCCGGTCTCGCTGTCGCGTAGTTGGCCGCCACCGCCGTGCGCGCCGGGTGGACCGTGAGCCCCGGCGCCGGATGCAGCGCATGCAACGGTCTTACCCGGACGATTGGACCTGACCGTCGGCGCCCGCACCGTGGGCTTGGCCGCGATGACGGCTCGTGAACCCCCCGGCGCGGCAAACGGCCCCAGGTGGTCCCCTGACAGGGAGAAACTTCAACTATCTCAAAAGTTTGGAAAAAGTGGTGGATGCGACAGGGATTGAACCTGTGACCCCCTCGGTGTGAACGAGGTGCTCTCCCGCTGAGCTACGCATCCGCCGGTCGCGAAGGGGACGCCCTATAGACCGCCGGCGTCCGGGGGGCAAGCGCCCAGCAGCCGCTGGCAGGCGCCCGGCAGCTCGTCGAAATGGTGGATCAGGATGTCCGGCGCCAGCTCCGCCGCCGGGATCTCCGTATAGCCGAAGCTCACCAGGACCAGGCCCGCCCCCGCCGCCCGCGCCGCGCCCGCGTCGGTGGCGGCGTCGCCCACCATGACGGTGCGCCGGACGTCGCCGCCAGCCAGCGCCACAGTGGCCGTCAGGTGCAGGGGGTCGGGCTTGGCGGCCCGGGCCAGGTCGGGGCCCACGATGGCGTCGAACCGGCCGGTGAGGCCCAGCGCATCCAGCAGCGCCCGCGACAGGTCCGTGCGCTTGTTGGTGCAGACCGCCAGCCGCGCGCCGGCGGCCTTCAGGGCGTCCAGCGCCGCCACCACCCCCGGGAACGGCCGGCTCTGGTCGGCGATGTGGGCCCGGTAGCGGGCGATGAAGCGGTCGAACAGCAGCGGCAGGCGGTCCTGCGCCGGCGGCGCGCCCGCGGCGGTGAAGCCCCGCTCGATCAGCCAGGCGGCCCCGCGGCCGATGAACGGCCGGGCCTGCGCCAGCGGCAGGGGCGCCAGCCCGTCGTCCTGCAGCAGCACGTTCAGGGTGGCGATCAGGTCGGGGGCGGTGTCCACCAGCGTGCCGTCGAGGTCGAAAGCGATCACCGCCCCGGAAACGGCGCTCAGGTCGGTCACGCGAAGCTCCTGATCGAAAGCGCTCGCCGTTTGGGCTAAAGGCCGCAAGATTGCAAACCCTAGCCGGATTCGGAGGCTACCCCATGACTCCTCGCGCCGCCGTCATCCTCGCCGCCGGCCAGGGCACGCGCATGAAGTCGCCGACGCCCAAGGTGCTGCACAAGGTGGGCGGCCGCACCCTGCTCGACCGGGTGATCGACACGGTGGAGCAGGCCGGCTGCGAGCGGATCGTGGTGGTGGTGGGGAACCACAGCCCGGCGGTGCGCGAGCTGGTGGTGCGGCGGCTGGGCGAGGGGGCCGTGGCGCTGCAGGATTCGCCGCTGGGCACCGGCCACGCGGTCCTCGCCGCCCACGACGCCCTGCAGGACTTCGGCGGCGACATCCTGGTGACCAACGGCGACTGCCCGCTGCTGGCGCCGGAGGACCTGGAGCCGCTCTATGGGCTGCGCGCCGAGGGCGTGGACCTGGCGCTGCTGGGCTTCGAGCCGGTCGACACCCTGCTGTACGGCCGGCTGATCCGCGGGGCGGACGGCCATGTGCTGCGCATCGCCGAGCCCAAGGACGCGACCCCTGCCGAACAGGCGGTGAAGACCTGTTACGCCGGCATGCTGGCCGCCGACCGTGCGCGCCTGTTCGGCTGGCTCTCCCGGGTGACCAACGACAACGCCAAGGGCGAGTACTACCTGACCGACGTCGTCAGGCTGGCCGTCGCCGAGCACGCCAAGGTCCGCGCGGCCACCGCCCCGGAAAGCGCGGTGATGGGCTGCGACACGCCCGGGCAGCTGGCCGCCGCCGAGGGGGTGTTCCAGGCCAGGCGCCGGGCGCACTTCCTGGCCGAGGGCGTCGCCATGCCGGCGCCGGACACCGTCCACTTCAGCTGGGACACCGAGATCGCCGCGGGGACGGTGGTCGAGCCGTTCGTGGTCTTCGCCCCGGGCGTGACCGTGGCGGCCGGCGCCCAGATCCGCGCCTTCAGCCACCTGGAGGGCGCCGCGGTGGGCGAGGGCGCCCTGATCGGCCCCTATGCGCGCCTGCGGCCGGGCGCCGACATCGGCCCGGACGCCCACATCGGCAACTTCGTCGAGGTGAAGAAGGTGGCGGTGGGTCGCGGCGCCAAGGCCAACCACCTGTCCTACCTGGGCGACGGCACGGTGGGGGCGGGCGCCAACATCGGCGCCGGGACCATCTTCTGCAACTACGACGGCTTCGACAAATTCCAGACCCACGTGGGGGCGAACGCCTTCATCGGCTCCGACACCGCCCTGGTGGCGCCGGTGACGGTGGGCGAGGGGGCCTTCACCGGCTCCGGCTCGGTAATCACCGACGACGTCTCGCCCAATGCGCTGGCGCTGGGCCGAGGGCGCCAGGTGGAGAAGCCCGGCTGGGCCGACGCATTCCGGGCCGCCAAGCGCAAGGACCGCAAGTGACCGCCGACGATCAGAAACGCGCCGCCGGCGAGGCCGCCGCGGCTATGGTCGAGGCCGGTATGACGGTGGGGCTGGGCACCGGCTCCACCGCCGCGTGGTTCGTGCGCGCGCTGGCCGCCCGCAAGCTGGATGTGCGCGGCGTGCCCACCTCCCAGGCCACCGCCGACCTGGCCGCCGGCCTGGGGATCGCCTTGCTCGAACTCGACGCGGCGAAGCAGATCGACCTCACCGTCGACGGTGCGGACGAGATCGGCCCGGGCCTGGCGCTGATCAAGGGCGGCGGCGCGGCGCTGCTGCGCGAGAAGCTGGTCTGGGAGGCCTCGGCCCGCTGCGTGGTGATCGCCGACGCGGCCAAGCGGGTGGCCATGCTGGGCGCCTTCCCCCTGCCCATCGAGGTGGTCCCCTTCGGCCACCGGAGCACGGCGCTGCGGATCAGCGACGCGCTCTCCGAATGCGACCTGGGCGTCGCCCCGCGCCTGCGGATGAAGGACGGCGCCCCGGTGCGCACCGACAACGGCAACCTTATCTATGACGCCGCCTGCGGCCGCATCCCCGAACCGGCCGCACTCGCCCAGGCGCTGAAGAGCGTCACCGGCGTGGTGGACCACGGCCTCTTCCTGGACCTCGCCGACCTGGCGCTGGTGGGCGAGGACGCGGGCGTCGTCCGGGTGGAGCCTTAAGGAGCACCGCGTGGCGACATACGACTACGACCTGTTCGTCATCGGCGCGGGCTCCGGCGGCGTGCGCGCCGCCAGGCTGGCGGCCATGTCCGGCGCCAGCGTGGCGGTGGCCGAGGAGCACCGGGTGGGCGGCACCTGCGTCATCCGCGGCTGCGTGCCCAAGAAGCTTATGGTCTACGCTTCGGAATTTGCTCACCATTTCAAGATCGCCCAAAGCTACGGCTGGACGGTGGGAGAGCGGTCCTTCGACTGGCGCGCCTTCATCGAGGAGAAGGATGCGGAGATCGCCCGCCTGTCGGGGATCTACGTCACCAACCTTTCCAACGCCGGCGCCGTCCTCATGCACGGCAAGGCGCGGCTGACCGACGCCCACACCGTGCAGGTCGAGGGCCACGGGACGATCACCGCCGACAGGGTCCTGGTCGCCACCGGCGGGCGCCCCTGGGCGCCGGACGCCGTGCCGGGGATCGAGCACGCCATCTCCTCCAACGAGGCCTTCCACCTGCCGGAGCTGCCCCGGCGCATCGTCATCGCCGGCGGCGGCTACATCGCCGTGGAGTTCGCCGGCATCTTCGCCGGCCTGGGGGTGGAGACCACCCTGGTCCACCGCGGCCCCAACGTGCTGCGCGGCTTCGACGACCATGTGCGCGCCCACGTCGCCGAGGAGATGGAGAAGCGCGGGATCCAGGTCATCCTCGGCTGCCGGCACGAGAGCCTGGAGAAGACCGCCTCGGGTGTCGTCTCGACCTTCGCCGACGGCCACAAGGTCGAGTCCGACCTGGTGATGTTCGCCGTCGGCCGGAAGCCCTACGTCGAGGGCCTGGGCCTGGAGGCCGCCGGCGTGGCGCTCACGGAACTGGGCGCGGTGAAGGTCGACGACTACTCCAGGACCAATGTCGACAACATCTGGGCGGTGGGCGACGTCACCGACCGCCTCAACCTGACCCCGGTGGCGATCCGCGAGGGCGCGGCCTTCGCCGAGACCGAATTCTACGGCCGCCCGACCCGATTCGACCACGAGATGGTCGCCTCCGCGGTCTTCTCCCAGCCGCCGATCGGCGCGGTGGGCATGACCGAGGCCGACGCCCGCCATGCGCTGGGCCGCGTCGACATCTACCTCGCCCGCTTCCGGCCGATGAAATACGCCTTCGCCGGCGGCGACGAACGCTGCCTGATCAAGCTGGTGGTGGAGGCCGCGAGCCAGAGGGTGGTCGGTTGCCACGTGGTAGGCCCCGACGCGCCGGAGATCATCCAGATGGCCGCCGTGGCGCTGAAGATGGGCGTGACCAAACAGCAGTGGGACTCCACCTGCGCCGTCCACCCGACCCTGGCCGAAGAACTCGTGACCCTGCGCGAGAAGTACATGCCCTCGGAGCTGGGCGGGATCGGATGACCGCCGCCGCCGTCGCCCCGCCGCGTGACCGGCTGGGGGCCTGGTGCGGCGGCTGGCTGGTCGCCGTCGCCGTCATGACGCCCCTGGTCGCCTGGCTTGCGCCCATGGGCTTCGCCCTGCTGATCGCGCTGCTGGGCCTGGCTTGCCTGCCCGCCCTGCGGACGACCGACGACGACCGCCCGGCCTACATCGCCCTGCTGGTGGGCCTGATCTGGGCTCTCGGCTCCACCATCTGGAGCCCCTATCGCCATCCGCTCTGGGGCTCGACGGCGCTGAAGCTCGTGGCCCAGGCGACGCTGTACTACGCCGCCGTCTGCGGGGCGCGGCGGGCCAGTCCCGGTGCGCGGACCTGGATGCTGCGGCTGCTGGCCTGGGGCGTGGCCCTGTTCGGCCTTGTGCTGCTGGTCGAGGGCTTCACCGGAGCCTGGATCTACCGGACCCTGCGCGCCGCGGTCCACGACCCGATCCGTCCCGACCTGGGGGTCAAGAACGTGGCGCAATCGACCTTCGTCATGGCCGTGCTCTGGCCGGTGTCGGCGCTGGCCGCGGTGCGAGCCGGCGGCGGCTGGTGGCTGGCGCTTCCCATGGCGGCGGGGCTGGGGGTGGCCAGCCGCATGTTCGGCTCCGACGCCCCGTTCCTGGCCCTGGGGCTCTCGGCGCCGGTCGCCCTGGCCGTCTGGCGCTGGCCCCGGATGGCGCCGCGGGTGATGGCGGCGGGGGCGGGGCTTTTCTACATCGCCGCGCCGGCCCTGGTCTGGCTCGTGCGCGCCAGCGGCTGGTACGACCGGTTGCAGGCGTCGGAGCAGCCTTCCTGGTCGCAGCGCATGCGCTACTGGCGCCATGCCGCCGACTGGATCGGCGATCATCCCCTGCGTGGCTGGGGCCTGGACGCCAGCCGCATGTTCGCGCCCGGCATCCAGTTGCACCCCCACGACGCGGCCCTGCAGATCTGGCTGGAGCTTGGCCTGATCGGGGCGGTGGCCGCCGCGGCCTTCTGGACGGTGACCATCGTGCGCCTGGGCCGGCCGGCGCGCGATCCGGCGATGGCCGCCGCCGCGGCCGGGGTTACGGCCTACCTGCTGTTTTCCCTGGTGAGCTTCGGGGTCTGGCAGGAGTGGTGGCTGGCGCTCGGGGCCTATTCCGCCGTCCTGGCCACCGCCGTGGCGGCCCAGCCGCCGCCGGCGCCGCGGGGCCGCCGCGCGCCCCAGGCGAGACGAACGTCGACCGCGGCCCCGGTTTTGGAGTAGAAGGCCCGCTTTCGCCCGCCGCGGCATGCGCGGCCGGGCGCGGAGTTATGCGATGAACGACCCCTGGAGCCCGGCGTCCTGGCGCGCCAAGCCCGGCAAGCACATGCCGGAAGACTACCCTGATCCCGCCGCCGTGACGCGGGTGGAGAACGAGCTGCGGCGCATGCCGCCGCTGGTGTTTGCAGGCGAGGCCCGGCGCCTCCGGTCCCTGCTGGCCGACGTCTCGGAAGGCCGCGCCTTCCTGCTGCAGGGGGGCGACTGCGCCGAGAGCTTCAAGGAGTTCGCCGCGGACAACATCCGCGACACCTTCCGCCTGATCCTGCAGATGGCGGTGGTGCTGACCTTCGCCGGCGGCAAGCCGGTGGTGAAGGTGGGCCGCATGGCCGGCCAGTTCGCCAAGCCGCGCTCGGCGCCCACCGAGACCACCGGCGGGGTGACGCTGCCCTCCTACCGCGGCGACATCATCAACGGCATGGAGTTCGAGGCGGAGACCCGCACCCCGGACCCGCAGCGCCTGATCCAGGCCTACAGCCAGTCGGCCTCGACGCTGAACCTGCTGCGCGCCTTTGCGGGCGGCGGCTATGCCGACCTGCACAACATCCATCGCTGGACCCTGGGCTTCGTCAACGACAGCCCGCAGGGCGCCCGCTATCGCGAACTGTCGGAAAAGATCTCCGAGGCCCTGACCTTCATGGCCGCCATCGGGGTGACGCCGGAAAGCCAGCCGGACCTGCAT
>NZ_DASXYF010000133.1:0-6312 GCF_036502675.1 Phenylobacterium sp.
CGTGGACGAAGAAGTCGATGGTCCCCAGGTCGGCCTCCACCTTGGCGAAGGCCGCGTCCATGGAGACGTCGTCGGTGACGTCGGCCGCGGCGAGGCTGGTGACGCCGATGCTGTCGGCCAGCGGCTGCACCCGCCGCTCCATTCCCGGCAGGTGCAACAGGCTGAGGCCTGCGCCTTGCGCCGCCAGCTGGGCGGTGATGCCCCAGGCGATCGACTGGTGGTTCGCCACCCCGGTGACCACCCCCCGCTTGCCCTTCATCAGCTCGCCCTTGGGCAAGGCGTAGTCTTCGGCCATGGGGCGATCCTCTTGCGTCGGCGGAGATGCTGGTTGTGCCGAGGCGCGGCGGTTCGCGCAAGGCGGGGGTTTCGCTCCCCCTTTCGCCGGGACGAGCGGGTTTCAGACCCGGGTGATCACCAGGCAGCCGTTGGTGCCGCCGAAGCCGAAGGAGTTGGACATCACCGTCTCGAGCGGCCTGTCGAGGCGCTGGCGCACGATGGGCAGGTCCTCGAAGGCCGGGTCGAGGTTCTCGATGTGGGCGCTCTCGGCGACGAAGCCGTTGTTCAGCATCAGCAGCGAATAGATCGCCTCCTGCGCGCCGGCGGCGCCCAGGCTGTGGCCGGTCAGCGACTTGGTGGAGGAGATCAGCGGCGGCCTGTCGCCGAACACCTGGCGGACGGCGTCCATCTCGCGCAGGTCGCCGATCGGCGTCGAGGTGCCGTGGGGGTTGAGGTAGTCGATGGGGCGGTCGACGCCCTGCAGGGCCAGGCGCATGCAGCGCGCGGCGCCCTCGCCGGAAGGGGCCACCATGTCGAAGCCGTCGGAGTTGGCGGCGTAGCCGATGATTTCGCCGTAGATCTTCGCGCCGCGGGCGCGGGCCCGCTCCAGCTCCTCAAGCACCAGGATCGCGCCGCCGCCGGCGATGACGAAGCCGTCGCGGTCGCGGTCGTAGGCGCGGGAGGCCACGGCCGGCCGGTCGTTGAAGTTGCTGCTCATCGCACCCATGGCGTCGAACAGCACGCTGAGCGTCCAGTCGAGCTCCTCCACCCCGCCGGCGAAGACCACGTCCTGCTTGCCGAGCGCGATCTGCTCGTAGCCGGCGCCGATGCAGTGGGTGGAGGTGGCGCAGGCCGAGGAGATGGAGAAGTTGAGCCCGCGGATCTTGAACCAGGTGGCCAGCGTCGCCGAGGCGCCGGAGCTCATGGCCTTGGGCACGGCGAAGGGGCCGACGCGCTTGGGGCCTTTGGCCTTGGTGGTCTCCACGGCCTCGACGATGGCGCGGGTGGACGGGCCGCCGGAGCCCACGATCAGGCCGGTGCGGTCGTTGGAGACTTCGGTCTCCGCCAGGCCGGCGTCGGCGATCGCCTGTTCCATGGCGATGTGGCCATAGGCCGTGCCGGGCGCCAGGAAGCGGGCGGCGCGGCGGTCGACCATCGCCTCCCAGTCGATGTGCGGCGCGGCGTGCACCTGGCAGCGGAAGCCCAGCTCGGCGTATTCCGGCGCGGCCACGACGCCGGACCTGGCCTCGCGAAGGGAGGCCAGCACCTCGTGGGCGTTATTGCCGATCGAGGAGACGATCCCGATCCCGGTGACGACGACACGGCGCATTTGGGTACTCCCTGCCCCCCGGTGGCGTCAGGCGAGGTCCTGCGGCTTCATCAGCCCGACGCGGAGATCTTCGGCCCAATAGATAGGTTTGCCGTCCGCTTCGAGCACCCCGTCGCCGACGCCCATGACCAGCGACCGGTTGATGACCCGCTTCATGTCGATCTTGTAGACGATGGATTTCACGGCGGGCGTCACCTGGCCGGCGAAACGCACGGCGCCGCAGCCCAGCGCCCGGCCGCGGCCCGCGCCGCCGATCCAGCCCAGGAAGAAGCCGACCAGCTGCCACATGGCGTCGAGGCCCAGGCTGCCCGGCATCACGGGGTCACCGAGGAAGTGGCAGTCGAAGAACCAGAGGTCCGGACGGATATCGAATTGCGCCTCGATGGCGCCTTTTCCGTGGGCGCCGCCAGTGTCGGTGATGTTGGTGATCTGGTCGAACATCAGCATCGGCGGAACCGGCAGCTGGGCGTTGCCGGGACCGAACATCTCGCCGCGCCCGCACGCGAGGAGATCCTCGAGCGCATAGCGACTCTTGGCCTTGACCACCGTCATATTCCGCCTTCCGTCCGTCAGACCCCGCCGCTGGAGGGTCAGGCCCTAGCAGAGCGCGGCGCGCCGCTCAACGGCATTGGGCCGCTTCGGCCGTCCCCCATAGCCGGCCGGCCGGGGCCCAGCCCGCCACGCCGTCCACCTTCACTCGGCACCAGCCCTTGCCGCACCGGTCGAGGGCGGCGATCGCCCGGCTGTTCAGCAGGGCCTTCACATGGCTCGTGTCCTTGGGGGAGTTGTGCAGAGGCGTCGGCGCGGCGCGGACGTTCATCACCATCCGCCGGCCGTCGGTGGTGCGCTTGTGCACCCAGGCCAGCCCCCCTTCCGGATCGCAGACGCGCCGCCACTCGGCGGTCTCGGCCACCACCTGCACCGGCAGGCCGCGGACCTGGTAGACCCAGAGCAGGCGATGGTCGTCGCCCGGGCCGGCGCGGGCGTTCACCTCGCCGAACTTCAGCGAGACATAGCGCGGCACCGGCAGGCCGGACGGCGTCGGCCGGTCGACCGCCGCCCAGGCCGTGGCGCCCGCCGCCAGGACGAGCGCCGCGATCCCGAGAGGCGCCAAGACCTTGCGGCCCGCCCTGCGCATTCGCTTGCCTTGGCCGTTCATGGGCCCTTTGCTAGAGACTACCGTCAAGACACGCCCGACCGCCGAACCGTTCTCGTCCCCTTTTCAGATCGCCCATGGCCGCCCGCAAGCCGAAAGTCATCGTTACGCGCAAACTGCCGGATCCGGTCGAGACCCGGATGCGCGAGCTGTTCGACACCGAGCTCAACCTGGCGGACGTGCCGATGAGCCGCCAGGCCCTGATCGCGGCCCTGCAGCGGGCCGACGTGCTGGCCCCCACCATCACCGACAGGCTGGACGCCGAGGTGCTCGCCGAGGCCGGCGAGCACCTGAAGCTGATCGCCAACTTCGGGGCGGGCTTCGACCATATCGACGTCGCCGCGGCCAACGCCCGCGGCATCGTCGTCACCAACACGCCGGGCGTGCTGACCGAGGACGCCGCCGACCTGACCCTGGCGCTGATCCTGGCCGTGGGCCGCCGGCTGGTGGAAGGGGCGTCGGTCATCCAGGCCGGCAAGTTCGACGGCTGGTCGCCCACCTGGATGCTGGGCCGCCGCGTCACCCACAAGCGGCTTGGGATCATCGGCATGGGGCGGATCGGCCAGGCGGTGGCGCGCCGGGCGCGGGCTTTCGGCATGCAGATCCACTACCACAACCGCAAGCCCGTCTCCTCGCGGATCGCCGAGGAGCTGGAGGCGACCTACTGGGAAAGCCTCGACCAGATGCTGGCCCGGATGGACATCGTCTCGGTCCACTCGCCCCACACGCCGGCCACCTACCACCTGCTCTCGGCGCGGCGGATGAAGCTGATGCAGCCCACCGCCATCCTGATCAACACCGCCCGCGGCGAGATCATCGACGAGACGGCGTTGGCCGACCTCCTCAAATCGGGAGCCATCGCCGGCGCGGGCCTCGACGTCTTCGAGTTCGAGCCGAAGATCAATCCGAAGCTCCTGGGCCTGCCCAACGCTGTCCTGCTGCCCCACATGGGCTCGGCCACCATCGAGGGCCGCATCGACATGGGCGAAAAGGTGATCATCAACATCCGCACCTGGATGGACGGCCACAAGCCGCCCGACCGGGTCATACCGTCGATGCTTTAGACCCGCACACCGGGCACTCCGGGTCGGCGCCGACCTTGATGGTCCGGGTTTCCGCGGAGAGCGCGTCGTAGAGCATCAGCCGGCCGGTCAGGGGCTCGCCCGCACCGACGATCAGCTTGATCGCCTCCAGCGCCATGATCGAACCGATGACGCCGGCGAGCGCGCCGACCACGCCCACGGCGGCGCAGGTCTCGGCGTCGGGCGGTATGTCCGGGACCAGGCAGCGGTAGCAAGGCTTCGACTGGAAGACGCCGACCTGCCCGGTCCAGCGGCCGATGGCGCCGGAAACCAGCGGCTTGCCGTGCCGCACGCAGGCGGCGTTGACCTCGTAGCGCACGGCGAAGTCATCGGTGCCGTCCAGCACCAGATCGACGTGCGAGCACAGTTCGTCAGCTGTCGAGGCGTCGAAGGCGCCGCGGTGTCCGGCCACGAAGATGTGCGGGTTCAAGGCGGCCAGCCGCTCGGCCGCCGCCTCGGCCTTGGGCCGGCCGATGTCCGCCTCCGCATAGAGCACCTGCCGCTGCAGATTGGAGCGGTCGACGTCGTCGGGGTCGATCAGGATCAAGGCGCCGACGCCGGCCGCCGCCAGGTAGAGCGCGGCGGGCGAGCCCAGGCCGCCGGCCCCGACGATCAGCACGCGCGCGGCCTTCAGCGCCTGCTGCCCCGGCCCGCCCACCTCGCGCAGGACCAGGTGGCGGGCGTAACGCTCGATTTCGGCGTCCCCGAAGATCGTCGGTAAGGTCATGGGCCATCATCGCTTTACGAGCGGGCTAGGCAACCGCCATCGTAGCGCCGGTCGCAGGCGGCGCGGCGTTCGTCGCGGCGGGGGTTTCGGCCGGCGGGGCCGCGGGGTGAGATGGTTCGTGTCAGGAGAGCTGTGACGTGCTGAAGACGACGATGGCGGCGGGCGCCCTGTTGCTGGCCGCGACCCTGGCCCGGGCCCTGCCTGCGGCCGTGAGCGCCGCGCCGGTGGTGGCCGCCGAGCGGGCCTTCGCCGCCCGGGCGGCGGTGGTCGGCGTCGCGCCGAGCTTCCTGGAATATATGACCGACGACGCCATCGTGTTCAGTCCGGACCCGCTTTTGGCGCGCGCGGTCTATGGCGCCCGGCCGCCGCCGAAGCTGCCGAAGGACGGCGGGACCGTGTTGAACTGGTGGCCCAACTTCGCCGGCATCGCGCGTTCGGGCGACCTCGGCTTCACGACCGGCCCGGCGACCGTCAACGGCGCGGCGCCCGGGGTCTTCTACTTCACCGTCTGGGCGCGCCAGCCCGACGGGGGCTGGAAATGGGTCTACGACGGCGGCGTCGAGGCGGACGGCAAGCAGGCGCCGGGCCCGGCCGCGGAGCCCATCCTCCTGCCGCCGGGCGACGCCAAGGCGATGGCGCCCGACGCGGCCATGAACCAGGTGCGCGCCGCCGAGATCGCGCTCGCCGCCCGCGCCAGGACCGACGCGGCCGGCGCCTACAAGGCCGTGCTGGCCCCCGACGCGCGCGTACAAGGCTCGGCCGCGGGCCCGGCCACCGATCCGCCGGCGGTCGACCGGGAGCTCGCCACCCGCGCCCGCGCCATCGCTTTCGGCCCGCTCGGGGGCTCCGCCTCCAAGGCGGGCGACCTCGCCTGGACCTATGGCGATGCCCGCTGGGACAGGGGCCGCGGCCACTATGTCCGCGTCTGGCAGCGCCGCGCCGGCAGGTGGGCGCTGGTCTTCGATCAGCTCATCGAGGTCACCCCTCCTCTTTAGGGGAGGGTGGCCGAGGCGAAGCCGAGGTCGGGTGGGGAAGTGTGGGCCAAGCTGGGAGTCAGCGCTTGAACGCGACCCGGCTCGCTGCCGCGCGCCACCCTCCCCGAAACGGGGAGGGATGGTTTTCAGCCCCACTCGCGCCGGGCTTCCCAGATCGCCTTTTCCAACGCCTGGGCGAATTCGCCGCGCTCCCGCGGGCTGAGCGCCTGGGCCACGGAGACCTGCTTGCCGGAGAGCGCCAGCCGCAGGTCAACGGTGCGGTCGTCCTCGGTCTCCACGGCGACCCGGGTGAAGGCCGTGGGGCTTTCCCAGACCACACGGCTCCAGTTGGGCGTCTCGTGCTTCACCACCACGTCGCGGGCGGTGATGGTCACCCGCTCGATACGCCGCGCGGCGCCGAAGCTGACCATGAAGGCCACCACCACCGCCAGCAGGTCGAGGCCGAGGAAGAACGGCACCAGCACCGCCCCCATGTAGACGAACACCGCCGCTGAACAGCAGTTGGCGAGCGTCACCGCGCTGATCAGGATGATGAACCCCCGCTCGGAGAGCGAGCGGTGCGGGGTGATCACCGCATCCATGTAGGTCTGGCCGGCCACGCGGCGAACATAGGCCCGGAATCCGCCTTGGCGGAAGGGGTCGGCGCGGACCATCTTGCGCCCTGCAATGGCCAAGCCCGCGACCAAACCGAAACCGCGCAAGACGGCGCCTGCGAAGCGGCGGCTCAGCCCGGCTGAGCAGGCCCG
>NZ_DASXYF010000134.1:0-10404 GCF_036502675.1 Phenylobacterium sp.
TGACCTCGGCGTCGTCGTCGGCGGCGTCGAAGTAGACCTTGCGCGGCAGGGCGAGGATCTCGGAGTCGCGCAGGGCCAGGACGTTGGCCGAGTGCGGGGCGCCGGCCACCAGGGACATCTCGCCGGCCGGCTCGCCCGGGCGGATCACGCCGAGGAACTGGGTCTCGTGGCCCTCCGCACGGCGGAACGCCCCCAGCCGGCCGGTGCGCAACAGGTAGAACTGGTCGGCGTCCTCCCCCGCCCGATAGAGCGCCGCGCCGCCCGGCAGGGAGAACCAGACCGCGCGCCCATCCGTCACCTCGCGGTCGAAGAGCCGCTTGAGAGCCGAATCAGGCAACGAGTCGGTGAGAGCCGCCACGAGGGCGAGACTAGGACCCGCTCAACCGCGCGGCAATTCGAGCTAGGCTGGCGCTCGACCATGGCGAGTCGTTCCTCCACCGCGATCGATGCGCCTGCGGCTTCCCGGCGCCGCTAGGGGCGGTGTATCGGTGACGCATGGCCCGGCTGAAGACCGCGATCGATCCCAAGAGCGACGCCTTCGTGCGCAACGGCGAGACCAATCGCGCGCTGGCTCGGATACTGCGCGAGCGGGTGGCGGCGGCCGCGCTGGGTGGGCCGGAGCCCTCGCGCAAGCGTCACACGGATCGCGGCAAGCTGCTGCCGCGGCAGCGGGTCGAGCAACTGCTCGACATCGGCTCGCCGTTCCTCGAGGTGGGCCAACTGGCCGCCTACGATCTCTACGATGACGAGGCGCCGGGCGCGGGGCTGATCACCGGCGTCGGGCGGGTGCAGGGCCGGGAGGCGCTGATCATCGCCAACGACGCCACGGTGAAGGGCGGGGCCTACTTCCCGATCACGGTGAAGAAGCACCTGCGGGCGCAGGAGATCGCGCTGCAGAACCGGCTGCCGTGCATCTACCTGGTCGACTCGGGCGGCGCGAACCTGCCGCACCAGGCCGAGGTGTTCCCCGACCGCGAGCACTTCGGCCGCATCTTCTTCAACCAGGCGCGGATGAGCGCCGAGGGGATCGCCCAGATCGCCTGCGTCATGGGCTCGTGCACGGCCGGCGGCGCCTACGTCCCTGCCATGTCCGACGAGACGGTGATCGTCCGCAACCAGGGGACCATCTTCCTAGGCGGCCCGCCGCTGGTGAAGGCCGCGACCGGTGAGATCATCAGCGCCGAGGAGCTAGGCGGCGCCGACACCCACGGCCGCCGTTCCGGCGTCGTGGACCACGTGGCCGAGAACGACGAGCACGCGCTGACCATCGTCCGCCGCATCGTCGCCAACCTGAACACCACCAAGACCGTCGACCTCCACCTGGAGAAGCCCGAAGAACCGGCCTTCAACCCGGAAGAGCTGTACGGCGTGGTCCCCGCCGACGTGCGCGCGCCCTACGACGTGCGCGAGGTGATCGCCCGCGTCGTCGACGGCTCCAAGTTCGACGAGTTCAAGGCCCTCTACGGCACGACGCTGGTCTGCGGCTTCGCCCGCATCTGGGGCTATCCGGTGGCGATCCTCGCCAACAACGGCGTGCTGTTCTCCGAGAGCGCTCTGAAGGGCTCCCATTTCATCGAGCTGGCCTGCAAGCGGAAGATCCCGCTGGTCTTCCTGCAGAACATCTCCGGCTTCATGGTGGGCGGCAAGTACGAGGCCGGCGGCATCGCCAAGGACGGGGCCAAGCTGGTCACCGCCGTGGCCTGCGCCGAGGTCCCCAAGTTCACCGTCCTGATCGGCGGCTCGTTCGGGGCCGGCAACTACGGCATGTGCGGGCGGGCCTATTCCCCGCGCTTCCTGTGGACCTGGCCCAACAGCCGCATCGGCGTGATGGGCGGCGAGCAGGCCGCCAGCGTGCTGGCCACCGTCCACCGCGACGCTGCAAATTGGACGCCGCAGGTGGAGGAAGCCTTTAAGGCCCCGGTCCGCCAGAAATACGAGGACGAGGGCAACCCCTATTTCGCCACCGCCCGCCTATGGGACGACGGGATCATCGACCCGGCCCAGACCCGAGACGTCCTCGGCCTCTCCATCTCCGCGTCGCTGAACGCACCGGTCCCGGAGACACGCTTCGGCGTGTTCAGGATGTAGCCCATGTTCAAATCCGTCCTGGTCGCCAACCGTGGCGAGATCGCCCGCCGGGTTTTCGCCACCGCCCGCCGTCTCGGCATCGAGACCGTCGCCGTCTTCTCCGACGCCGACGCCGACGCGGCGCACGTACGAGATGCTGACCGTGCTGTGATGATCGGCCCCGCGGCGGCGCGTGAGAGCTATCTTGTGGGCGAGCGGATCATCACCGCGGCCAAAGCCGCCGACGCCGAGGCGATCCATCCGGGCTACGGCTTTCTGTCCGAGAACGCCGAATTCGCGGAAGCTGTCACGGCGGCCGGCCTGATTTGGATCGGCCCGCCCCCGTCGGCGATCCGCGCCATGGGCCTGAAGGACGCCGCCAAGAGCCTGCTGGCCAAGGCCGGTGTGCCGGTGACCCCGGGCTACCTCGGCGAGGACCAGTCCGCTGGCCGCCTGTGTCGGGAAGCCGACGCCATCGGTTATCCGGTGCTGATCAAGGCCGTGGCGGGCGGCGGCGGCAAGGGCATGCGGCTGGTTGAAGATCCCGGCGCCTTCGCCGAGGCGCTAGCCGCCTGCAGGCGCGAAGCCGCCGCCGCGTTCGGCGACGACCGGGTGCTGTTGGAGACCTATGTCACCCGGCCTCGCCATATCGAGGTGCAGGTGTTCGGTGACAGCCACGGCAATGTCGTCCACCTCTACGAGCGCGATTGTTCCCTGCAGCGCCGCCACCAGAAGGTGATCGAGGAGGCGCCCGCGCCAGGCATGTCCGAGGAGGTCCGCGCCGCCGTCACCCAGGCCGCTGTCAAGGCGGCTCAGACGGTGGGCTATGTCGGTGCGGGCACGGTGGAGTTCATCGCCGACGCCTCGGCGGGCCTGCGCGGCGACCGCATCTGGTTCATGGAGATGAACACGCGCCTGCAGGTGGAACATCCGGTGACCGAGATGGTCACCGGCCTCGACCTCGTAGAGTGGCAGTTCCGCGTCGCCGCCGGCGAGCCGCTGCCGCTCTCACAAGATGAGATCACGCTGAACGGCCATGCCGTGGAGGCTCGCCTCTATGCCGAGAACCCCGCCTCGGGTTTCCTGCCGTCGATCGGCCGCCTGGGGACTTTCCATTTGCCCGAAGGCGTGCGTGTAGACGCCGGGGTGGAGCAGGGCGACACGGTCAGCCCGTTCTACGATCCCATGATCGCCAAGCTAATCGCACACGCGCCGACCCGCGACGAGGCGATCGCCGAACTGGCTGAGGCTTGTTCCCAGGTCGTGGTCTATCCGGTCAAATCCAACGCCGGGTTCCTGGTGCGCTGCCTGGGGACGCCGAACTTCATCGCCGGGGCGCTGGACACCGGCCTGATCGCCCGTGGGCTTGACGCGTTGGTCGCGCCGCCGCCGCCCTCGCGGGAGGCGCTTGCGTCCGCGGGCTGGGTGTTCCGCGACGCCGTCGTGCAACGCCGCGGAGTGGACCACGTCACGCCCTGGGTCGACCTGAAGGGCTTCCGGTTGAGCGCCCCCGCCGTCGAGACCACGCGTCTGTTCTACGCAGATCAGGCGATCGAGGCAGAGATGCCGTTGGAGCCCTCACGCTTCATCCACGTCGTGAGCGAGGAGGAGGTGGCGGTCTTCGAAGACGGCGAGGTCTTCGTGTTCCGCGACCACCCGCCGGTGGCCGACGGCGTGGGCGGCGCAGCCAGCGACGGGTCCATCCGCGCGCCCATGCCCGGCAAGGTCACCCAGCTCTCGGTCAAGGCTGGCGACAATGTGAAGAAAGGCCAGCCGCTACTGACCCTCGAGGCCATGAAGATGGAGCACGCGCTGGCCGCGCCCTTCGACGGCGTCGTCGAGACACTCTCGGCCGAACTGGGGGCGCAGGTTAGCGAGGGGAGCGTCCTGGCGACCCTGGTGAGGACTACGTGATGGGTGGGGATAGCATAGTTTTACGGGTTGGCTCGCTACCACACATGAAGTCGATCGGGTTCTGTTTGACGCCGCGCAGGCTTCGTTGGCGGCCCACACGGGGGAGCGCCGCGAGCGATCGACCCGGGTGGGCGCGTCCGTCCCGCGGGGGTCGATCATTGAACGCGGATGGCCTTCCGATATGTCCGGCCTTCGCGCTGATTGGTGGCTATCGGGATATCGTCCAATCCGAACTAGGCGCAGTCGCTCGCCCAGGGGCCATCCACAGATGACAACACCCGGCCCGGGGCTGGCGATGGAATAGGCTCGCAGTAACGGCTTCCCAAGCCCGGCGGGGACATCACGAAGCGCCAATAGCGCCAAATGGGGAGGGGCGCGCTGCGCTTCAGTCAGCTAGACTCGGGCGGCATAGTCCCAAGAGGAGGATCTCGATGGTCCGGATGCCTGCGATCTCGCTGGTGGCCTCACCCGGCCAGAGGCGGACGGCGATCGACGTCGCCGTCGAGGCCGAACAGAGGGGCTTCGCGGGCGTCTATAGCCCGAGCATGGGAGACCCGGTGGCCCTTTGCCAGGCGATCGCGCAGGCCACGAAGAGCATTCCCGTCGGCGTCGCCGTCGAGCCCATCTATTTCCGCAGTCCGCAATCGATGGCCCGGACGGCGGCCTCTGTCCACGAGTTCGCCGACGGCCGGTTCCGACTAGGCATCGGCGTCAGCCACGACCCCTTGAACACCCGATACCACCTGCAAACCGGGAAGCCGCTCGCGGACATGCGGAGCTACGTGGCGGCTATGCGGGCGCTGGAGCCGGAGACGGGCCCGCTTCCGCCAATTGTGCTCGCGACCTTGCGCAACAGGATGGTCGATCTGGCTGCGGAGGTCGGCGACGGGGCCATCTGGGCCAGCGCCAGCCGCAGCTTCACGGCCCAGCAACTCCGCCGCATTCCAGAAGCCAAGCTGAAAGCCGGGTTCTTCGTCGCCGCCGCCCTGCCGACAGTGATCGACACCGACCTCGCCGCCGCGGCCGCCGTCAGTCGCAGGACCCTGGCCTTCATAGCTCAGTTTCCAAACTACCGGCGCTACTGGCGGGAGGCGGGCTACGTCGAAGAGGTGGACGTGATCGACAAGGCTATCGCCCAGGGCGAGATCGACCGCTTGCCGTCACTTCTCGGCGATCGGCTGGTGTCAGATTGCAGCCTCTACGGCTCGTCCGCCACCGTGCGCGAGGGCGTCGAAGCCTGGTTTGAGGCAGGCATCGTTCCCATCCTCACTATGTCCTCGACCCGAGGCGGACAGCAGGAAGGCGTCGGGGAGCTCTTCCGCGCCTACGCCTGAATGAAAACTGCGAAGAAGACCCCTGTCGGAGAAGTAGCGAGCCGTCCGGTGGGCGACCCGCTTCGTCTCTCAAGGGAATCCCACCGGAGTCAGGCACAGCGCCGCTTGGTATTGCGGCAACGCGGACTGCACGACATTCAGCCGCTCGGGCGCCCGGTTGAGGTTCTGGGTTTTGGCGGCGGCGACGAAATATCGAAGAGTGCGGATGTCCACGGGCTTTCCCCCCAGAGGAGATGTCAGCCACCCAGGGTTTCCCGAGCCTTCTCCACAGCTGCGGCGCCGCCCTTCAGCAGGGCCGTCGAGCCGAGATTAGAGGCTGTCAGGCGCGGGATCTGGTGGCGCGTCTCGAACTTCCAGCCCTTCGGCGTGCGCACGAAGGTGTCGTCGTTGCGGCCGACCGACGCTGGGCCCGTCATTGCTGCGGGCAGGGGGCTCGCCGGGGATACGTAGGCAGTCCAGTAGCAGGAACCGCGGGCGTGGTTCTCGTCGATCACGTCGATCAGGACGTTGCTCGTCACGTGCTGGAACACGCTGGTATTGTCCTTCGCGTCGAAGTAGGCGGCGATCGCCGCCTTTCCCCGAAGCGTCCCCACGACGCAGTGTTCCATGACGGCGTCGTCGACGAACATCGCCAGCGCCTTCTCGTGCTCGTACTCGTCCACGTAGATGTGAAAGGCGACGACCAGCCGGTGACAATCCTGCTCGACCGCGCGGCGTTCCTCGTCCGTCATGGCGTTCCTCCGTGTCGCGGTCCGGGCATGCACAAGCCGCCCATCATCCCCAGCGCCGCAGTTTAGCGGCCGCCTGGCCCGCCGCCCCGCCCCCCATATGGGGAGCGGGGCGGGCTTTTTCTGCGCCGCGGGCCGCCCACGGAGGAGCCTTCAGACGGCGCGCCGCCGCCGCCGAACTCCGGCGACGCAGGGTCATGGCTGCGGCGGTGACGAGGAGGGTGACGTCGGAGCCTGCGCCCGCCTCGCTCATGGCGAGCGCGTCCACGTGCTCGCCGCGGATCAGGCAATGTGGATAGCGCCGTTTCTGCTCCCGGGTCCCCCAGCGGCGGAGCTGGTTGACGCAAGGGTTGGAGTGGGCCCCGTACGAAGCCCTATCGACGCCGAAGCGCGGGAGACCTCACGCTTCGGGGACCAAAAAAGGGGGTCGGAAGATCAGGCCATTGGCCGCTCGCGCGGTGGCCTGAGCACCAAGATCCACCTGGCCGTCCTTGGCCTGGGATGTCCGGTCCGCTTCCACCTCACCGCCGGCCAGCGCGGTGACGCGCCGCAAGCCCTCGCCCTGATCGAGGACCTGCCGGCCGAGGTGGTCATGGCCGACACCGCCTATGACAGCGACCAGATCCGCCAGGCCGTCGCCGATGAGGGCGCGCTCGCCGTGATCCCCGACAATCCCTCGCGCGCCCAGAAGCACCCCCTCGACGCACACCTCTATGCTCAGCGCCACCCCGTCGAGTGCTGCTTCTCAAGGCTCAAGACGTTCCGCCGCGTCGCCACCCGGTTCGAGAAAACCGCCCGCAACTACCTCGCCGTCGTCACGCTCGCCGCCATCGTCCTGTGGCTCAAGTAAGTATCCACAGATCCTAGCGGGCAAAATCTGCTCAGGCCGCGGACGCGCATCACACCATGGCTCCGGCATTTAGCAGCGCGCGCGGTCGTTCCTGCCCCAAATGGTGGCGCGCGAGGTCTTTCGCCAAGCGGATGGAATACGGCGCGCGCCGTCTTCTCCTCCGTTCCGAGCCGCATTCGACTGGAGCCGACGCCTGGCATCGCCCCCGCTGCCGGCTCGGATAATTTGCTAGACAAAACGACATTTAATACAACAGTCTGCCTTCTAAATGGCGGAGGGAGTAATGCCGATCGATCCCCAACTGCAACCGCTCGCGCCTATGGATGACCTTATCAATCTTATCTATGAGGGGCCGTTCGAACCGCTGCCATGGAAGCGGTTTCTGGGGGCTCTCAGGACTCGCGCCAAGAGCAGCTTCGCCGCCATTATCGTTCGCGGAAGTCGCCCCGGCAGCAATCCGCTCGTCGTGCTGGATGGCGCGGGGGGGCTCAGCATCCGAATGCAGCCGGCGGCCTTCGACCATGCCAGGCTGTCGCCCTCCGATTCTCTCGCGCGGGTGCTTGAGAAGCCAGGAGACATCTTCACGCTCGATGAGGTGATACCCTGGGACCACGATAAGACGACGGACTTCTACAACAGCATCGTTCAGCCTTATGGCATTCGCCACCAGCTGTGTATGTCCGTTGCTGATCCATGTGGCTGGAAATGCATTGTGGGCGTGATGAATGCCGAGGGGATGCCCTCGTTCGGGGCGCGGGAAAAGGAATTCCTCCTGTCCTGCCTCCCGCATCTCCGCGCGGCTCTGGAGATATACGCGCGGATGCAGCGCGAGCATGGCATGAAAATGGCGCTCTCCGAGACGCTCGACCAACTGGATATCGGCACGTTCATCCTGGACGGCGCCGGCAAGGTGATCACATCGAACCGGTTCGGCGAGAGCCTGGTTCGTGCCGGCAAATGCATCTCGGTCGTAGACTCGAAGATACGTTTTGCGCGCAAGTCAGAGAATGACCGGCTGGGCGCCCTCATCCGCAAGGCCCGTGAATCCGGTCAATCCAAGCATGAAGAAGGCTGGATAGAAGCGCTGAGCGTCGATTGCGTGGACCACGCTCTCGGCGTCCTTGTGAGGACGCTTCCGATCACGGCCCGATGCGGGAGCAATCTGGATCCACGGATCGCCCTCTATGTCAGCGATTCGAACCAGCAGCGGCTGATACCGGAGCACCTGATTTCGAGCCTGTTCGGACTGACTGCGACTGAGGCAAAGCTTGCAAATCTTCTCTCGAATGGATTGTCGCTGGCCGAGGTCGCCAAACTGCTGAACGTCCGGGTCAACACCGCTCGGACCTATAGCAAGAGAATATTCTTGAAGGTGGGCGTGAACCGGCAAAGTCAGTTGGTCCGCCTTATATTGAACAGTTCCATGGCGCTGACTTAGCCTTGGCGTCTTCCAGTCCAAACGAGTTTAAGCTCGCGGTGTTCAACCTCGCCGACAGCCGCGCCAGATCTGTTTCGATGGCACGTACAACGTCTTCCAGGTGGGAGGTCAGATCCAGGGCGATCGAGGCCAAGTTCTAGCTAGCGTTCTTCCAGGATCATCCGTGCCGCCTTCTCGGCGATCATCATGGTCGGCGAGTTGGTGTTCCCGGAGACGATGTGCGGCATGACCGAGGCGTCGGCGATGCGCAGGCGCTCGATCCCAAAGACCTTGAGCCGGGCGTCGACCACCGCGGTCGCATCACCCGGTGCGCCCATCTTGGCGGTGCCGACGGGATGGAAGATGGTCGAAGAGTGGACGCGGGCGGCGTCCAGCATCGCTTCGTCGCCCTGGACACCCTCGCCCGGCTTCACTTCCGTCGGCGAATAGCGCTGCAGGGCCGGCTGGGCCATAATTTTGCGCGCCAGCCTGAGGCTGTCCACCGCCACGCGTTCGTCCTTCGAAGTGGACAGATAGTTGGGCCTAATCGCCGGGGCGTCGGCGACGTCTCCACTGCGGGCATGGACGGCGCCGCGGCTGGTCGGTCGAAGGTTGCAGACGCTCACCGTCATGGCGGGAAAATCGTGCAGCGGCTCGCCGAAACGCTCCAGCGACAACGGCTGGACGTGGAATTCCACATTGGGCGTGGCGTGTTCAGGCGAGGAATAGGCGAACGCTCCCAGATGCGAGGGGGCCATCGACATTGGCCCACGGCGCAGGAGCGCATATTCGAGGGCCATCAACGGCCGGCGCCAGACGGCGGCGTATCGCTCGTTCAGGGTTGGCGCCCCCGTAACTCGGTAGTAGGGCCTGATTTGCAGGTGGTCCTGCAGGTTCTCGCCGACGCCCGGCAGGTGGCGCTTCACCTCCAGACCGAGCGCGGCCAGACGTTCGCCGTCGCCGATCCCTGACACCTCCAACAACTGCGGGGTGGCCACCGCGCCGGCGGCAAGTACGATGTCCCCGTCAGCTGCGGCCTCAAACACCGCACCGTCCTTGCGCCATCGAACGGCCACGGCCCGTCCATCCTCGACGACCACCCGCTCGACCTGAGCCCCCGTGACAAGCTTCAGATTGGGACGGTGCAGGACGGGCCGCAGGAAGCCGCGCGCGGCGCTCCACCGGCGGCCGTTCTTCTGGTTCACCTGGAAATAGCTGCAGCCGAAGTTGTCGCCGCCGTTAAAGTCCTCGACCGTCGGGATGCCCGCCTGCGCGGCGGCCTGCATGAAGGCGTCGAGGATGGTCCATCGCATGCGGCAGGGCTCGACCCGCCACTCGCCCCCCTGGCTATGCAGCGGACCCGGTGGGGCGATGTGGTCCTCCTGGGCCAAAAACAGCGGCAGGACGTCGTCCCAGCCCCAACCCGGCAGGCCCAGCTGGCGCCAGCCGTCATAATCGGCGGCTTGTCCGCGCATGTAGATCATGCCGTTTATGGCCGAACAGCCGCCGATCACCTTGCCGCGTGGATAGCCAATCCGCCGTCCGCCCAGGCCTGGCGACGGCTCGGTCTCGAACATCCAGTCCGCGCGGGGGTCGCCGATGGCGAACAGATAGCCGACGGGGATATGCAGCCAGATCCAGTCGTCCATACCGCCGGCTTCCAGAACAAGGACGCGGCGGCGAGGATCGGCGGACAGGCGGTTGGCCAGCACGCAGCCGGCCGAGCCCGCGCCCACGATGATGTAATCGGCATCCGCCATCGCACCCCTCCAACGTCTTATCGTTGAGGGCAGGTTCCTGCGATCAGGCACCCAAGGCAAGATTTCCGCTGCGGAACGTCAGACGTTCGCGAGTTCGACCTGAACGACGTCGGTGCGGTCGACGGCAAACGTTGCAGCGCAGATGCCCAGATAGAACTGCCAGTTGCGGAAGAACTTCTGGTCATGGCCCAGCGCCATGATCTCGTCCTTCTTCGCCTGCATCGTCTTGGACCAGCGGCGCAGCGTCTCGGCATAGTCCTGGCCGAACCCAAAGCTGTCCACGACCTTTAGCCCCGCCCGTTCCGCTTCTTCGCCGAAGCGCTGAAGCGACGGC
>NZ_DASXYF010000135.1:0-5520 GCF_036502675.1 Phenylobacterium sp.
GTCGAGCCAGGCCCAGGCCGGTTTCCCGTCGATCTGGATGGGGACCATGATCCGCCGGTCCTGGTCGAAGTCGAACGGCAGGCTGACCGAGCCGGCGGCCAGGGCCGGGCCCGCCTGGCCCAGCGCCCGCGCCAGCGCGCCGGCCGCAAGCGCCGCGCCCAGGAATGTCCGTCGTTCCACCTGCAATCCCCGCTCGGTCCCGTTCTAGACGGTGGCGCCTCGCCCGCAAGCCGCTTGACGCGCGGGGCCCTGTGGCGCCTTGACCTCGGCCATGCCGTTCGACGTCTCCGTCCTGACCATGTTCCCCGAGGCCTTCCCCGGCCCGCTCGGCGTCTCCCTGATCGGGACCGCCTGGCGCGAGGCCGGACTCTGGAGCCTGGAAACGGTGGACATTCGCGGCTTTTCCAAGGATAAGCGCGGCTTCCTGGACGACACCCCTGCGGGGGGCGGGCCGGGGCAGGTCATGCGGGCGGACGTCATCGCGGCTGCGCTGGACAGCGTGGAGCGGCGGGGGCGGCCGCTTTTGTATATGAGCGCCCGGGGACGGCCCCTGTCCCAGGCGCAGGTGAAGAGCTGGTCGCAGGGCCCGGGACTGGTCGTCCTGGCCGGCCGGTTCGAGGGGGTGGACCAGCGGGTGCTCGACGCCCGCGGGTTCGAGGAGGTCTCCGTGGGGGACGCGGTGCTCGCCGGCGGCGAGGCGGCGGCCCTGGTGGCGATCGAGGCGTGCGTGCGGCTGCTGCCCGGTGTCCTGGGGCGGGCCGACAGCCTCAGTGAAGAGAGTTTCGAGGACGGGCAGCTTGAGCATCCGCAGTACACGCGACCGCGGACGTTCGAGGGGCTTGAGATCCCCGAGGTGCTGACGTCGGGCCACCACGCCGAGGTGGCCAGGTGGCGGAAGGCGCAGCGGGAGCTAGCGACGCGGGAGCGGCGGCCGGACCTCTGGGCGGCGCATCTCGCCAATCAAAAGGCAAAGGGCGAATGAAGCCCGAGAAGGACGATGACGATGAACATGATCGAGACCCTGGAAAAGGAAGAGGCCGACCGCCTCAAGGCCCAGCGCAGCACCCCGGAGTTCCAGCCCGGCGACACCGTGCGCGTCAACGTCCGCATCAAGGAGGGCGAGCGCGAGCGCGTCCAGGCCTATGAGGGCGTCTGCATCGGCCGGCAGGGCTCGGGGATCAACGAGAGCTTCACCGTCCGCAAGATCTCCTTCGGCGAAGGCGTGGAGCGGGTGTTCCCGGTGCTGTCGCCGATGATCGAATCCATCGAGGTGAAGCGCCGGGGCGCCGTGCGCCGCGCCAAGCTCTATTACCTGCGCGACCGCCGCGGGAAGTCGGCCCGCATCGCCGAACGCCAGCAGAGCGTCCGCGAAGAGGCCAAAGTCGAAGAGTAGGACCGCTCCCCGCCCCTTTTCCCCCCGCTTCCGGGTGGAGAGGGGCGGTCTCCATCGAGGGGGAAGGCCTCGCTGCAGCCGTCCGCGCCTTGCCGAAGGCGGGCCTGACGTCCTACATGCCGCCGCATGGCCGGCAAGACGCTTTACGACAAGATCTGGGACGCTCACCTGGTCGCCGAGGCGGCGGGCGGTGAGGCGATCCTCTACATCGACCTGCACCTGATCCACGAGGTGACGACGCCGCAGGCCTTCGCGGGCCTGCGCGCCGCCCGCCGCCCCGTGCGCCGGCCGGACCGCACCCTGGCGGTGGCCGACCACAACGTCCCCACCGAGGGCCAGGCGCTGGGCGTCGGCGCCGTGGCCGACGAGGAGGCGCGCCTGCAGCTCCAGACCCTGGAGCGCAACGTCGCGGACGCCGGCATCGAGTTTTTCCCGATGGGCGACATCCGCAACGGCATCGTCCACGTGGTCGGGCCGGAACAAGGCCGCACCCAGCCGGGCATGACCATCGTCTGCGGCGATTCCCACACCTCCACCCACGGGGCCTTCGGCGCGCTCGCCCAGGGCATCGGCACCTCCGAGGTCGAGCACGTCCTGGCCACCCAGACGCTGCGCCAGTCCAAGTCGAAGAACATGCGGGTGACCATCGAGGGCCTCCCCGGCCCCGGCGTCGGCGCCAAGGACTTCGCGCTCGCCGTCATCGGCGAGATCGGCACGGCCGGCGGCGCCGGCTACGTCATCGAATACGCCGGCGACGCGGTCCGGGCGCTGTCGATGGAAGGCCGCATGACCCTGTGCAACCTGACCATCGAGGCCGGCGCCCGCGCGGGCCTGGTGGCGCCGGACGCGACCACCTTCGACTACATCCGCGGCCGTCCCGCCGCGCCCAAGGCCGGCGCCTGGGAGATGGCGTCCGCCTTCTGGAAGACCCTGCGCTCCGCCTCCGACGCCGTCTTCGACCGCGAGGTGCGCATCGACGCCGCCGGGATCGCGCCGCTGGTCACCTGGGGCACCAGCCCGGAGGACGTGGTCGCCGTCGACGGCCGCGTGCCGGATCCCACGTCCTTCGCCAGCCCGGACAAGCGGGCCTCGGCGGAACGCTCGCTGGAATACATGGGCCTCACCGCCGGCCAGCCGATCGCCGAGGCGAAGATCGACCGCGTGTTCATCGGCTCCTGCACCAACAGCCGCATCGAGGACCTGCGCGCCGCCTCCAAGGTGGTGCAGGCCGCGCTCGACGCCGGCCGCCGGGTCGCCGGCCACGTCGCCGCCATGGTGGTCCCGGGCTCCGGCCTGGTGAAGGCCCAGGCCGAGGACGAGGGCCTGGACGAGATCTTCATCGCCGCCGGCTTCGACTGGCGCGAGCCGGGCTGCTCGATGTGCCTGGGCCTGAACCCCGACAGGCTCGAGCCCGGCCAGCGCTGCGCCTCCACCTCCAACCGCAATTTCGAGGGCCGCCAGGGCCGCGGCGGCCGCACCCATCTGATGAGCCCGGAAATGGCCGCCGCCGCCGCCATCGCCGGCCACATCGCCGACGTGCGGGAGTTTCTCCGATGACCCCCTTCACCCGCATCGACGCCCGCGCCGTCCCCCTGCCGCAGGCCAACATCGACACCGACCAGATCATCCCCAAGCAGTTCCTCAAGACCGTGGAGCGCGCGGGCCTGGCCAAGGGACTGTTCTACGACCTGCGCTTCGACGGTGAGGGCCGGCCGCGGCCGGACTTCGTGCTCAACCGGCCAGAATACCAGGGCGCCGGCCTGCTGGTCTGCGGCGACAACTTCGGCTGCGGCTCCTCGCGCGAGCACGCCCCCTGGGCGCTGATGGACTTCGGGGTCACCTGCGTGATCTCCACCAGCTTCGCCGACATCTTCTACAGTAACTGCTTCCAGAACGGCCTCCTGCCCGTCGTCCTCGAGGCCCAGGAGGTGCAGGCGCTGATGGCGGAGGCCAAGGGCGGCAACCACCTGGTCACCGTCGACCTGGAGGCCCAGACCGTGGTCTCGCCGTCGGGCAGGACCTTCGCCTTCCAGATCGATCCCACCCGCAAGCACAAGATGCTGAACGGCCTCGACGCCGTCGCCGAGACCCTGCAGGCCGCCAAGGCCATCGACGTCTACGAGATGCGCCAGGCGCTGGCCCAGCCCTGGCTGGAGGGCGTGTGACCCTGGTCCTGGCCGGCGTGTTCCGCGTGCCGCCCGCGCAGGTCGAGGCGCTCCGGCCCCACATGCTGGCGGTCATGGCCGCCTCCCGCGCCGAGCCCGGCTGCCGTGAATACGCCTATGCCGAGGACGTGGCCGAGCCCGGCATGATCCGGGTCTTCGAGGTCTGGACCGACCAGGCGGCCCTCGACGCCCATTTCGCCCGGCCGCACATGGCCGCTTGGCAGGCCGCCCGCGAGGCGCACGGCTTCCACGCCCGCGACCTCTGCGTCTACCAGGTCGCGGGCGAGCGGAAGATCTGAGGCCCACCCCTTCCAAAGCGGGGTTTTCCGTCGCCCCGGCATGTCCTAGGAGGGGGCGCGCGAACCAACGGGGACCCTGCCATGACCGACCTGCTCCTGCTGCCCGGCGACGGGATCGGCCCCGAAGTCACCGCCCAGGTGCGTCGCGTGGCGACGCACCTGGCCAATGACCTTTCCATCGAGGAGCGCCCGTTCGGCGGCTGCAGCTTCGACCTTTCCGGGACCCCGCTTACCGACGAGGTGCTGGCCGAGGCCAAGGCCGCCAAGGCGGTGCTGATGGGCGCGGTCGGCGGGCCCAAGTGGGCCTCGGTCCCGCGCCACCTGCGTCCCGAGGCGGCCCTGTTGGGCCTGCGCTCCGGCATGCAGGTGTTCGCCAACCTGCGGCCCGCGTTCTGCTTCCCCTCCCTCGCCGACGCCTCGACCCTGAAGCGCGAGGTGGTCGAGGGCCTGGACCTGATCATCATCCGCGAGCTCACCGGCGGGGTCTATTTCGGCCAGCCGCGCGGGGTGGAGGACCTGCCCGGCGGCGGCAAGCGCGGGGTGGACACCCAGGTCTACACCACCGCCGAGATCGAGCGGGTGGGGCGCGTGGCCTTCGAGCTCGCCCGCGGGCGGCGCAACAAGGTGACCTCGGCCGAGAAGTCCAACGTCATGGAGACCGGCCAGCTCTGGCGCGACGTGGTCACCGAGCTGCACAGGCGGGAGTACCCGGACGTGGAGCTGGAGCACCAGCTGGCCGACAACACCGCCATGCAGCTGGTGAAGCGTCCGCTGCAGTTCGACGTCATCCTCACCGACAACCTGTTCGGCGACATCCTCTCCGACGAGGCCGCGCAGCTCACCGGCGGCCTGGGGCTGCTGCCCTCCGCCGCCCTGGGCGAGCCCGGCAAGCCCGGCCTCTACGAGCCGATCCACGGCTCGGCGCCGGACATCGCCGGCAAGGGCATCGCCAATCCGCTGGCCGCGATCCTCAGTTTCGAGATGGCGCTGCGCTGGTCGCTCGATCGCGCGGACCTCGCCGACACCCTGTTCGCCGCGGTGAACCGGGCGCTGGAGAAGGGCGCCCGCACCCCCGACCTGGGCGGCTCGATGACGACCGTAGAGATGGCCGACGCCCTGCTGGCGGAGCTCTAGACTTCGGCCAGGACCATGAGGCCGCGAACCTCGACCTCGGCGGCGGCGTAGTAGACGAGGCCGTCGCCCCAATCGCGGGTGACGACGCCGGCCGGCGGCCTGGCGTCCTCGCCGCAGAGGAAGGCCAGCTCCTTGGCCGTGAGCATGCCCCAGCGCTCGAAGGCCTCGGCCGGCGTCGGGTCGGGGCGCGGGTCGGCGGTGGCGCCGGGCAGGGCGGCTTCCAGGCCCGCCACATAGTCCTCGTAGGGAACCCAGCCGGCGACGGTGTGCTCGCCGCCGGGGCCGCGGAAGATCACCGTCGGCAGGGCATAGCGATCATGGCCCTCGGAGTGCTTCAGCTCGCCGTTCATCGGGCTGTCGTGCTTGAGGTCGCGGACGTAGTCGTTGGGCTCGCGGGTCTCTCGCCAGTCGGCCTTGTAGGCGGCGGCGACCTCGGGCTTGGCTTGATCGGCGCGCCAGCGGGCGTGATCGAGGCCTGCCACGCCCACCGTCGCGGCGTCGAACTCGTCGGGCGTCTGCGGCCCGATCC
>NZ_DASXYF010000136.1:0-13857 GCF_036502675.1 Phenylobacterium sp.
CATCTGCTGGGCGGTGATGCTGGTCAGCGCCACCCGCTCGCCTTCCGCATAGGCCTGCTGGCGGATCTGCTCGACCTCTTCGGGGGTGAAGCTGCGCTTCGGCCGCGGCGCGGCGTAGGCGACCTCGCCCGTCGCGTCGAACTCGGTGTCGAAGCCGAATTTCTGATGGGGTGCGCCGGACATCAGTACACGAACTCGTCTTCGGCGTTGGACGTCGCCAGCATGATTTCGCCCTTGGCGGCGAGGTCCTTGGCGACCTGCACCATGGCCATCTGCGCCTGGTCGACGTCACGCAGCCGCACCGGCCCCATGGTTTCCATGTCCTCGCGCATGATCTTGGCGGCGCGCTCGCTCATGTTGGAGAAGAACATTTCCCGAAGCGTGTCCGAGGCGCCCTTCAGCGCCAGGCCGAGCTGTTCCTTGTCCACGGCGCGCAGCAGGGTCTGGACGCCGCCGGGGTCCAGCTTGGAGAGGTCCTCGAAGACGAACATCAGGGCGCGGATGCGCTCGGCGCTTTCGCGGTTGCGCTCCTCCAGGGCGGCGATGAAGCGGGCCTCGGTCTGGCGGTCGAAGGCGTTGAAGATCTCCGCCATCATCTCGTGGCTGTCGCGCTTGGAGGTGCGCGCCAGGTTGGACATGAACTCGTTGCGCAGTGTCTGCTCGATCTTGTCGAGGATCTCGCGCTGCACCGGCTCCATGCGCAGCATGCGGGTGACGCATTCCAGGGCGAAGTCCTCGGGCAGGCAGCCCAGCACCCGCGCTGCGTGCTCCGACTTGATCTTGGAGAGCACGACGGCGACGGTCTGCGGGTATTCGTTCTTCAGGTAGTTGGCGAGCACGGCCTCGTTCACGTTGCCAAGCTTGTCCCACATGGTGCGGCCGGCCGGGCCGCGGATCTCCTCCATCAGGTTCTCGACCTTCTCGGAGGGCATGATCGCGGCGAGCAGCTTCTGGGTCTGCTCGAAGGAGCCCATGATGGCGCCGGCCCCGGACATGCCGGAGACGAACTCCATCAGCAGGTCCTCCACCACCGAGGCGGAGACGGTGCCCAGGCTGGCCATGGCCTGGGAGACTTCCTTGATCTCCTCCTCGTCGAGCGCGCGCCAGATGGTGGCGTGCTCCTCGCCCAGCGACAGCAGGATGACGGCCGCCTTTTCCGGGCCGCTCAGCCGTGCGGCGTCGACGACGCTCTTGCCCTTCGGCTTGCTCATGCGGTGTCATGCAGCCAGGAGCGGAGGATCGAGACCGACTCCTCCGGGTGCTTCTCGACGAACTCCGACACGCGCTTGACCGAGCTGGCCTTCACCTGGCCCTCGATGCGGGCGATGTCGATCCTCTGGTCGATCTCGGACGACTGGGCGGCGATCTGCAGGGGCTGGCCGGTGGCGGGGTCCACGGCGATCTGCATCGGCTGGCCGTCGGGGCCCGTGGCCATGCGCTGGCCGCCGGAGGGCGCCATCATCGGCAGGCCGCCGCCCGCGCCGCCGCCCTTCAGCAGCGGACGGACCACGAACAGCATGATCAGGACGGCGACCACCAGCATGATCAGCAGCTCGACGCCGCGCATGATGTCGTTCTTGTCGAAGCCCATCAGCGGGTTGGCGGCGCTGACGCCCTCCTGGTCGTCCAGGGTGGGGAACTTGACGTTGACCACCGTCACCTGGTCGCCGCGGTCGGTGTTGTAGCCCACCGCCGTGCGGACCAGGTCCTCGATGCGCTTCATCTCCTCGGCGCTGCGCGGCGCGTAGGCGCCGGGCTTGCCGCCCTTGCCGACGGCGGTGACGCCGTCGACGGCCACCGCCACGGACAGCCGCTTCACCTGCCCGGGCCCCTGCACCTCGGTGCGGGTGGTCTTGGTGATCTCGTAGTTGGTGGTGGTCTCGGTCTTGCCGGTGGTGGAGCCGGACTGGCCGTCGGCGGCGGGCGGCGCGCCGCCCGGGATGTTGCTGGACGCCGTGACCTGGCCCGAGTCGGAAGGCTGGGTCTCCTTGGCGTTCTCCTCGGTGGTCGATTCCGAGCGCACCACCTGGCCGTCGGGGTCGTAGGATTCCTTCTGTACGGTGACCTGGGAGAGGTCGAGGTCGGCGGTGACGTTGACCCGGGCCTTCCCGGGGCCGACGACGCCCTCGACCAGGTTGCGCACCGTCTTGGCGATGCGGGTCTCCACCTCGCTCTTGCGGCCGTCGGCGGCTTCGTTCCCGTCCTGCGGGCCGGAGAGGGTCTTGGCGTGCTGGTCGACGACGGTGACGCGCTCGGGCTTGAGGCTGGGCACCGCGCCGGCCACCAGGTTCTGGATCGCCTTGACCTGGTCGGAGCCTGGCTCGCGGCCGCCGACGCTGAGGGTCACCGAGGCCGACGGCGGGTCGGTCTCCTCCTCGAAGAGCTGGCGCTTGGGCAGCACCAGGTGGACGCGCACGCCGGTAACGCCGTCGAGGCCGCGGATGGTGCGGGCCAGCTCGCCCTCCAGGGCGCGCTGGCGGTTGAGCTGCTGGACGAAGTCGGTCTGGCCCAGCGCATTGGCCTGGTCGAAGATCTCGTAGCCCACCGAGCCGGAGGTCGGCAGGCCCTTGCCGGACAGAAGCAGGCGGGTGGAGGCTACCTGGTCGCGGGGGACCAGGATGGTGGCGCCGTCGCCCTTCACCTCGTACTTGATCCCCGCCTGGTCGAGGGCCCCGGTGATGGAGCCGGCTTCCTTCAGGTCGAGGTTGGAATAGAGCAGCCCCTTGGGCTGGCCGAGCTGCAGGGTCAGCGCGAACAGGGCGGCGGCGACGCCCGCGCCGATGCCGAGGATCGCCGCCAGCCGTCCGATTCCGAATCGCTGCAGCGTTGCGACGAACCCGTTCAAATCCTGCGACCTTCCCCAGGCGAGCATTGGAGCGGCCGGCAGTCCGCGCCCCCGCTAGGCAGGATTTACCCAGTGCAAGGTAAACGGCGCGTTTAAGTCTCTTAAGATCAGCCGCTCCAGGGGGTGAGCGCCCCCCAGCCGTACAGCGCCATCGAGAAGGCGGCGTAGACCAGCACGGTGAAGCTGAAGCCCAGCTTGCGCAGGGGCGACCAGGAGTCCACCCGCCGGCCGCCGCGCCAGACGGCGGGCAGGGCGACCAGGGCGGCCAGCGTCAGGGCCGCGGCCACCAGGGCGCAGGCCGAGGCGAGGATCAGGGAGGGGCCCGGCCAGCCGTACATCAGCGCCGCGGCGTCGCCGCTCTTCGAGGTCCAGAGCAGGAAGAGCGCGATGGCGGTGAGCCAGAGCGCGGCCTGGGTGTTCTGGATCTGGCTGAGGCGGCCCTGGATACTGGTCTCGCGGAACTCCCGGCGGTTGCGCAGCAGCACCCCGCCCAGGGTGGCGGCGGCGGCGAGCGCGGTCAGCGCGGCCAGGATCGCGAGGGCGCGGGGCTGGCGCCAGCCGTCGGTGCGCTCGAAGGTTCCGAAGTTGTCGGAGGCCACGTAGCCGGTCGCCCGCCCGCCCCGCAGGTTGAAGTCGAGCCGCCCGACGCCGCTGGCGGCCACGAAGCGGCCCGCGGCCGGATCGCCCTCCGGAACCCAGGTCCTGACGCCCTCGCGTCCGCTGGTGGCGAGCCGCCCTCCGGAGGAGACGCGCGCCCAGGCGCCGGAGCGCAGGCGGGTGACGAAGGCCTCCAGGCCGCCATAGGCCCGCCGGGTGGAGACGTAGTAGCCCTGGTAGCGGCCGCGCTCGCGGACCAGCGCCGGGTCGCCGGGGCGCGGGAAGGCCTGCGGCGGCGCATAGAACTGCTCGAGGATGCGGCCGGGCAGGCGGGCGGCGAGGTCGCGGCCGGTCTCGGTGTTGGCGGAGACGAAGATCCCCAGGCCCAGTTCCGGGATCACCACCAGGTTGGATTTGAAGGAGAGGGTGGAGCCCGGGTGGCCGAAGCCGCGGCGGCCGCCCGGCAGCTCATAGACCATGAAGCCGTGCGCCCAGCCGTTGATCCCGGGCGGCGTGGCGCGCAGCGGCGTGCGGAAGGCCAGCGCGGTGCGCGGTGCGTAGATCGCGGCCCCGTCCAGCGCCCCGCCATTCAGCAGGGCGACCATATAGCGCGCCATGTCGCCGGCCGTGGAAGAGGCCGAGGCGGCCGGGGCGATGTGGCCGATGAACTCGTAGGGCCGCGCCTGGAAGCCGGCGGCGGTCCAGGCGTAGCCGTCGGAAATGTCCGCGACCAGGGCCGCGGGC
Source organism: Phenylobacterium sp. (assembly GCF_036502675.1). GTDB lineage: Bacteria > Pseudomonadota > Alphaproteobacteria > Caulobacterales > Caulobacteraceae > Phenylobacterium. The sequence goes on from NZ_DASXYF010000136.1 coordinate 4,187, forward strand.
ATCGGCGCCGGCAAGCCCGCCTTGGCCGGGCGGTTCTCGCGGAAGGTGGTGTGCGCCAGGCGGAGCGGCACGAAGATCTCGTCCTCGGCCAGCCGCTCGAAGGGCTTCTGGGCGACATAGCTCACCGCCTCGCCGGCCAGGGCCGCGCCGTAGTTGGAATAGCTGGAGATCTCGCCGGGCGCATGGACGCGCCGCGGCCGCTCCTGCCGCAGGTAGTCGGCCAGGGGGCGTTCGCGCTGATAGCGGTTCTCGTAGAGGTGGCCCAGGGCGCGGTCCTCGAAGCCCGCGGAATGGTCCAGTAGGTTGGCCACCTTGACCGGGGTGCGGTAGCCCTGGTCGCGCACCTGCAACTGCTCGGGCAGGTAGAGGTTGACCGGCGCCTCCAGGCGGATGCGACCGGCCTCCACCTCCCTCATCAGGGTGATCCAGGTGAAGGTCCTGGAGATGTCGCCGATGCGGAACAGCGTCCGGTCGGGGTCCACGCGGCGGGCGGGGGCGAGGCCCGCGAAGCCGTAGCCCTTCTTCAGGGCCACCTGGCCGTTCTGGACCACGCTGACGGCGACGCCGGCGATGTGCGACTCGGCCATGGCGTCGCGCACCACCCCGTCGACGAAGGCCTCCAGCTCGGCCGGAGGCAGGGGCTCGCCGGGCGCGAGCCGCGCGCCGGAGGGCTGGATCGGCAGGACGGGGACGTAGGCGGCGAGGCCGGGGGCGGAGGGCGCGGCCGGCCTGGCCGTCGCGGGCGCGGCGCGGTGCGGGACGGCGGGACGGTTGGACGGAGCCGTCGCGGCGGCGGCCGGACGAGGCGCGGCCGGGGGCCTGGGCGCAGCGGCCGGGGCGGTCGCGACCGGCGCGTCCTGGGCGAGCGCGAGGCCTGCGGCGGCGAGCGCGCCCGCGAAGGCCAGGACGGCGGCTTTGGCGATGGAACCCATGAGCTGGTCGGCGTCCGCATGCTTTTGTGAAGCTCCGCCGGACTTGTAGGGCGCCGCGCAGAGTCGGCAAAGGGCGCCGGAACCGGCGTCCCCAGGCGCAGTCCGCCCTAGCCGGGTCCCTTGGGTCCCGCCGCGAAGCGGTAGAGCGGCAGGATCGGCCGCAGCGCCGGGCCGATCCACAGCTGCGGCTCGGAGGGCGGGCTCATGCCCTCCTTGACCTCCCGGGCCGCGACGCAGGCCTGGACGGCGCGGGCGAGGTCGGGGAAGTCGCCGGTGGCGCGGATCGACTGCAGGAAGCAGTCGTCGAAGTAGGGGTACCTGTCGGACTCGCCGCAGCCGAAGGAGGTGCGGTCCGGCCGGGCGGCGGTGAGGATCATCCGGTTGGGCTGGGCGAGCTCGGGGATGAAGACCCCGGAGAAGCAGGCGGAGATCACCACGATGGTGGGCCGCGCCGCGCAGGTGCGGTCGAGGATGGCGCCGAGGATCTGCGGCGCCAGCAGCTGCCGGTCCACCACCACGCCCTGCTGGGCGCCGTGGGAACTGAAATACACCAGGCAGCCGCCGGGGTTGCGGGCGGTGAGGTCGGTCAGAGCGTCGTAGATCGCCTTCGGATCGGACTTGAAGGGGCGGACGTCCTTGTAGCGCTCGGGCCGGACGGAGAACTGGCGCAGGTTGCCGCCGGCGAAGCCTGCGGCCTCCAGCGCCCTGGAGACGTCGCGCCGGGCGTTGTCGAAGGCCTCGGAGGGGCCGCCCGAGTGGGCGTGCCAGTCGCCGGCCACCACCACGGCGGACCAGTCGGAGAAGGAGCCGGCAAGGGCGGCTGCGGGGGCGGCCCAGGCCAGGGCGAGGGCGGCGAGGAAGGCTGCGGGACCGGGCGGCTTCACTTCTTCCGGAACTGGTCGAGGGAGACGATCTTGGCCTCGCCCTCGCCGGCGGACGGGGCTGCGGGCGGCGGCGACGGCGCGGCGGCCTCCGCGGCCGAGGCGGCCGCTTCGCCCGCGGGGGCTTCGAACTGCAGCAGGAACTGCACGCTGGGGTCATAGAACCGGGTGACCGCCGAATAGGGCACCGACAGCCGCTTGGGCTGGCCGCCGAAATGCAGGGTCACGGAAAAGAAAGTCTCGCCCGGCGCCAGGTCCCAATAGCGGTGCTGCAGGACGATGGTCATCTCGTCCGGGTATTTCGACAGGAGATCGTCGGGTCCGGAGACCCCCGGGGCCTCGGTCTTGAAGGTAATGTAGAAATGATGGGCGCCCGGCAGACCTTCCGGCGCCGCGGCTTTCTTCAGCGCAGCCTTGACCACGCCGCGCAGGGCGTCCTGCGCCATGCTCTCGTAGTGCATCAGATCTTGGGCCGGCGGATCCTGGGCCATGGGCGCTCCGGTGCGGGGGACTGCGAGACCCTAAACTTTCGGCCGCGCCGTGCAAGGCGGCGTCGCGACAAAGCGAACGGTTCCCGCGGGAGGCGAACCGAGGCGGCGGAAACGGAAAGTGGAGGGGTTCTGTTGCCAGGCCCCCTCCGAGCCCCGCCTGGCGCTGCTAAGACACCAGGGCTTTAGGTCGAGAAACGACTCGTCGCATTACGCGGCGAGGCGAACCTCTTCAGCGAAGTTATCGTTCGCAGTTAGTTAAAGGCCCGAAACGGTGGGCCATGCCGGGAGAAAGCTAACACCTTTAGACGTCTGTCGATGCTGATCGGCCCCGTGCTTCCCGTCGATGACCCGGGAAGGATTGGTGGAGCCGCCGGGAATCGCACCCGGGTCCAGTCCGCTTATTACGTGCGCGTTTATCTCCATAGTCCGGCAAGCCGGACCCGTTGAATATAGGACGGATGCGCCCGGATTTGAAGGTGTTGATCCGAAAGCCTGTTCCCCATCGAGGGGGAAGGGCTTCATCCCGCAGGTTGATCCGCCAGCCCCGGCGGTTGTGGGCGCGTGCGGGGCGCGGGCTGCAGGCCCCCGCCGCCGGCCAGGAGGTCCTGATAGGCGGCCTTGGCGGCGGCGAAGCCGGCGCCGCCCGGGAACAGCACGTCGAAGCGGGGCTCCTGGCCGAGGGCCGCGGCGAAGGCGGCGCCCAGCGCGTCGGCGGCCTGGCCGATGGCGGCCTCGTCGCAGGCGCGGCGGAGCGAGCGCGACCGTCCGGGCAGCAGCAGGGTCAGGTCGTAGGCCACGCCGTCGACGCAGATCGCCTCGGTGGAGACCGAGGGGTCGATGACCCGCACGTCGCGGGGCGCGTCCCACATGGGCGCGACGCGCAACGCCAGGAAGGACGCGGCCGCGCCTGCCGGCAGCCCGGCGTCGAAGCCCACCCGCCGGGCGACGCCCGGCTCGCAGCAGGCGTAGCCGGCCCGGGCCTGGACGAAGGCGCGGCCGTCGCTGCGGACGGTGACGCGGATCACCGCCTGGCGGACGCTGCGGGCGGGGCGGGTCCAGACCTCCAGGACCATCTCGTCGGCCGTCAGCGGCTGGGTCTGCAGGGGCTGCAGGCCCCACAGGCGGTAGACCGTGGGCTCGATCCCGTTGTCGACCGGGACCAGGCGGTCGCGCGAGCTGAGCCGCCGGCCGCCCAGGGGATCGGCGGCTTCCGGCGGCCTGGGACGGTCGTCGTCCCACCAGGACCTTGGATCCGGCGGCGGATAGGGCCAGACGGCGGCGTCGGCGGGGGAAAGGTCGGCCGGCGCCCCCGGCGGGGCCTTGCGGCGCGGCGCGGCCTCGGCGGCGGCCGCCAGGGCCAGGATCAGCGCCAGGCCGCAGGCGTTGCGGAGCGCGGCCATCGCCTCGTCCTCACATGGCTTCGGCGCCCCGCGTGATGGAAAGCACGCCGGTGCGGGAGAGTTCCACCAGGCCCAGCGGTCGCATCAGATCGACGAACTTGTCGATCTTGGCCGAGGCGCCGGTGACCTCGAAGATGAAGCTCTCGTGGGTGGTGTCGATCACCTTGGCGCGGAAGATGTCGGCGACCCTGAGGGCCTCCACCCGCTCGACGCCGGTGCTCTTCACCTTGATCAGCGCCAGCTCGCGCTCGACGCCGTTGGGGTCGCGGGTGACGTCGCGCACGTCGCGGGCGGCGACCATCTTGGTGAGCTGGGCCTCGATCTGGGCCAGCACGTGCGGGGCGCCGCGGGTGACGATGGTGACGCGCGAGGTGTGCGAGCGGCGGTCGGTCTCGGCCACCGTCAGGCTCTCGATATTGTAGCCGCGCGCCGCGAACAGCCCCACCAGCCGGTGCAGCACGCCGGGCTCGTTGTCCACCAGCACCGCGAAGGTGGCGAGGTTCTCCGGCTCCTCCTCGTGGGTCGGTTCGTAGACGGAGCCGGGCTGGGGGTCGGGCATGGGTCTGGCCTGTCGCGAGCGATGGCCACGAGGTGTCACAAGCCGCCGCCGACTGCAACCGCGCGCGGCCGAGGCCCTTGACCGCGCCCGCGCCGCCGTGCGCCCTGGGGCTTTCGCGGGAGTGCGCCGCATGGCCCAGACGATCATCGACACCCGTGCCCCCCAGATGTTCCCGGCCCTGTCGCCGGCCGAGATCGAGCGGCTGCGCCGGTTCGGGACCGAGCGCCGCTTCGCCGCCGGCGAGAGCGTGATGCGGGCCGGAGAGATCGGCCACGGCCTGGTGGTCGTGCTGGCCGGCGAGGTGCGGGTCACCCGCCGCGACGAGCGCGGCCACGACCAGCCGATCGTCACCCACGGACCGGGAGCGTTCATGGGCGAGCTGGCGCAGCTCTCCGGGCGTCCGGCCCTGGTGGACGCCATGGCGTTGAGCGAGGTGCAGGCGCTGGTCCTGCCGCCGGAGAAGCTGCGGGCGATGATGATCGCCGAGGCCGAGGTGGGCGAGCGGATCATGCGCGCGCTGATCCTGCGGCGGGTGGGCCTGCTGGAGGGCGGCGTGGGGCCGGTGATCGTCGGCCGGGCGGCGGACGGCGACGTGCTGCGGCTGGAGAGCTTCCTGACCCGCAACGGCCACCCGTACCAGCGGCTGGACCCGGACAACCCGGAGGACGCCCGCGCCCTCGAGGACCGCCTGGGGGTGCACCCGGCGCAGCTGCCGATCGTGCTCTGCCCCGGCGGCCAGATCCTGCGCAACCCGGGCGAGGGGGAGCTGGCCCGCTGCCTGGGCCTGGTGGGGCCGCTGGACCCGACGCGGACCTATGACGTGGCGATCGTCGGCGCCGGGCCGGCGGGGCTGGCGGCGGCGGTCTATGCGGGCTCGGAAGGGCTGTCGGCCCTGGTGCTGGACTGCCGGGCGTTCGGCGGCCAGGCGGGCGCCTCGGCCAGGATCGAGAACTACCTGGGCTTTCCCACCGGGATCAGCGGCATGGCCCTGATGGGGCGGGCCTACAGTCAGGCGCAGAAGTTCGGCGTCGAGCTGGCGATACCCGACGCGGCGACGCGGCTGGAGGGGCGAGGCCCCGACGGGCGCTTCCACCTGCAGGTGGGCCGTGACGAGCAGGTGTCGGCGCGGGCCGTGGTGCTGGCCAGCGGCGCGCGATACCGCAAGCTGAACGTGACCGACCTCGAGGCCTACGAGGCGGCGTCGATCCACTACTGGGCCTCGCCGCTGGAGGCGAAGCTTTGCTCGGGCCAGGAGGTGGCGCTGGTCGGCGCCGGCAATTCCGCCGGCCAGGCGGTGGTCTATCTGGCGAGCCAGGTGGCCAAGGTCTGGCTGCTGGTGCGCGGCGGCGGGCTGGAGGCCAGCATGTCGCGCTACCTGGTGGACCGCATCCGCGGGCTGTCCAACGTGGAGCTGGTGACAGGGGCCCAGGTCACTGCGCTGGAGGGCAAGGACGGGGTGCTCTCGGCGATCCGCTGGCGCGCGGACGGCGAGGATGTCCGCCGGCCGGTCGGCCACCTGTTCCTGTTCATCGGCGCGGAGCCCAACACCGACTGGCTGGCCGGGTCCGGTGTCGATCTGGACGCCAAGGGCTTCGTGACGACCGGGGCGCGCACGCCCCTGGAGACCAGCCGGCCCGGGGTGTTCGCCATCGGCGACGTGCGCGCGGGCTCGGTGAAGCGGGTGGCCTCCGCGGTGGGCGAAGGGGCGCAGGTGGTGGCCGCGCTGCACGGGTATCTGGCGGAGGCTGAGACCTGAAGATCAGGGGACACGTACGCGAGCGTACGTGTCCCCGTTGGAGTCAGACCAGCTTGCGGCCGGCGTCGTCGATGACCGAGCCCAGGTCGGCGGCGTCCTCGCCCAGGATCATCTCGTTGTGGGCCTTGCCGGAGGGGATCATCGGGAAGCAGTTCTCTTCCTTGGTGACCCGGCAGTCGAAGATTACCGGGCGCTTCACCGAGATCATCTCGCGGATCTTGTCGTCCAGCTCGTCAGGGTGGTCGGCGCGCAGGCCGACGCCGCCGTAGGCCTCGGCCAGCTTCACGAAGTCCGGTAGGCTGGCGGAATAGGAGTGGGAGTAGCGCTCGCCGTGCAGCAGCTGCTGCCACTGGCGGACCATGCCCATCCATTCGTTGTTGAGGATGAACACCTTGATCGGCAGATCGTGCTGAATGGCCGTGGAGAACTCCTGCATGGTCATCTGCACGCTGGCGTCGCCGGCGATGTCGATGACCAGGCTGTCGGGGTGGGCGACCTGCACGCCCACCGCCGCCGGCAGGCCGTAGCCCATGGTGCCCAGGCCGCCGGAGGTCATCCAGCGGTTGGGATCCTCGAAGTGGAAGAACTGCGCCGCCCACATCTGGTGCTGGCCGACCTCGGTGGTGATGTAGACGTCGTGGCCGCGGGTCAGTTCGTAGAGGCGCTGCACCGCGTGCTGCGGCTGGATCAGGTCGGCGCGCGGGCGGTAGCGGAACCCCTGGCGGGCGCGCCAGACGCCGATCTGCTTCCACCAGTCGGCCAGGGCCGCCTTGTCGCAGCTGAGCTTGCGCTGGGTCCAGACGGCGATCAGGTCGTCCAGCACCGCGCCCGCGTCGCCGACGATGCCGATGTCGGCGCGCACGTTCTTGCCGATCGACGAGGCGTCGATGTCGATGTGGATCTTGCGCGAGTGCGGGGAGAAGGCGTCCAGCCGGCCGGTCACCCGGTCGTCGAAGCGCGAGCCGACCGCGATCATCACGTCGCAGTCGTGCATGGCGTTGTTGCTCTCGAACGAGCCGTGCATCCCCACCATGCCCAGCCACCTGGGGTCCGAGGCCGGGAAGGCCCCCAGACCCATCAGGGTCGATGTGACGGGCGCGCCGGTCATTTCGGCGAAGCGGCGCAGCGCCTGGGCCGCGGCCGGGCCGGCGTTGATCACGCCGCCGCCGGTGTAGAACACCGGCCGCCGGGCGCCGGCGATCATCGCCGCGGCCTCGGCGATCTTGGCCGCGTCGCCCTTCACCCGCGGATGGTAGTTGTGGGCGAAGGCCACCTCGTCCGGCCCCCGGTAGCGGCCGTGGGCGAACTGGACGTCCTTGGGAATGTCGATGACGACCGGGCCCGGGCGGCCGGAGGTGGCGATGTGGAACGCCTCGTGGACGATGCGCGGCAGGTCCTCGACCGACTTCACCAGGTAGTTGTGCTTGGTGCAGGGCCGGGTGATGCCGATGGTGTCGCATTCCTGGAAGGCGTCGGTGCCGATCAGGTGGGTCGGCACCTGGCCGGTGATGACCACCATGGGGATGGAGTCCATCAGCGCGTCGGTGATGCCGGTGACCGCATTGGTGGCGCCGGGGCCGGAGGTGACCAGGACCACCCCGCACTTGCCGGTGGAGCGGGCGTAGCCCTCCGCGGCGTGGGTCGCGCCCTGCTCGTGGCGGACCAGGACGTGGCGCAGGCGCGGCTCGGCGAACAGGGCGTCGTAGATCGGCAGCACCGCCCCGCCCGGATAGCCGAACAGCACATCGACGCCGTTGTCGAGCAGCGCGCGGATCAGCATCTCGGCGCCGGTCAGGGTTGCGGGCGCCTCCTGGCGCTTGGCGTCGGCTTCGATGGTCAGGTGGGCGGTCATGGGATCAGCCTGGAAGGGGGCAATAAAAAAGGCCCGCGGGGGGCCTGGCGCAAGCGACCGTGCGAAGGCTGACGCGGGTCAGCCCCTGGACGGTCGCCTTACGAGTACGAGCTGGACGCGCAACGGCAGTCTCCAAAATCGGATGGTTGAGGATGTGACACGCGTGGGGCCTGGCGTCAACCGGCGGCCTGCGCCAGAAATTGCCGCCACTGGCCTTCAGGGTCGGCGGCGTCGAGGCGCGGCCAGCCGGGAATCTGGTTGCGCAGCCAGGTGAGCTGGCGCTTGGCGTAGCGGCGGGTCTGCTGCCGGGCCGCGGCGGTGGCCGCCGGCAGGTCGGCCTCGCCGCGCAGGAAATCGCCGAGCTCGCGCAACCCCACCGCCTTCATGGCGGGCAGGGCGGGGTCGAGGCCGCGGGCGAGGAGGGCGGCGGCCTCCTCCAGCGCGCCAGCCGCCACCATGGCCTCGAACCGCGCGTCGCAGCGGGCGTAGAGCGCCGCGCGCGGCGGCTCCAGCGCGATGGCGCGCCAGGCGCCGGGCGCAAGCGTCGGCGTCGTGCGGGCCTGCCAGTCGGAGAGCGCCGTCCTGGTGGCGGCGAACACTTCCCAGGCGCGGGAGAGGCGCTGGCGGTCGCCGGGGGCGATGCGCCGGGCGGCGGCCGGGTCGGCGGCGGCGAGGCGGTCGCGGAAGGCGGCCTCGCCCAGGGCCTCGAAGTCGGCGGCGGCCTGGCGGCGGACGTCGGCGGGGACCGCGGGGATTTCCGCCAGGCCGTGGGTCAGGACGTGGAAATAGAGGCCGGCGCCGCCGACCACGATGGCGTCGCGGCCGCGGGCGGCGATGTCGGCCAGGACATCGGTGGCGGCCCGCAGCCAGCGGCCGGTGGACCAGCCGTCCGCGGCGTCGGCGACTCCGAACAGGTGGTGCGGTGCGCGGGCCTCCTCGGCTGGGTCGGGACGGGCCGAGAGCACCCGCAGGTCGGCGTAGAGCTGCAGGGCGTCGGCATTGACGATCTCGCCGCCGTCCCGCTCGGCCAGGCGCAGGGCCAGGGCGGACTTGCCGCTTGCGGTGGGACCGGCGATCAGCCAGATGCGGGGCGGCATGCAGATCGCTCTTACCCTCGTCAGTCCAGACGCTTCCCAGCCGCGCGCCGCGGTCGCGGGCCTTTCCGAAGCGCTCGCAGGCGCGCAGGCGCGCGTCAAGGAGCCCCGGCCGCTGGGGCCGGGCGCGATCGACCTGCTGGTCGAGGCGCCGGCCCTGGAGCCGGTGCGCCGGATCGCCCGCGGGGCGCTGGCGGACCTGCCGATCGACGTCTGCGTGCAGCCCTGGGAGGGGCGGCGCAAGCGGCTGCTGGTCGCCGACATGGACTCCACCATCATCGGCTGCGAGTGCCTGGACGAACTGGCCGACTTCGCCGGCATGAAGGCGCAGGTCTCGGCGATCACCGAGCGGGCCATGCGCGGCGAGATCGCCTTCGAGGGCGCGCTGCGCGAGCGGGTGGCGATGCTGAAGGGCCTGCCGGTGCAGGCCCTGGAACAGGCCTATGCGGAGCGGGTGCGGCTGAACCCCGGGGCGCGGACGCTGGTCAGGACCATGGCGGCGAACGGCGCGCGTTGCGTGCTGGTTTCGGGCGGCTTCAACTTCTTCACCGAGCGGGTTGCGGCGGTCGCCGGATTCCACGCGAACCGGGCCAACACCCTGGGGGAGGCTGCGGGCGCGCTGACCGGCCTCGTCGGCGAACCGATCCTGGGCCGGGAGGCCAAGCTCGCGGCGCTGACCGAGGAGGCCGCGGGGCTGGGCGTCCCG
>NZ_DASXYF010000137.1:0-6811 GCF_036502675.1 Phenylobacterium sp.
GCGAGGTCAAGACCCTCATCGACCCGTTCGAGTTCGAGACCGCCCGGATGGCCTGGTACGAGACCATCATCGCGCCGGTGAACTGGAAGGTGGTCTGCGAAGCCTTCAACGAGGCCTACCATGCGTCGGCCACCCATACGAACCACCTGCGCTCCACCGGCGGCACGCTGGGCCAGGTGCACGGCCTGCACGGCGGCTTCTACGGCGCGGGCGGCGGGGGCGTAGTCTCCACCGAATACCTGGAACCTTCGACCGGCCAGTGGATCAAGGCCAAGGGCCTGCCCGAGACGTTGTGGGCGATCGCCCGGTGGGAATACACCCGGCTGCTGGCGATGATCCTCGATCCCGGCATGGCGGCCCACGAACGCCTGAAAGCCGAGACGCCGGCCGACACGCCGCCGCTGGAGGTGCTGCAGAAACTGCACGCCCTCCACCGCGAGGAGCTTGAAAAGCGCGGGGTGGCGTGGCCGAAGGGCCTGACGCTCGAAGCCATCGACCGGGCGGGCGGCGACTGGCACATCTTCCCCAACTCGATCGTGCTGCCGACCGTGGACGGGGCCCTGTGGTACCGCATACGTCCGAACCGGGATGACCCCGACTCGTGCGTCTTCGACATCTGGTGCCTGGGACGCTATGCGCCGGGCCAGGAGCCGAAGGTGGTCCGCGGAGAGAGCGTCGGGTTCGAAGCGTTCAAGGGCAAGAACCCCTTCCTCGAGGAAGACTTCGAGAACATGGAAGCCGTCCACGAGGGCATGAAGTCCCGCGGTTTCTCAGGGGCGCGCCCCAATCCCCGCCAGGAAAAGCAGATCGTCAACTTCCACCGCGCCCTGCACCTGTTCGTGGACGTGGAAAAGTAGAGGGCCGCCCGCTCAGTAGTTCACCGACGCCACGGTCACCTTGCCGTCGAACGCGCCGCCGTCGCGGCCTCGCACCGGCCGGCCGATCTGCGCCAGGTACTGGCCGCTGTAGGTGGTGAGCCCCGTGGTGACGTCCGGGTCGGCCACGCAGAGCGCCAGGATCGCCTCGGCCATGGTCTCGGGGTCCTCCGGCGCCTTGATGCGGTCGAGGTTGAACACCCCCGCCGCCACCAGATCGCGGGTGCCGCGGGTCATCACCGAATTGACCGGCGCCACGGTGTTGGCCGAGATCCCCTTGCCGTGCAGCTCCGCCGCCAGGGCGCGGGTGAACAGGTTGAGCGCGCTCTTGGCCGAGGCGTAGGCCGCGATCCCGGTGGTCCGGTGGAAGTCCAGGAAGGGCGGCCCCTCGGGGTTGGGCGCGGCCCGGTCGGCCACCGTCGAGGAGACGTTGACGATCCGTCCGTAGCCCCGTTCCATCATCCCCGGCAGGGCGCGGGCGATCAGGTCGCGGGGGCCGAAGACGTCCACCTCGAACACCCGGCGGAAGTGCTTGTCCGGCATCTCCCAGGTCACCGCGCCATAGCCCGCGATGCCGGCGTTGTTCACCAGCACGTCCACCCGGCCGAAGCGCTCCAGGACGGCGTCCATGAATTCGGCGCGGGATTCGGCCTTGGCCACGTCCAGGTGATAGGCGTAGGCCTCGCCCCCGCGGCCGCGGATCTGGGCGATGGTGTAGGCCAGGGTGTCCAGCTTGGGGTCGGCCTCGTCGCCGACGCTGCGCGCGGCGGCGATCACCGTGGCCCCGGCAGAGGCCAGCCGCTCGGCGGCCGCTTCCCCGATCCCGCGGCTGGCGCCCGTGACGATGGCGATTTTCCCTTCCAGTTCTCGCATGCTGCTTTCGTCCTCCGCTGGCCGCTATCCAGGTCCGACCGAATGCAACGTTGCTGCGGCGCACTTGTCGAGCACAATCGTTGGACGGACCGGCGCGTGGTATGACCGGCGCCGGGGCGGCCCTCAAGGCGCCGCTGGCCGATCGAGCGAGCCGCCGGTGACACGCCTCAACCTGATCCGTCATTTTCCGGTCTTCCTGGCCGCCGCGGAGGAGGAGCACTTCCACCGCGCGGCCAAGCGCCTGGGCGTCGCCCAGTCGGCCGTCTCGCGGCGGATCGGCCTGCTGGAGGACGACCTCGGCGGGGTGCGGAGCCGCCGCGACCAGGCGGCCTGCGCCGGACCGACCGGCCAGGACCCGGCCGCGCCGACTCCGGCCGCCTGAGCCGGGCCAAATCCGCGGAAACCATTGCCCTCGCCGCCGAGGCGTTGGACCATGGGCGCATGACCGTCGATGACCTGCTCGCCCGCGAGGGCGTCCGCCACACCCTGCACGCCTACAACATGGCCGGCGACCGCGCGCGGGTGGACGACTTCGTCGCGGTCTTCACTGAGGACGCCGTCTTCGAATCCGACGGTTTCCGCTGCGTAGGCCGCCAGGCGATCCGCGACTGGATCGCCGGCTTCGGCCGGCCGGCCGAGGGCGCCGCCCCGCCGAAGCGGCGGGCCAAGTTCGTGCGCCACAACCTCACCACCTCGGTGATCGAGCTGACGGGTCCGGAAACGGCCACGGCCCGCACCTACTACATGGTCATCACCGACACGGGGCCCGACCACAGCGGCTACTATGTGGACGGCTTCCGCAAGGTGGGCGAGCGGTGGCTGATCGCCGAGCGCAAGGTGCGCGTCGACTGGCGCTCGCCGGACAGCGCCATGGCGCCCGCCCCGGCGGCCTGAGCGCCGCCGCGGCCTTCGGAGCGCTACGGACGGGCGGCTTCGCCCCTCGCCGCGGTTTCCAGACCGGCGATGTCGAACTTGACCATCTTGAGCATGGCCTCGCCGACGCGCTTCGCCCTGGCCGGATCCGGATCGTTCATCAATTCGCCGAGCCGCCTGGGCGTGATCTGCCAGCACAGGCCCCAGCGGTCCCGCAGCCAGCCGCACTGCTCCACCGAGCCGCCTTGCTTCAGCGCGTCCCAGAGACGGTCGATCCCGGCCTGGTCCTCGCATTCGACGACCACCGAGAAGCTGTGGTTGAACGGGTCCAGGGGACCGGCCTCGATGGCCCTGTAACGCTGGTCGCCGAGGGTGAAGGCGGCGACCCGCACGCCGCCCGCCGGGCCGCTGGGGTTGTCGGCGGGGATGGCCGAGATCCAGCCGATCGACGAGCCGGGGATCAGGGACGTGTAGAAATTGAGCGCGGCCTCCATGTCCTTCTCGAACCAGAGATGTTGCATGACCGTCATCATGGTGGTGCTTCCTTCGTCATCACGGCGCGGCCCCGGCGATGGAGGCGCAAGCCCAGGACGAACGAAGAGTCCCGCTCCCGACAGGCCGGTCGCACTTAAGGCCGGTCCGGCAGCTCAGCAGCACGCCGCCGGACCCCGCACCAGCCGGCCCGGCAGGGCGCCGGTGGCGTGGCCGTCGCGATAGACGGTCTCGCCGGAAACCACCGTGGCCACATAGCCCCGCGCCCGCTGCATGAGGCGCGAGCCGCCCGCCGGCAGGTCCTGCGTCATCACCGGCGCCTCCAGCCCCAGCCGGTCGAAGTCGATGACGTTGATGTCGGCCTTCTGGCCCGGCGCCAGCGCGCCGCGGTCGGTCATGCCCACGAGGCGGGCGCTGTCGGCGGTCTGGCGCTTCACCAGCCAGCCCAGGTCGAGGCGGCCCTCCCGGCGGTCGCGCGCCCAGTGGGACAACAGGTAGGTGGGGAAGCTGGCGTCCGCGATGATCCCCACGTGGGCGCCGCCGTCGCCCAGGCCGATGACGGTGTTCGGGTGCTGAATCATCTCCAGCACCGCGTCGAGGTCGAAGTCCGCGTAGTTGTTCACCGGGAAATAGGCGACGCCGCGGCCCCCGTCCTTGACGAAGTGGTCGTAGAGCATGGCCAGCGGGTCGAGGCCTTCCGCCGCCGCGCGGCGGGCGATGGAGGTCTCGCGGGCCGGGGCGTAGTCGATCTCGCCGTCCTGGACGAACAGCCGTTCGAACCCGCCGAACCGGCCCATCTCCGGCCCGTGCCGATGCGGCTCGGCCTCGGCCAGCACGCGCGCGCGGACCGCCGGATCGCGCAGGGCCGCCGCCATCTCCCCGAGGGGTTTGCCGCTCAGGGCCTTGAAGGTGGGCGACAGGAGGAAGGGATTGGTGCTGCCCTGCAGGGTGATGATCGAGCCTGTCGGCCGCGGAGCCACCTGGGCGGTGATCGGCAGGTTCTGCGCCCGCGCATCTTCCACCAGGTCCAGGATCCGCCGCCAGCCTTCGGGGTCGCGGTTCTTCTGGTTGAGGCTGAAGGACAGCGGCCGGCCCGACTGGGCCACCACCCGCCGCAGCATGGCGAAATCCCCCTCGTGGCCCGCGGCGCCGAAATCGCAGGCCACCTCCATCACGCCGGCGCCCGCGTCGCTCATGCCGAGCGCGATCCCCAGGAGCTCGGCCTCCGAGGCCCGCAGCGACGGGATCGGGTCGCCGCGCAGCGACCTGTGGTTCAGCAGGCGCGAGGTGGCGAAGCCCACGGCGCCGGCCCGCATGGCTTCCGTCGTCAGCCGGCGCATCTCGGCGATGTCGGCCTCGGTCGCGGCCTCCAGCCGGCAGGCCCGGTCGCCCATGACGTAGACGCGCAAGGGGGCGTGCGGCAGCTGGGCGGCCACGTCCATGTCGTAGCGGCGGGCGGCCAGCACCTCCAGGTAGTCGCCGAAGCTTTCCCAGTTCCAGGACAGGCCCTCGTGCAGCACCACGCCGGGCAGGTCCTCCACCCCCTCCATCAGCTCGACCAGACGGTCATGGTCCGCCCGGCGCACGGGGGCGAAGCCCACGCCGCAGTTGCCCATCACCGCGGTGGTGACCCCGTGGAAGCTGGAGGGCGTCAACCGCTGGTCCCAAACCGCCTGGCCGTCGTAGTGCGTGTGGACGTCCACGAAGCCCGGGGTGACCAGCAGGCCCTTGGCGTCGATCTCCTCGCGGCCGGCGTCGGCCACCTGGCCCACCGCCACGATCCTGCCGCCGCTCACCGCCACATCGGCCTCGTAGAGCGCCCCGCCTGTCCCGTCGGCGAGCGTTCCCCCACGCACCACCAGATCGAACTTGGCCATGACGTCCTCCGTTTTCGGCCGCTAGCCCGGGCCGTTTCCCGACGATAGCGCCCTGCGAACGGCAGGTCATGCCCGGCTTACGACGCGGCGGAGAACCGATGGCGGCAAAGGCGAAGCCTTCCCGGGGCTATCCCCCGTTCCGCCGGCGCAGCTCCGCCTCCAGAGCGGCGTAGTCGGCGAAGCCGGTCAGCGGCGTCACGCGTTCGGCCCAGATCGCGTCGAGGCCGGCGGCGATCCCCGGCGGCAGCTCGGTGCGGTGTTCGCCCACCCGCCCGTTCCGCACCTTGGCGGAGTCGCTGCCCGGCGGCAGGTTGCAGCGCGTCTCCGAGGCCTCGCGCATCATCAGGTCGTCGAAGCGGTCCTTGTGGCGCAGCATGAACGGCAGGGAGGCGTTCTCCAGCGTCCTGGCCAGCAGGGCGTCGTCGAGCGGAATCCCGCAGAAGGCGGCGAGCCTGCGGATTCCGCCCTCGGGGTCGGCGTTCATGTGCCCGTAGGAGAACAGCAGCACGTCCGGATTGTCCCGCTGCTCCCACCAGCTGAGGAGATGGCGCCAATAGTCGTTCCCCGGCCGCGGCGGCCCGAGCCAGCCCTGGGCGAACTCGGCCATCGGGATGGCGCCCGGCTCCATGAACCAGCCCTCCATGAAGCGGTAGACGGACACCAGCGCGTCCTTAGGGTCGCGCAGGGAGATCACGTACCTCGCCCCCTTGGGCGCCAGGTCGTAGGGCAGGTGGCTCTTGAAGCCGCGCGGCTCCGCCTTCTGCGGCGCCTGCAGGTCGAGGCCGAGCGCCCTGGATGTCTCGATCCAGGGCACCACCCGGGAGATGTCGTCGAAATCCATGTCGCCGCCGGTGCGCAGGGTGTGGAAGGCCTGCTGCAGCCGGGTGGTGCCGCTCTTGCCGAAGGGCGAGATGATGATGTCGCCGGGCTGCGGGCGGAAGCCCTGTACGGCCGCCTGTATTTCGTCCGGATTCAGGAGCCGGCCCTGTATCCGGCCCATCTCCGCCAGGCTGCGCGCCCGGCGCGGGGCTTCCTGGTTCAAGCGGCGTCCTCCCCGGGAGCCTTCGATCGCATGTTCCGATCCTTCGGCCGAAGGTTACCCGGCGGCGTGGAGGATTCCAGCGCCGTTTGCGTGCCGGCCCCCCGGGCGGCGGGCAAAGCGAAGGGGGACCGCCGTAAAGTCGAAGTCAAATGAGCGTCCGCCCGCCGACGCCTGAGGAAAAGACTTCCAACCTCCCTATTTGGGGATGGGAGTTTCGTAAAACGTCGCCGAAACTGAAGGAGCTTCATAAGCGAGTCGCGCGCAGAAAAGTCGCGCGCAGAAAAGACGACCATGGGGAGGGCTATCAAATGCCAGTAAGACGCCTTGGCCGCCGTGCGGCCCTGGTTTGCGTGGCCTCGGGAGCGGCGTTGATTTCCGCAAGCCAGGCCTTCGCGCAAGCCCCCGGCGAGCCCGCCCCGGCGACCGCGGCCCACTCCTCCGACCTGGACGAGGTGGTGGTCACCGCTCGCCGGCGCGAGGAACGGCTGCAGGACGTGCCGGTGGCGGTCACCGCCCTGACGGCGACCCGGCTGCAGGACGCCCAGGTGACCACGGCCCGCCAGCTGGTGGCCATCGTGCCCAGCCTGAACATCAACACCGGCAACCAGCGCGACTTCCAGCGCTACACCATCCGCGGCCAGGGCGTCACCCTGGGCGCCGGCGAAGGCGTGTCGGTCTATGTGGCCGAAGCGCCGATCCCGCAGTTCGCGGCCGGCGGGCCCGGCCTCTATTACGACCTGGAGAACCTGCAGATCCTCAACGGCCCGCAGGGCACCCTG
>NZ_DASXYF010000138.1:0-39994 GCF_036502675.1 Phenylobacterium sp.
AGCTGCAGCTCGATCTGCTTCTGCTCGGAGACGTCGACCAGATAAGCCACCCACCGGCCGTCGCTCTTGGAGAGGTACAGATGCGCGATGCGGCTCGGATCGTAGGCCAGTCGCACCTCGACCGGCGCCGCGGCGCCGGCCCCAGCGCTTAGCTTCTGGGAGGCGTCGGCGCGGCTGGCGGGGTCGATCAGCTCGCCGAACACCTGGCCCTTCTCGCCACCGCCGGCCACGGCCTTCAGCGCGGGATTGGCCTCGACGATCTTCGATTCGAAGGGGTCCTCGCCCTCCAGCAGCGCCGCGCCGAACGGCGAGGCCGCGGCGAAGGCGTCCAGCACCTTCGGCGGCGGCGGGGTGGCGGTGCTGAAGGCGGCGAGCACGTCCATCGCGCCCTTGGGCAGCGCCAGATGCTCGGCAGGCGCGCCGGCCAGGCGGATCAGGAAGCGGCGCGCGCCGATCGGCGAGACCACCGCCTCGTGCTCGGCGCCGTTCGAACGGATCGAGGCGCGGCCGGCCTCGCCCTTGCGCGCGCTGGAGAGCGCGGCGAACAGGCTGGCCGCGGAGGGTCCGTTCTTGGGCAGGCGCAGGGCCTGGCCCACCACGTCGCGCCAGGAGGCGTTGGCCGCGTGGATGCGTCCGTCGGCGGCGGCGATGGCGGCCGGCTCCGGCAGCGCCTCCACCAGCCGGTCCGGCCCAGGCTCGTTGTCGACGGAAACGTCGGCCGAGCCGCGCACCACCACCAGCGCCAGGCAGGCGACGCCCGCCAGCCCCGCCAGCAGCAGCAGGCCCGCCACCGTGGCCGGCCCCGCGTTGATCGCCGGCGCCGCGGCGCAGCCCAGGGCCAGCAGGAAGAACAGCACGGCGATCGCCGTCAGCGGATCGAACCGCGCGCGGGGGGCCTCGCTGATCGGCGCCTGGGCCATGGCGATGCCGCGGAGCTCCTTGGGGGTTCGGGCCGACGCGGCCTGCGAATCACGCATGATCATACTCTCACAATGACTTGGCCGCCGCACGACGGCCGGCGTTGAGGATGAAGCCGATGACCCGGGCGACGGCTTCGTAATGCTTCTGGGGAATCACCTCGTCCACGTCGACGGCGGCATAGAGCGAGCGGGCGAGCGGCGGGTCCTCGATCACCGGCACCCCGGCGGCCTCGGCCACC
This sequence comes from Phenylobacterium sp., assembly GCF_036502675.1. GTDB lineage: Bacteria > Pseudomonadota > Alphaproteobacteria > Caulobacterales > Caulobacteraceae > Phenylobacterium. Next base: position 1,160 of record NZ_DASXYF010000138.1, read on the forward strand.
TCGCGGATCTTCAGGGCCAGGCTGTCGACACCCTTGGCGACGCACATCGGCGCGGGGGTCTCCGTGGCGTCGTACTTCAGCGCCACGGCGAAGTGGGTGGGGTTCATCACCACCACCGTGGCGGTGGGCACCGCCTGGATCATCCGGCGGCGGGCGCGCTCGTTGCGGATCTGCTTCTGGCGGGCGCGGACATGGGGGTCGCCTTCGGACTGCTTGAAGTCCTCCTTCAGCTCCTCCTTGGACATCCGCATGCGGGCCATGAACCGCTGGCGCTGCCAGAACCAGTCGACGCCGGCGATGACCAGCAGCACGCCGGCCACGGCGAACACCAGCCGGCGCAGGATCTCGGCGCTGAACGGCAGCATGGCCGCCGGGTCGAGCAGGGTCAGCTGCTGCAGCTCATGGGCGTGGGGCTTCAGCGCCCACCAGGCTATCGCCGCCACCAGCCCCAGCTTGGCGGCCGACTTCACGAACTGCATCAGGCCGTCGAGGCCGAACAGCCGCTTCAGCCCCGCCGCCGGCGACAGGCGCGAGACGTCGGGCGCCAGCTTGCCCGGCGTGAACAGCAGCCCGTGCTGCACCAGGTTGCCCGCCACCCCGGCCGCAGCGGCCGCCAGCATCACCGCCCCCATCACCGGCGCGGCCGCCAGCAGCGCCTGGCGGGTGACGTTCACCCCGCCCAGGCCGCGCATCGACATCTCGTCCGGATGGGCGATGAACGGCAACAGCGCCACGGCGAGATGGCGCGTCAGATAGCCGCCGCCGATGGCCAGCACCGCCGCGGCCGCCGTCAGGGAGGCCAGCGGCGCCAGGTCCGGGGTCTTGACGACGTCGCCCTTCTCCCGCGCCTGCTGCAGCTTGCGCGGTGTGGGCTCTTCTGTGCGGGAGGCGGCGTCGTTGTCGGCCATGGCGCTACAGGAAGTTCGCGACGAGGTCGCGGTAGTGGTCGAGCCAGACCATGCCGATGGTCCCGAGGCTCAGCGCGAACAGCGACAGGCCCATGAGCACGATCAGCGGCGTCGCCACGAAGAACACCTGGAACTGCGGCATCGCCCGGCCCACCAGGCCGGTGGCGATGTTGAAGATCAGCGAGAACACCACCACCGGCGCCGAGAGCTGCAGGCCGAGCGCGAAGGACTTGCCCAGCGTCCGGACGGCGAGCTGGCCCGCGTCGCCGGTCGGTACGTGGCGCCCCACCGGGAACAGGGCGTAGGAGTGCACGATCGCGGCCAGGAACATGTGGTGCAGGTCGGTGGTCATGATCAGCACCACCGCCATCAGGCCCAGGAAGGTCGAGACGCTGGTGGAGGGCTGCGCCTGGCCGGGCGCCGCCGTCTGGGCGAAGGAGAGCGTGGTCTGCAGCGAGATGATCTCGCCGGCGCTGGCCATCGAGGACAGGAACATCCGGAGGATCGCCCCGATCATCAGCCCGATCACCAGTTCCTGGATCACCGCCAGGGCCAGGCCGCCCACCGTCGCCGGCAGCGCTGGCAGGCCGCCGGCCAGCACCGGGAACAGCATCAGGGTCATCAGGAAGGCGAAGGACAGGCGGATGCGCGCCGGCACCACCTGCTCTCCGATCCCGGGAATCAGCATCAGGAGCCCGCCCAGCCGGGAAAAGATCAGCCCGGCGGCGAAGACCTGTTGCGCGGTGGCGTAGGAGTTCATCGGTGGGAGCGCCTTCTGGCGCGCCGCTACATCGCCGAGATGCGCGCGGCGATCTGGTGCATGAAGCCGCTCATCAGCGCGCCCATCAGCGGCAGGAAGAGCAGCAGGGAAATGAAGATCGCCACGATCTTCGGCGCATAGACCAGGGTGGCCTCCTGGATCTGGGTCAGGGCCTGCAGCAGGCCGACGCCCACCCCCACTACCAGGCCCACGATCAGCACCGGGGCGGACAGCTGGATGGTGAGCCAGATGGCGTCGCGGCCGACATCGAGGACTTCAGCTCCGGTCATCGGGACCTCGCGGAAAAAGCGCCGCTGTACGCGGTACGGAACGAGAACCGAGCTTTCCGCGAATATGGTTAACGCTTCACTACTTTTGTTCCCCTTGACCGCTGGAAATTAAGGATTTCCCCGATTCGGGCTCTCTCCTCCCCCGCCCTCTTCGCGACAGGGGAGGAAAGAGTTCACAATCCCAGCTGCGCCTCCAGCGCCCGCGCCGCCTCGGCCGGGGCCAGCTTGTCCTGGTCGCGGTCGACGCTGCCGTTGGCCGCCTGCATCGCCGCTACGGGGATGCGGCCCACCAGCGGCCTGAGCGCGCCGATCAGCCGCGCGTCGCGCGCGCGCTTCGGCGAAATCAGGATCACCGCGTCGTAAGGTGGGATCGCGCCCTTCGGGTCGGCGAGCATCGTCAGCCGGTCCGCAGCGATTCGGCCGTCCGAGGAGAAGGCCGAGATCACATCGACCTGCCCGTGGGCCAGGGCCCGGTACATGAAGGTGGGCTGGTACGACCGCCGGGCCTTGAAGTTCAGCCGGTACGCCCGGTCCACGGCTTTCCATTCCGGCCGCGACAGGAACTCGAGATCCGCCCCCAGGGTCAGCTCCGGCGCGTGGGCCGCCAGGTCCTCCAGGCTGGCGGCGCCCAGCGCCCGGGCCCGGTCCTCGCGCATGGCCAGTACATAGGCGTTCTCGAACCCGAGCGACCCCAGCACCAGCACCCCGTCGCGCTTGCGCAGCGCGTCGGTGAGCTCGGCCAGCACCGCCGCGCGGCCGGGATTGTCCCGCCGCTTCAGCACGTTGGTCCAGAGCGTTCCGGAATAGTCGACGTAGGCGTCGAGCTCCCCAGCGGCCAGCGCCCGGTAGGCCACCGCCGAACCCAGGTCCTCCTTGCGCGTCACCCGCGCGTGCGCCGCCTCCAGCTTGCCGGCCATCACCTCGGCCAGGATGTACTGTTCGGAGAAGTTCTTGGCCCCGATCACATAGGTCGTCGCCCCCTGCCCCACCGTCGCCAGCGGCGCCAGGGCCGCGGCTGCGCCCAGCGCCAGGCCCGCGACGCCGGCCAGGATTCGGCCGCGGCTGCGGCGGGCCGCGCCCTGTTCGATCAACCCCAGCAACTGGTCGGCCGCCATCGCCAGCACCGCCGAGGCCGCGCAGCCGAACAGCACATAGACCCAGTTCTCCGTCTGCAGCCCGGCGAAGATGTAGTTGCCGAGGCTGGTCTGCCCGACCGGCGTCGACAGCGTGGCGGCCCCGATGGTCCAGACCGCCGCGGTCCGCACCCCGGCCATGATCACCGGCGCGGCCAGCGGCAGCTCCACCTGGAGCAGCCGCTGGCGGGGCGTCATCCCCACCCCGTCCGCCGCCTCCAGCACCGCGCGGTCGACGCCCAGGATCCCGGCCGCACCGTTCCGCAGCATCGGCAGCATCGAATAGAGCGTCAGCGCCAGCAGCGAGGGCAAGAAGCCCAGCGCCGGAAAGCCTTGGCCGAACAGGCTGCGGCTCGCCGCCGAGAGCGCCAGCAGCAGCGGGTAGAACAGCGCCAGCAGCGCGAGGCTGGGGATGGTCTGGATCAAGCTGGCCGCCGCCAGCACCGGCCAGCGCAGCCGCGGGCTGCGGGCGGCCGCCACCGCCAGCGGCAGGCTGATCGCGGCGCCCAGCGCCAGGGCGCAGGCGCTGAGCAGCACGTGCCAGCCCAGGTAGTCCGGCAGGAGCGCCCAGGCCGCCGCCCACCGCCCGTTCAAGCCCCGGCCTCCAGCCGCGCCCGCAGCCGCTCCGCCTGCCGCCGCGGGGCGTCCAGCAGGGCGCGGACGTCGGGATCGTCGGCCTGCGCCGCCAGCTCGGCCGGCGGCCCGTCGGCCACGATCCTGCCGGCCTTCAGCACCACGATCCGGTCGGCCAGCAGCACCGCCTCGGCCATGTCGTGGGTGACCATCACCGTGGTCAGGCCCAGCCGCTCGTGCAGCGCCCGGTAGTCGGCGCCGAGCGCGTCGCGGGTCAGGGGGTCGAGCGCCCCGAACGGTTCGTCCATCAGCATCAGGGCGGGCTGCGCCGCCAGCGCGCGGGCCACTCCTACCCGCTGCCGCTGCCCGCCGGAGAGCGCGGCCGGCGCGCGGGCCCCGACATCCCGCGGCAGGGCGACGAGGTCCAGGAGTTCGTCCACCCGCGCGGCGATCCGGCCCGCATCCCAGCCCAGCAGCCGCGGCGTCACGCCGATGTTCTCCGCCACCGTCATGTGCGGAAAGAGCCCGATCTCCTGGAAAACATAGCCGATCCGCCGACGCAGCGCCGAACCGCCCTGCGGCCCCGCCGCCTCGCCCGCCGCCCGCACGCTCCCTGCGTCCGGCGTCGCCAGCCCGTTGACGATCTTGAGCAGCGTCGTCTTCCCCGACCCCGACCCGCCCACCAGCGCCACGAACTCGCCCGCGGCCACCGACAGCGACACGCCCGCCAGCGCGGCGCAGTCGCCGTAGCGCTTGTCGATCCCTGCAAGTTCGATGACGGGCCTAGCCATGCGACAGGCCTAGCACGGGCGACGGCGACGGCGAACGGTTGCGCCGTCCAATCCCGGCGTCCCCCGGCGCCTGTCCGCCGTTGTCCTGCAGATGCCGCCGCAGCTAAGCTGTCCGCTGCTCATCTCGTCGGGACCCGCCCATGCGCCGCACCTTCCTCGCCCCGCTCCTCGCCGCAGCCGCCGCGGCCCCCGCCGCCGCCGCGCCCGCCCCGCCGCCCCCCGCGGTGCGCGCGCACTTGAGCGAGCTCGACAAGGAGTGCCGCGGCTACGGCGGCCGGCCCGGGTCCATGCCCGGCCTGGTGCAGAGCGCCGACCTGACCGGCGACGGCCTGGCCGACTACGTGGTCGACCTCAACGTCTACAATTGCGACGGCGCGGCCTCGGCCATGGGCGCGGGCCAGAGCGGCGCCGGCCTCTCGGTGTTCGTGGGCGGCCCCGGCGGCGCGGCCCGCCGGGCCTACGACAACACCACCTACGGCGCGAAGATCGTCACGGCCGCCGGCAAGGCCCGCCTGTGGCTCGACACCGCCGGCTCCGAATGCGGCCAGCGAGGGGCCAACATCCCGTTCAGCGACTGGAAATTCTGTTCGCGACCGGTCAACTGGAACGCCGCCGCCCGCGCCTTCGCCTACGCCCCGCTGGCTGAGGCCAAGCCGATCCAATAGGGCCCCGGCCGCGGTCATGGCGTCGCCGTTCTAGGCGTCCGCCGCCCACGCCTTGAACTCCGGCGTGTCCAGGAGCCGCGTGCCGTACTCGCCCGCGGGCCCGGCGTCCCCATAGTCGCTCAGGTGCACCCCATAGGTCCGGAACCGCGAGGCCACCGGCGTGTAGAAGGCGTCGGCGATCGACCATTCTCCCAGCAGGAACGGGCCTCCGAACTGCCGCAGAAGGTCGTTCCATAGAACTGAAATCCTTCGTATATCTGTCTGAGTCGCCGGCGACAGCTCCGCCACGTGGGGGGCCTGGTCGAGCGCCATCGGGCACTCCCCGCGCAAGGAGGCGAAACCGGAATGCATCTCGGCCGCCGCCGCCCGCCCCAGCGCCCGGCGCTCCGCGTCCCGCGGCCACAGCTTCGCTTCCGGAAACCGCTCGGCCAGGTGCTCGCAGATCGCCAACGAGTCCCACAGCACCAGGTCTCCGTCCTTCAGCGCCGGCACCATGCCCGACGGCGAATGCGGCAGGATCGCCACCGCGGTCATGCCGTTCTCCTGGCGCAGCTGGATCACCGTCTCGCTGAACGGCGCCCCCGTCCGCTTGAGCGCCAGCCACGGCCGCAACGACCAGCTGGACCACGCCTTGGTGCCGACCACGATTTCCATGGCGCCCGCTCCTTGCAGAAAACCTCGTCCCGCCTCAACGCACAGCCGCGCCGTCGGGACCCGCGGCGCGCAGACTTAATCGCAAGCCGGCGGCCGCTCCAGCCCGCGCCGCGCCGGAACATTGCTGATCTTCTTCCTTAACCTCATCGCTTCGGGCGGCGTTATGCTGGGACCATGACCCAAGCCCCGCCCCTCGGCCCCCCGGCCCGCTCGGCCCTCGACCTGATCGGCCGCACCCCGATGCTCGAGCTCACCGGCTTCGACGCCGGCCCCTGCCGGCTGTTCGTGAAGCTGGAGAGCGCCAATCCCGGCGGCTCCATCAAGGACCGTATCGCCCGCTCGATGATCGAGGCCGCCGAGGCCGACGGCAGCCTCGGCCCCGGCGGGACCATCGTCGAGGCCACCGCCGGCAACACCGGCCTGGGCCTGGCGCAGGTGGGCGTGCTGAAGGGCTACCGCATCCTGCTCGTCGTCCCCGACAAGATGGCCCGCGAGAAGATCCAGCACCTGCGGGCCACGGGCGTCGACGTCCGCCTCACCCGCTCCGACGTCGGCAAGGGCCACCCCGAATACTACCAGGACATGGCCCAGCGCCTGGCCGCCGAGATCCCCGGCGCGGTCTACGTCAACCAGTTCGAGAACCCGGCCAATCCCCTGGCCCACGAAACCACCACCGGCCCGGAAATCCTGGAGCAGATGGAGGGCGACCTCGACGCCGTGGTGGTGGGCGTGGGCTCCGGCGGCACCCTCACCGGCCTCGGCCGCTGTTTCGCCAAGGCTTCGCCCCGGACGAAGATGATACTCGCCGATCCGGTAGGTTCGGTGCTGGCCCCGCTGGTCCGCGGCGAGAAGGTCGAGGCCGGCTCCTGGCTGGTGGAGGGCATCGGCGAGGATTTCGTGCCGAAGAACTGCGACCTTTCCCTGGTCGCCCAGGCCTATGAGATCCCTGACCGCGAGAGCATCGAGGCCGCCCGCCTGCTGCTGACCAAGGCCGGCGTGCTGGGCGGCTCCTCTTCCGGCACCCTGCTCGCCGCGGCCCTGCGCTACTGCCGCGAGCAGACGGAGCCGAAGCGGGTCGTCACCCTGGTGTGCGACACCGGCTCGAAGTACCTCTCCAAGGTCTATAACGACGCCTGGCTCGCCGATCAGGGCCTGGCCGACCGGCCGCTGCACGGCGACCTGCGCGACCTGATCGCCGGCGGGGCGGGCGCGGTCACCGTCGGCCCCGGCGACACCCTGCTCACCGCCTACAACCGCATGCGCCAGGCCGACGTCTCCCAGTTGCCGGTGCTCGACGATGGCCGGCTGATCGGCCTGATCGACGAGAGCGACCTGCTGCAGGCCGTCGAGGACGGCACGGCGGCCAGCCGCTTCGCCCGTCCCGCCAGCACCGCCATGACCGCTCGCCTCAACACCCTGCAGGCGCGTGAGCCGCTGGAGGCGCTGCTGCCGCTCTTCGCCCGCGACCAGGTGGCCATCGTCATGGACGGCCGCGAGTTCCTGGGCCTGATCACCCGCATCGACCTGATCAACTACCTGAGGCGCCGGACGTGACGGGCGAGGGCCGCAACCGCCTGGGCTTCGCCACCCGGGCCATCCATGCCGGCCAGGCGCCGGACCCGTCCACGGGTGCGGTGATCACCCCGATCTACGCCACCTCCACCTACGCCCAGTCCAGTCCCGGGGTGCACCAGGGCTTCGAATACTCGCGCAGCCAGAACCCCACGCGCTTCGCCTTCGAGCGCGCCATAGCCGACCTGGAGGACGGGACCCGCGGGTACGCCTTCGCCTCCGGCCTGGCGGCCATCGCCACCCTGCTGGAAGCCTTGGACAGCGGCGACCACGTCATCGCCAGCCACGACCTCTACGGCGGCTCCTACCGGCTGTTCGAGCGGGTCCGCCGCCGCTCGGCCGGCCTCGACTTCAGCTTCGTGGACCTCAGCGACCTGGACGCCCTGGCTGCGGCGGTCACCCCGCGCACGCGGATGATCTGGGTGGAGACCCCCACCAATCCGCTGCTGAAGCTGGCCGACCTCGCCGCCATCGCCGCCTTCGCCAAGCAGCGCGGGCTGATCGCGGCGGCCGACAATACGTTCGCCAGCCCCTTCGTCCAGCGGCCGATATCGTTCGGCTTCGACGTGGTGATGCACTCGACCACCAAGTATCTGGCCGGCCACTCCGACCTGGTAGGCGGCTGCCTGGTGGTGGGCGACAACCCCGACCTCGCCGAGCGCCTGGGCTTCCTGCAGAACGCCGTCGGGGCCGTGGCCTCCCCCTTCGACGCCTTCCTGGCCCACCGCGGCCTGAAGACCCTGGCGCTGCGCATGGCCCGCCACTGCGAGAGCGCGCTGGCCGTCGCCCGCTGGCTCGAGGCCCGGTCCGACGTACGGCAGGTGATCTACCCGGGCCTGCCCAGCCACCCGCAGCACGCCCTGGCCCAGCGCCAGATGCAGGGCTTCGGCGGCATGGTCGCCGTCGTCCTCGACCGCGACCTGGCGGGCGCCCGCCGCGTCCTGGAGCGCACCCGGCTGTTCACCCTGGCCGAGAGCCTGGGCGGGGTGGAGAGCCTGATCGAGCACCCGGCGATCATGACCCACGCCTCCATTCCCCCCGCCGACCGCGCCGAGCGCGGCATCGCCGACGGCCTCGTGCGCCTGTCCGTCGGGATCGAGGACGCTGGCGACCTGATTGCCGACCTGGACCAGGCGATGGCCTGGCCGCCGCCCGCGGCTTGACATCCAGGGCCCCGGCTTCCATCAGCGCCCCGCCAAGGAGCCCACGCATGATCCCCCGCTACGCCCGGCCCGAGGCCGCCGCGATCTGGTCGCCGCAGACCCGCTTCCGCATTATGTTCGAGATCGAGGCCCACGCCGCCGACGCGATGGCCGAGCTGGGCGTGATCCCCAAGCTGGCGGCCCAGGCGATCTGGGAGCGCGGCTCCGGCGTGATCTTCGACGTCGATCGCATCGACGAGATCGAGCGGGAGGTGAAGCACGACGTCATCGCCTTCCTGACCCACGTCACCGAGCTGGTCGGCCCCGAGGCGCGCTTCCTGCACCAGGGCATGACCTCCTCCGACGTCAACGACACGGCCCTGGCCGTCCAGCTCTCGCGGTCCGCCGACCTCCTGATCGAGGACGTGGACCTGGTGCTGGCGGCGCTCCAGCGGCGGGCCTTCGAGCACAAGCTGACCCCCACCGTCGGCCGCAGCCACGGCATCCACGCCGAGCCCACCACCTTCGGCCTGAAGCTCGCCGGCCACTACGCCGAGTTCCAGCGGGCCAAGGAGCGGCTGGCCAGGGCCAGGTTCGAGGTGGCCACCTGCGCCATCTCCGGCGCCGTCGGCACCTTCGCCAACGTCGCCCCGGAGGTGGAGGCCCACGTGGCCGAGAAGATGGGCCTGGCCGTCGAGCCGATCTCCACCCAGGTGATCCCCCGCGACCGGCACGCCGCCTACTTCGCGGCGCTGGCCGTGGTCGCCGCCTCCATCGAGCGGCTGGCCACCGAGATCCGCCACCTGCAGCGCACCGAGGTGCTGGAGGCCGAGGAGGCCTTCGACAAGGGGCAGAAGGGCTCCAGCGCCATGCCGCACAAGCGCAACCCGATCCTCACCGAGAACCTCACCGGCCTCGCCCGCCTGGTCCGCTCGGCGGTGGCGCCGGCGCTGGAGAACGTCGCCCTCTGGCACGAGCGCGACATCAGCCACTCCTCGGTGGAGCGCGGCATTGGCCCGGACGCGACCATCCACCTGGACTTCGCCCTGCGCCGGCTGGCCGGGGTGGTGGAGCGCCTGCTGGTCTATCCGGAGAACATGCTCAAGAACCTCGACCGCCTGGGCGGGCTGGTGCACTCCCAGCGGGTGCTGCTGGCCCTGACCCAGAAGGGCGTCGACCGCGAGACCGCCTACGCCGCGGTCCAGCGCAACGCCATGCGGGTCTGGCGCGGCGAGGGCAACTTCCTCGACCTCCTCAAGGCCGACCCGGACGTGCGGCCGCATCTCACCGACGCCGAGCTCGGTGAGCTGTTCGACCTCGGCTACCACTTCAAGAACGTCGACCGGATTTTCGCCCGGGTGTTCGGAGAGGCGGCGCAGCCCTAGTTGCCGGCGCGGACGCTCTCGCGGGCCTGGGCCAGCAGCTCGGCCATCTTCATGCGCACGTCGCCTTCGCTGACCTGCACGCCGGACCCCTTCAGGTCCTCGAACACCTTGCGCAGCACGTCGTCGTCGCCGGGCAGCTCGAAGTCGGACTTGACCACCGCCTTGGCGTAGTCGGACACATGCTGGCCTTCCAGGCCCATCAGACCGGCGGCCCATTCGCCCAGGACACGGTTGCGCCGGGCGTTGGCCTTGAATTCCTGTTCCTGATCGAGCGCGAACTTCCTCTCGAAGCCCTGCTCACGATCGTTGAAGGTCGTCATGTGATCCCCGGTCAGCGGAAAGGACGGCGTTGCATATCCTTCGCGCGCGGCCTTCGCAATCGAAACGCGGCCGGCCCGCCCGGCGCCCACCGCCTTCGTTTGCGCGCGGGCCTCTGTTCGGCTAATTTTCACGCCGCCTCGATTGGTGCGAGAGGCCGACTCGGACCCCCGCGCGCGCGACCTTGCCCACGCGCGCGCTTTTTGTTTTCCGAGACCGGTCAACCCTCGCCCGCGGAGAAGGCTGCGACATGACCCGCCGGAAGAAAATCTACGAGGGCAAGGCCAAGATCCTGTTCGAGGGTCCTGAGCCCGGCACCTTGATCCAGTACTTCAAGGACGACGCCACCGCCTTCGACGGCCAGAAGAAGGCCGTGCTGGAGGGCAAGGGCGTCATCAACAACCGCATCAGCGAATACATCATGACGCGGCTGAACACGATCGGGGTGCAGAACCACTTCATCAAGCGGATGAACCTGCGCGAGCAGCTGATCCGCGAGGTGGAGATCATCCCGCTGGAGGTGGTCTGCCGCAACGTCGCGGCCGGCAGCCTGTCCAAGCGCTTCGGCCTGCCGGAGGGCCAGGCCCTGCCGCGCTCGATCATCGAGTTCTACCTGAAGGACGACAAGCTTTCCGACCCGATGGTCTCCGAGGAGCACATCACCGCCTTCAACTGGGCCTCCACCCAGGAGATCGACGACATGATGGCCCTGACGCTGAGGGTGAACGACTTCCTCACCGGCATGTTCGGCGCCGTCGGCATCACGCTGGTGGACTTCAAGATCGAGTACGGCCGGGTGTGGGAGAACGACTTCAGCCGGGTGATCCTGGCCGACGAGATCAGCCCGGACAGCTGCCGCCTGTGGGATTCCACCACCAACGAGAAGATGGACAAGGACCGCTTCCGCCGCGACCTGGGCGACGTGATCGAGAGCTACGCCGAGGTGGCCCGCCGGCTGGGAATCATGAAGGAGATGCCCACCGTGATCCAGGGGGGCCTCCACTAGTGCGCGCCAAAGTCCAGGTGTTCCTGAAACCCGGGGTCCTCGACGTCCAGGGCAAGGCCGTGGAGCACGCGCTGCACGGCCTGGGCTGGGGCGGGGTGGCCGACGTGCGCGTGGGCAAGACCATCGAGTTCGACCTGGCCGCCGCCGACCGGGCCGCCGCCGAGGCCGAGGTGAAGGCCATGTGCGAGAAGCTGCTGGCCAACACGGTGATCGAAAGCTACCGGGTGGAGCTGGCGTGAGGGCCGCATGAAAGCCGCCGTCGTCGTCTTCCCCGGCTCCAACTGCGACCGCGACTGCAAGGTCGCCATCGAACGCTCCACCGGGGCCTCGGTGGAGATGGTCTGGCACGGCGAGACCGCCCTGCCCGCCGGCCTCGACCTGATCGTCCTGCCGGGCGGCTTCTCCTACGGCGACTACCTGCGCTGCGGCGCCATGGCGGCGCTGTCGCCGGTGATGGCCGAGGTGCGCGCCGCCGCCCTGCGCGGCGTGGCCACCGTGGGCATCTGCAACGGCTTCCAGATCCTCTGCGAGGCCAAGATGCTGCCGGGCGCCCTCTTGCGCAACGCGCAGCTGAAGTACGTCTGCAAGAGCGTGGCGCTGGACGTGGTCAACGCCCAGACCCGCTTCACCGCCGGCTTCGAGGGCCGGCGCGAGGCGGTGATGACCGTCGGCAACGGTGAGGGGAACTTCTTCGCCGACGGGCCCCTGCTCGACCGGCTGGAGGGCGAGGGCCAGGTGGTGTTCCGCTACCGCGACAACCCCAACGGCTCGGCCCGCGCCATCGCCGGCATCGTCAACGACCGCGGCAACGTGCTGGGCCTGATGCCCCACCCCGACCGGGCGTTCGACGAAGACCTGGGCTCGGACGACGGGGCGATCCTGTTCCGCAGCGCGCTGGCCAGCGCCTAGGGCGGGCGCAAACCGCTTACAGGGGCGCACATCGTAAGCGGTTTCCAGGGGCCTTAAACAGCGGACAGGGCCGTGGACTTGAAGCGGGACGGCCGCCGGCTCAGCGGCAGCGGGCGTTGCCGCGATCGATCTCGCGTCCCAGGAGCCCACCGCCGACGGCGCCGAGCAGCGTGCCGGCCGTGCGGTCCCGCCCGCCGTCAAGCTCGCGGCCGACCAGGGCGCCGGCCGCCGCGCCGATGACCAGGCCGGTCGTGCCGTTGCTGCGACGGCAGTAGTAATGGCCGTCGCGTCCGCGCCAGACGCGTTCCTCACCGCCGATCCGCCGGGGCTCAACGTAGCGGCCCCGCCGGTCATAGACGTCCCGGTCGTAATGCCGCTCCTGGTCGTAGCGCTCCGCGTCATGCGCGCGCCGCCCGTGAGCCGGCGCCCAGGGCGGTGGATCGGCCAGCGCCGGGAAAGCCGGGATCGTGATCGCGGCGAGCGTCGCGGCGAGAAGATGTTTGCGCATGCGGAAGTCCCCAGACGGTGGCGCGTCGAGCGCCATTGCCCGGAGGTTGTGGCCTTAGCATGGCGGTTCATCGGGCTTCCCCTTCTCCCTCCAGGAGGAAGGGAGAAGGACGCGACATCCTCAATCCCAGTCCCCCTCGCCCTCGCTGAGGGCGGCCAGGTCGGGGTTTTGCCGGGCGGCGTAGCCGTCCGGGCCCTCCCGGCGGATCTGCGCCACCAGGTCGGCCGGCGGCAGGGGCGCCTGGGGGGCGTAGACGCGCGGCGCCAGGCGGGCGGCCTGCCAGCGCAGGGTCTGGATGCGCAGGCGGGCGACCTCGACGTCGCCGGGCGAGGCCTCCACGGCCAGCTTCCAGGCCAGGTCGAACTTCAGCTCGGCCTGGTGCTGGCGGGCGAGGCCGACCATGTGGGCGAAGGCCGGCATCCGGCGCATCCAGGCGTAGACCGTCACCGGGCACGGCATGTCGGCGTCGCGGCAGATGTCGACCATGGCCTCGCCGAAGGCCAGCCGGCGGCAGATCACCTCGGCCAGGACGTCGGAATAGGCGGCGGGCGGGCCCGGGCTGGCGCGGCCGCGCTCGGCCAGGCGGGCGAGGGTCTTCTTGAGCTTGCGCGCCCGCGCCCTCGTCTCGCGGCGCCGCGCCTGCGCCTGGGCCGCCAGCTTGGCCTCGCCGAACTCGGGGTGCAGCTGGGCCCATTTGTAGATGGTGGGCGCCGAGGGGATGGCCGGGTCGCGGCAGATGGTGGTGAGCGCCTCCCCGGCCGCCAGGCGGCGCACGATCTCCCGGCCCATCGCCTCGGTGTAGCGGCTCTCGCCCCAGTCGAAACCCGACCCTGTGCGGAACGCCGGCGTCTCTGAATCCGGCGTGATGAGCTCCCCGGCCCCGAAGTCCGCGTCCATCTCCGTCCTCGCGCTCCAGGCCGATGCGCCGGCCAGCGCCACCGTAGCGCGGGAGGGGCGGTTTGTCTAGAACAAAGAGAGAACATTTGGGGCGTCGCGTGCGCGTTAACGCGGATGAACCTCGCCTGAAAACCGCCTTCATGCCGACGCCATCTACGCCGTGCGACCTGACCGCCATGGCGGTAGCGCCACCGGGGAAACGCCGGCGCCCGAGTAGCGGAGAGACCGTATGACTGCGCGTAAGCTGACGATGGCGGCGGCCCTGGCGGCATCGGCCCTGACGGGCCTGCCGAGCGCCACCCTGGCCGAAGGCCACGGCCACGCCTATGGCCACTACAAGCACCACCACCGGCATTACGACGGCTATCGCGAGGGCTATTACGACGATCGCCCGCGCTATTACCGCGAGCGCTACGACGAGCCCCCGCGCTATTACGGGTCGCGGCGGGACTGCCGCACGAGTGGAACCACCGGCCTGATCATCGGCGGCGCGGCCGGCGCCCTGCTGGGCCGCGAGATCGACGGCGGCCGCGACCGGACGACGGGGACCATCCTCGGCGCAGGGACGGGGGCGCTGCTGGGGCGGGAGATCTCGCGGAAGTCGCGGTGCTGATGGCGGCGGTCTATCGGGCGTCCGGCTCGATAATCTCTACCTCTCCGCTCGGGCCGTCATACGCCAATCTGTACTGGCGGAGGAACGCGCGGCCGAGGATGACGCGACGCCACTGCTCGCCTTCGTGCAGCTTGACGCCGGTGAAGGGCTGAAACAGCAACCTGTCGAGCTTCGGCACATAGATGCGTGCGGTGTAGATGCCATGCGCGGTGGCGGCCGCCGACGCCGCTGATTTCGCCTTCGTCGTGGATCGGCAGCTTCAGGCGCCGGGCCAAGGCGTCGTCGATGCAATCGCCGCCCGCACCGGTGTCGATGAGCGCCTTCACCTTCTTCTCCGGCAAATCCGGAACCTAGCCTGCGGCCGCCCGCCCTGCCTTCACGAGGACCGCAAGTGAGAGATTCTCCTCAATGCGCCCCCCTCCCCTTGCCCCCCGAGTCCCGCTAAGAAGCCGCCCATGAGCGCCCTCCCCGCCAAGACCCTGGCCGAATCCGCCGCCGAGTTCGGGCTGAAGCCCGAGGAGTACGAGTTGATCGTGCGCCGGCTGAACCGCGAGCCCAACCTGGTGGAGCTGGGGGTGTTCTCGGTGATGTGGTCGGAGCACTGCTCCTACAAGTCGTCGCGCAAGCACCTGGCCAAGTTTCCCACCACGGGGCCGCGGGTGATCCAGGGGCCGGGGGAGAACGCCGGGGTGGTGGACATCGGCGACGGTCAGGCCTGCATCTTCAAGATGGAGAGCCACAACCACCCGTCGTACATCGAGCCCTACCAGGGGGCCGCCACCGGGGTGGGCGGCATCATGCGCGACGTGTTCACCATGGGGGCGCGGCCGGTGGCGCTGCTGAACGCCCTGCGGTTCGGCGACCCGTCGCATCCGAAGACCAAGCGGCTGGTGGCCGGCGTCGTGGCCGGCATCGGCGGCTACGGCAACTGCGTCGGAGTGCCGACGGTGGCCGGGGAGACCAACTTCCACCGCGGCTACGACGGCAACATCCTGGTCAACGCCATGTGCGTCGGTCTGGCCGACGCCGACAAGATCTTCTACTCCGCCGCGCCGGCGGCCGGCCTGCCGGTGGTCTATTTCGGCTCCAAGACCGGTCGCGACGGCATCCACGGGGCGACCATGGCCTCGGCGGAGTTCGACGCGGATTCCGACGAGAAGCGGCCGACCGTGCAGGTGGGCGACCCGTTCGCCGAGAAGCTGCTGATCGAGGCCACGCTGGAGCTGATGGCCTCGGGCGCGGTGGCGGCGATCCAGGACATGGGGGCGGCGGGGCTGACCTCGTCGTCGGTGGAGATGGCCGGCAAGGGCGGCGTGGGCGTCGAGCTCGACCTGGACTGCGTGCCGCAACGCGAGAGCGGCATGAGCGCCTATGAGATGATGCTGTCGGAGAGCCAGGAACGGATGCTGGCGATCCTCAAGCCCGGCCGGGAGGCCGACGGCCAGCGGATCTTCCAGAAGTGGGGCCTGGACGCCGCGACCATCGGCGTCACCACCGACACCGGCCGCATCGTGCTGAAGCACCGGGGCCAGGTGGTGTGCGACCTGCCGCTGGGGCCGCTGTCCGACGACGCGCCGCTGTACGACCGGCCGTGGGTCGCGCCCGCGCCGCAGCCCAGGCTGGACCCCGCCCAGGTTCCCGCCCCCGCCGACTACGGCGCGGCGATCCTGGCGCTGATGGGCTGTCCCGACATGGCCTCGAAGCGCTGGCTGTGGGAGCAGTACGACCGCCACGTGATGGCCGACACCCTGGCCGACAGCGCCACCGGGGCGGACGCCGGGATCGTGCGGGTGCACGGGGGAAGGAAGGCGCTGGCGGTCACCTCCGACTGCACGCCGCGCTATGTACAGAACGACCCCTACGAGGGCGGCAAGCAGGCGGTGGCCGAGGCCTGGCGCAACCTGACCGCCGTGGGCGCCGACCCGATCGCGGTGACCGACAACCTGAACTTCGGCAATCCGGAGCGGCCGGAGATCATGGGCCAGATCGTGCGCGCCATCGACGGCATGGCCGAGGCCTGCCGGGCGCTGGACTTCCCGGTGGTGAGCGGCAACGTGTCGCTCTACAACGAGACCGCCGGCGCGGCCATTCCGCCGACGCCGACCGTCGGGGCCGTGGGGCTGATCGCGGATTACGGCCGCAGGGCGGGCTTCTCCGGCCTGAAGGCGGGCGACGCGGTGGTGCTGCTGGGCGAGACCCGGGGCGAGCTGGGCGCGTCGATGTACCTGCGCGAGGCGCTGGGCCGCGAGGACGGCGCGCCGCCGCCGGTGGACCTGGCGCAGGAACGGCGGGTCGGCGACCTGGTGCGTAGCCTCATAATATCCGGTCAAGTCACTGTAGTACATGATCTTTCCGACGGTGGTCTGATCGCCGCGGCGGCGGAGATGGCGCTGGCCTCGCAGGTGGGGCTGACCCTGCGCCTGGACGCGACGCTGCCCGCCCATGCCGCGCTGTTCGGCGAGGACCAGGCCCGCTACCTGCTGGCCGCGGCCAACCCCGAGGCGATCCTTGGCGCGGCGTCGGCGGCCGGGGCGCCAGCCGTCGTGGTGGGCGCGGCGGGCGGCGACAGCCTGGCCTCGCCGGGGCTGTTCGACATTCCCCTGGCCCGGCTGCGCGCGGCGCATGAGGGCTGGATGCCGGGGTTCATGGGGTGACCCGTTCCCTCCCCACGGGCAGGGGAAGGTCAGGCGGTCGCCTGCTCCAGCAGCCGCAGGGCGGCGGCGGCGAAGGCGTTCATGTTGGCCAGGCGGTCGGCGACGCCGGTTTCGACGGTCAGGGCGAGCTCCACCGGCCCCGCCAGGGCGACGCAGGTGTGGCCGGGCCGGTCGCCGTAGGAATTGCCCGTGGGGCCGGCCGCGCCGGTCTCGCCCAGGCCCCAGGTGGCGCCGAACCGCTGGCGCATGGTGCGGGCCAGCAGCAGGGCGTAGGGCTCGCTGGACGAGCGCATCCCCGCCACCGCCGCCTTCGGCAGGTCCATCAGCAGCACGCGGGCCCTGGCGGTGTAGACCACCGATCCGCCGAGGAAATAGGCCGAGGCGCCGGGCACGCCCAGCAGGGCCGCGCTGACCAGGCCGCCGGCCGAGGATTCCGCCACCGCCACCGTCTCCCCGCGGGCCTTCAGGCGGGCGCCGAGGGCGGCGGCCATGGAGTCGAGGTCTTGCATGGTCCTCGCCTTTCGCTTGGCGGGCGCCGGGGGCGGCGCACTATGAGGGCGTTAAGGTTTCTACCCCACAAACATCGACTCATTGGAGCCATCCCGATGCCGATGCCCATGACGGAGCTTGAGGCCTCGCTGCGCGCGGCCTTCCCGGACGCCGAGATCCACGTCGACGACCTCGCCGGCGACGGAGACCACTATCGCGCCCGCATCGTCTCGGCCGCCTTCCGCGGCCTTTCCCGCATCAAGCAGCACCAGCTGGTCTACAGCGCCCTGAAGGGCAGGATGGGCGGAGAACTGCACGCCCTGGCGCTGGAAACCGCCGCGCCGGACTAGGACCGCCATGCGCTACAGGCCCTTCGGCACATCAGGAAAGGCGGTCTCGGCCATCAGCCTGGCGCTGCGGCGGGCGGGCGGGCCGTCGACGGCCGAGGCGTGGCGCAGCCTGATCTTCGCGGCCATGGAGAACGGGATAAACTGCTTCGACATCGGCGCCGGCGACGAGGCGCTCGAGCGCGGCGTGGCCGAAGCCCTGCAGGCGGTGGAGCGGCGGCTGCTGTTCCTGGTCTTCACCATCGAGGGCGATCCGCTGCGCCCCCTGAGCGCCGAGGCGCTGGCCGACCTGGTGCGCCAGGGGCTCAAGCGCAGCTCGGCGGGCTATTTCGACGTCGTGATGCTGGGCGAAGCCGCCTACGCCGGCCTGACCCCGCAGGCGAAGCTGCTGCTGCAACGGGTGCGCGACGCCGCCATGGCGCTGCAGCTCGGCGTCGTCGGCGAAGGCGAGGTCCTGGCCGAGTGTATCCGCGACCCGACCTACGAGGTGCTGGCCACACGCTACAACCTGACCTCGGAGTGGCGGACCCGCCGGCTGCTGCGCGACGCGGCGGCGGTGGGCATGACCGCCATCGGCTACGACGTGGCGCCGGCGGAGATGGTCCGCCCGCAGACCGCGTCGAAGCTTCCGGCCCTGCGCAAGCGCAGCCATAACCCGCTGGCGGGCGCCGGCACCTACGCCTTCCTGCACGAGACGGCGCGGTGGACGCCGGAGGAGCTGTGCCTGGCCTTTGCGCTGACCGAGCCCTCCCTGGCCACGCTGCAGCTCGACATGTCGCTCGCGAACCAGCTCGAGGCCCTGGCCGCCGTCCCTGACCGGGATCCGCCCACCGCCCTGGGCGCCCAGGTGGAAATGGCCCGGTTCGGCGCAGAGCCGCCCGATCAGCGCCAGCGGGCGTAGACGCCCCGCTTGACCCGGGCCCCGCGGCTCCCTAGCTCTCCGGCTAACGCGCTATCGCCGAAAGACCCGCCATGACCGACACCCTCGCCGCAGATCCCGCCCACGACTTCATCGCCAGGACCCTCGCCGACAACCCGGTGGTGGTGTTCATGAAAGGCGTGCCCGAACAGCCGCGCTGCGGCTTCTCGCAGGTCGTGGTGCAGATCCTCGACCACCTGGGCGTCGATTTCATCGGCGTCGACGTGCTGCAGGACGACTCCCTGCGCCAGGGGATCAAGACCTTCGCCGACTGGCCGACCATTCCGCAGCTCTACGTCAAGGGCGAGTTCGTGGGCGGCTCGGACATCATCCGCGAGATGTTCCAGTCCGGCGAACTGAAGCCCTTCCTGGTGGAGCAGGGCGTCCTGGCCGCTTGAGGCGCCCGATCGAGCCGCCGGAAGGCCGCCAGGTCTTCGCGCGCCGCTACACCGCGAGCCCTTCCGACATCGACGAGAACGGCCACGTCAACAACGTGGTCTACCTGAGCTGGGCCCAGGACCTGGCCGTCGCCCACTGGCGCGCCCGTGCGCCCGAGGCCGAGCAGGCCCGCTGGGCCTGGGTGGCGCTGCGCCACGAGGTGGACTACCGCCGCCCGCTGCTGGCCGGCGAGACGGCGCTCGCCCGCACATGGGTGGCCGAGGCCGCCCACGGCGCGCGCTACGACCGCTTCGTGCGCATCGACGGCCCCGACGGCGCGATGTGCGCCCAGGCCCGCACGGTCTGGTGTCTGGTGGACGCCGCGACGCGCAGGCCCGCCCGCGTGCCGGACTGGGCGTCCGCCCTGTTCGCCTAGGGCATGTTTGGTCGAAGAGAACCAAACATGCCCAGCAAGTCTTTGAAACAGAGCGTGATGGTCGCCGGAACCGGCTTCCACGTCCGGCTATCACGCTCTAGTTGCGCCGCGACCAGCGGAGCTGGCTGGAGATGCTGTCCAGCCGGGCCTGCAGGTAGGCCTGGTCGCGGTCGTTGAGGCCGCCGTTGCGGCGGCTCATGCGGCGTTCCTGGCGCTGGACCTGGTCGAGGTCGGTCAGCGCGCGGTCGGCTTCGCGCGGGGAGAGGCTGCCGTCGCCGCGACCGCGGCGGACCCGCTCATAGAGCCAGTCGAGGCGCTGGCGCACGTCGCGGGGCGCGTCCGAGGCGCCGTAGGAAACGTTGTCGCCGTAGCCGTTGGCGCTGGCGGCGACCCACCGGCCGTTCCCGTCCCAGCGGCCTTCCGGGGCGCCGGCGATCCAGTTTCCGTTGCGGTCGTAATAGCCCTGGGCGTCGTTGCGGCTGACGTCGTTGGCGCGCCAGTTTCCGTTGTTGTCGTAGTAGCCGTAGGCGTGACGGCAGTCGCCGTTCCCCTTGGCGAGCTGGTTGCCGAGCACCGCCCCGCCGACGCCGCCGATCACCGCGCCCGTGCCGCGGTCGCCATGACCGGCGACGGCGCTGCCGACCAGGGCGCCGACGCCGGCGCCGACCACCGTGCCGGCGGTGCGGTTGGCCCCGCGCTCCTCGCAGCTCTGCTGAGCGGCGGCGAACGAAGGAATGAGGGTCGCCGCGGCGAAGCCGAGGACGATCAGACGATTGCGCATGCGGGAAGCTCCTTGAAGGGTCGATGTCCGTCCTTCGGGCAGGAGAACGCCATGTCGCGGCCGAGGTTCCTGGCGTAGGGCGTCGCTAGCGCAGCGAGGCGCCGGCCTCCACGCCGCCCGAGCGCGAGAGCAACAGGTCCGACCAGCGCCAGTCGCCGGCGCCGACGACCACCCGGGCGGCGCCGGGGCCGTCGGCCAGGGAGATCAGGACGAGGCCGTGGACGGGCCGGGCGCGGCAGGCGGCCGGAGCGAAGGCCACCTCCCACATGATCGCCTCGCGCACGGCGGCAAGGCCGGCGCCCTCCTGGTCGCCGTGGCGGACCCAGTCGCCGTTCCAGACCACCAGGGCCTTGCCGCGATGCACCTCGGCGACGGCGGCCTGGACGCGGGAATCCTTGCGCAGCGCGCCCTGCAGCCAGCGCACCATGTCGCAGGTCCCGCCCGGGGCGCCGGAGCCGGCGGTGGCGGCCGAGGCGGCCTGGGCGTCGCTGAGCTCGTCGCTCCCCTCGGCGCTGGGCCCGTCGCCGGCCGCTTCGACGACCACCTCGGGAGGCGGGGCGGGGGTCTTGCGGAAGACGTTGCGCGGCGGCGGCGGCTGGGCGGGGGCCGGCTGCGGCGGCTTGAGCGGCGTCACCGGATCGACCTTCGGCAAGGGCGGACGCGGCTGCACAAGCTCGACGATCATCGGCTCCGGCGCAGGCGGCTCGGGGAGCTTCGGGTGCGACGTGAGCAGGGCGAGCAGCAGGCCCAGGTGGCCGGCGACGCTGACGGCGGCGGTCAACAGGCGGCGACCGCCGGGCGACATGCGGCGCAGGCGCCGCCCCTGGGGCGTCATCGTCGGGCTGGTTCGCATGGGCGCTGGCTTACCACCCGGAAGCTGGCGGCGGAGGCCTTTTTCCCCGTCCCGCAAAGGACCCGGAGGCGAAGGCGAGCCGCTGCGCTAGAGGATCTGCGCCGCCTCCGGCATCCGCCCTTCGGCGGATGGCTCCCTCCCCCGTCCTTTTCGGGACAGGGGAGGAAAAAGACCTACGCCAGGACGATCAGCACCACGCGGCGATTGGCCTGCCGGCCGGCGCGGTCGCTGTTGGGCGCCACCGGCGCGTCGGGACCGTAGGAGATGGTGCCGATGCGGTTCAGCGCCACGCCGTGCTGGTTCAGGTAGCGGCGCACCGCTTCGGCCCGCTCCTCGCCCAGCTTGTAGTTGAAGTCCTTCGGCCCCAGCGCGTCGGTGTGGCCTTGCACCTCGACGTAGACGTTGCGGTTGTCGGTCTTCAGCTTCTCGACGAAGGCGTCGAGCCGGGCCTGGGCCTCGGGCGAGAGCGTCGCCTTGTCGACCGGGAACTTCATGCTGTCGTCGGACAGCACCGTCGAGAACACGAACTTGCCCTCGGCCAGCTTGCCCGCCGCTTCCGCCCGTTCCAGCGCCTCACGCGAGGTCTGGTCGAGCGCCGCGATCTTCGTGTCATGGTCCGTCACCCGGGTCGACACGACCCCCACCTGTTGGTTGACGTACTTCTTGGTGGCGCAGCCGCCCAGGCTCACGACACCCAACAACACCGCCCCGGCAACTATGACTCTTGGCGCACGCTGGATCATGCAAGTTCCTCCATCCCGGTTCTGATGAACCGCTGTTAATCTTTCACCTCCGACTCCATCGAATCCGAAAACGGCGGTTTGTGGGCGCAGCTTGGCCTTGGCGCGCGGAGGCCGGCGAAATCACACCGCCTGCCCGGCGCACCAGCCGCTGGCCCAGGCCCACTGGAAGTTGTAGCCGCCGAGCCAGCCGGTGACGTCGACCACCTCGCCGACGAAGTGCAGGCCGGGGACCGCCTTCACCGCCATGGTGCGGGAGTCCAGCGCGCGGGTGTCGACGCCGCCCAGGGTGACCTCGGCGGTGCGGTAGCCCTCGGAGCCCACCGGCTTGACCCGCCAGGCGTTCACGGCCTCGGACGCCTGGCGCAGCAGCCTGTCGGGCGTGTCGGCCAGGCGCTCCGGCGCGCCGGCCTGGTCGGCGACGAGCTGGGCGAGGCGGCGCGGGAGGCGCCCGGAAAGCGCGGCGGCCAGGCCCTGGCGCGGATGGGCGGCGCGGGCGGCGCGCAGGCTTGCGAAGACGTCGACGCCGGGAGCCATGTCGAGGCGGATCTCCTCTCCCTCGCGCCAGTAGGACGAGATCTGCAGGATCGCAGGACCGGAGAGGCCGCGATGGGTGAACAGCATGGCCTCGTCGAAGCGGACCTTGCCGGCGAAGGCGGCGACGTCCACGGCGACTCCGGCCAGCGGGGCCAGCCGCTGCAGCAGGCCGGGCTCGAAGGTGAGCGGCACGAGGGCCGGCCGGGTGGGCGTGACCGGCACGCCGAACTGGGCGGCGACCTGATAGCCGAAGCCGGTGGCGCCCATCTTGGGGATCGACTTGCCGCCGGTGGCGATCACCAGCGACCGGCACGCGGCCTGGGCGCCGCCGAGCGCCAGGCGAAAGCCGTCGGGCGCGCGCGCGACGGCATCGACGGCGGTGTGCAGGCGCAGCTCCCCGCCGGCCTGGCGCAGGCCGTCCACCAGCAGGTCGACCACCTGGCGCGCCGAGCCGTCGCAGAACAGCTGGCCCAGGGCCTTCTCATGCCAGGCGATCCTGCGGCTCTCCAGGAGGGCGACGATGTCGGCGGGGCGGTAGCGGCTGAGCGCCGAGATGCAGAATCCGGGATTCTGCGAGAGGAAGGCCCCAGGCTTCGTATGCAGGTTGGTGAAATTGCAGCGGCCGCCGCCGGAGATGCGGATCTTCTCGCCCGGAGCCTTGGCGTGGTCGATCACCAGCACCCGGCGGCCGCGGCGGGCGGCCTCGATCGCGCACAGCATGCCGGCGGCGCCGGCGCCGATCACGATGACGTCGAAATCTTGCAAGGGATCTCCAGGGCGGCGGCGGTGGAGGGGGCCGGCGGCCTCGCCGGAAAGGCCCCCTCAGTCAGCCTGACGGCCGACAGCTCTCCCAGCGGGAGAGCATCTTTCGATATCAGACCACGGCATATGCGATAGCCCCCCAGATCCTCCCCCACTGGGGGCGGGGGACCGCCGAAGGCAGGGGGAAGCGGCGGCGGCGGACAGGCCCCTCAGTCAGCCTGACGGCCGACAGCTTTCCCGCAGGGGGAGCAACTTTCGAACGCCGGAGCTCGCGCCTGGGCGGTCAGGAGGCCAGGCGCTCCGCCTCGCCGCCTTGCGCAACGCGCAGGATCTCCTGCAGCAGGAGGGCCGGGGAGAAGGGCTTGGGAATGGCGCCGTCCATGCCGGCGGCCAGGTAGGCGGCGCGCTGGTGGGCCATGACGTTGGCGGTCAGCGCGACGATCGGCAGCCGGGCCGCGGGGCCCGGCAGGGCGCGGATGCGGGCGGTGGCCTCCAGGCCGTCCATGCCGGGCATGTTCACGTCCATCAGGACCAGGTCGAAACGCTCGGCGCCGACGGCGTCGATGGCCTGCTGGCCGCCGTCGACCGCCACGCCCTCGGCGCCCAGGGCCTCGAGCATCTTCACGCCGATCAGCCGGTTGGTGGCGTTGTCGTCGACCACCAGGACGCGCAGGCCCTCCAGCGACGCCTCGGCCTGGGGAGCCGCAACGTCCGGGGCGACGTCGGCGGCCGGGGCGTCGATCTCGAACCAGAAGGTGGAGCCCCGTCCCTCTATGCTGGAGAAGCCGATCTCGCCGTCCATCAGCTCGACCAGGCTGCGGGAGATGGCCAGGCCGAGGCCCGTGCCGCCGGCCGCCCGGGCGTCGATGCTGTCGGCCTGCTCGAAGCGTTCGAAGAGGCGGGACTGGGCCTCGGCCGGAACGCCGATGCCGGTGTCGGTCACCTCCACCCGCAGGCGACCGGCCGCCGGGCGGCCCATGCGCACGGCGACGCCCCCGCGGACGGTGAACTTCACCGCATTGCCGATCAGGTTGAACAGGCACTGCCGCAACCGCACCGGATCGACCAGCGCCGTGTCCAGGCCGGGCTCGACCTCGGCGCGCAGATAGAGGTCCTTGGCCTCGGCCAGGGGCTGCAGCAGGGCCACGACGCCTTCCAAAGCCCCGGCCACACGGGTGGCCTCGGGATAGATCTCCAGCTTGCCGGCCTCGATCTTGGAGAAATCGAGCACGTCGTCGATGAGCTGGGCCAGCATGCCGGAGCAGGCCAGCGCCTCGTCCAGCAGCTTGCGGCCCCCGGCCGACACCGGCTCCCGCTTCAGGAGGTGCAGCACGCCCACGACCCCGTTCATGGGCGTGCGGATCTCGTGGCTCATGGAGGCCAGGAACTTCGACTTGGCCCGGGTGGCCGCCTCGGCCGCCTCCTGGGCGGCGTGCAGCGCCAGCTCCTGGCGCTTGGCCTGGTCGATGTCGAGCACCAGCCCCGCCGCGTAGCTCGCCTTCCCCTCGGCGTCGCGGGTCACGTCGCAATAGAAGCGGATCCAGCGCTCCTCGCCGTGAGTGACGACGCGGAGATCGACGGAATTGCCGCCGCCGGTCCATTGGCCGCGCATCTCGTAGAAGCGTTCGGCGTCGGGCGTCTGGAACACCAGGCCGCCGCCCACGGCGTCGGCGAATTCGAAACCGGAGCCGACGATCTCGACGAACCCCGGCGAGAAGTCGACCGTCTGCCGCAGAAAGTCGACCTCGAAGCTACCCGCCTTGGCGGCCTGGAGCGCCATTTCGAGCTGCGCGGTCTTGGCGCGCGCCTGGTCGCGGGCGTGGGCCAGCTCGGTGACGTCATGGGACAAGGAAAAGAATTCATGCAGGCCCGACGCCAGCCGCCGGCCGGCGGTGTGGAGAACCCGAATGTACCTCCAGTCGTCCTCGCCGATCCGGTGCGTCCGCAATTCTATCGAGGCGGACCCGCCTTCCCGCACCAGGCGCCGGCGCAGGTCCAGGCTGGCCTGCCGGTCGTCCGGGTGCACCAGCGAATCGATGATGTCGGCGGCGATGCGCTGGTCGTGGCGGCCACGACCGGTCTGGAACTCATTGCTGAGGTCCAGGGTGTCGGTGTCGGGGTCGTAGTGGCTGCCGGTGATGAAGGCGTCGTGCAGCAGCATTTCGCGGGCGTGGATCGCGGCGTCCCGGGCGGGATCGGTGGCCGGCCGCGCGGTGACGTCGACCAGGGAGACGAGGATGCGCCGCCCGCAGCGCTTGACCTGCATCTCCAGCCAGCGCTCCTCGCCGGAGGCCGCAGATATCGGGAATATCGGACAGGGCTGGGGCGCTCCGGCGGCGCGCTCGGTCCTCTCCAGGGCCGGCGGCGGCAGCACCTCGGCCAGAGGGCGGCCCAACACCTGCGCCTTCGGGACGCCGAAGCCGGCCAGCCACGCCGGGTTGGCGGCGACGATCCGCCGCCGGGAGTCCGCGACGGCCATCCAGACATCGGACCGGTCGAAGGCGAACTGCGCCAGGGCGGCCGCGGTTTCGGCGGCGTTTTCCTCGAGCTGCGGCACGCGGCGGTTCCCCATCAGGCGCAAAAACCTAGCTTGAAAGGCTTAATGCACCCCTACAGCCTGAGGCGGCCGTTGAGACATATGCGCGCAGGAGGTGCGCCCGCGTGGCCCGTTCAGCCGTCGACCAGGCTCATCAGCCGCCTGCGCCGCCACCAGACGACCGCAAGGTCGTAGGGGAACGCCGCCGCCTCCCGCAGCCGCATGCGCCGCCAGTAGGCCCGCGGGGCGTCGCCGGGCCCGGGCGGCGCCGGGCCGCGGGCGCTCGCCACGCCCAGGGCGGCCAGCAGCATGCGCACGCGGGCCATGTGGTAGTCCTCGGTGCAGACCACCACGCCGGACAGCCCGCGCCGGCGCACCAAGCGGGCGGCGGCCACGGCGCTCTGCAGGGTGTCGCGGCTGTCCTCGTCCAGGACGATGCGGCCGCGCGGCACGCCGGCCGCAGCCAGGGCCGCGGCCATGACGGCCGCCTCGGTGGGACCGCCGGAGCGCGCGGCGCCGGAGCAGAGGATGGGGCCCTCGCGCTCGGCGGCGGCGGCGACGCCGTAGCCGATGCGGCGGGCCAACGCCGGGGACGGAGCCCCGCTCGGCGTCACGGCGGCCCCGAAAATCACGATCGCCTGCGACACCAGGCCGCTCCCCTCCCCGGGCCCGGCCCGGGCCGGCGGACCCGCGCCCGGCGCCTAAGGCGCCGGGCGCTCCCCGTCGGAGGATTCGGCCGGGGGAGCCTTTTCGCCCAGGTTCATGGGCGGGGCGTAGCCTTCGATCATGTCGGCCAGTTCTTCCCGGCGGACCGCGCTCTTGACGTTGAGGCGGGTCAGCACCTCGACGTCGCCGTAGCGCCCCTTGGCCTCCTCCAGCTGATCGCGCCACACCCGGCCGGCCAGGTTGTCCGTCTCGCCCGCCATGACGATGGTGCGGGCCTGACCGACCTTGTGGGCCAGGACGAAATTGGCCCCCGCCGGCGGCAGGAAGCGGTCCTCGTCGAGGGTGGTGTAGCGGTAGCGGGCGCCGGACTTGCCGACGAATTCGATCTGTTGGGACAACGCAGTCTCTCAGCCCTGAAGAATAACAAGCGGCCCGGAACAAGAGCCTGGGATACCGATACCCGCGCGACTTGGGCGAAAGATAGGCCGCGTGTCCAGGTGCGGCATCACCTCTGCGCGAGAGCGTCGCTCCGTAACCGGAACAACCGAAGCCATAAGACGTTCGGCCCCTGCCCGTCCGCCTGCTAAGCTGTCGCAGCCCTTGACTCGGATTGCCAGCGCTTTTGGGACTGCGAGAACACCCGCCGATGCCTGATCCCGCCGACTTCAGCCTGAAGAGGGCCGCCGACCGCGCCACGGCGGTGCTGACCGGCGACTGGACGGCGATCGCGCTGGGCCCTTCCGGCCGCGGACTGGCCGAGGCGATGCAGGGCGCCCGCGACGTCGAGCTCGACCTGACCGGCGTCGACCAGATCGACACCGCCGGCGCCTACGCCGTGCTGCGCGCCGCCGGCGGGGACATCGCGCCCGGGCGGATCAGGGCCCGCGACGAGACCCTGCGGCTCCTGGAGCTGGTGGGCAATGCGCTGAAGGTCGAGCGTGCGCCGCCGCCGCGCAAGCCGCCCAGCTTCGAGCAGTTCACCATCCGCGTCGGCAAGGCGGTGACGGAGATGGCCGCCGACGCCTGGGACACCGTGATCTTCGCCGGCCACCTGCTGGCGGTGTCCTGGCTGTCGCTGATCCATCCGAAGCGGATCCGCTGGGCGGCCTGCGTGGCGCTGGCGGAGCGGGCGGGCCTCGACGCCATCCCGATCGTGGCCACCACCTCGTTCTTCATCGGGGCGGTGGTCGGGCTGCTGGGCGCCAACATGCTGCGGCAGTTCGGCGCCGAGGTGTTCTCCGTGGAGCTGATCGGCATCGCGGTGCTGCGCGAGTTCAACATCATCATCACCGCGGTGCTGCTGGCCGGCCGCTCGGCCTCGGCCTTCGCCGCCGAGATCGGCTCGATGAAGATGAACCAGGAGATCGACGCGATGAAGGTGATGGGCGTCGATCCCTTCGAGGCCCTGGTGTTCCCGCGGTTCTTCGCGCTGCTGGTGACCATGCCGCTGCTGACCTTCGTCGCCACCCTGGCGGGGCTGTTCGGCGGGATGGTGGTGACCTGGTCGGTGCTGGGCCTGGGACCGGCCTTCTTCCTGCAGCGGATCATCGACAACGTGGGCGGGACCCACTTCCTGGTCGGGCTTTCCAAGGCGCCGGTGATGGCGGTGGTGATCGCCGGCATCGGCTGCCGCCAGGGGCTGGAGGTGGGCAACGACGTGGAGTCGCTGGGCCGGCGGGTGACGGCGGCGGTGGTGCACGCGATCTTCGCCATCATCGTGATCGACGCCATTTTCGCCCTGATCTACATGAAGGCCGACATTTGAGCGCCGCGGAGCCCAGCGAGCCCCGGGAGTCCGGGGCGCCGAAGGTGGACGAGGACGGCCTGCGCACCACCGGGCCGATCGTGGAGGTGCGCGGCCTGAAGTCCCAGTTCGGCGACCAGGTGGTGCACGAGGGCCTGGACCTGACCGTCAAGCGGGGCGAGATCCTGGGGGTGGTGGGGGGCTCGGGCGCCGGCAAGTCGGTGCTGCTCAACACCATCATCGGGCTGCGGCTGCCGCAGGCCGGCACGGTCAAGGTGTTCGGCCAGGACCTGCAGCGGGCCTCCAGCCGGCGCTGGACGGCGATCGAGCGGCGCTGGGGGGTGCTGTTCCAGCAGGGCGCGCTGTTCTCCAACCTGACGGTGAAGGAAAACGTGGCCGCGCCGCTGTTCGAGCACGCCGGGCTCAGCCGCCAGGAGGTCTATGAGCTCGCCGAGCTGAAGATCGCCATGGTGGGCCTGGGGCCGGAGGCGTCCGACCGCAAGCCGGCGGAGCTGTCCGGCGGCATGCGCAAGCGGGCGGGCCTGGCGCGGGCGCTGGCCCTGGACCCGGAACTGCTGTTCCTGGACGAGCCCACCGCCGGCCTCGACCCGATCGCGGCGGCGGCGTTCGACACCCTGATCCTCGACCTGCAGAAGAGCCTCAGGCTGACGGTGCTGATGATCACCCACGACCTCGACACCCTCTACGAGATCACCGACCGGGTGGCGGTGCTGGCCGACCGCAAGGTCGTGGTCACCGCTCCGGTGCAAGAGCTTGAAAAGTCCAACCATCCGTGGATTCAGGAATACTTCCTGGGGCCCCGCGGACGCGCCGCCGCCAAGACGGAACAGGCGGTCACGAGAGCCTGAATGGAAAAGAACGCCAACTACGCCCTGGTGGGGCTGTCCACGCTGATCCTGACCATAGGCCTGGTGATCTTCTTCGCCTGGCTGGCGCGGATCTCGTTCAGCCACGACTACGACATCTACGACGTGCTGTTCCAGGGGCCGGTGCGGGGGCTGAACCAGGGCGGCGAGGTGCACTTCAACGGCATCAAGGTGGGCGAGGTCACGCGGATCAAGCTCAACGAAGTCAATCCCACCCAGGTGATCGCCCGGGTGCGGGTGGACGCCAACGTGCCGATCCGCCAGGATTCCTACGGCACCCTGGAGCCGCAGGGGATCACCGGCGTCAACTACATCCAGATCTCCGCCGGCACGCCCAGCAAGCCGCTGCTCAAGGACATCACGCCGCGCGACCAGGCGCCGGTCATCCACACCCAGCGCAGCGCGCTGTCCGACCTGATCGAGGGCGGCGGCACGGTGCTGAGCCGCACCATCGAGGCGCTGGACCGGGTGAACAAGGTGCTGTCGGACCAGAACATCAAGACCTTCACCACGGCGCTCAACGACACCCAGGCGGTGACGGCGGAGTTCCGCCAGCGCAAGGCGATCTTCGCCGACGCCCAGAAGGCGCTGCAGGAGGCCGACGCCACCCTGCAGACGGTCGACGCCCTGGCCACCAGCGGCAAGCAGCTGATGGACGGCGACGGGCGGCGCACGATGAACAACCTGGCCGACGCCTCCGAGAGCGCCAAGGCCGCCGCCGCCGACCTGCGCACCATGCTGAACAAGTTGAACGGCCCCACCAGCGAGTTCGCCGCCAACGGCCTGCCGCAGATCACCGCCGCCGCCATCCAGCTCCAGCAGTCCGCCGAGGCCATGGAGCGGCTGGCCAACGACATCCAGTCCAGTCCGCAGAGCGCGCTCGGCAAGCCGGCCGCCCAGGAGATCAAGGTGAAGCCATGAGCGTGCGAAACCGCCTGTTCCGCGTCCTGGGGGCGGTCGTCTGCGCCGCGGCGCTCTCGGGCTGCATCTCGCTGCTGCCCAAGTCGAAGCCGGCGCAGCTCTACCGCTTCGCCGGGGCGGCGCCGGAAATCGCCGCGCCGGCGGCGTCGAACGCCCCGCCGTTCGCGGTGCAGAAGGGGTTCGGCAGCTTCGACCGGGCCTCGGCCGGCGACCGGATGCTGACCTTGCAGGGCGACAAGGCGGCCTATATCTCCGACGCCCGCTGGGTGGCGCCGGCGATGGTGCTGTTCGACGAGGCGCTGATGCGCGCCTTCGACGGCAATCCCGGGCCCGCCCGCCTGCTGGGCCGCGGCCAGCGCGCGGCGCAGGCGCCCTACCAGCTGCGGCTCGACGTGCGCGACTTCGCGGCGGTCTACGCCGAGGGTCCGAAGGCGGCGCCGACGGTGGTGGTGCGGGTGCGCGCCGGCCTGGTGCGGGTCGACGACCAGTCGGCGGTCGGCGACCGGATGTTCGAGGCCAAGGTGCGCGCCGGCGACAACCGGGTCTCGGCGATCGCGGCGGCCTACGACCAGGCGGTGGGCGACGTGCTGGGCCAGCTGGTGGCCTGGGTCAACGCGCCGGGGGTCGCCGCGGCGCCGGCGGCCCCGCCACAGGGATAGCGTATCCGGCGTGGAACTAGTCCTCGATCCCGGCGATACGCTTGGCGGCGGTGACGGTGTTCTTCAGCAGGCAGGCGACGGTCATCAGGCCGACGCCGCCGGGGACCGGGGTGATGTGGCCGGCGACGCCCAGCGCCTCCTTGAAGGCCACGTCGCCCACCACCTTGGTCTTGCCCTGGGCGGCCTTCTCCGGGTCGTCGAAGGGGACGCGGTTGATGCCGACGTCGATCACCGTGGCGCCGGGCTTGATCCAGGAGGCCTTGATCATCCGCGGGCGGCCGACCGCGGCCACCAGGATGTCGGCCTCGCGGCAGACGGCCTGCAGGTCGCGGGTGCGCGAGTGGGCGATGGTGACGGTGCAGTCGGCCTGCAGCAGCAGCTGGGCCACCGGGCGGCCCACCAGCACCGAGCGGCCCACCACCACGGCGCGCCTGCCGCCGAGGTCGCCCAGGGTCTCGCGCAGCATGATCATGCAGCCTAGCGGCGTGCAGGGGGTGAGCGCCGGCTGGCCGCTGGCCAGGCGCCCGGCGTTGACCACGTGCAGGCCGTCCACGTCCTTGTCGGGGTCGATGGCCGCCAGCACCTGGCGCTCGTCCAGGCCCTTCGGCAGGGGCAGCTGCACCAGGATCCCGTGGATCAGCGGGTCGGCGTTGAGGTCGGCGACCAGCGCCAGGAGCTCGTGCTGCGATGCGTCCGCCGGCAGGCGGTGGGTGACCGAGTGCATGCCGGCGGCGCGGGAATGCTCGCCCTTGGCGCGGACATAGATCTCGCTGGCGGCGTCCTGGCCCACCAGCACCACGGCCAGGCCCGGCTGCAGGCCGTGCGCCCGGCGCAGCTCGGCGACCTCGGCGGCGACCTCGGCGCGCAGGGCCTCGGAGAGGGTCTTGCCGTCGATGATCTGGGCGTCGGTCATGGGAGGCTCCACGGGGGTGCGGACCCCCTAGCGGGTCGGGGGGCGGCTGGCAACGGATGGGCTCCCTACCCCCCGCCACAGCCAGGCGGCGACGGCCCAGGCGTGGGCGCGGCCGGGCTCCCGTTCGCCGAAGCGGGGAACGGCCGGCATCAGTCCACGCCCATCAGCGCGCCGTAGGGATCGGTCTTGCCGGAGAGAACGTCGGCGACCGGAACCGGGCTCCAGCCCACCTTCTGGTCGGGGCTGGCGCGCCAGGCCTCGACGACGAGGTCGCGGAGCATGGCGGCGCCCGCCGCCAGCCGGGCGACGGCGAAGGCCTTGCCGCGGGCGTCGCCGGGCCGGAAGCCGCCGGCCTTTTCCAGCGCATAGAATGGCTCGACCTGACCGGCGGTGACCGCGAGGTAGGCGGCGACCTGCGGCTCGACCGGGCCCGCGACCGCGCGCAGCGGCGCGATCTCGGCCGCGACCTGCGGCAGGCCGACGTTGCGGCGGACGAAGTCGCCCTCGAACATCGCGTGCACCTTGGCGCGGGTGTAGCCGTTGGGATTGGGGTAGTCGCCCCAGCCGTTGTAGTGGGCGCTGACGTGCAGCGGCTGGGAGCCGTCGGCCACGAAATGGCTGAGCTCGCCCAGGGCGTCGAAGATCAGCGCCTCGCGCCGCCGGCGGTCCTCGCGGAACCAGGCCCGGTGGGCGCGCCAGCCGGGGTTGCGCTCGGCGGCGACGAGAACGCGCCAGTAGGCGAAGTCGCGGGCGAGCTGCTGCTGGCGGTCGACGACGGCGTAGGGCAGATAGCCGGCCTTCCAGCTGTCGGTCCCGGCCGCCCGAAGCGCGGTCTCGTAGTCGGCGCGGGTGGGCGGCAAGGCGGCGAGCGAGGGCCCGCCCAGGATGCGGCCGTCGTCCTCGACGTCGACGAAGTGGGCGGGATCGCGGTCGCTGTCGTGGACCCTGCCGCCGTCCTTGGAGCGGTCCGGCTCGCGGGACAGCTCACCCACGTCGGCGGCGGCCTGGGGCGTGCGCAGGAAGGCCGGGACCTCCGCCGGCAGGGCGCGCATGGCGACGACGCCGATGATCCGGTGGCCGAAACTGCCCCAGGCCAGCGCCGCCCCCGGCGCGGCGGCGAGGACCAGGGCGGCGGCGAGCGCGACGAAGCGGAGCGTCATGGGAGCGTCCTTCAGGCCTCGATCCCCAGGGCCTGTTCGACGCGGGCGATCCAGGCGGTGACGCGCGGATAGCCGGCGAGGTCGAAGCCGCCGTCGGGAGCCATGCGGGTATAGGGCGCCAGCGCGACATCCGCGAGACTGAGGCGCGCGCCCGCCAGGAACGGCGAGCCGGCCAGCGCATCCTCCAGGCGCTGCAGCGCCGCGCCGCCCCGTTCCACCAGCCTGGGCTCCAGATCCGCCGGCGCCTTGCCGAGATATTTCACCTGGAAGCGGGCCACGGCGACGTAGGGCTCGTGGCTGTACTGCTCCCAGAACATCCACTCCAACATCCGCGCCCGCTGGTAGGCGTCGGAAGGAACGAGATCGGAACCTTCGGCCAAGTGCAGGATGATGGCGTTGGACTGGGCCAGCGGACGACCGTCGTCCAGCACCACTGTAGGGACCTGGCCGACCGGGTTCAGCGCCAGGAACTGCGGAGTGCGCGTCTGGGACTGGAGGACATCGGTCTCAATCCAGTCATAGGCAAGCCCAAGATAGTCCGCAGTCCATTTGACCTTCAGACAATTACCCGAAATGGAATCGCCATAGATCCGCATGCCACGCTCCGTTGCTCAACACATTGATAGGCCTGCGTTTGAATCGGGCAAATGCGGATTGCTGTGCGGCATGTTGACTATGCTGTGTCCGCCAGGGGTTGCGGCACGGAATGACTCTGGCTAGGGTCGCCATGCTACCAGTTCAACGACGAAGGAGACGCCGTCTTGCGACGCCGCCTCGCCGCCCTGGCCGCTGTTTCGACCCTCTTCGGGGCGGTTGAGGCACAGGCTGCGCCGACCGATCCCATCGGGGATCTGCTGATGTCCGTGCTTACCGGGTCCGTGCCCGGGTCGCCGGGCTACAAGCTCAAGGCCACCCTCTATCATGCCGGCGCCAGGGGCGTGGGCGCCCTGGACTCCCTGGGCTGCAAGGTCGTCGCCATGCGCACCGCCGCGGTGGACGCCACGCTGATCCCGCGCCGCACCGTGCTGTTCATCAAGGAGACCGTCGGCCTGCCGATGCCCGACGGCACGACCCACGACGGCTACTGGTACGCCTCCGACGTGGGCGGCGCGATCAAGGGCCAGCGCATCGACCTCTACACCGGCCGGGGCGGCGCCTCGATGAAGCCGATGATGCCGCTGAACCTGTCGAAACTCTCGGCGGTGAAGGTGGGCGAGTTCAAGGGCTGCCCGCCGGACTGAGCCTCGCTCCAACACCGCTCACTTCCCGCGAAAGCGGGAACAAGGTTTTTTCCGGTAGCGGCGGTCAGAACGAAAAACGCCTGGATCCCCGCTTTCGCGGGGAAGAGCGGCTTGGGGGCCACCCCAGGCGAGTCGCGCCCCAGGCGTGCAAATCCGGCTCCCCGACCAGAAATGAGCCGGCCGTTCAGGTCTCGACGAACGCCCGCTCGAGCACGAATTCGCCGGGCTTGGCGATCGAGCCTTCAGTGTAGCCGCGATCGAGGGCCAGCGCCTTGAGGTCCGCCAGAACCGAGGGCCCGCCGCACATCATCAGGCGGTCGTGCGCCGGGTCCAGCGGGGGCACGCCGAGGTCTTCGAAGATCTTTCCCGAGGCGATCAGGCTGGTGACGCGGCCCTTGGTCTTGAAGGGCTCGCGGGTGACCGTCGGATAGTAGCGGAGCTTGGGCCCGATCAGCTCGCCCAGGTCGGGGTCGGCGGCCAGGCCGCCGTCCAGCAGCTCGCGGTAGTTGAGGTCGGCCACCTGGCGCACCGTGTGGGTGACGATCACCTCGTCGAAGCGTTCGTAGACCTCCGGCTCGCGGGCCAGCGACAGCCAGGGGGCGAGGCCGGTGCCGGTGCCCAGCATGTAGAGGCGCTTGCCGGGCGTCAGGCCGTCCAGCACCAGGGTGCCGGTGGGCTTGCGGCCGACCAGCACCTGGTCGCCCGCCTGGATGCGCTGCAGGCGGGAGGTGAGCGGGCCGTCGGCCACCTTGATGGAATAGAACTCCAGGTGGTCGGCCCAGGCGGGCGAGGCGATGGAATAGGCGCGCACCAGGGGGCGGCCTTCCTCCGTCGTCAGGCCGACCATGACGAACTGGCCGGAATCGAACCGCAGGCCCGGGTCGCGGGTGGTGCGAAACGAGAACAGGCTGTCGGTCCAGTGCTGGACCCAGGTCACGGTCTCGAGGAAGAAGGCGCCGCCGGCCTTGGGTTTGGCCGCAGCCAGGGAAGCTTCGGTCATGTCAGTCTCTCCACGAACGGGCGCGGGCCTAGATGTCGCCGCCGACGTTGGTGGCGGCGCCGGGGGCGCGAGCCAGATGTATGCCGCACTCCGTCTTGTCCAGGCCTTTCCAGCGGCCGGCGCGGGCGTCCTCGCCCTCCTCCGCCGGCTGGGTGCAGGGCCAGCAGCCGATGGAGGGGAAGCCCTGGGCGACCAGCGGGTGGGCCGGCAGCTCGTGCTCGGCGGCGTAGGCCTCGAGCTCGGCCTTGCCCCAGTTGGCCAGGGGGTTGAACTTCACCTGGCGGCCAGCCTGCTCGACCACCGGCAGGCTCAGCCGGTCGCCGCCGTGGAAGCGCTTGCGGCCGGTGATCCAGGCGTCGAACTCGGCGAGCGCGCGGTCGAGCGGCACCACCTTGCGCACGTTGCAGCAGGCGTCGGTGTCGGTCTGGTGCAGCTTCGCGTCGGGGTCGACGGCGGCCAGGTCGGCGTAGTGGGGGCGCAGGTCGCGCACGTCGGTGAGGCCCAGGCGCCGGGCCAGGCTCTTGCGGTAGTCCAGCGTCTGGCCGAACAGCATGCCGGTGTCGAGGAACAGCACCGGGATGTCCGGCTTGATCTGGGCGACCAGGTGCAGCAGCACCGCCGATTCCGCCCCGAAGGACGAGACCAGGGCCAGGCTGTCGCCGAAGGTCTCCACGGCGGCGGCCAGGATGGTTGACGGGTGCGCGCGCCGCAGCTCGGCGTCGAGCCGGGGGGCGAGCGGCAGGGGCCGCTCCAGGTTGTCGAAAGCCATGCTCACTCCTCGCGCTCCGCGAAAGCCGGCGCCCTGGCGTCGGCGGCGCGCTGATAGACGTGACGGAACCGCTGCGAGGCGGCCGCCCACTGCTCGGGGGTCGAGCCGTCCGCCGGCTCGAAGGCGTCGAAACCGCAGCGGAGCATGAACTGCGCCTGCTCGCGCAGCACGTCGCCCACCGCCCTCACCTCGCCCCGGTAGCCGTAGCGCCCGCGCAGCAGGCGGGCGGAGGTGTAGGCGCGGCCGTCGCGGTAGCCCGGGAAGGCCAGCGCCACCACGGCGATCCGCGGCAGGTCATAGGCCAGCGCCGCAACCTCCTCCGCCGGCTCCAGCCGCACGCCCACGGCGCGGCCCTGGCCCAGCAGGCGCTCGCCGTCGTTGGAGAAGCGCTGCAGCGAGATGATCACGTCGCCGGGCGGCAGCTCCTGGTCGTCGGCCACCTTGGTGAAGGGATCCTCCACCGTGGTGAAGCGGCCGGCCTCGCACCTAATGAGCGTCGGCATAGACGGCCTCCTTGAAGGGGGCGGCGCCCGTGCGGCGCAGGGTGTCGAGGAAGCGCTCCCCGTCCTGGCGCCGGCTCAGGTAGACCTCGACCATGGCGTCGATGGCCTCCGCCACCCGGTTCGCCGGCAGGGCCGGGCCCAGCACCTTGCCCACCGAGGCGTCCTCGGCGCCGGAGCCGCCCAGGGTGAGCTGGTAGAATTCCTCGCCCTTCTTATCGACGCCCAGGATGCCGATGTGGCCCACGTGGTGGTGGCCGCAGGCGTTGATGCAGCCGGAGATCTTGATCTTCAGCTCGCCGATCAGCTCGGCCCGGTCCTGGTCGCGGAACCGCTCGGCGATGTTCTGGGCCACGGGAATGGCCCGCGCGTTGGCTAGCGCGCAGTAGTCCAGCCCCGGGCAGGCGATGATGTCCGAGATCAGGTTGATATTGGGCGTGGCCAGGCCCGCGGCGGCCAGCGCGGCGTGGACCGCCGGCAGGTCGTCCTGCCGGATGTGCGGCAGGACGATGTTCTGCTCGTGGGTGACGCGGATGTCGTCCTGTCCGTAGCGCTCGCCCAGGTCGGCGAGGACCTCCATCTGCCCGGCGGTGGCGTCGCCGGGGGTCTCGCCGATGGCCTTCAGCGAGACCTCGACGATGGCGTAGCCGGGGACCTTGTGCGGCTTGACGTTGTTGCGCGCGAAA
This sequence comes from Phenylobacterium sp., assembly GCF_036502675.1. Classification (GTDB taxonomy): domain Bacteria; phylum Pseudomonadota; class Alphaproteobacteria; order Caulobacterales; family Caulobacteraceae; genus Phenylobacterium. The sequence continues at coordinate 37,862 of NZ_DASXYF010000138.1, forward strand.
CGGGCGAAGGCGGGATCGGAGCCCTTGGCCGCCTCGAAGGCCGCCGAACGGGCCGGCAGCTTCTCGAAGGCCGTGGGCGCGAAGGCCGCGCGGATGCGGGCCAGCTCGGTGTCTGGCAGGTCGGAGCCGGGGCCGGCGGCCTCGAACTCGGCCTCGACCTGGCGGGCGAACTCCTCCGCGCCCAGGGTGGCGACCAGGATCTTGATCCGCGCCTTGGTGCGGTTGTCGCGCCGTCCCAGGCGGTTGTAGACCCGCAGGATCGCCTCCAGGTACGACAGCAGGCGCGAGGCCGGCAGGAACTCGCGGATGGTCTGGCCGATGTACGGCGAGGCGCCCAGGCCGCCGCCCACCATCACCTCTAAGCCCATGGCGCCGGCGCGGTTGCGCTTGATGGCCAGGCCGATGTCGTGGACCCGGGCGGCGGTGCGGTCCCTGGCCGCGGCGGTGATGGCGATCTTGAACTTGCGCGGCAGGAACGAGAATTCCGGGTGCAGGCTGGACCACTGGCGGATGGCCTCCGACCAGACGCGCGGGTCGTCGATCTCCTCGGGCGTGGCGCCCGCGAAGGGGTCGGCGGTGGTGTTGCGGATGCAGTTGCCGCTGGTCTGGATGGCGTGCATGTCGACGCTCGCCAGCGCATCGAGGATGTCCGGCACGTCCTTCAGCCTGATCCAGTGGAACTGCAGGTTGGTGCGCGTGGTGAAGTGGCCGTAGCCCTTGTCATAGGTGCGGCCGATCCAGGCCAGCTTGCGCAGCTGGATCGGGTTCAGCGAGCCATAGGGGATGGCGATCCGCAGCATGTAGGCGTGGAGCTGCAGGTAGAGGCCGTTGCGCAGCCGCAGCGGCTTGAACTGGTCCTCGCTGAGCTCGCCCGCCAGCCGCCGCGCCACCTGGCCGCGGAACTCCGCGGTGCGGTCGGCCAGCATGTCCCTGTCGATTTGGTCGTAGCGGTACATGGGCGCCTCTACTTGCGCTTGATCAGGTCGACGCGGCCCGTGGAGCGGGCGGCGCCGTGGGCGTGCAGCAGGGCCTCGATGGCGGCCCCGCCTTCAGTCTGCTTGCCGTGCGGCAGGTTCGACGGGCCGAGCGCACGGATGCGTTCGCGGTAGCTCTGCGGCGCCCAGAGCCCGGCGGATTCCACGAGGTCGATCAGATAGGGTTCCACCACGACGGTGGGCTGGTTCTTGGCATGGCCCTCGGCGGCCTCGCCGGCCGGATCGTCGGAGGCGAAGAGGTCGGCGTCGCCGAACTGCTCGACCCACTGGCCCTGGCGCCAGAACACGACCTCGCCGTCGGTCAGGCGATTGGCGGTCAGGGCTCTCATCGCGCTTTTCCTTTCCCGCGCAGCGGGAGAGGGGGACCGCCCGCCGAGCGAAGCGAAGAGCGGGGGGTGGAGAGCGAGAGCCCCATCTCCTGAGTGATTGGGCGGCCGGTCGTTCCGTTGAGCTTGAGGCTCTCCCTCTCCACCATTCCCTCTTCGGGGAACGGTCCCCCTCTCCCGCTTCGCGGGAAAGGAAGGGCCTGCGCCAGCGCCATGGCCTCGCCGACGATCAGCAGGGCGGGGCCGCTGAGCGCCGCGGCGGCGTCCGCGAGACCGGCGAGCGTGGCAGCCACCTGGCGTTCGTCGGCGCGGCTGGCGTTCTCGACGATCAGGGCGGGGGTCGAGCCCGTCCGGCCGGCGGCCATCAGGCGCGCGGCGATGGGGGCGGCCTGGGAGAGGCCCATGTAGATAACGACCGTCTGGTTGGGCCGGGCGAGGCTTTCCCAGTCCAGGTCCGGCTCGGCCCCGTTCGAGGCGTGGCCGGTGACGAAGGTCACCGCCTGGGCTGACCCCCGGTGGGTCAGGGGCGCGCCGGCGCTGGCGCTGGCGGCGAGCGCGGCGGTCACGCCGGGGATCACGTGGCCCTCCACGCCGGCCGCGCGGCAGGCTTCCAGCTCCTCGCCGCCGCGGCCGAAGATGAAGGGGTCGCCGCCCTTCAGCCGCACCACCGTCAGACCTTCGAGCGCGAAGGCGACCAGCATGCGGTTGATCTCGTCCTGGCTGTAGGAATGGCGCGACTTGCGCTGGGCGACCGAGATGCGCCGCGCCGAGGCCGGCGCGAGGTCGAGGATCTCGTCAGTCACCAAGCCGTC
>NZ_DASXYF010000139.1:0-22624 GCF_036502675.1 Phenylobacterium sp.
GAGCAGGACTGGCTGAAGACCAACCTCGCCCGGTTCACCCGGATGCTGCAGGGCGAACGGGACCTATCAACCGTGTCGAACCTCGTGCTCTCCGAGCTCGCGCCGCTGATCAACGCCCAGCACGCGGTGTTCTACGTCTCCGACCGCGACGACGAGGGCGCCATGGTGATGAACCTGGCCGCCTCCTACGCCTTCAACTCGCGCAAGCACCTGGCCAACCAGTTCAAGCTCCGCGAGGGCCTGATCGGACAGTGCGCCTATGAGAAGTCGCGCATCCTGCTGACCAACGTGCCCAATGACTATGTGCAGGTCACCTCAGGCCTCGGCGAGGCGCCGCCAAACAACATCATCGTCCTGCCCGCCCTGTTCGAAGGCGAGGTGAAGGCGGTGATCGAACTGGCCACCTTCGGCGAGTTCAACGACACCCAGCAGCAATTCCTCGACCAGCTGATGGAATCCATCGGCATCGTGCTCAACACCATCGCCGCCAACATGCGGACCGAGGGCCTGCTCAAGCTGTCGCAGCTGCTGACCTCGGAACTGCAGGCGCAGCAGGAAGAGCTGAAGAAGACCAACGACCAGCTGGAGCAGCAGGCCGCATCGCTTCGTCAGTCCGAGGAACTCCTGCGCGCCAAGCAGGACGAGCTGCAGCAGACCAACGCCGAGCTCGAAGAGAAGGCGACGCTGCTGTCGGCCCAGAACCAGGAGGTGGAGGCCAAGAACCGCGAGGTGGAGCAGGCCAAGCTGGCGCTGGAGGACAAGGCCGAACAGCTGGCCCTGACCTCCAAGTACAAGTCCGAGTTCCTGGCCAACATGAGCCACGAGCTGCGCACCCCGCTCAACTCCATCCTGATCCTGGGCCAGCAGCTGGGGGACAACCCGGAAGGCAACCTCTCCGACAAGCAGGTGGAATTCGCGCGCACCATCCACGCCGCCGGCACCGACCTGCTCAACCTGATCTCCGACATCCTCGACCTGTCGAAGATCGAGTCCGGCACCGTCTCGGTCGACGCCGAGGAGATCATCTTCAGCGGCCTGCTGGAGACCATGGCCCGGCCCTTCCGGCACGAAGCGGAGAACCGCGGCCTGGCCTTCGAGGTGCTGGTGGCGCCCGACCTCGACCGCAGCATCGTCACCGACTCCAAGCGCCTGCAGCAGGTGTTGAAGAACCTGCTCTCCAACGCCTTCAAGTTCACGGCGCAAGGCGGCGTGAAGCTGAGCGTTTCGCCTGCGGCCGAAGGCTGGAGCCCGGATCACCCCACGCTCCGGCACGCCCCCGCGGTGGTGGCGTTCGAGGTGTCCGACACCGGCATCGGCATCTCGTCGGACAAGCAGAAGATCATCTTCGAGGCGTTCCAGCAGGCCGACGCGGGCACCAGCCGCAAGTACGGCGGCACCGGCCTGGGCCTGGCCATCAGCCGCGAGCTGGCGAGCCTGCTGGGCGGGGAGATCCAGCTCAGGAGCACGCCGAACCAGGGCTCCACGTTCACGCTCTATCTGCCCTTGACCTACGTGGGCCCGCAGTCCGGCGCGATCCGTCCGGTGGGCGACATGCGCCCGTCGCCCGCCGCCCAGCTGGCCGCGGCCCCGCGGCTCGAGGCGGCCGAGGCCATGCTGGACGACCGCCACAAGATCGAGCCGGACGACCCCGTGCTGCTGATCGTGGAGGACGATCCCCACTACGCCCGGGTGATGATGGACATGGCGCGGGACGGCGGCTTCAAGGTGCTGGTGGCCATGCGCGGCGCAGACGCCCTGGCGCTGGCCCGCGACTACCCGCTGACCGCGGTGTCGCTGGACGTGTTCCTGCCCGACATGCTCGGCTGGACGGTGCTCAGCCAGCTCAAGCAGAACCCGGCCACGCGGCACATCCCGGTGCAGATCGTCACGTTCGACGACGACAAGCAGCACGGGCTGGCGCGCGGCGCCTTCGCGTTCCTGAACAAGCCGACCACGACGGTGGCGCTGGAAAACGCCCTGTCCAAGATCAAGTCCTTCGCGCAACCTCGCCGCAGGCGGCTGCTGGTGGTCGAGGACAATCCGGCCGAACAGCTCAGCGTCACCGAGCTCCTGGCCCATGACGACATCGACATCGAGGCGGTGGGATCCGGCGAGGAGGCGCTGGAGCGCCTCAAGGCCGAGCCCGCCGATTGCGTGGTGCTGGATCTGCGCCTGCCGGACATCTCCGGGTTCCAGGTGCTGGAGCGGCTGCGCGACGACGGCGCGCTCGCGGACACCCCCGTCGTGGTGTTCACCGGCCGGGAGCTGACGCCGGAAGAGGAAGCCCGGCTGCACACCATGGCGCGCAGCGTCGTGGTGAAGGGCGTCGAATCACCGGAGCGCCTGCTGGACGAGACGGCGCTGTTCCTCCACCGGGTGGTCTCCAGGCTGCCACCGGCGAAACAGCAGATGATCGAGCGCCTGTACTCGTCGGACGACGACCTGGTGGGCCGCACCGCCCTGCTTGTGGACGACGATGCGCGCAATATCTTCGCCCTCTCCAGCGTGCTGGAACGGCGGGGCATGAAGGTGCTGACGGCGACGACGGGAAGCGAGGCGGTCTCCATCGTCGAGTCGCAGCCGGAGGTGGCGATCGTGCTGATGGACATCATGATGCCGGGGATGGACGGCTACGAGACGATGCAGGTGATCCGCGCCAATCCGGACTTCCGCCGCCTGCCGATCATCGCCCTGACCGCCAAGGCGATGAAGGGAGACCGCGAGAAGTGCCTGGAAGCCGGTGCGTCCGACTACCTGGCGAAGCCCGTCAACACCGAGCAGCTGCTGTCCGCCCTGCGGATGTGGATGCACCGGTGAGCAGCTGGCCGTGAGCGTGGGGGGACCCGTCAACATCCTGCTGGTCGACGACCAGCCGGCCAAGCTGCTCAGCTATGAGGTGATCCTCAGCGAGCTCGGGGAGACGCTGATCAAGGCGTCCTCCGCGCGCGAGGCGCTCACGCAGCTGCTGAAGCGCGACGTGGCCGTCGTGCTGATCGACGTCCAGATGCCGGACCTGGACGGATTCGAGCTGGCGGCCATGATCCGGGAACACCCACGCTTTCAGCAGACGGCGCTGATCTTCGTCTCGGCCATACACCTGTCGGAGCTGGACAGCGTCCGCGGCTATGCCGCGGGGGCGGTCGACTACGTGCCGGTGCCCGTGGTGCCCGAGGTGCTGCGGGCCAAGGTGCGGGTGTTCATCGACCTGCACCGCAAGACGCGCGAGCTGGAGCAGCTGAACGCCGAGCTCGAGCGGCGGGTGGCGGAGCGGACGGCGGCGTTGGAGGCGTCGCGCCGGGACCTGCAGATCCTGAACGAGGAGCTGGAGGTCCGCATCGAGGAGCGGACGCGCGAGCGCGAGCAGGCGATGGCCCAGCTGTTCGAGGCCCAGAAGATCGACACCATCGGCCAGCTCACCGGCGGCGTGGCCCACGACTTCAACAACCTGCTCATGGCGGTGATGGGCAGCCTGCAGATGCTGAAGAAGCGGCTGACCGACGACCCGAGGTCGCAGCGATTGCTGGACAACGCGCTGCAAGGCGCCGAGCGCGGGGCCGCCCTGACGCAACGTCTCCTGGCGTTCGCCCGCCGGCAGGAGCTGCGGCCGGAGACGGTCGACCTGGGCGAGCTGATGGCCGGCATGCGGGATCTTCTCCACCGGGGGCTCGGTCCCGCTGTAAACCTGAGCCAGGACCTCGCTCCGGACCTGCCCAGGGTCATGGTGGACTGCAACCAGCTGGAACTGGCGCTCCTGAACCTGGCGCTGAACGCGCGTGACGCCATGCCCGACGGGGGCATCCTGACGATCTCGGCCTGCCCCGCGACGATGGAGGGGGACGGCGTCCCGGGCCTGCATCCGGGCGACTATGTGCGCGTCACCGTCAGCGACACCGGCGAGGGAATGGACGAGGCGACGCTGGCGCGGGCCACGGAGCCGTTCTTTACGAGGAAGGGCGTCGGAAAGGGCACCGGTCTCGGGCTGTCGATGGTGCATGGCCTGGCGGCGCAATCCGGCGGGGGGCTTCGCCTCCACAGCCGCCCGGGTGAAGGAACCCAGGTCGAGCTCTGGCTGCCCCAGAGCCGGGATCTCCCTCAGCCTCGACAGCCCGTCCGCGAAGTGCGCGCAGCCTCCCCGGGGCGCCGCATGAAAATCCTGCTGGTGGACGACGATTCCCTGGTGAGCATAGGGACGGCGGCCATGCTGGAGGATCTCGGTCACGAGGTCACCGAGGCGGGCTCCGCGATGCAGGCGCTGTCGATCATGGAGTCGGACCCGCATTTCGACTTGGTGATCACCGACCAGGCCATGCCCGGGATGACCGGGCTGGAGCTGGCGACGCGACTGCGGAAATCCTTCCCGGGATTGCCCATCGTGCTCGCGAGCGGCTATGCCGACCTGCCCGCGCCGCAGGCGGATCTGCTGGAATTGCCGCGGCTCACCAAGCCGTTCCTGCAGACCGACGTCGCCAGGCTGATCACCGAGCACTGTCCGGAAGGGGCCGACGGATAACCCCGGCCGCGGCCGCCAAATCCCGGCGGCGTGAGCGCAACGGCCTTGACCGGGGCGCGCCGGTCAGCCGTCCTGCATTGCAGCGTCCAGGCCGCCGGCGGAGATCGCCGCCGGCGAGCAGGCAAGCCGCCGTCAACGAACGGCATGGCCAGAGGAAACCATGAGCAAGATGATCTATGTCGCCAGACGCAAGCCGGGCATGACGCCGGAGGCCTTCGTCGCCCGTTGGCGCCGGCACGGCGCCCTGGCGATGTCGCTGCCGCTGTGGCGTCGCATGAGCCGCTACGTGCAGGCCTCGGTGATCCAGCCGGCGCCGATTGCCGGCGCGTCCGCCGACTACGACGCGGTGGGCGTCGTCTGGCAGTGGGACGACGCCCGCCCGGCCGGCGATCCGGCCGGGGCCCGGACGCTCGAGGCCGACGAGCTCGAAACCTTCTCCGGCCCCATCCCGCCGCTGCTGTTGGACGTCGACGAGCAGGTGCTGAGCGACGACGGCGCGGGCCGCACCACCGCCTATCTGTGGTTCAACGACCTCGACGCCGCGCGCCGGGCGGCCGAGACCGCCGCCGCCGGCGCCGAAGGCCGGCCGGCGCCCAACCGGGTGGTGCTCAACCGCGTCAGCGAGCCGAACCCTTACCCTTGCGTCCTTCCCTTCAAGGCGATCGTCGAGATTTCCGCCCGCGACACGGACGGACTGAGAAGGGTGCTCGGCGCGGACGGCGCCGATCCGCTCAGGAGCGATCTCGCGGTCGTGGCGCGGGAGGCCATCCTGTGGGGCTGAGGCTTCGAAGGGCGCGGGCCCGCCGGGGCCGGACCCTTCGTGGAAAATGGCGCGTCGACGTGGTCATCGCCGTCCGCGCACCAGCCTGCCCGGCAGTTCGCCGGTATGGGCGCCGCCCTCCCAGGTCACCGCGCCCGCACACAGGGTGAAATCGTAGCCCCGCGCGTCCTGCAGCAGCCGCCGGCCCTGGGCGGGAAGGTCGGACGCCCAATATGGGGGGAGCACGCCGATGCTCTCCATGTCGATGACGTTGAGGTCCGCCCTCAGTCCCGGCGCGATGACTCCCCGATCGCGCAGGCCCCAGGCTTTGGCGGGACGGCTGGTCTGCATCGACACGGCCTGTTCGAGGGAAAGCCGGGGGCCGCGCACCCGGTCGCGCACCCAGTGGCTGAGGAGAAAGGTGGGGGCGCTCGCGTCGCAAATCATTCCGCAGTGGGCGCCGCCGTCCGCCAGGCTGAGCACGGCGTTGGGGTGGGTCAGCATGGCGTGCAGCGGACCGAAGTCGCGGTCCCCATAGTTTATCATCGGAAAATATATCCAGGACCGGCCCTCGTTCTCGAGCAGCAGGTCGTAGACCACCTCCAGCGGCGCGCGGCCCTGCCGCGCGGCCGTCGCGGCCACCGAGGCTTCGGGCGCGGGCTCGTAGTCCGGCGGATCGCCCAGGGCGAACATCGCGTCGAAGGTCGCCATTTTCGTGCGCCACCAGCGGCTCATGCCCTCGGGGGTTTCCGCCATCATGCGGGCGCGCAGCTCGGGATCGCGCATCTTGCCGACGATGGCGGCGAGGGGCAGGGGCGCGAGGTCGCGGAACGAGGGATGCGCCGAGAACGGGTGCACCTTGCTTTCGAGGTTGATCAGCATTCCGACCGGGCGTGCGCCGACGCCGGCGGTTATGTCGATCCCCTCGGCCTGGGCTTGCGCGGTCAGGGCCAGCAGTTCCACGTAGTCGCCCGGCGCTTCGTCGAATTGCACCAGGGCATAGGAAATCGGCACGGCGCAGTCCTGGGCGAGCGCGCGCAGCCAGGCGAAATCGGCCTTGGGGTCGCTCCAGTCCATCACCAGCTGGAAAATCCCCCCGCCGCCGCGCGCCATCGCCCGGCCAAGCGCCTGCAGTTCCTGGATCTCGACAAAGCTGCCGGGCACAGGCTGGCCGTCGGCCGCCAGGTGAAGCTTGGTGCGGGATGTCGAAAGGCCAAGCGCGCCGGCGGCGATCGCCTCGGTGACGATGGTCTCCATCTGCGCCAGCTCCGCCGGAGTGCAAGCCCCCCGGACGGCCTGCCGTTCGCCCATCACGTAGGCGCGGATGGCGCTGTGCGGCGCCTGGGTGGCGATATCCATCACGCGGAACCCGGCCTCGAGCGCGTCGAGATATTCCGGGAAGGTTTCCCACCGCCAATCGATGCCTTCCGCCAGCGCCGTGCCGGGGATGTCCTCGACGCCCTCCATCAGGTTGATCAGCCAGTCGCGCTGGTGCGGCCGCACCGGGGCGAACCCCACGCCGCAGTTGCCCATGACCGTCGTCGTCACCCCGTGCGCGCCGGATGGGGACACCAGCGGGTCCCAGGTCACCTGGCCGTCGTAGTGCGAGTGAATGTCCACCCACCCCGGCGTGACGATCCTGTCCTCGGCGTTGATCTCTCGGCGCGCCGGCCCAAGATCGGAGCCCACGGCGGCGATCAGGCCGTCGACGATCCCCACGTCGGCGCGGAACGGCGCGGCCCCGCATCCATCGACGACCAATCCACCTCGGATCACGATGTCCATCATGCAGAGCACTGACGATTTTGCCTCGGCGCCGCCCGCGGCTGGGCGGGTGGCCGGACGGAAGGATGACCGGTCGATTAGGCGACCTCAAATCGTCGCCTCGCCATATCAAAATCCGACAGACGACCCGGCCGATGGTTACAGCATCCGCAGGGCTCACGGCGGTCTTCCCCGGCGTTCGCGCCGATTGCGCTCCGGAAAGCCAGGTCCTACCCTCGGCCGCAAGCAGAGATGTCGTCGGCGTACCTGCACCGCGCCGGGATGTCCCTGGTCACCTGGGATCGTCATTCGGCGCGACGCGGGCGACCCGGCGGAGGAGCGGACGATATGCTGAAGGACATCCGTCAATTGGCAGGCGATCCCGAAGCCTACGCGGAGGAGCTCCGGCGGCGCTGGACGGGGCTGCTGAGCTACCGCTACATCGGCCGCAACCACAGCTCGATGAACACCGGGCCGGTCGACAACACCGTCACGCTGCGCCGCGACATGCGCAACGCCGTCGGCGGCCTGCTGGTCGCGCCGATCTCGATCAGCGCCCCGGAGGGCGGCGGGGTGTCGGACCTCGAAGCGATCCCCAACCCGGTCATCCATTCCTGCCAGATTCTCGACGCCGCCCACGACGTGAAGCGGATCGAGGTGATCCAGTCCGAGGGCCTCAAGAGGGGGGTCCGCATGTGCTACAGCCGGTCGAAGATCGTCGACGCCGACAACCACGACCGCATCATCGCCTTCACCGAGGGCCAGGGCGCCATCATCGGCGCGCCGCCCGAGGGGCTCCGGAAGATGGCCGAGGACAGGCTCGAGATCATCGACTCTCCCGACCTGCCCCCGCTCTGGAAGGCGTTCGGCGCCGCCCGGCGAGCTGACGGGCGCTGGTCGCTCCCCCAACTCACCTCCGAGACGGCCTCGCCCGACGCGGCCCTGCACATCGGCCCGCAGCACGTCGTCCTGGAGACGGCCGCCATGGACCTGGCCGCCGGCCTCGTCGGCTCCGACCGGCTCCAGATGCAGTCCTGGCACGTGATGTTCCTGGCCCGGGGCAAGGTCGGCCCCTTCCGCGTCGAGGGCGAGGCGGTGCGAGGCGGCGAGGGCAAGGTGGGCGTCCGGATGATCCTCCATGACGAGGGCGCCGGGGACGCCGCGGTGTCGTCCGGCTCGGCGATCTTCCAGCTCCTCGATTAGCTTGGACGATCCGCCGGGTGCGGTCGCCTTCCGGCCCTATCGATCCCGTTGGGCCGGGACGACCGGCGCGGCCGTCCTCCAGTCGGGAACGCCGTCCTCAGGCAGGCCGGCGGGTGCGCCGCCCTTATGCACCTCGGCCCAATGGGAATGATTCAGCTGATGGAGGCTGAAGCAGGCTTGCAGTGAATTGTGGAACCCCATGTTGTCGACCGTCTGGTTCACCGATTCCTTGATCATCAGCGCGGCCATGGTCGGCAGGCGCGCGATGCGCCGCGCGAGCGCGAGGGTGTCTTCCGCAAGACGGTCAATCTTGTAGACCTTCGACACCATGCCCAGCCGATAGGCTTCCTCCACGTCGATGGAATCCCCGGTCAGCATCAGTTCTTTCGTCTTCCGGGGACCGAACTCCCAGGGGTGAGCGAAATATTCCATGCCGCACATGCCCAGTCGTGCGCCGACGACGTCGGCAAAGACAGTCTCTTCGGCCGCGACAATCAGGTCGCAACTCCACATCAGCATGAGTCCGGCCGAGTAGACGGAGCCATGGACCTGGGCGATGGTGATCTTCCTGAGATTGCGCCAGCGGAGCGTGTTCTGGAAGAAATAGTGCCACTCCTGCAGCATGCGTTTCTCGGTGCCGTTCCGGGTCCCGCCGTTCGTCCGGGCGGTCACGTGCTGCTCCGGGCCGGGCGTCAGCTCGGCGCGCATCTCCGCCGACCCCAGGTCATGCCCCGAAGAAAATATCGGTCCGGCGCCCGCCAGGATAATCACCCGCACGCGGTCGTCGGCTTCGGCCGCAAGAAACGCCTCGTTGAGCTCGACCAGCAATCCGCGGTTCTGGGCGTTGCGGGAGCCCGGCCGGTTCAGAGTGATCCGGACGACCTGGTTGTCGTCAAAAGTGTCGTAATTCAAGAACTTGTAGTCAGCCACCTTCGGCCTCCCTCTTATTGCGTTGCCTCGCCTGCCGGAGATCCCAAGGAGGACCCGTCCCCGCCGCCAGGCCGTCAGGGGCTGGTGTCGGGTAAGCCGCATCCTCGGAGACCTGCGCGCCCGGCGCCAATCCGAAATAATTCTTCCTGCATTTGAACCCGCGGCTCCGTCCCGGAACTGGCGACGCCGGGCCTCGCGCAGCCCCGAGGGCTGATTCAACGGGCGTCCACCGCCACGAAGCTCTCCGACGCCGCTCGAACCTTGTGTGACGCAATTGCCACACTACATCGGGTGAGCCGGAGGTTGCGCTTGATCGAGGCGGCTTCCGCCAACCCGCCTGATGAGGGGACCCGATGAACATCGACATCTATTCCGACCGCGCCAAGCAGGCGATCCAGTCGGCCCAGAGCCTGGCGCTCGCCCGCCGCCACCAGCAGCTCAGCCCGCTGCACCTGCTGAAGGTGCTGCTGGAGGAAAAGGACGGCCTTTCGCGCACCCTGATCCAGGGCGCCGGTGGCCGGCCCGACGCCGCCGACGCCGCGGCCGAGGCCGCGCTCGGCAAGCTGCCCAAGGTCGAGGGCGGCTCCGGCCAGCTCTACATGGCGCCCGACGCCGCGCGCGTCTTCGCCAAGGCCGAGGAGGACGCCAAGAAGGCCGGCGACGCCTTCGTCACCACCGAGCGCCTGCTGATCGCGCTGGCCGCCGAGGGCGGAGACGCCGCCCGCGCGCTGAAGGACGCCGGCGCCAACACCAAGGGCCTTGAGGCCGCCGCCGAGAGCGTCCGCAAGGGCCGCACCGCCGATTCCGCCTCGGCGGAGGAGGGCTATGACGCGCTGAAGCGCTACGCCCGCGACCTGACCCAGGCCGCCCGCGACCAGAAGCTCGATCCGGTCATCGGCCGCGACGAAGAGATCCGCCGCACCATCCAGGTGCTGTCGCGGCGTACCAAGAACAACCCCGTGCTGATCGGCGAGCCCGGCGTCGGCAAGACCGCCATCGTCGAGGGCCTGGCCCTGCGCATCGTCAACGGCGACGTACCCGAGAGCCTGAAGGACAAGAAGCTCCTGTCGCTCGACATGGGCTCGCTGATCGCCGGGGCGAAATACCGCGGCGAGTTCGAGGAGCGGCTGAAGGCGGTGCTCAACGAGGTCACCGCCGCCGAGGGCTCGATCATCCTGTTCATCGACGAGATGCACACCCTGGTCGGCGCCGGCAAGAGCGAGGGGGCGATGGACGCCTCCAACCTCCTGAAGCCGGCGCTGGCCCGCGGCGAGCTGCACTGCGTGGGCGCCACCACCCTCGACGAGTACCGCAAGAACGTCGAGAAGGACGCGGCCCTGGCCCGCCGGTTCCAGCCGGTGTTCGTGGACGAGCCGACGGTGGAGGACACCGTCTCGATCCTGCGCGGGCTGAAGGAGAAGTACGAGCTGCACCACGGGGTGCGGATCACCGACAGCGCCATCGTCGCCGCCGCCACCCTCTCCAACCGCTACATCACCGACCGCTTCCTGCCCGACAAGGCCATCGACCTGATGGACGAGGCCGGCAGCCGCGTGCGCATGGCCGTGGATTCCAAGCCCGAGGAGCTGGACGAGATCGACCGGCGCATCGTGCAGCTGAAGATCGAGCGTGAGGCCCTGGCCAAGGAGACCGACAGTGCCTCCAAGGCCCGGCTCGGCAAGCTGGAGGAGGAGCTCGACGGCCTGGAAGCCCAGTCGGCCCAGATGACCGCCCGCTGGAAGGCCGAGAAGGAAAAGGTCGGCCAGGCCGCCCAGGCCCGCGAGGCGCTGGAGCGCCTGCGCGCCGAGCTGGCCCAGGCTCAGCGCCGCGGCGACCTGCAGCGCGCCTCGGAGATCGCCTATGGCGAGATCCCGCCGCTCGAGAAGCGCATGGCGGAAGAGGAGGCAGAGGCCGCCCGCAACGCCGTCTCGCCCGAGGTGGTCGACGCCGAGCAGATCGCCGCCGTCGTCTCCCGCTGGACCGGCGTGCCGGTGGAGAAGATGCTCGAGGGCGAGCGCGAGAAGCTGCTGGCCATGGAGGACGCCCTGCGCAGGCGGGTGGTCGGCCAGGACGAGGCGCTGGTCGCCGTCTCCGACGCGGTGCGCCGGGCCCGCGCCGGCCTGCAGGATCCCAACCGGCCGATCGGCTCCTTCCTGTTCCTGGGCCCCACGGGCGTCGGCAAGACCGAGCTCACCAAGGCGCTGGCCGAGTTCATGTTCGCCGACGATGCGGCGATCACCCGCCTCGACATGAGCGAATACATGGAGAAACACTCGGTGAGCCGCATGATCGGCGCGCCCCCCGGCTACGTCGGCTATGACGAGGGCGGGGCGCTCACCGAGGCGGTGCGCCGCCGGCCCTACCAGGTCGTGCTGTTCGACGAGGTGGAAAAGGCCCATCCCGACGTCTTCAACGTGCTGTTGCAGGTGCTGGACGACGGGCGGCTGACCGACGGGCAGGGGCGCACGGTCGATTTCCGCAACACCCTGATCATCATGACCTCCAACCTGGGGTCGGAGCACCTGGCCGCGCTCGCCGGCGACGAGACCGTGGAGAAGGTTCGCCCCCTGGTCATGGACCAGGTGCGCCGCCACTTTCGCCCGGAGTTCCTCAACCGCATCGACGAGATCATCCTGTTCAGCCGCCTGGGCCGCGCCGAGATGGACGACATCGTCCGCATCCAGCTCAAGCGGGTGGAGAAGATGCTGGCCGACCGGCGCATGACGCTCAGCCTCGACGCGGCCGCCCTGCACTGGCTGGGCGAGCGCGGCTACGACCCGGTCTACGGCGCCCGGCCGCTGAAGCGCGTCATCCAGAAGGAGCTGGTCGATCCCATCGCCCGCAAGCTGCTGGCCGGCGAGCTGGAGGACGGCGCGGTCATCGACGTCACCGCCGACCAGGACGGCCTGGTGATCGGGCGGGCGAAAGTTCACTAGCGCGGATGACGGCGCCTTTTCCTCACCTGTCCCGCAGAGGACGGGGGAGCAACCATGTTCAGGTTGGCTGGTGTCGGACCCAGGGCGCAGTGCGTGGTTCAGGCGGGCCGATGTCCACTGACGCCGCCGCGGCTCGATCCTGCGGGTGTAGGGCGGCGGCCGTCGCCTACCAGCAGCGGGTGCGGCGGACGTAGGCCTCTTCCCACGGATCCCAGTTCGTCGTGGTCCTGCAGCGGCTGTAGCTATAGGCGTACGGGCGATAGTAGCGATGGCCGTAATAGGGCCGGTAGTAGCCGTCGTCGTAGCTTTCGCGGTAGTAGCCCCGCCCGTCGTAGTCGTAGCGCCCGTAGTCGCGCCGGCCGCCGCCGGACGCCAGCGCCGCGCCGATGGCCAGGCCTGCGATGCCGGCCGCGATGGCCGCGCCGTCGTCGTCGTGGCGGCCGCGGTAGTGGCGGTGGTCGCGCGCCATCGCTCCGGTCGCGGGCGCGATGGCGGTGGCGAAGCTCAGGGCCGCCATCCCGCCGATCAGTAGTTTACGCATCATGATCCCTCCGCAGGGGTCATCCCTCACGGAGTATTAACGCACAAGCTGAAGGTGGGCTCCACCCCCGGCGGGGCGGGTCAGAGCGCCATCTTCACCGGCTTGCCGCCCTTGGTCTCCACCCGGCGCATGATCGCCATGCTGTCGGAGCCTGGGCCCACCGGCTTGGCCACGGTGATCACGTACCAGGGCCCGTCCGGCAAGCCGGAGAAGCTGAAGCCGTCGCCGCCGTCGCAGGTGGTGCGCCGGACGAAGGCCGAATAGTCCTCGCCGGGTTCCGAGGGGGTGCGGGCGCGGACCTCCGCCACCGGCAGGGCGGCGAAGCTGGCGGACTTGTAGAGGATGCTCATCCGTCGCCGCGTCCACTGCGTCTCCGGCGTCAGGATCACCGCCGCGCCGGCGCAGGTGTAGCGCTGGTCGCCGCGCTTGTAGGTCAGCTTGCCCTCGATGCGGCCGCGGCCGGGCACCGCCGACCAGGAGAAGTCGGACGGGCGGAACACCGTCGCCGAGGGCGCGGCCGTCATCGGCGGCGGCGGCGGCCCCTCCGGGGTGGCGCAGGCGGCGGCGAGCACCAGGGTGGCGGAAAGTGCGATGAGGCGGGTCGAAGACATATGTCCAGGCCTTGCAAGTCCAGAGGCGTCCGCCCAGCAGCGGCGCACGCGGAAGGTGTCGCATTGTCGGTCGCCGGAAGACCTTAGGGCAACCTCCATTTGCAGGCGACTCGCCGGTCCAGGGAATATTCTTTCAGCTTCCGCCGGTGTCTTGAAGAGCCCGTGCGCGTCAACCCTCGTCCTGCGGCCGCCCGCGCCCGGCTTTCACCCCCGAGCGCCGCGACTTCCCGTCCAGCCGCCTGAGCTTCGAGGCGTAGGTGGGCCGGGTGGCCTTGCGCCGCTTGGGCGCCACCGCCGCGCGGCGGATCAGCTCGATCAGCCGCTCGCGGGCGTCCTGCCGGTTCATCTCCTGCGAGCGGGCGTTCTGGGCGAACAGCACGATCACGCCGTCCAGCGTCAGCCGGCTGCCGGCCAGCCGTTCCAGGCGGGCGCGCACGTCGTCCGGCAGCGACGGGGAGTTGCGCACGTCGAAGCGCAGCTCCACCGCCGAGCTGGTCTTGTTGACGTGCTGGCCGCCGGGACCGCTCGCCTTGACGAACCGCTCGACGAGTTCGTCCTCGTCGAGGCTCAGGCTGTCGGTGATCTCGATCATCGGCCCATAGTGTCGCGCTTCCCTTGACCTTTTCCCAAAAAAACGGTCGATAGCGCCGCCCGTCTGCGGCCTGGAACCCGCAAGCCCGGCTGCAACGCTCGTTCAGGAGAACTCCCATGCGCGTCTACTACGACCGCGACGCCGACATCGCCCGCATCCTGGACAAGAAGATCGCCATCGTAGGCTACGGCAGCCAGGGCCGCGCGCACGCGCTGAACCTGGCGGACTCCGGGGTGAAGAACGTCGCCGTGGCGCTGCGCCCGGACTCGGCCACCGCCAGGAAGGTCGAGGCCGACGGCCTGAAGGTGATGAGCGTGGCCGACGCCGCCAAGTGGGCCGACGCCCTGATGGTGCTGGCGCCCGACGAGCTGCAGCGCGGCATCTACGCCGGTGAGATCGCCCCCAACATCCGCGACGGCGCCGCGCTGCTGTTCGCCCACGGCCTCAACATCCACTTCAACCTGATCGAACCCAAGAGCACGATCGACGTGCTGATGATCGCGCCCAAGGGGCCCGGCCATACGGTGCGCAGCGAGTATCAGCGGGGCGGCGGCGTGCCGTGCCTGATCGCCGTCCACCAGAACCCCACCGGCAACGCCCTGGACTTCGGCCTGGCCTACGCCTCGGCGATCGGCGGCGGCCGCTCGGGCATCATCGAGACCAACTTCCGCGAGGAATGCGAGACCGACCTGTTCGGCGAGCAGGCCGTGCTCTGCGGCGGCCTGGTGGAGCTGATCCGCGCCGGCTTCGAGACCCTGGTCGAGGCGGGCTATGCGCCCGAGATGGCCTATTTCGAATGCCTGCACGAGGTGAAGCTGATCGTCGACCTGATCTACGAAGGCGGCATCGCCAACATGAACTACTCGATCTCGAACACCGCCGAATACGGCGAGTACGTCACCGGCCCGCGCATCGTCACCGCCGAGACCAAGGCGGAGATGAAGCGGGTGCTGGAGGACATCCAGTCGGGCCGCTTCGTGCGCGACTTCATGAACGAGAACGCCGCCGGCCAGCCCAGCTTCAAAGCCACCCGTAGGCGAGGCGCCGAACACCAGATCGAGGAAGTCGGCCAGCGCCTGCGCGCCATGATGCCCTGGATCACCAAGAACAAGCTGGTGGATACGGCGCGCAACTGACCTCTTTTCCTCCCCCGTCCTCTTCGGGACGGGGGAGGAAAAGGCCTACCCCCAACCCAGCCCCGTCTCGCCCCGCAGGATCGCCTCGGCCTTTTCGGTATGCTTGGCCCCGCCCCGCGGGTGCAGCACCAGCGGCGCCAGCAGCACCAGCGGCGCCTTGCCGCCCTTCACCGCCCGCACCAGCACCCGCTTGGCCGGGGCGTCGGCGAACGGGTGCACCGGGCGCACCTGAAGCGAGCCGGCCGTCCCGCCCAGCAGCGCCAGCAGGTCCGCCAGCCGGTCGGCGCGGTGGATCACGGTGATCGTCCCGCCCGGCCGCACCGCCTTGCAGAGGAACCCGGTCCAGGCGGCCAGGCCGTCGTCGGCCAGCCAGGCCCCGCGCTTGGCCGGTGCGGGGCCGCGCAGGGCCCTGGGATCGTCGAAGAACGGCGGGTTGGCCATCGCCGCGTCGAAGGCCGCCAGCCCCAGCCGCGCGAAGGCCACGGCGACGTCGCCCTGCAGGACCTCCACCCGTTCGTCCAGGCCGTTCAGCGCCGCGTTCTCCCGCGCCAGCGCCGCGGCGTCCGCGTCGCGCTCCAGGCCGGTGAAGCGGGCGCCGGGCCGCCGGGCCGCCGCGGCCAGCAGCGCCGCGCCCGCGCCGCATCCCGCCTCCAGCACCCGCGCGCCGTCGGCCGCGTCGCAGGCCGCCGCCAGCAGCGCCGCGTCGAGGCCCGCGCGATAGCCGCTGGCCGGCTGGCGCAGCCGCAGCCGGCCGCCGAGCAGCCGATCCTCCGTGACGCCGCTCATTCGCCCATCCTGCGGGACATGGTTGATGCGCCTGGTTCGCCGCGGGCGAAGCGCGCCTTGACCGCCTCCTATCGCGTGACCATTGTCCCCCGCAACGGCGAAGGGCGCTCCAGGCGGCCAGCCGCAGCCAGGAGTTCGCAGTTCCGTGGACGCAGCCAGCGCGGCCGTCGCTTCCAAGCCGCCCTCCATCGATGAACTGATCCGGCTCGCGCGCGGCGACATGGCGGGCGTCGACGCCCTGATCCGCGAGCGCATGCAAAGCCCGGTGCCGGTGATCCCGGCGCTGGCCGACCACCTGATCGGATCGTCGGGCAAGCGGCTGCGGCCGTTGCTGACCATCGCCTCGGCCCGGCTGTGCGGCGCGCGCGACGACGCCTGCCTGAAGCTGGCGGCGGCGGTGGAGTTCATCCACACCGCCACCCTGCTGCACGACGACGTGGTGGACTCCTCCGAGCTGCGCCGCGGCCGGGTGGCCGCGCACCTGATCTGGGGTGCGCCCTCCAGCGTGCTGGTGGGCGACTTCCTGTTCGCGCGGGCCTTCGAGCTGATGGTCGAGGCGGGCTCGATGGCCGCCCTGGAGATCCTGGCCCGGGCCAGCCGGGTGATCGCCGAGGGCGAGGTGCTGCAGCTCACCCGCGCCCACGACCTGGACCTCTCCCAGGAGACCTATCTGCAGATCATCCGCGCCAAGACCGCCGAGCTGTTCGCCGCCGCGGCGGAGGCCGGCGCGGTCTCGGCCGGCGCCCCGCGCGAGCAGCGCCAGGCGCTGCGCCGCTTCGGCCAGGACGTCGGCCTGGCCTTCCAGCTGGTGGACGACGCGCTCGACTATTCCGGCGCCAGCGAGGTGCTGGGCAAGAACCCGGGCGACGACTTCCGCGAGGGCAAGGCCACCCTGCCGCTGCTGCTGGCGATGGCCCGCACCGGCGCGCCGGAAGAGCCGTTCTGGCGGCGCACCGTCGATCGCCGCGAACAGACCGACGCCGACTTCCAGCGCGCCCGCGAGCTGATGCGCGCCACCGGCGCCCTGCAGTCGACCCTCGACCTGGCCGCCGACTACGCCGCCGCCGCCAAGGCGGGCCTGGCCGAGTTCTCCGCCGCCAACCCCTGGCGCCCGGCGATGGAGGACCTGGCGGACTTCGCCGTCAGCCGCCGGGCCTGAGGCCCTTCGGCGACCCTCCCGGTCCCGGCGAGGCTACCGCTTGACGACCAGCCCCTGTCCGGTCGGCAATTCGAGGATGCGCTAGCCGCGCGCGGCCATGAACGCGTCTTCCGCCGCCGCCCGGGCTGCCGGCTCTGAAAGCGCGGCGATGCATCGGTCGGCCAGCGCCACCGCGTCCTCGGCCGAGCCGGCGGCTTCTGGCCCGCCCATCTCGATCACTGTCCCCTGGATGCCCGGTGCGGCCGCCATCTAAGCGGGATTCCGGGGACTTGGCACGTCGCTCAGGGCACGTCGCTCAGGGCTTCGCCGCCGGGGCGGCCGGAGGCGCCGCCGCGCCGGCCCGATGCGCAGCGGCGGGATGCGGCGCCTCCCCGGCCCAGGCCCAGGCGCTGATCTTCCAGCCCGCCGGTTCCTGGTGGAGCGAGAACACCATCCGCGCCGCCTCGGTCATGCGCCGGCCATGCTGCCGGTAGTTGAAGGCCGTCGCCGCGACCACATAGGCGGCGTCGCCGTCGACCTCGATGCGCAGCGGCTTGCCCAGGGCGACGCTCTCGTCGGTCATGCCGGCCGCCTTCGAGGCCTTGCCCAGGTCCGCCGCCCAGGCGTCGAACGCCCCCGGCCCGCGCCAGACGTGCGGCGGAACCTCGTCCTGGATCGAGGCGTCCGCGGCATGGGTCGCCCTGGCGGTCGCGAGGTCGCCCTTGTTGAAGCTTCCGATGAACTGGTGGATCGGCGTCAGGACGGCGCTGTTCGGCTCCGCCGCCCGGGCCGTCGCCGCGCCCGCCATCGCCAGGCACAGAACGCCAGCGAACATCTTCATGTCAGCCCCTCGCGTCAGCATCGGCAGCCATTGAGCGCCCGCGCGGCCGGCCTGGCAAGGATCAGCTTCGCGCCTCCATCTGGGAGACCGGGTCTATCCCTGGGGTCGTTGAGGCGCAGGCCCCGACGACACGTCCGGAACGGATGTTCGGGTAGAGCAGAGGTTAGGAGGGCGGTTCGGTGGGACAGCGCGCCTTTTTGCGGGCGTTGCTGCGCGAGCGATTGCTACGTCAACCGGCGGTCGCTAAACGCCGCTCGCCCTGGACGTCGTGTTTGATCGCCGCCGGCAACCGGTTTGTCAGGCGGCTCGGAACTCGGAGGAAGCGCGAATGAAGGATATCTACGTGGTGACACACACGCAGTCGCGCCACCACATCGCAGGGTTGGTGGGCGGTTGGTACGACGCCGGTCTGACCGATCTGGGCCGAATGCAAGCGGGCATGGTGGCGTCGCGCCTTCAGGACGTGATCGGCGGCAGTCGGCCGCTGGAGATTTACGCCTCGGACCTGCTTCGCGCGGCCGAAACCGCGCAGATCATCTCCGCGAGATTGAGCGTTGAGGCGAAGACGACCTCTGACCTGCGGGAGATGAACTATGGCGGCGCGGGCGGCAAGCCACAGACATGGTTCAATGATCGGGTCGTGCGAGCCCCAAAGATCGGCAATCGTCTCGACCATCGCGGAGGCATCGAAGACGCCGAGACCAAGCGTGAGGTCATAACTCGTGTTTACCGGGCCATGGACATGATCATCGAGAGTCCTTGCCCAACGCAAATCATCGTCACGCATGGCTACACTCTGACCTTTGTGGTCGCTGCATGGGTAAAGATGCCGGTAGAAGCGGCGGGCTACATCAATATGCGCTCCAGTCCGGGCGGCATTACCCACCTTCGCGAGGACGATGAGTGGTTCAACAGGTATGTCATGAGTCTGAATGTCATGACTCACATGGCCGAGCCGTCGCCTGACCTTGCCAGTTAGGGCGCATGCCGAAGTTCCGGGAAGGGTCGAAATTCGGCGATGGCGGTTCGTCCAGAACCAGACATTGCCTTCGCTGTTCCGACGGTCAACGTTGTGAAGAATCATTCGGGGTGGAAAGGGGCATTGCTCCATCGCCCTGTTGCGGCTGTTCTTGTTTAGGGTCAGGACCAGCTTGGTGCAGCGCCTTTTCCATCGCGTAATTATGGATCGGCACGCCCCGGAGAATGATATCTCGCCGGCGAATTAGCTCGAAACCCCTTCGTTCGAACAGCGGCCGGGCCGCCTCGCTGGCCTCCACGAAGAGGCGCGGAATATGCATGGAGAGCGCGGCGCGGGTCAGCTCATCCAGCAGCTTTGAGCCCACCCCGGCGCCTACGGCGTCCGGGCGGCAATAGAGGTGATCCACGTGTCCATCCGGCTCAAGGTCGCCGTAGCCGACGATTTCTCCGCGGTCGTTGATCGCGACGAGCGTTGTCCGTCCATCGGCGGCCCGAGCACGAACGTAAGCCGGATCTATCGAAGCGGGCGCCCAGGCGGTTACCTGCTCGGGGCGGTAATGCCTGGCGCCGATGATGCGGACGGATTGGAAGTAAAGCTCCGCCATTATCGGGGCGTCGGCTTCCTCATAGGTGCGGATGGTGACGGACATTGGGAGAGCGCGGCGACTGCAATCGAAGGCGCGTCCATCTGCTATAGGCCGGGCTGCCGGCAATGGCGACATGCCCGGAACCAGGCGGCGGCGTCTTCACCCCAAGCGCAAACGCCGGGATCTCATGTTCGGGGTGGAGATGGTCCCTCCACCCCGTTGCAGACCTGCGGCTCGGGCCCTTCTTCCTCCCGGACGTCGTCCTCGGGCTTGTCCCGAGGACCCATGCGCACAGGCGGGTCGGAAAGAGGCGCGGCGCCGTGTCGCCCGCAGGCGGCCCCGACAAATGTTCTCTATTTGTTCTTGTCGTGCCGCCGCCGTCGCGCTATCCTGGGCGGGTCCGGCGCCCTGGCCGGGCGAATTGAGGACGCTCCCCATGACGCCGGACTTTGGACCGGAGTACGATTCCCCCCGCCCGGACGTGCGCACCGGCGCCGGCTTTGAACCCAACGAGGGCCGCTACACCGAGGAGACCGGCGCGGAAATCTGCCTGCGGCTCGCCGCGGGCTGGTCGCTCAACGCGGTCTGCCGCGATCCGGACATGCCCTCCAAGCCCACGGTCCTGAAGTGGGCCGAGCGCCGTCCGGCCTTCGCCGCGGCCATGGCCGAGGCCCGCGCGCGGACGGCGGACCGCGCGGAGGCGGCCCCGTCGCGCAGGCTGCGCAAACAGCTCGCGCGCCTGGCCGAACGGGGCCGCCTGGCCCCGGACCGGCCGGGGATCTATTCCGACGCGGTGGCCGAGACCGTCTGCCGGCGCATCGCCCACGGCGAGGCGCTGGCCGACATTTGCCGCGATCCGGACATGCCGAGCCATGTGACGGTGGGCGCCTGGGCGCGCCGCAGCCCGGCCTTCGCCTACATGCTGGACCTCGCCCGCGAGCAGCAGGCGCAGGTCAAGCTCGACCTCGCCTGGAAGATCGCCCGCGACGCCACCCCGGCCACCGTCCAGCTCGCCCGCCTGCGGATACAGACCCTGCGCTGGCAGGCTGCGCGGCTGAGTCCCAGAGCCTTCGCCGACCGCGCCCCGATCCCGCCCCGTCACGTCATGGAGTCCATCCGCGAGGACGGCCCGGAGGGCTACTGGGCGCAGCAGCACCCCGAACTCGCCGCCAAGAGCCAGGCCGCCGGCGACTGGGACTAGGTGTTGACCGGTCAACACCCCCGGTCAACACCTCAAGCCGCGGCCGACGACGCCCGGAGATCGTGCAAGCCCACGACTCCACTCAGGAAATCACTGGACTGCAACCGTCAGGGAGAGCCCGGCGGAGGTGTTGTTCGCCACCCCGAAAATGTGTTTACCGACGTAAGGCTGGCGCGGCCGCGACCTTTTCTCCCCCCGTCCTGCAGAGGACGGGGGAGGAAAGAGGGCCCTGACGTTCGTCAGGGTGAGCGGAGGGGGTCACCCCGGCGCGATCATCTTCTCCGGCCGCACCAGTTCGTCGAACTCGGCGTTCGTCACATAGCCGCCGCCCACCGCCTCGTCGCGCAGGGTGGTGCCGTTCTTGTGCGCCGTCTTGGCGATCTTGGCCGCCGCGTCGTAGCCGATCTTGGGGGCCAGCGCGGTGACCAGCATCAGCGAGCGTTCCATGGCCGCCTTGATGTTGTCCTCGCGGGCCTCGATGCCCACTACGCAGTTGTCGGTGAACGACACCGCCGCGTCGCCGATCAGCCGGCAGGACTGCAGGAAGTTGTAGGCCATCACCGGATTGAACACATTGAGCTCGAAGTGGCCCGAGGCGCCGGCGAAGGTCATCGCCGTCTGGTTGCCCATCACGTGGGCGCAGACCATGGTCAGCGCCTCGCACTGGGTCGGGTTGACCTTGCCCGGCATGATCGACGAGCCCGGCTCGTTCTCCGGCAGCGACAGTTCGCCCAGGCCCGAGCGCGGGCCGGAGCCGAGGAAGCGGATGTCGTTGGCGATCTTGAACAGCGCCGCGGCCGTGGTGTTCAGCGCCCCGTGGCTGAACACCATGGCGTCGTGGGCGGCCAGCGCCTCGAACTTGTTGGGCGCGGTGACGAAGGGCAGGTGGGTGAGGGCCGCGATCCGCTCGGCCACCAGCTCGGCAAAGCCCACCGGCGCGTTCAGGCCGGTGCCCACCGCGGTGCCGCCCTGGGCCAGTTCATAGAGGCCGTAGAGGCTCTCCTTGATGCGCCGGACGTTGTTGGCGACCTGCTGCGAATAGCCGGAGAACTCCTGGCCCAGCGTCAGCGGCGTGGCGTCCTGGGTGTGGGTGCGGCCGATCTTGATGATGTGGGCGAAGGCCTCGACCTTCACCTTCAGCGCGGCGTGCAGGTGCTCCAGCGCCGGCATCACGTGCCGCGCCACCTCGCCCGCCGCCGCCACGTGCATGGCGGTGGGATAGGTGTCGTTGGACGACTGGCTCATGTTGACGTGGTCGTTGGGGTGGACCGGCGTTTTCGAGCCCATCTCGCCGCCCATCACCTCGATGGCGCGGTTCGAGATCACCTCGTTGGCGTTCATGTTCGACTGGGTGCCGGAGCCGGTCTGCCACACCACCAGCGGGAAGTGGTCGTCGAGCTTGCCGTCGATCACCTCCTGGGCGGCGGCGACGATCGCCTGGCCGATGGTCCTGTCCAGCCGGCCCAGCTCCATGTTGGCCTCGGCCGCGGCGCGCTTGACCACGCCCAGCGCCCGGATCATCGGCTGCGGCTGCCTCTCCCAGCCGATCTTGAAGTTGCCCAGGGACCGCTGGGTCTGGGCGCCCCAGTAGCGGTCGGCCGCCACCTCGATCGGGCCGAAAGTGTCGGTCTCAGTGCGGGTCGCGGTCATTGGCGCCTCCAGCCGGAACGCCGCCGGTTTAGCGAGACGGCGCGAGACTGCAAGCCGTTGCGCTTCTAGAACCGCGACCATGGACGAGAATTGGACCCAGCACGGCAAGGTGCGCGCCCGGGAGACCGAAACCGGCCTCACCCTGGAGGTCGACGGGCTCACCTCGCAGGCGCGCTATTACAAGCCGCTGATCTACGAGTTCTTCCGCAAGGCCTGGCGCGGCGCGCGGCCGGCCTGGGGGGAATTCTCGGTGGAGATCTGGATGGACTACATGGGCGATCCGCCCTGGCTCGACCTCGATAACCTGGCCAAGGCGGTTCTCGACGCCATCAAGGGCTACGCCTTCCACGACGACGCCCAGGTGGCCCGCCTGCTGGTGCAGCGCCGCGAGGGCGCGCGCGAGCGGATCGTGGTCGCGGTGAGCCGCCTGGGCGACGGCGGGCCGGCGTGGCGGCGCTAG
>NZ_DASXYF010000140.1:0-50171 GCF_036502675.1 Phenylobacterium sp.
CGTGTCTCAGACGCAGCCCTGGGCGAAAAGATGGCGCAGCGGCCAATAAAACCGCCGCCCAGGCCGCTTTGCCGCCGCCTTGCTCACCCAACACCCCCTTCTGGACAACCACAGCCCAACACCGCCACCACACCACGCCACGCCGCGGACGGATGGCGTCGTTATGATCGCTGATGCGCCGTGAGAGTCCGGACGGCGCGCCTAGATCGGCATCCGCATGATTTCCTGGTAGGCGCTGATCACCTGGTCGCGGACGGCCATCACCGTCTCCAGGCTGGTCTCGGCGGCGGAGATGGCGGTGGCCACGTCGATCAGTTCGGCCTTGCCCTGCACCTGCTTGACCATCTGGGTCTCGGCGTTGCGCGAGGCGTGGACGGCGTCGTTCATCGCCGACTTCAGCAGGTCGGCGAAGCCGCCGCCGGCGGGCTCCGCGGCGCCGGCGGCGCCCCCGGCCTGGCTCTGGGCGGCGGCGTAGGCCTTGGCGACCGCCAGGGGCGTGATCATGCCTCGGCCCCTACTTCTTCAGAAGGTCCAGCGTGCGCTGGTCCATGGCCCGGGCGGTCTCGATGACGTTCAGGTTGGCCTCGTAGGCCCGCTGCGCCTCGCGCATGTCCAGCGCCTCGATCAGCGGATCGACGTTGGGCATCTTCACATAGCCCTTGGCGTCGGCCGAAGGATGGCCGGGCTCGTACTCGGTCTTGAAGTCGCTGCGGTCGGACTCGACGCGGGCCACCTTCACCCCCGTCCCGGCGGCCGTCTTGTCCGGGCGGAACACCGCCACCTGGCGGCGGTAGGGATCGCCGCCCGCCGCGCGCGATGTGGAGTTGGAGTTGGCTAGGTTCTCGGCGATCACCCGCATCCGCGCCTGCTGGGCGCGCAACGCCGAGGTGGCGATGAGCTGGGGGGAACTCCCGACGCTCTTGATGTCGGCCATCTACGCCCTCCCTAGCGGCCCGGCGCCTTGGCGGCGAGGCGCAGCATGTTGAGGGACTTCTGATAGAAGCTGATGGCCGCGTCGTAGTCCATCCGCGCGTCGGTCATCTTCATCATCTCTTCCTCGAGCACCACGGAGTTGCCGTCGAGGGTCGTCTCCGAATCGTGGGTGCGGAACGTCTTGATCCCCGGCCGCTTCGCGTTCGGCGCGACCATGTGTCCGGGCTGGGTGACGCTCTGGGCCACCGCCGCTCCATTCGCCGCGCCGCTTCCAGATACGGAAAAGGCGAACGGTTTCAGGTCGTTGGGAGAATATCCCGGGGTGTCGGAGTTGGACACGTTCTCGGCGACCACGCGCTGGCGCTCGCTGAGGTAGCCCAGCCGGCCGCGCAACATCGAGAACAGCGGAATACTGCCAAGGTCCATGCGGACATGGTGAACAAATAGGGTTAATCGCTCCTTAAGACCCTTGCGGCAAACCCTTGGGCGATAGGCAAATTCGCGCCGCAAAAAGCAGCCAGACGCCATGGACTTCACCGACTTCGCCCGGGCGGCCTTCGCCCTCGCCGTGACCCTGGGCCTGGTCGGCCTGGGCGCCGTGGCCCTCCGCCGCTTCGGGCCCGACGCCCTGGCCCGCTTCACCCCCACCCGCAGGGAACATCGCCTGGCGGTGGTGGAGAGCCTGGTCCTCGACCCCTCCCGCCGCATCGTGCTGGTCTCCTGCGACGGCCAGGAGCGGCTGCTGCTGCTGGGCGAGGGCCAGGTCCTGCCGCCGCCGGCCCCGTCCCGTGCGAAAAAGCCCCCCGCGACCGAGGCCGCCGATGCGTGAGCTGATCCGCGCCGTCCGCACCCTCCCCGCCCAGGACTGGCGCACCGCCGGGATCATGGCGGCCCTGATCACCCTGGGCAGCCTGGTGTTCCCCGCCGCCGCCGCGGCCCAGGCGGTGAACATCAACCTGGGCACCGGCGCGGGGCTCACCGAGCGCGTCGTCCAGCTCGTCGGCCTGATGACGGTGCTGTCGCTGGCGCCCTCCATCGTCATCATGACCACCTCCTTCGTGCGGATCGTGGTGGTGCTGTCGCTGCTGCGCACCGCGCTCGGCCTGCAGCAGAGCCCGCCCAACGCGGTGATCGTCTCGCTGTCGCTGTTCCTCACCGCCATCGTCATGGGACCCACGCTGCAGAAGTCCTACGACGAGGGCATACGCCCCCTGCTCGACCAGCAGATGGAGCTTCCCGCCGCCTTCGAAGCCGCCGGCGCGCCGGTGAAGACCTTCATGCTGAGCCAGGTGGACCGCGAGGACCTCGCGCTCTTCGTCCGCCTCTCCAAGACGCCCAGGCCCCGCACCGTCGCCGAGACCCCGCTGCAGGTGGTCACGCCCGCCTTCATGATCTCCGAGCTGAAGCGCGCCTTCGAGATCGGCTTCCTGCTGTTCGTGCCCTTCCTGGTCATCGACCTCGTCGTCGCCAGCGTGCTGATGAGCATGGGGATGATGATGCTGCCGCCCGTGGTGATCTCGCTGCCGTTCAAGCTGATCTTCTTCGTCCTGGTGGACGGCTGGCGGCTGGTCTGCGGCAGCCTGGTGGAAAGCTTCCACCACGGCGCGGGGGGTGGGTAGGTCCTGGTTTTCCACGAACCTCACGAACAAGCGAGACGGCTCAGGCTTTTCCAACGGCTTGGATGGCGCTTGAAGCGCGCATCGACAGATTCGCTATCCCCTCTTCGTGGTTCGTGAGGTTCGTGGACGACTTCTATCAAGTTTGCCGCAGACTCTCCCGTAAGAGAGCGGAACTCCCCTACCCCTTCGCCGGCGCGTTCGCCGCGGCCTGCTTCACCGGCGGGGTCGGTTTGGTGGGCGCAGCCGGGGCCGGCGGCTGGCGGAAGCGCTGCTTCATCTTCTGCATCCAGCCGGCGAAGGCCTCGTTGTCGGCGGTGACGCGGCCGAAGTCGGCGACGCTGAGCCGCCCGCTGGGCTCGCCGGTCAGCGCCACCCGCAGGGCGTCCGGACTGCGCGCCTGGTCGTAGAAGCCCTGGTAGCGCTGCTGCATCCGCGCGAGCGCGGCGGCGTCGCCGGCCAGGCTATAGGCCACCCCGGCCCTCAGCAGCCGGCCCTCCTCGTCGGTGGAGAGCACTCCGCCCGCCTTCCAGCGGTCGCCCAGCGCCTTCTCGTAGGCCGCGCCCGCGCCGGCCCAGTCCTTCTCCTTCCAGGTCACCTCGGCGCGCAGGTCGTTGGCGTCCGGCGAGGCGTCCTTGCCCAGGATCTCCAGCGCGTTGTCGAACCGGCCCAGCGCCGTCCACGACCGCGCCTCGATCCGCCGCCGCTCGGCGTTCAGCGCCGACGGCAGCACGGTGGTCCGCGAGCCGTTGATCGCCTCCAGCGCCTTCTCCGGCTGCTTGTCCATCAGGTAGATGACGGCGAGATCGGTGGCCACCTGCGCCCGCGGTACGCCGTCCAGCCGGTTGTCCACCTGGTAGCGCAGGAGCTCGGCCGCCTGGTCCAGCAGGTCCACGTCCACCAGCCGGCGCACCAGCTTGCGGACCATCAGGTCGCCGTCGGCGCCGATCGGGGTCAGCTCCTTGAAGTCGTAGAACAGCGCCAGCGCCTGCACCGGCTGCAGCCCGTCGGCCAGGCCGTCGAGGAACAGACCGCGGAACGCCGCCGCCAGGTCGGTCTGCAACTGCAGCGCCTCCGGCAGGTCGGTCCGCCGCACGCCCGCCGAGCGCAGCGCCTCCAGCGCCTCGCGATAGCGGCCCTGCGACAGGTAGAGCTGGCCGAGCGTGCGGATGGTCTCCAGCTCCGTGGAATCGCCGCGCCATCGGTAGCGCAGGCCGTCGAACACCTGCGCCGCCTGGGCGGGCGTGATCGCGCCGGTCTCCAGCTTGATCTGGGTGGCGCGCAGCAGCGCCGGCGCCGAAAGGCTCTCCTGCGGGGCGCGGATCAGCGCCAGGTAGATGCCCAGCGCCCGCCGCTTCTGCCCCTGCGCCTCGGCGAGGCGGGCCTGCAGCAGGCGCGAGGCCAGCTCCTCCCCGGCGTCGGTCTTCTCGGCCAGCGACAGCGACAGCCGCGACCCGGCCCCGTCCAGGTCGCCGAGCGCCAGCGCGGCCTGCGCGTCGGCCCGGGCGAAGCGGGCCCTCCACAGGGGCGAGAACTGGCTGAAGGCGTCGGCCCCGGCGCCGAACTGCTGGCGCGCCTCGGTCCACTGGGCGAGTTGCGAAGCGATGTAGGACCGCCAGAGCGCGCTCGACGGGTCGTCGACCAGCACCGGGGCGGAGAAGTCGGCCTGCGCCTCCTTGTAGCGGCGGGCCATCACCCGGGCGACGCCGCGCAGGCCGCGGAACTCCGGGTCGTCCATCACGCCGGGCTTGGCGCGGGCCAGATCGTTCAGCAACCCGATCGCCTCAAACGAGAGCTGCGAGCCCACCAGGAAGCGCGCCATGGCCATCCGCGCGCCGACCGGAGCCTTGTCGCCCTTGCCCGCCTCCTCGCCGGCGGCGTCGAGCAGCGCCTCGTAGCGTGACATGAAGCCGCCCGAACCGGTCTTCGACCAGGCCGCTTCGTCGACCAGCGCCGGCATGGCGGCGGCCTGCGGCGCGCCCAGCTCGGCGCCGGCCTTGGCCTGGATCGCCCAGGCCGGCGACAACGCCAGGCCGGAAGGGCGGCCCACGTGGACGAGGTCCCCGTCATGGCTGACCGTCAGGTCGTCCACATAGGATTCCATGGCCAGTCCCTGCGCGGAGGGCAGGAAGGCCACCTGCACGAACTCCCGCCGCGACGGCAGGCCCTTCGGCGGCCCCAGCGCGGTCACCACCGGCAAGTCGTCGCCCACGACGGGGTCGGCCACGCGCACGATCCGCGTCACCCCGGCCACCGCGGCCTGCAGCGCCGCCGGCCCGCCCGCGTCGTCGCGGCCCACCGTCAACACGGTCCGTCCGTCCTGCGGCGCGGGCCCGAGGGTGATGCTCCACACCGAGCCCTGGGCGCTGGCGAAGACCGGAACCTCTCGCGGGGCGGCGATGCGGACCGCCGCATAGTCGGCGCCGCGCACCGCCCGCAGGCTCGAGAACTGCCTGACGCCGCGCGGCGCCCTGGAGACGTCGATCGCCGCCGGCGCGTCGAACACCACCCACACCGCGTCACCGCGGCGGAACACCGCCGCGCCGTTGGGCGCCGCCCACGGGAAGCTCAGGATCACGTCGCTCTTGGTGACCGCCGCCTGCATGCGCACCACGCCGCCGGCCGGGATCGGATTGGGCCGCTGCGGCTCGGGCTCCACCGCCGCAGCCGATTGCGGGGCCGCCGCGGCCTTGGCCGGGTCGGACGCCGCCGCCGCCGGGTCGGCCTTCTGGAAGGCGTTGAAGAAGGTCGCCCCGTCGGCCTCGCCGGAAACGGCGTCGGCGCCGTCGGCCAGGGTCACTACGACCTGCAGCCGCCCGCCGCCGTGGCGGGCTTCGGCGGTCTTGATCCACCGGGGTGGCGAGACGCGCAGGCGGGAGATGTCCGGATCGCCGTCGCGGCCGAAGGTGAAGGTCAGCGTCTGGCCGTCGCGCTTGACGGCCGGGCGCCCGGCGCCGCGGAACTCCACGCGGGAGAAGTCGCGCGCCTGGGCTACCCGCACGTCCAGCCCCGCGCTGGCCGCGGCCGCGGCGGGCGGCGCGACGGCGGTCGGCGCCGCGATCCCGCCGATGCAGACGGCCGCGACGCCGCCGCGAAGGGCGCGCCTCAGGCGCATCGTCTAGCCGGCCTTCGCCGCCGGCGCAGCGGCCGCGGGAGGTGCAGGGGGTGCGACGGGCGCAGCCGGGGCGGCGGGCGGTGCGGGGGCCGGAACATTGGCGGCCCGGGCGGAGGCTGGCGCCTTCTTGAGCGCGGGACGCTTGGCCGCCTGGGCGGTCTTCCTGGGCGCGGCCTTCGCCGGCGCGGCCTTGGCGGGCGCCGCGGCCGCGGCGGCGGCCAGGGCCGGCGCCGCGGCGGCGGCGCTCATCGGCGCCTGCGCCTGGGCGGTCGCATCGGCGGCCAGCTTCTGGGCGGCGGTGAAGCGCCGGGCAAGGGACTCGGTCAGCCGCTTGGCCTCGGGAGGCGGCATCTGGGCCAGGATCGCCGACAGCACCCGCTCCTTCATCTTGGCGGCGATCGGCAGGCGCACGGAATCCTCCAGCAGCACCATCCGCGGCGCGGCGTCCTTCGGCTTCATCGCCTCGAACACCTTCACCAGGCGGTTGATCTCCTCGTCCTCGTGGCTGTCGGCCTGGACGAGCAAGCCCTTGATGTCGGTCTTCAACCCGGTCAGGGCGCGGACCTTGGCGTCCAGCTTGGCCTCGGCGGCGGCCATCAGCGCCAGCTGCACGTCGAGCTGCTGCTCGCGCTGGTCCAGCTGGCCGCGGCGCACGCCCAGGCTCTGCAGCACCTGCAGCTCGGCCGGCGACAGCCCCGCCTCCTTGGCGAGCTCGGCGGCGGTGGGCGCGCAGACGGCCACCGGTTTGACGGTCGGCGTCGGCAGGGCGGCCTTGGTGGTGGCGTCCTGGGCGTCGCCCGTGTCGGCCGGCGTCCCCTCGCCCGTCTCGCCGGACTTGACCGCTTCGCCGGCCTTGGCCTTCTTCGCGGGCCGGTCGGGTTTGGCGACGTCCTCCGCAAACGCCCGCGCGCCGGACAGCAGGTCCGGCAGGGCGCGGGCGCCCGAGAGCGCGTTGATCGCCAGGACGCCGCCCACGGCGACGCCCAACAGCGGCAGGATCCGCGGCACGTTCCTCATCGGCGCGCACCCAGCATGGCGCTGATCGGCATGCGTCCGACCGGCTCGTCGAACAGGTCGTCCTCCGGCGCGCGGGGCCGGGCCGCCAGCGGCTCGCGGCGCACCGGCGGCGGGGTCGGACGCGGCCGCGGCGTACGGGCCCCGCCCATCAGGGCGCCCAGGCGGCCAGGCTCCAGCGGCCGGCTCAGCTCAAGCTCCAGGTCCATCTCCCGCGCGCGGGGCGCCGGAGCGGCGGCGGGGGACGGCGACGACCGGTCGGTCAGGCGCTCCAGCTTCTGGGTCAGCGCCCGGGCCTTCTCGATGCGGTCGGCCAGCAGGTCGGTGGCCTCGTCGGTGGCGGCGCGCAGGTCGGCCAGCCCTTGCTCGGCCCGCTGGGCGGCCTGGTCCAGCTCGCCCACCGCCTTGGCGAAGCCCTCGTGGCTGTCGCGCAGCACGATCAGCCGGCGGTTGAGCCGCCAGCCCATCGCCAGCGCGGCTGTCAGCAGGATCGCGAGCAGCAGGTTCAGGGTGATGGCGATGGCGCTCATTTCAACCTCTGGAGAGCTTGCCGGGCGCCGGTGGAAAGCGGCGCGTCGACGCGGATGGCGATGTTCTGGTTGCGGCGGCCCATGCGACCGCGGGTCAGGGGTATGGCGCCGGCCCGCAGCTCGATGGCGCTGTCGGGGGTGGCGTTCAGCATCAGGGTCTCGCCCACCCGGAAGTTCAGCACTTCCTTCAGGCTGACCGGCCGCTCGTCCAGCACCGCGCGGATTTCAAGCTGGGTGGTCCAGAGTTCGGTGGCCAGGTGGCCTTCCCAGATGTTGTCGCGGCCGAACTTCTCGCCCATGAACTGCTGCAGCAGCATCTTGCGGATCGGCTCCAGGGTGGCGTAGGGCAGCAGCAGTTCGATACGCCCGCCGCGGTCCTCCATGTCGATGCGCAGCTTCACCAGGATGGCGGCGTTGGCTGGCCGGGCGATGGCGGCGAAGCGGGGGTTGGTCTCCAGCCGGTCCAGCACGAAGCTCACCGGGGTCAGCGGCTCGAAGGCAGCCTGGGCGTCGGCCAGCACCACCTCCACCATCCGCTGCACCAGCACCCGCTCGATGGTGGTGTAGGGCCGCCCCTCGATGCGCATGGCCGCTGTGCCGCGCCGTCCGCCCAGCAGCACGTCGACGATGGAGTAGATCAGGTTGGAATCGACCGTCAGCAGGCCGTAGTTGTCCAGCTCCTCGGCCCGGAACACCGACAGGATCGCCGGCAGCGGGATCGAGTTCAGGTAGTCGCCGAAGCGGATCGACGAGATGTTGTCCAGGCTCACCTCGACGTTGTCGGAGGTGAAGTTGCGCAAGCTGGTCGTCATCAGCCGGACCAGCCGGTCGAAGACGATCTCCAGCATCGGCAGCCGCTCGTAGGAGACCAGCGCCGAGTTGATGATCGCGCGGATGCCGGTGCGCTCGCCCGCGTCGTCGTCCGACAGGTCGAAGCCCAGCAGGCTGTCGATCTCGTCCTGGTTGAGGATCCGTTCGGAGCCGGCCTCGCCCCCCTCGCCCTCGCCGGGGCTCCAGGCGGGCGCGTCGGCGCCGCTGGCGGCTGCAACGTCGGCTTCGGGTTCGTTTGCGTCTGCCATGGCGTCTGCGCCAGGGGCCCCTGAGGGCCCCTAGTTGATCAGCATCTCCTCGATGAGCACGGCGTTGGCCTTGCCGGGGGCGATCACCAGGTTCACGCGCCGCAGGATCTCCATGCGCAGCTGATAGCTGCCCTGGCTGCCCGACAGGTCCTCGGGGCGCAATTCGCGCAGGAAGGTCTGGAACATGTCCTGCAGCCTGGGCATGTTCGGATCCAGCGTCTCCACGGCGCTTTCGTCCGGCAGCTCCAGGGTCAGCTTCAGCTTCAGGAAGGTCGGCTTGCCGTCCGCGGTCTGCATGTTCACCGTGATGTCCGGCATGGTGTAGAAGATCACCCCGTCGGGACCTTCCTTGATATTGTTGGCCGCCTCGCCGCCCTTCTTGTCGTGGCCGCCCTTCGCCTTCTTTTCCTTCTTCTTCTCGTGGCCCTTCTCGGCATGGGCCGCGTCGGGCTTCGGCTTGAGGAACAGGAACGCCGCCGTCCCGCCGCCGCCCAGCACCACCAGCGCCGCGGCGCCGGCGATGATGATCATCTTCATCGGCAGCTTCTTCTTGCCGCCGGCCTCGCCCTCGTCGCCCTCGGCGGGCGCTTCCTCGGGCGCCTCTT
Organism: Phenylobacterium sp.; assembly: GCF_036502675.1. Classification (GTDB taxonomy): domain Bacteria; phylum Pseudomonadota; class Alphaproteobacteria; order Caulobacterales; family Caulobacteraceae; genus Phenylobacterium. The sequence goes on from NZ_DASXYF010000140.1 coordinate 8,893, forward strand.
TCACCTTGTCCTTGGACACGCGCGCGATTCCTTAGAGTCCTACGTCTTCCCACCCTTCGCGCGCGGTTGGTTAAGGATCGGTTTTTAACGCCCGTTAACGGAGGCCGAAACCTGCCCGGCAAAATCCGCCCCACGGCGGTCGTTAACCGTCTTTTTCACTGAAATCCTTGGTGTTTCAGACTGGCCCGAAGGTTGCAGGCGTTGAGCGTTGAAAGTGTCGCAGCGGGGGGCTCAGGCCTTAATCGGATGGACAACGCCCTATTCGTCGGCCTGTCGCGCCAGATCACCCTTCGCCGGGAGCTGGACATCGCGGCGAACAACCTGGCCAACGCCGACACCAGCGGTTTCAAGGTCGAAGGGCTGATGCTGAAGACCGACCCGGCCGGCCCCGCCCGGACGCTGGGCGCGCCCAATCCGGTCAAGTTCGTGCTGGGCGACGGGGTGGCCCGCGACTTCGGCCAGGGAAGCCTGCGCCGCACCGACGCGCCGCTGGACCTGGCCATCGAGGGCAAGGGCTTCTTCGCCGTCACCACGCCCGATGGCGACCGCTACACCCGCGACGGCCGCTTCCGCCTGGACGACCTGGGCAAGCTGGTCACCGAGGGCGGCCAGCCCGTGCAGGGCGACGGCGGCGGCGAGATCACCCTCGACGCGCTGAAGGGGCCGGTGGTCATCGCCGCCGACGGCACGATCAGCCAGGGAATCGAGCGGGTCGGTAAGATCGGCGTCGTGCGCTTTGACGACCTGTCGGTGCTGGAGAAATCCGGCGACAACCTGTTGAAGAACACCGCCAACGCCCCACCGGCGGCGGCCCCCGACGCCCTGGTCCGCCAGGGCATGCTCGAAAACTCCAACGTCAAGCCGATCACCGAGATCACCAAGCTCATCGAGGTGAGCCGCGCCTACGAGCAGATCAGCCACATGATGGACGCCGAAGCCGACCTCTCCCGCCGCTCGATCGAGCGGATGGGCCGCGTACAATAAGGAAAGTCTAGCCAATGCAGGCTCTTCGCACCGCCGCCACGGGCATGGCGGCCCAGCAGCTCAACGTCGAAGTCATCTCCAACAACATCGCCAACATGAATACCGTTGGCTTCAAGCGGCAGCGCGCCGAGTTCCAGGACCTGCTCTACCAAACCCTGGTCACTCCCGGCGCCCAGTCCTCGGACCAGGGCACGATCGTGCCGACGGGCGTGCAGATCGGCGCCGGCGTCAAGGCCGGCTCGACCTACCGCATCACCACCCAAGGCTCGATGACGCGGACCGACAACAACCTGGACCTGGCCATCGACGGCCGCGGTTTCTTCCAGGTGCTGATGCCCTCCGGCGAAACCGCCTACACCCGGGCGGGCAACCTCTCCACCAACGACCAGGGCCAGCTGGTCACCGAGGACGGCTACCAAGTCCAGCCGGCGATCACGATCCCGCAGGGCGTGACCAGCATCTCGATCTCCAAGAGCGGGCAGGTCCAGGTCTCCCAGAGCGGCCAGACCGCGCCGCAGACCGTCGGCCAGCTGGAGCTGGCCACCTTCATCAACGACGCGGGCCTGGAGGCGATCGGCGGCAACCTCTTGAAGGAAAGCGGCGCCTCCGGCCCGGCCACCACCGGCGTGCCCGGCTCCACCGGCATCGGCGGCCTGCTGCAGGGCTACACCGAGGCCTCCAACGTCGACCCGGTCAGCGAAATCACCGCCCTGATCGTCGCCCAGCGGGCCTACGAAATGAACTCCAAGGTGATCTCCACCGCCGACCAGATGCTGTCCGTCACCAGCCAGATCAAGTCGTAAGATGACCCGCCGCCTCGTCCCCCTGCTCGCCGCCCTCGCCCTGGCCACGCCCGCCCTGGCCGGCGCGCCCGTCGCCCTGAAGGCCGCGCCGGTCGACGACGACGGCATGGTCACCCTTGGCGACCTGTTCGACGGCGCGGGCGCCGCCGCCCGGGTTCCCGTCGCCGCCAAGCCCGGCGCCACCGTGGTGCTCGACGCCGGCGCCGTACAGGCGGCTGCCCGCCGCGCCGGCCTCGACTGGCCTAACGCCGAGGGCTACCGCCGGCTCATCGTCCGCTCCGCCGCCCCCGCCGACGCCGGCGTCGGCGCCGCGGCGAAAGGCAATGTCGAGATCCTGACCTACGCCCGCAACCTCAACGCCGGCGAGGTGCTGCAGCCGCAGGACCTGGTCTGGGCCAAGGTCGCCGCCGCCCCCGCCGACGCCGTCGGCGACGCCGACCAGGCGGTGGGCATGGCCGCCCGCCGGCCCCTGCGCGCCGGCGCGCCGGCGCAGGGGCGCGACCTCGCCGCGGCCCTGGTGGTCAAGGCGGGCGATCCGGTCACCGTCACCTACCAGAACGACGGCGTGACCCTCGCCCTGCAGGGCAAGGCCGCCGCCAGCGCCGCAGTGGGCGACACCGTGGCCGTGCTCAACCCGGCTTCCAAGAAGACTGTCCAGGCGCTGGTCACCGGCCCCGGCCAGGCGCTGGTCGGACCCGCGGCCGACCGCTTCCAGGCCGCCCGCCATCCCCGCTACGCGCTCCGTTGAAGAAAGCCGCCCGCATGCGCCTCGCCCCGTTCGTTCTCGTCGCCGTGGTTCCGCTCGCCGCCTGCTCCACCGTCAGCGAGGCCGTGCACGGCCCGAACCTGACGCCGGTGGGCTATCCCGCCGCCCTGGTGCCGCAGGACCAGCAGGTGCTGCCGCTGGCCGCCTCGGCGCGCGAGCCGATGCCCTCCCCGGCCGGCGCCAACTCGCTGTGGCGCACCGGCGCGCGCGCCTTCTTCATCGACCAGCGCGCCGGCCGCGTCGGCGACATCCTGACCGTCAACATCGATATCGACGACAGCGCCAAGACCTCCAACTCCTCGGCCAGCTCGCGCGCCGCCGGCGTGACCGCCGGCGTGCCGCATTTCCTGGGTCTCGAATCCAGCCTGGGCAAGATCCTGCCGGGCGGCTTCGACCCCGCCAACGCCGTGGAGACCAATTCCAAGAGCTCCAACGCCGGATCGGGCTCGGTGACCCGGGCGGAGAAGATCAGCCTGACCATCGCCGCGGTGGTCACCGCCGTGCTGCCCAACGGCAACCTGGTGATCCAGGGCACTCAGGAGGTGCGCACCAACAACGAGCTGCGCCAGCTCACCGTCGCCGGCATCGTCAGGCCCGAGGACATCTCCGCGGCCAACACCATCCGCCACACCCAGATCGCCGAAGCCCGCATCAGCTACGGCGGCCGCGGCGACATCAGCCGGGTGCAGAAGGTTCCGGCCGGCCAGTCGCTCGTGGAGCGCTTCTCTCCGTTCTGACCGCCGCGGGCGGCGCGCCGCCTGATCGGAAATCGTTCATCCTGATGGGCCTAGGCTGCGGCCATGCGATGCTTCCGCCTGCTCGTTCCGCTCCTCGCAGCCCTCGCCGCCGGACCCGCCGGCGCCCAGGACGGCCGCGTCTGGACCGTCGCCCTGCCCAAGGATGGCGAGGCGGCGCTGCGCTACGCCTCCCCAATGTCCGACGGCCAGATGCTGGGCTACCTGTGCGCCAGGCGCTCCGGCCAGATCCGGATCGTCGCCGCCAGCCCGGTGCGCCTGACCGAGCCGCAGGACGCCGACATGCCGGCCGCCACGCCGGTGGACATCCGTCGCCCGGCCACCGTCACCGTCTCCGCCGGCGCCGCCGCCGCCAGCCTACCCGGCCGCGTCGCCCCGGACATCGAGCACGGCGGCTCCTCCATCGTCACCGAGATCTCCACCGCCTCCCCGGTGATCGGCGCCTTCCGCAAGACCGCGGTCATCCGGGTCACGGTCCTGCACGAAGGTGTCGAAGCCCCACCCGTGCCCGGCGGCATGCTGCGGGCGTTCCTGGGCTATTGCCGGTAGCGGCGCCGCGCCTTGGAACCGGCTTGGCGGCCCCCTACGCCCGCCAGCCCCGCGCCGCCGCCGCGACGTTGTCCGCGCCCAGCGCCGCGAGCGCCGCGCGCAGGACGCCCTCGGCGTCGAGGCCGGCCTCGGCGTACATGGCCTCGGGCTTGTCGTGCTCCTGGAAGATGTCCGGCAGGGCCAGCGTCCGCACCCGCAGGCCGCGGTCGAGCGCGCCCCGCTCGGCCAGTTCCTGCAGCACGAAGGCGCCGAAGCCGCCCATCGCCCCCTCCTCGACGGTGATCAGCGCCTCGTGCTCGCGGGCCAGCCGCAGGATCAGCTCCACGTCCAGCGGCTTGGCGAACCGCGCGTCGGCCACCGTGGCCGACAGGCCGCGGGCCGCCAGCAGGTCGGCGGCCTGCAGGCATTCGGCCAGCCGCGCGCCGAACGACAGGATGGCCACCGCGGTCCCCTCGCGCACGATGCGGCCCTTGCCGATCTCCAGCGGCTGGGCGTCGTCGGGAATCGCCGCCCCCACGCCCTCGCCCCTGGGATAGCGGAAGGCGCTCGGCCGGTCGTCGATGGCCGCGGCGGTGGCCACCATCCGCGCCAGCTCCGCCTCGTCGCCCGCCGCCATCAGCACCATGCCGGGCAGCGCGCCCATGAAGCCGATGTCGAAGGAGCCGGCGTGCGTCGCCCCGTCCGCGCCCACCAGGCCGGCCCGGTCCATGGCGAAGCGCACCGGCAGGCGCTGGATGGCCACGTCGTGCACCACCTGGTCGTAGCCGCGCTGCAGGAAGGTGGAATAGATGGTGGCGAACGGCTTCATGCCGTCGGCCGCCAGGCCGGCCGCGAAGGTCACCGCGTGCTGTTCGGCGATGCCCACGTCGAAGCACCGCTGCGGAAACCGTTGCGCAAACAGGTCCAGGCCGGTGCCCGAAGGCATGGCCGCGGTGATGGCCACGATCTTCGGGTCCATCTCCGCCTGGCGGATCAGCTCGGTGGCGAACACCTTGGTGTAGCTGGGGGCGACGGCCTTGGCCTTGGCCTGCTGGCCGGTGACCACGTCGAACCTGGCCACCGCATGGTGCTTGTCCTCGGCGTCCTCGGCCGGCGCATAGCCCTTACCCTTGTGGGTGACCACATGGACCAGCACCGGCTTGTCGACGATGTTGCGGGCGTTCTGCAGCACATGGACCAGGGCGTCCATGTCGTGCCCGTCGATCGGACCCACGTAGTAGAAGCCCAGCTCCTCGAAGAAAGTGCCGCCGGTGACCATGCCGCGGGCGTATTCCTCGGCCTTGCGGGCGGCCTCCTTCAGCGGCCTGGGCAGGGCGCCGGCCATCGACTTGCCGAGGCGCCGGATCGAACGGTAGCCGCCGCCCGACACCAGCCGGGCCATGTAGGCGCTCATCCCGCCCACCGGCGGGGCGATCGACATGTCGTTGTCGTTGAGGATGACGGTCAGCTGCTTGGTGGTCTCGCAGGCGTTGTTCATCGCCTCATAGGCCATGCCGGCGCTCATCGAACCGTCGCCGATCACCGCCACCACCTTGTTGTCGCGGCCGGCCTGGTCGCGCGCCGCGCAGAAGCCCAGCGCCGCCGAGATGGAGGTGGCCGCATGCGCCGCCCCAAACGGGTCATATTCGCTTTCCGAGCGGCGGGTGAAGCCCGACAGCCCGCCGCCCTGGCGCAGGGTGCGGATCCGCCCGCGCCGGCCGGTGAGGATCTTGTGCGGATAGGCCTGGTGGCCCACGTCCCAGATCAGGATGTCCTTCGGCGTCTCGTAGACGTGGTGCAGCGCCACCGTCAGCTCCACCACCCCCAGGCCCGCGCCCAGGTGTCCGCCGGTTTCGGAGACGGCGTCGATGGTCTCGGCGCGCAGCTCGTCGGCGAGCTGTTTCAGCTCGGGAACCGTCAGGCCCCGCATGTCGGAAGGACTGGATATGGTGTCGAGCAGGGGCGTCACAGGCATGTAAGGAACGAACACTGCTATTGGGCTTCCTAGCTGCGGCGCTCTAGCACGAAATCCACGCTGTCCCGCAGGAATTCGGCGCGCCGGCCGAACGGATCTAGGTGCGCCTTGGTCTGGTCGGTGAGCAGCGCCAGCCGGTCGCGCGCCGCCGCCGCGCCCAGCAATGTGACATAGTTGGCCTTGCCGCGCCCGGCGTCCTTGCCTGCCTTCTTGCCCAGCAGCGCCTCCTCCCCCTCGGCGTCCAGCAGGTCGTCGACGATCTGGTAGGCCAGGCCCAGGTCTTGGGCGAAGGCCAGCAGGGCGTGGCGCTCCCCGTCGCCCGCGCGGGCCATGGTCAGCGGCATCTCGAAGGCGCAGGCGATCAGCGCCCCGGTCTTCAGCCGCTGCATCCGCGCCACCGCCCCCAGGTCGTCCTTGACGCCCAGCAGGTCGATCATCTGGCCGCCGCACATTCCCCGCGCCCCGCCGGCCACCGCCAGGCGCAGCACCAGGTCCGCGCGGACGGCGGCGTCGGCGTGGGTGTCGGCGTGGGCCAGGATCTCGAAAGCCGCCGCCTGCAGGGCGTCGCCGGCCAGGATGGCGGTGGCCTCGTCATAGGCCCTGTGCACCGTCGGCCGGCCGCGGCGCAGGTCGTCGTCGTCCATGGCCGGCAGGTCGTCGTGGATCAGGCTGTAGGCGTGCACGCACTCCAGCGCACAGGCGGCCCGCAGCACCGGCCGCTCCTCCAGCTCGAACATCCGGCCGGTCTCCAGCGCGAAGAACGGACGCAGCCGTTTGCCGGGCCCCAGGGCCGCGTAGCGCATCGCCTCGGTCAGCCGTGCTTCCGGCCCCTCGGCGCGGGGCAACAGCTCGTCCAGCGCCACGGTGACCAGGTCCGCGGTTTCCGACACCCGTCGCCCCAGCGAGGTCATCAGTTGAACTCAGCCGGTTCTGTCCCTTGCGCGCCCTGCGCGCCGACGATGATCTTCTCCACCCGCAGGCGCGCCGCCTCCAGCCGCCGTTCGCAGTGCGCCTTCAGGGCGGCGCCGCGCTCATACATCTCGATGGAGCGCTCCAGCGGCGCCTGGCCGGACTCCAGCTCGGCCACGATCCGCTCCAGTTCGGCCAGCGCCTGCTCGAAGCTCAGGCCTGCGATGTCGGCGGCGTCGGCCATGGAGATCCTCGCGGGGGCGTCGGGCGCCAACCTAAAGAGACCGTCCCACCGCCGCAACGGGCGAGACGGCGCCGGGCGCAGGACCGCCGCCTCAGGGCCGCTCGAAGCGGCGCGTGGACCAGTATTTGAAGCCCTGGCTGGCGGTCATCCGCCAGCCCATCCGGCGAAGCGACCGGCCGATCATGAAGTTGAAGAAGCCGTGCGCCAGCACCACCACGTCCCGGCCCGAAGCGGCCATCTCCGCCAGCATGGCGGCGGCCTGGTCGGCCCGCGCCTCGGCTTGGCGGCGGGTCTCGGCGCCCTCGTGGTGGTTAAAGAACCACCACCACCAGCGCGCGAGGAATCCCCAGATCCGCGGCGACAGGCGGATGGCCGCGGGCAGCCTCGGCGGCGGCAGCGGCGCCTCCACCAGCAGGGCCTCCCGGGTGAACTCGCGGCCCTGCGCCAGGGCCTGGGCGCTTTCGATCGAGCGCAGCCGCGTCGAGGCGATCACCACGCCTGCGTCGTCCACGAACTTCTGCAGCAGCGGCGGCGGCGCGTGGCCCTGCACGATGCCGCTCAGCTCGTAGCGCGTCCAGAACCTGCGGTATTCCTCGGCGCTCAACCGCACCTTTCGCGAGATCGCCGGCTCGCCATGCCGGGCCAGGATCACCGCGCCCGACCGGGCCGCGGGCGCGACGGGCAGCTCGACAGTCAAGGTGTCGGCCATTTCATCCGAGGGGCGCCAGCCCGCGCAAGCATCGCGAACCGCCCCGTCTCACTCCCCCGAAAGAGCCCGCACATGCGCAACCGCCGAGCGGCCCAGAGCTTCAAGGTCGTAGCCGCCCTCGAGCGACGACACAACCCGGCCGCCGGCATGGGCCCGCGCCGTCTCCAGGATCGCCCGCGTCGCCCAGGCGAAATCCGCCTCCTCCAACTGTTGCTGGGCGGCGATGGGATCGCGGACATGGGCGTCGAAGCCGGCGGAGATCAGGATCAGGTCCGGGGCGAAGGCGTCCACCCTGGGCATCAGGCTCTCGAAGGCCTTGCGCCACGCCTCGCGCGCCGCGCCGGGCGCCACCACGGCGTTGGCGATGTTGGCGGGCCTGACTTGGGACGGATGGCCGGAGCCGGGCCACAGCGGCCACTGCTGGATCGAGGCGAAGAACAGGCCCTCCTGACCGGCGAACACCGCCTCGGTGCCGTTGCCGTGGTGGACGTCGAAGTCCACCACCGCCACCCGCTCGAACCCCTCGGCCTGCGCCACCCGGGCGGCCACGGCCACGTTGGAGAAGATGCAGAAGCCCATCGGGGTGTCCGGCTCGGCGTGGTGGCCGGGCGGGCGCACCGCGCAGAAGGCCCGCTCGCTCTCGCCTCTGGCCACCGCGCGGACAGCCTCCGTCACCGCCCCCGCCGCCCGCCGCGCCGCCCGCAGGCTGCCGGGCGACATGAAGGTGTCGCCGTCCAGCATCAGCCGTCCGCTGGCCGGCGCGGCCTTGCGGATGGAATCGACGTAGGCTGCCGGGTGCACGCGGTGCAGGTCCTCCGGCTCGATCAACGGGGCGTCGCGCGATTCCAGGTCCAGGTCGCTGGCGTCGTTCAGGGCGTCCACCACCGCGCCCAGCCGCTCCGAACGCTCGGGGTGGCCGGCGCCTGGACGGTGGTCGAACATGTCGGCGTGGGTGTAGAGCGCGACCGTCATGGCCGCATCCTACCCCGAAACGCCCGCCTATCCAGTGACGCCGGCGCCTTTACGCCCGCGCGGGCTTCCGGAAGGCCGGCGAATACGACTTCCCGGTCGGCGCGGCCCGTGACCGCGAGTTCATCTTGAAGCGTTGCGTCGATAGCTTTTCTACGGCGCTCTGTGAGCACAACTGACAGCTTGGCCTTAGCAGGGTGGTAATCATTGATAACCAACCAAATATTGCGACGAATTAACACCCTGCGCTCTTGGCGGATGGCGTGTATTTGCGTATTTTCGGGCAGCAACTGGCGGCTGGCGATCGGGCGGGGCGCATGCTTCGAATTGGTTATGTGCGTCTTCGTGACTCATGCTCGGCGGACGACACCGCGGCGCTGAAGGCGATAGGCTGCCACGTGGTCCGGGCCGAGGAACCTGCGGGCTACATGGCCGACGGTTCGGCGATGCTGACCTCCATCCTCGACTTTATCGGCGAGGGCGACCAGCTGGTGGTCACCCGGCTGGAGCACCTGGCCCACTGCACTCGCAGCTTGCTGCAGGTGATCGACCGGCTGGAATGCAAGGGCGCCACCCTGTTCGTGGTGGAGCCCGAGATCTGCAGCGCCGGTGAAGGCGGTCGCGCGCTGCGGGCCGCCCTGCAGGCGGTGGCCTCGCTGGAGCCGTTGTCGGCGCCCCGGCGGCGGGGCGCGCCCTCGACCGACGAGATTCTGGCCCTGCAGGAGGCCGGCATCGGTCCGGTGGAGATCGCCCGGCGGCTCGGCGTCTCGCGGATGACCGTCTGGCGCAAGCTCAGGACCCAGGCTGCCTGAGACTGGACGCTGCCTGAGACTGGACACTGGGGCCGCCCGGCCCCATCCTTTGCGGTCAAACAACCGTTCGAACCGCCGCCGAGGACCGGGCCCCGATGTTCATGCGTTTCTTCACCGAGCTGCGCCAAAACAAGGTGCCGGTGACGCTGAAAGAGTACCTGGCGCTCATGGAGGCGCTGGACAAGGCGGTCATCGACCGCACGGTCGACGACTTCTACTACCTCTCGCGCGCCGCCCTGGTGAAGGACGAGAAGAACCTCGACCGCTTCGACCAGGTGTTCAGCCATGTCTTCAAGGGTCTGGAGACGCTCGACCCCCAGGGCAATCCCGACATCCCGGCCGAGTGGCTGCGGATCATGAGCGAGAAGTTCCTCACCGAGGAAGAAAAGGCGCAGATCGAGGCCCTGGGCGGCTTCGACGCGCTGATGGAGCAGCTGGCCGAGCGCATCCGCGAGCAGAAGGAGCGCCACGAGGGCGGCTCCAAGATGATCGGGACCGGCGGCACGTCGCCCTTCGGCGCCAACGGCTACCACCCCGTGGGCGTGCGCATCGGCCAGGAGAAGGGCCGTCACGGCCGGGCGGTGAAGGTCTGGGACAAGCGCGAGTACAAGAACCTCGACGACTCCGTCGAGCTCGGCACCCGCAACATCAAGATCGCGCTGCGGCGCCTGCGCAAATGGGTCCGGGAGGGCGCCCAGGAAGAGCTCGACATGGATGGCACCATCCAGGGCACCGCCGAGAAGGGCTATCTCGACATCCACATGCGCCCCGAACGGCGCAACAAGATCAGCGTGCTGCTGTTCCTCGACATCGGCGGCTCGATGGACGCCCACATCAAGCTCTGCGAGGAGCTGTTCTCCGCTGCGCGCACCGAGTTCAAGAACATGGAGTTCTACTACTTCCACAACTGCCTCTACGAGTCGGTGTGGAAGGACAACCGCCGGCGGCACACGGAAAAGATCCCCACCTGGGACGTGCTCCACAAGTTCCCCGCGGACTACAAGATGATCTTCGTGGGCGACGCCACCATGAGCCCCTACGAGATCACCTACCCCGGCGGCTCGGTGGAGCACTGGAACGAGGAGGCCGGCGCCGTCTGGCTGGAGCGGGCCACCCGCATCTTCGAGCACGCCGTCTGGCTCAATCCCACCGCTGAGCGCCACTGGGACTACACGCCCTCGGTGGAGGTGATGCGCCAGATCATGGGCGACCGGATGTACCCGCTGACCATCGATGGCCTCGACAAGGCCATGCGCGAGCTCTCGCGCTGAGCCGGCGGCCGTCGCGGTGAGCGATCCGCAAGTCGAGCCCGCCCTGGACCACGAGGCCGGAGCCGCCACCAGGACCGCGGTGCTGTCCGCCGCCGAGCGCCTGTTCGCCCTGCACGGCTTCCAGACCGTCTCGGTGCGCGACATCACCGCCCAGGCGGGGGTCAACCTGGCGTCGGTGAACTACCACTTCGGGGGCAAGGACGCCCTGCTCTACGAGATCTTCCGCCGGCGCACCACGGAGCTGAACCGCGAGCGGGCGCGGATGCTGCACATGGCCAACGACCGCCACGCCGGCCGTCCGCCGGTGCGCGAGATCCTGGCCGCCCTGTTCGCCCCGCCGCTCCGCTGGGCCGCGCCCGGGCATGAGCGGCGCATCGCGCTGCAGTTCATCTTCCGCGCCCGCACCGAAGGCACCGCCCGGATGCGCGAGGCCCTGCAGCGCGACGTCTCGCACCTGGAGCGCTTCGCCGAGGCCCTGCTGCGCGCCCGGCCCGACCTGCCACCTGAGGACGTCTACTGGCGATTGCACTTCTGCCTGGGCGTGCTGCACAACAACCGCTTCGTCGAGTTCGACCGCCTGCGCATCCTCTCCGGCGGGCTCACCCGCGAGGACGAGACGGACGCCCTGCTCTCCCGGATGCTGGACTTCGCCGAGGCCGGCTTCGCGGCCTGAGCGGCGCGGTCAGCCGACCAGCGACCAGGCGAACTTCAGGTCCTGGACGAACAGCTCGAAAGCCTTGGCCTTGGCATCGGCGTCGGGCAGCCGCAGCAGGTAGGAGGGATGGTAGGTCACCACCCCCTGCGCCTGGTCGGACAGCTGCAGCGCCTGGCCGCGGGACTTGCCGATCGGGACCGGGCGGCCGAACGCCGCCTGGGCCGCTGTCGCCCCCAGGGCCACGATCACCCGCGGGCGGACGATGGCGCGCTCGTGGTCCAGCCACCAGCGGCAGGCGGCGACCTCGCCGGCGTCGGGGGTCTTGTGCAGCCGCCGCTTGCCGCGCAGTTCGTGCTTGAAGTGCTTGACCGCATTGGTGACGTAGGTCTCCCCGCGTGGCGCGCCGGCCGCCGCCAGCGCCTTGTCCAGCACCTGCCCCGCCGGCCCCACGAAGGGCCGCCCGGCCAGGTCCTCCCGGTCGCCCGGCTGCTCCCCCACCAGCATCAGCCGCGCCCCCGCCTGGCCCTCTCCCGGCACGCCTTGGGTGGCGTTGCGCCAGAGGTCGCAGCGGCGGCACGCATCCACGCCGGCCGCCACCTCCTCCAGGCTGGTAGGGCCGCCGTCCTCGTAGGACGCATCGCGGCTGTGGCGCAGGGCGGCGCGGACGGCGCGGCGGGAAGGTTCCGGAGCTGGGTGGCTGACCATGGCGGCGGTGCGGCTTTCGGCGCTTTCGACCGGTTCTGGAATGAGCCGGGGCGCCGGCAGGTTCCGCCGCACAGGGTCGAAGACCGAGGCGTAGTGGGCGCGCCAATAGTCCTCCAGGCTGTCGCCCGCCGGGGCGTCGGCCGGGTCGGCGCCCGGCGTGACGGCCAGCGCCTCGCCGTCCCAATGCAGGCAGACGTCCGGGGTCAGCAGCGAAAACCGCTTGCCGGCGAAGCGGCGCACGAAGAACGGCGCCGTGCGCTCCGCCACCCGGTGCGCCGGCTCGTACCAGGCGGCGAAGGTCTCCGGCTCCTCCACCCGGTGGAAGTCCACGAAGGCCTTCATCTTATGCGCCGCCCGATCGACCGCCTGGGCGAAGGCGCGCGCCTTCGCCACGTCCGGGTCGGCGGAGAGACGCAGCAGGTCCGGCTCCCGCCCCAGCCGCCACAGGATACGGTAGAGCAGCGCGAACCGCTCCGGCGAACGGTGCAGCGCCGCCGGCGCCGCCAGCTGCAGGAACCCCCGTGGCACGGTGAAGCTCACGTCGTCCCGCCCGCCGCCCGCCTGGGACGCGGACAGGCCGCCCGACCCGTCCACCGTCCAGATCGCCCCTTCCGGCGCGACCCCCGCCGCCCGCAGCGTTCGCGCCGCGGCGCGCCAGCCGGCGAAGTCGGTCTCGGAGGCCAGCCGCACCACCCGCATCAGAAGAAGTCCATGACCACCATGCGGCCGAGTTTAGTGTTCTTGTTTTGTTCTGTCCATGGATTCGCCTGGCCGTCTTTTTGCCGGCTCGGGGAACCCCGCCCCGGCGAGCGGGTTCCGCCGACGCATGACCCGGTTCACCATCCTCCACGAGACGCGCTACAGCTACCAGCGCCCGGTGCGGTTCGCGCCCCACAGGCTGCTGATCCGGCCGCGCGACAGCCACGCGATCCGGGTGACGGAGGCCTCGCTGGCGTTTTCCCCGTCGGGCGAGACGCGGTGGAGCTATGACGCCCTGGGCAACAGCGTCTGCTGGCTGACCCTGGAGGGCGCATCCGACCGGCTGTCCATCGTCAGCGAGCTGGTGATCGAGCGCTTTCCCACGCCGTTGTCGCCGCTGCGCATCGACGACCCGCAGACCGTGACGCCCATCGTCTACGACCCGGCCGACCGACCGGTGCTGGCGCCGTTCATCGAGCCGACCAGCGAGGACACGGACGGGCGGCTGCTGAAGTGGATCAAGAGCTGCATGGGCCGTCCCGACGAGCCGGCGCTGGACTTCCTGCTGCGCCTCAACGGCGCCATCCACGACGGCTTCGCCTACAGCGTCCGCTACGAGGAAGGCTGCCAGGAACCGGCCCACACCGTGGCGCTGCAGGCCGGGACCTGCCGCGACTTCGGCTGGCTGATGGTGGAGGCGCTGCGCCGGCTGGGCTTCGCCGCCCGCTTCGTCACCGGCTACCTGTATTCGCCCGCGGTCAGCCAGGTGCGCGGCGCCGGGGCCACCCACGCCTGGTGTGAGGTTTTCCTGCCCGACCTGGGCTGGATCGAGTTCGACCCCACCAACGGCCTGGCGGAATCCGCCGACCTGATCCCGGTGGCGGTCAGCCGCACGCCGGGGGAAGCCGCGCCGGTGCGCGGTGTGATATATGGCGACGGCGGCGACGCCCGCCTGGACGTCCACGTGGACGTCCGGCCGACCACGTTGATGGCGGCGGCCTGAAGGGAGGAATGACGGTGACCCAGCCGTTTCAGCAGCAACAGCTCGCCAGCCAGGTCTTCCTGCGCTCGGCGCCCAAGCCCCAGCACGGTCGTAAGACCGACCCGGAAGTGCTCCGCCTGACCAAGCAGCGCAGCTTCGAGCCGCGGCCGGCCCACTGAGGACGCGGGTTCCGCGGCTTCGCCGGAGCCGCTTGCGGCGCCAGGACTGTCCCGCTATGCCGGATGGACTGGCGGGCGCTGTCCCGGGATAGAGCACATGGCCGCGCTTCGAAGCGACAAGCGGGCGGCGGTCGCCAAGGACGCCATGATCCAGGCGGCCGAGCGGCTGTTCGGCGACTACGGGCTCGAGGCGGTGTCGCTTCGGCAGATCGTGTCGGCTGCCGGCTTTTCCAACAATTTCGCCGTCCAGTATCACTTCGGCGATAAGGCCGGGCTGGTGAGCGCGATCTTCCAGGTGCGGCTGGCCGAGCTCGAGCGGCTCCGCAGGCCGCTTCTGGAGGCCGCGACGCGGGCGGGCCTCGCCGACGACCCGCGCACCCTGGTGGAGATCATCTACCGGCCGATCGCCGGCCTGCGCGATCGAGACGGCCGCCGCGCCTACGCCGCCTTCCTGCTGGCGTTGCAGCAGAGCGCGGATGGCTACCGCATTCGCTCCGACATCGACGCCTTCGCGCCGGTGACGCGCATCGTCCTGGATCGGCTGATGGACGTCACCCCGCACGTGCCGGCGCCCCTGCTGGTGGACCGTCGGCTCGCCGCCTCGGCCCTGGTGTTGACCGGCCTGGTGCAGCGTGACCGCCAGGGCCGCAAGCTGGCGATCGACGACCAGCTCGTCCAGGACGCCCTCGACACCGCCACCGCCGTGATCACCGCTCCGGTCGCCGACAGCGTCAGGTCGGCGCTCGCCAGCCTCGATGGTTATTTTTAAATCGGCCATCCTGAGGCGCCGCGCCGCGGCTTGTCCATGGCCGGGGTTCGCCGCCGAAGCCTGCTTCCGCCGCCGCGTCGAACTCTGATACGACAGAGCGACCAGGCAGCAACTAGGGGCAGCCGCCGCGCGTCACGAGGACGCCCGCCGGCGTGACGCGATTGGACGGACGAGCAGAACCCGTCGAGGCGGCCGCGGGCCCGAGCCTCGCTGAGCGTGAGAGCGCCTATGAGGCGTTCGTCTGGGACAACCTGAAGCGGAACTACCTGGCCAACTTCCTGCACGGCGCCCTGGGCGCCACCGGCTGGCGGCTGGTGAACGCGCCGACATTCCTGCCGGCCTATCTCCACGCCGTCTCCGGCTCCAGCGCCATTGTCGGCCTGGGCCTCGCCCTGCAGCAGTTGGGCGGCGTGCTGACCCCGATCCTGGGCGCCTCCAAGGTGGAGCACAAGACCAGGCTGCTGCCCACGGCCATGTGGATGGGGGGGCTGGGGCGGCTCGCCATCCTGGGGATGGCGCTCTGCGGCTGGTGGTTGCGCGGCCAGGCGCTGGTGACCGGCCTGCTCGTGATGATGTTCTTCCTCGGCGTCTTCATGGGCATCCAGCGGGTGGTGTTCCAGGTCCTGATGGCCAAGGTCGTCCCGATCAGTCGCCGCGGCCGGCTGCAGGCCTGGCGCAGCGCCGCCGGCGGCCTGATCGCTGCCCTGATGGCCTACTGCGCCGGGAAGTACCTGATCGAGCCCGACCTTTTCGGCCACGGCTATCCGCTGACCTTCCTGCTGGCCTTCGTCGCCACCAGCCTGGGCATCAGCTTCTTCCGCATCCTGATCCGCGAGCCGGAGCCGCCCACGGTCGCGGCGCGCGCGCGGCTGCGCGAACGCCTGCGCGACTTCCCGCGCCTGCTGGCGGGCGACCGCAGCTTCATGCTGTTCCTGATCGTGCAGATGCTGGCCACCGCGGGCCGCATCGCCACGCCGTTCTACATCCTCTACGTGGGGCAGCTGATCCCGCTGAGCGGCGGGACGCTGGGACTGCTGTCCGTCGCCTTCCTGGGCGCCGACATGCTCTCGAACCTCGTCTGGGGCTACACCGGCGACAAGGCGGGCTTCCGCCGGGTGCTGCTGTTCTCCCTGGTGACCTGGATCGGCGCCACCGTGCTGCTGATGACCGTGCATGCGACACCCGCCATCGCCCTGGCCTTCTTCGGCCTGGGCGCCGCGCAATCCGGCTACCAGATGGCGGCCCAGACCATGGTGCTGGAGTTCGGGGTCCGCGACGACATCCCCATGCGCCTGGGGCTTTCCACCACGGCCGAGGCGATCATGGCCACCACGGGCCCGCTGGCGGGCGGGGTGATGGCCGACCACCTGGGTTTCCCGGCGGTGTTCGGCGCCTCCATCGCCTTCCTGGCGCTGGCGGTCCTGCTGCTGCCGGCCATGGGCGAACCGCGGCGCGCCAAGCCGGCCTAGACCCGCCGCGCCGCCTCGATCCGCGCCCTGGCCATCTCGATCGCGATCTCGTGGGCGGGCCTCGCCTCCGCCTGCGAACGGTCCAGCACCTGCTCCAGCGTGCGCATCAGCATGGCGACCTTGTCCCCCACCCAGGCGGGATCGAAGCCCTCCTCCCGCTCGAGCGCGCGGATCTCGCCGGCCACGTTGATGATCCCGCCGCCGTTGATCACGAAATCGGGGGCGTAGACGATCCCGCGGGCGAACACAGCCCGGCCGATCTCCGGGTCGGCGAGCTGGTTGTTGGCCCCGCCGGCGATCACCTTCGCGCGCAGCCTGGGCAGGGTCTCGGCGCTCACCGCCCCGCCAAGCGCGCAGGGGGCGAACACCTCGGCCTCCGCGTCGAAGATGGCGCCCGGCGCCACGACCTTCGCCCCGGTGCGGCGCGCCACCTCGTCCACAGCCTGTGCATGCACGTCGGTGACGATCAGCTTCGCCCCCGCCCGATGCAGCCGCTCGGCCAGCAGTCCGCCCACGTGGCCCACCCCCTGGATCGCCACCGTCACGCCGTCCAGCTTCCGTCCCAGGGCCCGGCGCACGCACAACTCGATGCCGCGGAACACGCCGTCGGCGGTCACCGGACTGGGGTCGCCCGACGCCGCCGGGTGGCCCTCCAGCCCCGCCACATGCCGGCTGAACCTGCGGGCGTGGATCAGGTCCGCCGGCGAGACGCCCACGTCCTCCGCCGCCCAGTAGCGGCCGCAAAGGTCCTCCACCGCCCGACCGAACGCCTCGAACAGCGCCGGCGTCTTCTGGGTGCGGGAGTCTCCGATGATCACCGCCTTGCCGCCGCCCAGGTCGATCCCGGCGATGGCGTTCTTGTAGGACATCGCCCGCGACAGGCGCAGCGCGTCCTCCAGCGCCGCCTCCGCGGTCGGATAGGCCCACATCCGGCAGCCCCCCGCCGCCGGTCCCAACGCGGTGGAATGCACCGCGATCAGGCACTTCAGCCCCGTCGCCGCATCATGGAAGGCGTGCACGCCCTCGTGGCCCTCGAAGGCGGGGGAATCGAACAGGGTCATTGGGCAGGCTCGAGGACAGGGGTGGAGGCGACGGTGGCGTTGGGTTGCGTGGCCGCGCCGGGAATGGTCGGCGGGTGCGAGGGCAGCGGCCCCTGCGGGTCGCGCAGGAAAGCCAGGATGTCTTCAATGACCGTCGCCCGCTGGTGGTCCCGGGTCAGCAGGTGCCAGCCCTGCGCATAGTAGGCCGACCGGTCGGCGGGCCTCAGCTTTCGGGCCGCGCGGAACGCCGCCTTCTTCGGGATGATCTCGTCGTTCGCGCCGTAGAGGTAGAGGGTGGGCACGCGCGTCCGCCCCGTGGCGTCATAGGCTCGCTCCATCATCCGCACCACCCCGTAGAGGGTGTCCGACCGCGAGCCCCAGATCATCAGCGGGTCGCGCCCCATGGCGACCAGTTCCTCATGGTTGTCCGTGGGATGGATGTGTTTGGCGAGCCAGTCCGGCGGGGTGTAGACTCTGGGCCCGGTGAACCGCGCGGCGAACCACAGCAGCGTCTTGTTGGGCAGCGGCTGGGTCGAGAAGCCCCACACGCCGGGCGACATCAGCACCAGCCGGTCGGCCGGCGGCGGCCGGTCCGACGCGAAGGTCTCGATCGCCACCGAGCCGCCCAGGCTCTCGCCCGCCACCGCCAGGATCGCGTGCGGATAGCGCATCCGCACCAGGCCCACGACGGTGCGCAGGTCCTCGTCCATCAGGTCGTCGCCGCCCCAGACCCCCCGCAGCGGCGAGCGGCCGAAGCCGCGCTGGTCGTAGGCGTAGGTGGTCACCCCCGCTTCCGCCCAGGCGGGGGCGGCCATGTGGAAGGCGTTGGCGTAGTCGTTCATCCCATGGACGGCGACCACCACCGCCCAGGGCTCTCCCTTGGCCTCCCAACGGCTGAGGCCCAGCCGCGCGCCGTCGAAGCTGACCACCGCATCCGCCTCGAGGCGCGGCCCCTGGAAGCCCAGCGGCGGCGCGCCCGCCTGCTGCACCACCAGCGGCGTGCAGGCGGTGAGCATCATGGCGGCGAGGATGACCAGAAGGCGCTGCATGGACCCTATGACGGCCGCGCCAGAATGCTTGCGGCGGCGCTGCGAAGATAGGGCGTCACCTCGGCCTCGAACCACGGGTTTCGCTTCAGCCAGGCGGTGTTGCGCCACGACGGATGCGGCAGGGGCAGTACCCCCGGCAGGCGCTCGCGCCAGGCCCGCACGGTCGCGGTCATCGAACCCTTGCCCAGCGCCCAGGCCTGGGCGTGGGCGCCCACCAGCAGCGTCAGCTCCACCTTCGGCAGGGCCGCCAGCAGCCGCGGCCGCCACAGCTCGGCGCACCGCTTCGGCGGCGGGAAGTCGCCGCCCCTGGGATCGGTCCCCGGAAAGCAGAAGGCCATCGCCGCCACCCCGATGGCCGGGTGGCCGTAGAAGGTCTCGCGGTCCATCCCCAGCCAGCCGCGCAGCCGGTCGCCGGACGGGTCGTCGAACGGCAGGCCGCTGTCGTGCACCCGCTGTCCCGGCGCCTGGCCGCAGATCAGCAACCGCGTCTCGGGCCTCACCCGCACCACCGGCCGCGGTTCGAGCGGCAGCTCGCCCGCGCAGGCGCGGCAGGCGCGGATGTCCGCCAGGACGCTCTCAAGGCTCATCCCCGCCATATAGGCGCGAGCCGTCAGGTTCCGAAAGCGGCCCGCTCCTGGGCGATCCAGCGGGCCAGCGACGGCCGCGCCAGCACCTTGTCCGCATAGGCCGCGGCCTTCGGATACAGCTTCGGGTCCAGTCGCCAGTCCAGGTGCATCAGGGTGCCGATCGGGCTGGCCACCGCCAGGTCCGCCAAGGTCAGCCGGTCCTCCACCAGCCAGCCGGACTCCGGGATCACCCGCTCCAGGTAATCGAGGATCGGCGGCAGCTCGTCCTGCTCCGCCGCCGCGGCCACGACCTCGTCCCCCGGCTTGCCGAGGAAGCGCGGCGAGATGAACCGGTTGAACATGATCTTCGCCCCGCAGGAGGTGAGGATGGTGTCGGCGTATTCCTCGAACCAGATGACCCGCGCCCGCGCCTTGGGCTCCAGCGGGATCAGGTTCGGTTCCGGCCGGATCGCGTCGAGGTAGGTGATGATCGCGGAGGAGTCGGAGATCATGAAATCCCCGTCCTGGAACGCCGGCATCTTGCCGAACGGGCTCGCCTCCCGGAACCCCGGCGGCGCGGCGCCGATCCCGGCCGCGACCACCTCCAGCTCGATGCCCTTCTCGTCCGCGAAGGCCAGCACCTTCCGGACGTATGGAGATCCAGAAGACCCAAACAGTTTCATGGCTTAACTCCAACTTCTTCAGCCTGTGGCAGCCGCAGTCGATAGACGCCCCGGAACGTCTCCGGATCGGCGGGCTTGTTGTGGCGCAATATGACCAGCCGCCCCTCCCGCGCCAGGCCTCTGGCGATCGCCCGGACCCGCGGCAGCTGCCGGCGCCACCCCTCCGGATCGGCTGCCCGCGCCACCTCCTCCGGCGACGCGGACTTGCCGGGCGGCAGGGCGGCGAGCATGTCGAGGAGGGTGGCTTCGAGGTTCACGTCAGGCCCATATGACCTTGATGCCATAGGGCGCCAAGGCACGATCGTGCGTCATCAGCGTCAGGTTCTCCACCTCGGCCTGCGCCACCAGCAACCGGTCGAACGGGTCACGATGGTGTGGCGGCAAGGCGCCCGCCCTCCAGGCGTGCTCCGCCCGGATCGGCAGGATCTCATGCCCAATCGTTCGCACGATGTCGGGGAAGTCGTCCGGCGCCGCCAACCGGCCCGCCGCACGCTTGATCGCAATTTCCCAGAGACTGGCGGCGCTCACGACGGTTGCTGTGACGAGGCTCCGGAAAGCCTCGGCCGCTTCCGTTCCCAGGCGTTCCGGCTCCGCGAAGCTCCACAACAGGACATGTGTGTCGAGCAGCACCCTCACCGGCCGAGGTCACCGTCGTCGTTCACGCTCTCCTCAAAAGCCGCGGCGATCTCGGCATCCGCCGCGTCGAAGTCTGGACCGATGACGATCTGGCCCCGAAGAGAGCCCATCCACGCAGGCAAGCCATCCGCCCGCCTTGTCGCCGCCGCCTTCGGATTGATCGGCGTCAACCGGACCGTAGGCTTCCCGTTCCGTGCGATGACCACCTCCTCGCCGGCCTCCGCCTGCTCGATGAGCTTGGAGAGGTGGGTCTTGGCGCGATGGATATTGGCGACGATCATGACTTAGCTAAGCTAAGCTAGATCTGGTCTTTTCGCAAGGCGCCCTCGCCGACCAATCGCGCGAGCGGGAGCGCCTGCACTGTCTCGGGTGTGATTTCCAACCGATGCAGGCGGCCGAGTATCTCCCGTTGCTCCGCCACATGGATGGCGCCCATCTCCGGCGCAGCGCGGAGACGCCGCTGGGCGATGAGTTCATCCACGACCGCCCAACCGTCCGCCGGGCGACGTTTCAGCTCAGCGCCGTGACGGCCGTCACCCGCCCTGCTTCATCGTCTCCCGGGCGATGATCACCTGCTGGACCTGGCTGGTGCCCTCGTAGATGCGGAAGATGCGCACGTCGCGATAACAGCGCTCGATGCCGTGGTCGGCGACGTAGCCAGCCCCGCCGAAGATCTGCACCGCCCGGTCGGCCACGCGGCCCACCATCTCCGAGCAATAGTATTTGGAGGCCGCCGCCTCCAGGATCACCGGCTCTCCGGCGTCGCGCTTGCGGGCGCTGTCGAGCAGCAGCGCCTTGGCGGCCATCGCCTCCGTCTTCGAGTCCGCGATCATGCCCTGAATCAGCTGGAAGCTCGCGATGGGCTGGCCGAACTGCCTGCGCTCCCGGGCGTAGGCCACGCTGTCGGCGATCAGCCGTTCCGCCATGCCGATGCACAGCGCGCCGACGTGCAGCCGGCCGCGGTCCAGCACCTGCATGGCCACCTTGAAGCCCTCGCCCTCGCCGCCCAGGCGGTTTTCCACCGGCACGCGGGCGTTCTCGAAGATGACGTCGTGGATGTGGGCGCCCTGCTGGCCCATCTTCTTCTCGGGCTTGCCGATCGTGATGCCGGGCGTGTTCCGCTCGACCAGGATCGCGCTGACGCCCGAGCCGCCCTTCTTCTCGGGATCGGTCCGCGCCATGACGGTGTAGAGGCCCGCCCGCGCGGCGTTGGTGATGTAGCGCTTCGTCCCGTTGAGCACGTAGTGGTCGCCGTCGCGGGTCGCCCGGGTCTGGACGGAGCCGGAATCGGAGCCGGCTTCAGGCTCGGTGAGACAGAAGGAGGTGACGATCTCGCCCGAGGCGACGCCCGGCAGGTACTTCTGTTTCTGCGCCTCGGTGCCGAACATGACGAGGCCCTGGCTGCCGATGCCGACATTGGTGCCGAAGGCCGAGCGGAAGGCGGGGCTGACGCGGCCCATCTCGATGATCGCCAGGCACTCGTCCTCCGAGGAGAGGTCGAGGCCGCCGTATTCTTCCGGGATCGTCAGGCCGAAGAGGCCCAGGGCCTTCATCTCCTCCAGCACCTCGTCGGGGATGCGGTCGTCCTCCGAGACCTTGGCCTCCAGCGGGCGCAGCCGCTCGGTGACGAACCGGCGCAGGGTGTCGAGCAGCTGTGTGCGGGTTTCGGCGTCGAGGGCCATTAGGGCGAAGTCTCCTGTGAGGCGGGCGGTTCGGGGCAGACGACCTCGTTGGTCGGCCGGGTCGCGAACCCGGAGAGGGTGAGGGAGCGCACCCCATAGGGCCAGTGCTCCCAACTGGCCAGCAGCGGCAGGACGGTGCAGACGCCAACGGCCTCGCCGGCCGCCGCGCCGTCCCGGCGCAGCGTCGCGCGGTAGTCGAAGGCCTGCGACAGGCCGCTGTCGATCTTCAGCAGGGTCCGCGCCCCCTCGACGCCGAGCGTCAGGGCGATGGTCCCGGGCGCGGGGCCGGCGTCGTCCTTCGCGGGCGATCGGGGCTTCGGCGGCTCGGCCTCGGAGGCGGCCGCCGGGACGGCGGACACCAGGGCGAGCACGCCGCCGGCCTGCAGCCGCACCACCACCCGCTCGCCGGAATGAAGCGACAGCGAGCGTCCGTCGACGGAGACGGCGGACTGCGCCGCCGGCGCGGGCGCGGCCGGCGCCAGGGCGGCCGCCAGGCAACCGGCGATCTGGGCCGCGCGCACCCCTCAGGCTCCCGGCGAGGCGGCGGCCGCCCGATCCGAAGTCCGCCCTTGCAACCTGCCATCTCCGCGAATAGGCCGTGCGTCCTGCCCAGCCGAAAATCGGCGGCAACCTAGGCGTCGAACCGGCGCAGGGCAAACCCGGCGGAGACTTGCATGGACGGCGGCGCGCCCGACGCGGACATCTGGACCCTGCGGCCGATCGCCGAGGGGCCCTGGGCCGGCTGGGCGCATTGGGCCAACGACCCGTTCGAAGCGCTCTCCGGTCCCTTCTACACCCGCAGGGACGCGGATGGCCGCGCGAGATGCGCCTTCCGTACCGAGCCCAGGCACATGAACGCCTCCGGCGGCCTGCACGGCGGCTGCGTGATGACCTTCGCCGACTTCTGCCTGTTCGTCATCGCCTACGACATCCTGCAGGGCTCGACCGCCGTCACCGCCTCCTTCACCGGCGACTTCCTGGGCGGGGTGGGCGTCGGCGCGTTGGTGGAATGCTCCGGCGAGGTGGTGAAGGCCGGCCGCTCCATGGTCTTCGTCCGCGGCATGATCACCTCGGCGGACGAGCCGGTGATGAGCTTCCAGGCGGTGATCAAGAAGACCGGGTCCCGCCCGGAGATCCGGACGCCGTCATGATCCTCTCCGTCCTCGACCTCTCCATCGTCTCCGGGCGCGACGCCCAGGCCCAGGCCCTGCGCGACACCCTCGAAGCCGCCAAGGCCGCCGAGCGCCTGGGCTACCATCGCTTCTGGGTCTCCGAGCACCACAACATCCCCGGCGTCGCCTCGCCGGGGCCGGAAGTGCTGATCGCGGCCCTGACCCAGGTGACGACCACCATCCGCCTGGGCTCGGGCGGAGTGATGCTGGTCAACCACTCGCCCCTGAAGGTCGCGGAGGTGTTCATGGCCCTGGAGGCCCTGGCTCCCGGCCGCATCGACCTCGGCCTCGGCCGGGCGCTGGGAACCGATCCCCGCACCGGCGCCGCCCTGCGCTCGGCCGGCTCCGAGGCCTTCCCCCACTATTTCGCCCTGCTCTGCGCCTGGCTGCTCGACGCCGCCGGCAAGGAGCCGATCGGCCCCGGCCATCCGCTGCATGACGTTCACGCCAGCCCGACCGGCCCCTCGCACCCGGACGTGTTCCTGCTCTGCTCCTCGGCGGACAGCGCCATCCTGGCCGGTCAGGCCGGTGTCGGCATGATCTATTCGGAGTTCATCGCCCAGCGCGAGGGCGGCGAGGCGGCGGCCGCCTACCGCAAGGCCTTCCGCCCCTCCCCTTTCCGCGAGACCCCCTGGACCGGGATCGCCGTGGCGGCGATCGCCGCCCCCACCGTCGAGGCGGCGAAGCGCCTCGACGCCCCGCGCCGCGCCTCCCAGCTCGCCACGGCGATGGGCCGACAGCGCCGGTTCCCCTCGGTCGAGGAGGCCGAGGACTTCCTCGCCGGCTTCCGGAACGATCCGCGCCTGGCGGCCGTCGAGACCCGCAGCATCGCCTCGGACCCCGCCACGGTCCGCGCCCGCCTGGCCGCCAAGGCCGCGGCCGCCGAGGCCGACGAAGTCTTCATCCTCGCCACCGGCCCCACCCTGGCCGACCGCATCCGCTCCCTGGAACTGATCAAGGCCGCCGACGGCTGATCTCGCGGAGGACGCGGATCGAGATCCTGCTCATCGCCCCCTACCCCGCCCGGTCTCCCAGCACCGTCAGCAGCGTCTCCTCCAGCGCCTCCGGCCCGTACGGCTTGGCCAGCGCCGGGACGCGGGCGTAGCCCTGCGCGATGCCGGCCAGGCCGTAGCCGGTGGAGAATATGTACGGCACGCCCTTGGCCGCCAGCCTGTCGGCCACCGGATAGACCTTCTCTCCCCCAAGGTTCACGTCGAGGATCGCCGCATCCAGCCGCCGGTCGGCCTCCTCGAGGGCGTCCAGCCCCTGGGCGACGCTGCCGGCCACCCCCACCACCTCGCAGCCCAGGCCCTTCAGCATCTCCTCCAGCATGATCGCCACCATCGCCTCGTCTTCAACGAGCAGCAGGCGGACACCCTGGAGCGGCGCGGTCATGCCGCCACGGAGAGCTTCGATGACAGCGGCAGGCGCAGGCGGCACCACAGGCCGTCCGGCAGGAAGGTCATCTGCGCCTCTCCCCCCAGCTCGCGGGTCAGCCCCTGCTCGATCAGCCGCGAGCCGAAGCCCCGCCGGCTCGGCACGCTGACCGGCGGCCCGCCGGACTCCCGCCAGTTGATGATGATGGCCCCGGGCTCGTCCATGCCCCAGTCGATCGCGATCCGGCCGCCGGCCTGCGACAGCGCCCCGTACTTGGTGGCGTTGGTGGCCAGTTCGTGGAACGCCATGTTCAGCGTCACCGCCGCCGTCGGGCCCAGGTTCACCGCGGGCCCGCCCAGCGTCACCTCCCCGGACTCGCCGTTCAGGGTGTGGACGGCCAGCGTCCGGTCGATCACGTCGGCCAGCGACGCCCCCTGCCAGGCCGCGTCGCTCAGCATCTCGTGCGCCCGGGCCAGCGCATAGATCCGCTCCAGGAAGGCGGCGCTGAACGCCAGCGGGTCGGGGGTGTGGCGCAGGGTCTGGGAGGCGATCGACTGCACGGTGGCCAGGGTGTTCTTCACCCGGTGGTTCAACTCGTCGAGCACCAGCCGCAGGTGCGCCTCGGCGTCCTTGCGCTCGGTGATGTCCAGCGAGACGCCCGCCAGCCGGGTCGCCACGCCGTTGTCGTAGGCCGCCCGCCCGCGCTCCAGGATCCAGCGCACCTGCCCGTCGGGACGCTGCACCCGATATTCCACCTCCAGGTCGGCGGCGCTGGCGACAGCGTGTTCGATCGCCTCCCGCCGCCGTCGCCGATCGTCGGGATGCACCCGGGCCGCCAGGTGGTCCTGGCTGGCGAACGGCTCGTGGGCCGCAACCCCCAGGATGGCCCGCAGGTGGTCGGAGGGCGTGAGCTCGCCGGTCGCCAGGTCCTGCTCCCAGCCGCCCAGGCGGGCGGCCTGCATCGCCAGCTCCAGGCGCAGCTCCGACTGGCGCAGCGCCGCCTGGCTGCGCGCCTCGGCGATCTCGACGCCCAGGCGCCGCTCGCGTTCGCCCGCCTCCCGGCGCTGGCGCGACAGCCGGATCGCTCCGTCGATCCGCGCCCGCAGCTCCCGGGCGCTGAACGGCTTGACCAGATAGTCGTCGGCGCCGGCCGCCAGCCCCTCCAGCCGCGCTTCCTCGCCCGCCCGCGCCGACAGCAGCACCACCAGCAGCCCCTCCAGCGCCGGGTCGGCGCGGAGCTCGGCCAGCAGCTCGAAGCCGTCGAGCTCCGGCATCATCACGTCGCTCAGCACCAGGTCCGGCGGCGGGCCGCGCCGCACGGCCTCCAGGGCGGCGCGGCCGTTCTCCACCGCCTCGACCACATAGCCGCCCGCTTCCAGAAGCCGCCTGACGTAGGCGCGCATGTCGGCGTTGTCGTCGGCCAGCACCACCCGCGGCGAGCCTGGCGCCGCGGCCAGCGCATCGTCCTTCCCGGCGGCGCGGCCGTCGTCGGGCAGCCAGCGCAGCGCCTCGGCCACGAAGGCGCCCGCCTGCACCGTGGTGGGGGCGAGCGGCGCGCTGGCCGTCACGTGGTCGCGCGGCAGGTGCGCCGTCCCGCGCGGGATCGTCACCCGGAAGGTCGACCCCTCCCCCAGCCGGCTCTCGACCGCCGCCGTTCCGCCGTGCAGCTTCGCCAGCTCGGCCACCAGCGCCAGGCCGATGCCGGTGCCCTCGTGGGTGCGGCCGCCCTGTCCCTCGATCCGGTGGAAGCGCTCGAACACCCGCGGCGCCTCCGCCTCGGGGATGCCCACCCCGGTGTCCGCCACCGTCAGCTCCACCGTGTCGCCCCGGGCGTGCAGGGCGACGGCGATCCGGCCCTGCAGCGTGAACTTGAAGGCGTTTGAGACCAGGTTGAGGACCACCTTCTCCCACATGTCGCGGTCCACATGGACCGGCTCCGGCAGCGGCGGGCAGTCGACGACCAGCGCCAGCCCCGCCCGTTCGCAGGCCGACCGGAAGGTGCTGGCCAGATCCGCGGTCACCGCGTCCAGCGCCGTGGGCTCGAACCGCGCCCGCGTCCGCCCCGCCTCGATGCGCGCGAAGTCCAGCAGCGAGTTCACCAGCTTGAGCAGCCGCAGCGCGTTGCGGTGCGCCACGTCCAGCCGCTCCCGCTGCGCCGGCGGCAGGCCGGCGGCGTCGTCCAGGGCGTCCTCGATCGGCCCCAGCATCAGGGTCAGCGGCGTGCGGAACTCGTGGCTGACGTTGGAGAAGAAGGCGGTCTTGGCATGGTCGAGCGCCGCCAGCATCTCGGCCCGCTCGCGCGCCTCTTCATAGGTCCTGGCGTTGGCCACGCCGGCGGCGACGGCGGCGCCCAGCAGGCCGAAGAAGTCCCGGTAGGCGTCGTTCAGCGGCAGGCGCGGGCTCGCCCCGGCCAGCAGAAGCGCCACCGGCGCGGCCGCGCCCGGGACGCGGATCGGAAACACCAGCGCCCGCCCCGGCGGCTCGTCGTAGGGGCCGCAACGGGCGGCCGCCTCCCAGGGGATATCGTCGAACTCGGCCGGGCGCTTCAACCGCGCCAGCGTCCCCATCCATGGCGAGCCCGGCTCGAAGGGCGGACCGGGCCCGGCGTCCCGCCCGCCGCCCAGGCCGGTGAACCCCGCCAGCCGCGGCGCCCCGGCCCCCGCGCTCAGGTCGTAGATCAGCACGAACGGCAGATCGAAAGCGTGGTCCGCGAACACCTCCACCGCCCGGGCGAACACCTCGCCGGTGGTGCGCGCGTCCCCCAGCCGGGCGTTCAGGTCGCGCAGCAGGCGCGTCCGGCGCTCGGCCAGCATGCTGGGCGTGGTCTCCGTCACCGGGTGGAACAGGCCGCCGATCCCCCCGCTCTCGTCGCGGATCGGGCTGATCGAGAAGGTGAAGAAGGTCTCTTCCAGGTAGCCGTTGCGGAACAGGAACATCCGCTGGTTCTCGAGGTAGGAGGTCTTCCCCGCCAGGGCGTCGTCGAAGGGCTGGCCGATCGCCGGCCACGCCGAGGCCCAGGTCTTGGTGTAGGCCTCGCCGAGCGCGATCGGATGGGCCGCGCCGCACACCACCCGATAGCCGTCGTTGTAGATCTGGCTGTGCTCCGGACCCCAGATGATGTTGATCGGAAAATTCGAAGCCAGGCAGAGACTTACGGTGGTCTTCAGGCTCTGCGGCCAGGCCTCGATAGGCCCCAGCGGCGTATTCGACCAGTCGGTGGACCCGATCAGCAGCGCCATCTCGCCGCCGCCCGAGAGAAAGGCGGGAGCCCCGGGCGATGATTTCCTCGTCTCAGTTTCCATGACCTCACGCCGGCGCCAGCGGCGAAGCCATCGCCTTGGGATCCCGCCCGAAGAAGGAGGCTAACATTCGTGAATCTTAATGCACAGTTGCATCCCGCCACAATGTTACGGTTAGTTGTATTGCTCGCGCACGCCGCGCAACGGCTTGCGGTCGCCGGACCGAGTCGCTGAATCCAGCCTAAGGCGTAACCGTGGGTAGAGCGAGCTTCTTCGGCGTCCGGGCTGTGCGGCCCCGAAGTGCGGAGCGCGTCAGTGCGCGCCGTGGTCCATCGCCGGCCCCGTTCCGCCCGCGGGCGCGATCGAGCGGGCCTCGAGGTGGGTGACCGCATAGACCGCCCGCCACCCCTTCCGGTCCCTCGACGAGACCACCCGCCAGGGCGCCTGCCTGGCCGGCAGCGGCTGGCCGTCCACCCGGTCGGCCAGGATCACGCTGTCGCCGTGGAAGTCGCGGTCGACCTCGGCCAGGGAATACACCGCCTGGAAGCCGTCGGCCCCCTCCGCCACCAGATAGGCCTTCAGCGGGTCGCCATGCAGCCGCGCCCCCATCGGCAGGCCGCCGGCCCGCAGCACCGCCGTCAGCGAGGCGCCCTCGTAGCGGTGCGACTTGCCGTCCTCGACCAGCTCCGCCTCGCCCCGCGGCAGGACGGCGATCTCGGCGGCCGTCAGGCTCCTGGCCGTGCCGTCCAGCCCACGCACGGTGAGCGTCTGGGCCCAGGCCTGGGCCTGCGCAGCGCCCGCCAGCGCCAGCGCCGCCGCAAACACCGCCGTCCGCCTCACAGCGCCGCCCCCGGCCGGCTGCGCATCGCCGCCGCCCAGCGGCCCAGGTTCACAAGCGATTCCGGCGGCCGCAGCTTGATCATGCGGGCGAAATCGATGCCGACGAAGGCTACGATATCGGCGATGGTCAGCCGTCCTGCGCCCAGCCACTCGCTCTCCTCCAGCCGCCTGTCCAGCAGCGCCAGGGCCGCCAGCCCGGCGTCGCGGTTGAACGTCGCCACCGCCGGGACTTGGCTCTCCAGCACCGCCAGCGCCCGGTGGCTGTGGCGCACTCCCAGCATCAGCGGCACGGCCACCATCATCTCCGCCCGCCGGGTCCACATCTCGATGACCGCCGCCTCCTGCGGCGTGCGGCCGAACAGGTTCGGCTCCGGATAGCGGCTCTCCAGGTAACGGCAGATCGCCAGCGACTCGGTGATCGTCGTCCCGTCGTCCATCTCCAGCGCCGGCACGTTGGGCAGGCCGGCGCGGGCCAGGTAGTCCGGCGTCTTGTGCGCGCCCGCCATGATGTCGAGGGTGACGATCTCCATGTCCTCGATCCCCTTCTCCACCATGACCCACCGCACCCGGCGGGGGTTGGGCGCGCCCGGCGTGTCGTAGAGCTTCATCTTCGCCTCCTGCGGCCTCACAGGCCGAACAGCGCCCCCGGCAGCGCTCCCACCACCGAGGCGGTGAGGCAGGTGGCCAGGAAACCGGCCATCATCGCCTTCCACACCATGCCCATGATCTCGCCCCGGCGCTCCGGCGCCAGCACCGAATAGCCGGCGACGTTGATTCCCACCGAGGCCACGTTGGCGAAGCCGCAGAGCGCATAGGTCAGGATCACCCGCGTCCTGGGCTCGATCGCCCCTATCGGCGTCGCCCCCAGGCGGATGAAGGCTGTGAACTCGGTCAGCACCAGCTTCACCCCCAGCAGCGAGCCGGCGAAGGGCGCGTCATGCCGGGCGATCCCCATCGACCAGGCGAGCGGCGCGAACGCCAGCCCCAGGCCCCGCTCCACCGACAGCGGCGCCCCGCCCACCGGCGGGAACAGGCCCAGCGCCCCGTTGACCATCGCCACCAGCGCCACGAAGACGATCAGGGTGGCGGCCACGTTCAGCACGATCTGCAGCCCGTCGGACGTGCCCCTGATCAGCGCGTCCACCGAGCTGTCGTAGGTCTTGGTCTCGGAGAGGTCGAGCGTCTCGGGCCGCTCGCTCTCCGGATCCCGCGGCACCAGGATGCGGGCCAGCAGCACGCCCGCCGGCGCCGAGATGATCGAGGCGGTCAGTACGTGCGCCGCCGCGTTGGGCAGCACGTCCTTCAGGATCGTCGCATAGGCCACCATGGTCGAGCCGGAGACGCAGGCCATGCCCACGGCGATCAGCATGAACAGCTCCGAACGCGACAGGCCGGCCAGGTAGCTGCGGATGAAGATCGGCCCCTCCACCTGGCCCATGAACACCGTGGCCGCCGTCGCCAGCGCCGGCGCGCCGCGCAGGCCCATGGTCTTTTCGAAAATGAATCCGAAGGCTTGCGTCACCCACTTCAGGATGCGCCAGTGCCACAGCAGGGCCGAGGCCGCGCAGACCACCAGGATCACCGGCAGCACCCGGAAGGCGAAGATGAACAGCGAGCCCGGGTCGCTGAGCGGATAGGGCTGGCGGGGTGTCCCGGCCAGGAAGCCGAACACGAACGCCACCCCCGCCTGGGTGCTGCTCGCCAGCCCGTCCACCGCCCCGCCGACGCCGGCCAGCCCCGCCTGCAGCGCCGGCACGCCGAACAGCGCCAGCACCAGCAGCGCCTGGATCGCCACCGCCCCGATCGCCAGCTTCCAGGGAAACCGCCGCCGGTTCTCCGACAGCGCCCAGCAGAGGCCGATCACCAGCGCCACGCCCGCCAGGCTCTGCGCGTTCTCCGGTCGGAACATCTCGCCACGGCCCCCGCCCGGGCCGCGGGCGAAGGCCGGCGGGCCGAAATATCGATTGAGTAGCAAGCCGTCGCGCCGCGCAAGGCGGGCTTTCGGCGGCCGCGCCTCCCGCCCGCAAAACGACTTCCGTTACGCGGAGTTAACCCGGTTGGAAGGCTTATGGACCTATGCCGGGCGATCGGAGTTTCGGATGTCCCTGGCCCTGGCCACCCTCGTGCACGAATGGCGGCGCTATCTGGCGGCGGTGATCGCGCTGGCCTTCTCGGGCCTGCTGGTCCTGGCGCAGGTGGGGATGTTCACCGGCATCGTGCACGCGGTCACCGCCACCATCGACCGCTCGCGGGCCCAGATCGTCATCATGCCGCCCAAGCGCGAGAGCCTGGTGGAGAACGGCCCCGCCGCCCTGCCGGCCCGCATCGCCCCGCAGATCTACCTCAACCCCGAGGTCGCCGAGGTGGCGAGCTTCGACGGCGCCGGCGCGCCCTGGCTCAACATCCCCGGTCCCGGCGGCAAGCAGGTGGCCCTCAACGTCGCCATGCGCGCGGTGGACCCGCGCCTGGGCGCCGTCACCCTGCCCGTCGACTACGGCGAGTCTGTCCGGGTGGCGCTGATGGAGCCCTACGCCGTCGCCGTCGACCGCACGGCGCTGGGCCGCCTGGGCGCCAGGCTCGGCGACCGCGCCCTGCTCGCCGGCCGCACGGTCCGCGTCGCGGCCCTGCTCGACGGCTACGCCGACATCAACCAGGTCAGCGTGGTGATGTCGCGCGACACCATGCGGATGCTGGGGGTCGGCGTGCGCAACGAAACCACCGGCCCCCTGCTGGTGGCGCTGAAGGATCCCTCGCGGACCCTGGCGGTACGCGACCAGCTCAACGCGGTGTCCCGGGGCGCCTACCGCGCCTGGACCCGCCAGGATCTGGCCCGCGCCAACGAGGGCGCCATGATCAAGCATCAGGTCATCGGCCTGATGCTGGGCTTCTCCCTGTTCCTCTCCTTGCTGATCGGCGTCGGCGTCACCTCCCAGACCCTGCGCGGCGCCATCCTGTCCAACGTGCGCGAATTCGCCAGTCTGCGCGCCCTGGGCGTGCCGCTGAAGGCGCTGCGGCTGATCGTGCTGGAACTGTCCCTGTGGGTGGGCGTCGCGGGCCTGGCGCTCGCGGCGGGCTTCACCTTCCTGGTCGCCCAGGCCGGCGCGCTGAGCGGCCTGCCCATGAGCTTCCCGGTCCCCTGGGTCGCCTGCGTGGCCGTCCTCCTGCTGCTGATCGCGCTCGGGTCCGGCATGATGTCGATGGGCGTGCTGCGGAAAGCCCAGCCGGCGGATCTGCTGCGTTGACCGCCGTCCCCGCCATCGTCGCCACCGGCCTGGTCAAGCGCTTCAAGGCCGGCCGCGCCCAGGTGGCGGTGCTGAAGGGCGTCGACTTCGAGGCGCGCCACGGCGACGTGACCATGGTCATGGGCCCCTCCGGTTCCGGCAAGTCGACGCTGGTGGCCGCCCTCTCCGGCCTGCTGAAGCCCGACGCCGGCCAGGTGACGGCCCTGGGCCAGAACCTCTGGAGCCGGTCGGCCGAGGAGCTCGACCGCTTCCGCCTCGCCCACTGCGGCTTCATCTTCCAGGGCTTCAACCTGTTCCCGGCGCTCACCGCCCTGGAGCAGGTGGCGGTGATCCTGCGCCACACGGGCCTTTCCGCCCGCGACGCCCGCGCCCGCGCCGAGGCCGCCCTCGACGACGTGGGCCTCACGCCGCGCCTGCACCAGCGCCCGGCCGAGCTGTCCGGCGGCGAGAAGCAGCGCGTCGCCATCGCCCGGGCGATGGCCAAGGCCCCCGACCTGGTCTTCGCCGACGAGCCCACCAGCGCGCTGGACGGCGAGAGCGGCCAGGTGGTCGCCTATCTGTTGCAACGCGCGGCCAAGGACCGCGGCGCGGCGGTAGTCTGCGTCACCCACGATCCGCGGCTGGAAGACTACGCCGACCGCATCATCCGCCTCGAGGACGGCCGGATCCGCGAGGACCGCCGCATAGGGCCCGCCCCCGTCCTCGTCCGCCATCCGCGCGCCGCGCGCTCCGGAGCCTGAGCCCCATGCCCCCCCTCTTCCGCCGCAGCGCCTTCTGGATCGTTTCGGTCTGCGTCCTCGTGCTGGGCGCCGGCGGCGTGGTGATGGCCAGCCAGACCCACCAGGCCCGGCGGCAGGCGAGCGGCGCCGCGACGGCGATCCCGCCCGGCGGGCCCTATGTGGCGATCGCCAACGGCAAGGCCGACGTGGAAGGCGGCGTCATCCAGGTGGCCGCCCGCCGCGCCGGCATCGTCCGCGACGTCCTGGTGCAGGAGGGCGACGCCGTGGTCCGCGGCCAGGCGCTGGCCCGCCAGGAGGACGACGAGCCCCGCCTGGCCGCCGACAGCGCCGCCGCCGACCTCGAACAGGCCCGCGCCCAGACCGTCCTGGGCGATCTCCAGCTTTCCACCGCCCGGCGGGAGTACGCGCGGATGAAGGGGCTGGCCGCCTCCAACTTCATCGCCGCCCAGCGCCTGGACCAGGCGGGCGACACCGTCCGCCAGGCCGAGGCCGGCCTGCAGGCCCAGCGCGCCGCCGTGGCCGCCGCCCAGGCCCGCCTGGCCGAGGCCCGCTACAACCTCGAGCTCACGGTGGTCCGCGCCCCCGTCGACGGCCGCATCGCCCGCCGCTACGCCAACCCCGGCTCCGGCGCCTCCACCCTCAATGTCTCCACCATGTTCGAGCTGGAGCCCAACAGCCGCCGGATCGTCCGCGCCGAGCTCTCGGAAAGCGCCCTGCCGGTGGTGGCGGTGGCCCAGACGGTGCAGATCTCGCCCGAATCCGACCCCGGCAAAGCCTACGCCGGCCGCGTCCTGCGCCGGGCGGCGGTGTTCGGCGCCCGCAAGCTGGACTCCGACGACCCCTCCGAGCGGGCCGACGAGCGGGTGGTCGAGGTGGTGGTCAGCGCCGACGGCGCCCCCTTCCTCATCGGCCAGCGCGTGCTGGTGAAGTTCCTGCGCCCCCGGACCTGAGCCGCCGGGCTCTCCGCATTCCCCGCTGGCCTCTCTCCCCGATGCCGGAGGAAGAGGAACCAGATGGCGGATCTTGCTCCGGAGCGTCTTGACGCCGCGCGCCCGCCTCCGCAGAACTTGCGCCGCATTTTTCATCGAGCTCACGAGGCCCCCATGGCGGACATCCGCTTCGACGACAAGGTCGTCATCGTCACCGGCGCCGGCAGCGGCCTCGGCCGCCAGCACGCCCTGGAGTTCGCCCGGCGGGGGGCGAAGGTGGTGGTCAACGACCTGGGCGGGGCGGTGGACGGCTCCGGCGGCGGCTCGGAGGCGGCCAGGGCGGTGGTGGACGAGATCAGGGCGGCCGGCGGCCAGGCCATCGCCAACGGCTCCTCGGTCACCGACGACGCCGGCGTCGCCCGCATGGTCGCCGACGCCATGGCGGAATGGGGCCGCATCGACGTCCTGGTCGCCAACGCCGGCATCCTGCGCGACAAGTCGTTCGCCAAGATGGAGATCGCCGACTTCGATATCGTCGTCGACGTCCACCTGATGGGCACGGTCAAGCCGGTCAAGGCGGTCTGGGAGATCATGCGCCAGCAGAACTACGGCCGCATCGTCGTCACCACCTCCGCCACCGGCCTTTACGGCAACTTCGGCCAGTCCAACTACGGCGCCGCCAAGCTGGGCGTGGTCGGCCTGATGAAATCGCTGAACCTCGAGGGGCAGAAGAACAACATCCACCTCAACGCCATCTGCCCGGTGGCCGCCACCCGCATGACCGAGGGCATCCTGCCGCCGGAGATGCTGACCCGGTTGAGTCCGGAATACGTCACCCCGGGCGTGGTCTTCCTGGCTTCCGAGGAGGCTCCGGCCGGCGCGGTCCTGGTGGCCGGCGGCGGCGTGTTCTCCGTGGCCCGGGTCTACGAGACCGAAGGCGTCTACCTGGGCGACGGCGGCCTTTCCGGCGAGGAGGTCCGCGACAACTGGGCTGCGATCAGCGACCCGGCGAACCAGCACCCCTACGGCAACGCCGGCGAACAGGTCGCCAAGATCTTCCGCAAGCTGCAGGGCGGCTGAAGCCCGCGCGCTTCTTCCCTTGCGGGAGAGGGCGGCCGGCGAAGCAGGTCGGATGAGGTGTCTCTCTGAACCGCCCGGCTGACATGCAGGGCCGCCGGCCTGTTCCCCTTGCCCGCCTCCTCGCGGCGTGATACTTAAGTATATGCTTCACGAAAGCGCCCGGCTCGACGCCATGTACCAGGCCCTGGCCGACCCCACCCGCCGCGGCATGGTCGAGCGGCTCACCGAGGGCCCCGCCTCGGTGAGCGAGCTCGCCCGGCCGTTCGACATCTCGCTCTCGGCCATCGTCCAGCACCTGGCGGTGCTGGAGGCCAGCGGCCTGGTCCGTTCGGAGAAGGCCGGCCGGGTGCGCACCTGCCGCATCGAGCCGGCCGCGCTGACCCTGGCCGAGCGCTGGATCAGCGAACGGCGCGAGCGGCGCAAGCTGTGGGAGCGGCGCCTCGACCGCCTCGGCGACGACCTGGCCGCCACGGCTAACGATCCTGAGCAGACCCGATGACCCGACGCACCGTCGTGCACGCGTCCTTCGCGATCGAACGCACCTGCGACGCCCCCTTCCGCTAGACGTGCGCATCCAGCTCATCGAGACGGCGAGGCTTTCGCCGGATGACAAGACCGCCCATCTGCACGTCTACTTCCCGCCCCGAATCGCACACGAGGAAACGCCATGCCGACTCTCCACGCCGCCGTCCTTGGTCTCGCCCTTGCCGCCCTCGCCGGCGCCGCTCCGGCTGCGACCACCGCGCCGGCCAAGCCCCCGACCATCGTCTTCGGCTTGAAGGACCCCAAGCTCGCTCCCGCCGGGACCTATAAGCTGGACGACGCCCATGCGGCCGTCATCGCCCGCGTCTCCCACATCGGCTATTCGGTCAGCGTGTTCCGCTTCGACAAGGTGGCGGGCGCGCTCAAATGGGATCCGGCCGCGCCGGCCGCCTCCTCGGTGACCGCCACGGTCGACACCGCCTCCATCTCCAGCCCCGTGCCCGGCTTCGCCGCCCAGCTGGCCGGCGCCCAGTACCTGAACGCCAAGGCCTTCCCGCAGGCGACCTTCACCTCAACCGCCTTCCGCCAGACCGACGCGACCCACGGCGAGGTGGACGGGACCCTCGCCCTGATGGGCAAGTCCAAGCCGGTGACCTTCGCCGTGGAGCTGGTGGGCGCCGGCCCCGGCTTCGGGGCGCCGCGGCTCGGCATGGAGGCGAAGACCTCGATCGTGGGCGCCGACTACGGCCTGCCGCCGCAATTCTTCGCCGCGCCCATCGAACTGGTCATCGACGCCGAGTTCGTGCGTCAGCCGTGAGCGGCCTCAGGACCTCCTGACGGCCGAGGACCTAGCGACCTCATCGGCTCGGCGTCACTTCAGCCGTCGCGCCATGTCCAGGAACACCTTGGCCGCCGGGCTCTCCGGGGCGGTGGCGACCAGCGGCCTGCCCGTGTCGCAGCCCTCCCGCAGCGCCGGGTCCAGCGGGACCTCGCCCAGCAGCGGCGCCCCAAGCCGCGCGGCCTCCGCCTTGCCGCCGCCCTGGCCGAACAGGTAGAGCGGCCGGCCGCTCGACGGGTCGGGGAAGAAAGACATGTTCTCCACCACCCCCAGGATCGGGATCGCCGTCTTGCGGAACATGGCCGCGGCCCGCCGGGCGTCGATCAGGGCGATCTCCTGCGGCGTGGTGACGATGACCACCCCGTCCAGCTTCACCTTCTGGACCAGGGTCAGCTGGATGTCCCCGGTGCCCGGCGGCATGTCCACCACCAGCACGTCCAGCGGCGCCTCGGCCGAGCCCCAGGCCACGTCGTGGCTCATCTGCCGCGCCGCCGACGAGGCCATCGGCCCGCGCCAGATCATCGGCGCGGCTTCGTCCACCAGGAAGCCGATGGACATTACCTTCACGCCCCAGGCCTCCAGGGGCTGCAGCTTGCCATCGGCGAACTCCGGGTCGCCGTCGATCCCCATCATCTTGGGCGCCGACGGCCCGTAGACGTCGACGTCCAGCAGCCCGGCCCGCAGGCCCAGCGCGGCGAAGGCCACCGCCAGGTTGGCCGCCACCGCCGACTTGCCCACTCCGCCCTTGCCGCTGGCCACGGCGATGACCTTGCGGACATGGGCCGGCCGCTCGACGTCCGGCGGCGCCTTGGCCTGGGCATGCGGATCCTCGCTCAGCCGCGCGCCCCGGCGCACCCGGGTGACGCCGGGGGCCGGCCCGGCGCCCGGAGCCTCCGCCGTCAGCACCACCTGCGCCTGCCCGACGCCGGCGGCCGCGGCCAGCGCCCGTTCCGCCGCGTCGCGCACCGGCTCATAGAGCGGAATGTCGGCGGGCGGCGCCTCCAGCATGAAGGCCGCCCGGTCGCCCCGCAGGGTCAGGCCGCGCACGAGCCCCGCCGCCGCCAGGCCCAGGCCGGACTTCGGATCGATGACCTTGTCCAGCGCCGCCAGGATGGCCGTCCGGTCGAGGGGAGCGGGATCGTTCATGCGGGCCGAACCTCGTATGACTTGCTTTGGCCGTGAAGGGGTCTCATATCCGGGCCACAGCGCCGGTTTACAAGCCCACCTGGGGCCGACGACGCAGCCGCGCCGAGACCAACGAAGCGAAACGCGCCCGACGCATGCCCTGGAATGACAACGCCAACCCCGGTCCCTGGGGTTCACCGCCGCCCCCCGGCGACGATGGCGACCGCCGCGAGCCGGCCAAACGCCCCGCCAATCGCGCCGGCGGAGGCGGAGGCCCGCGCCGGCCTGACGGCGGCCCCGACATGAACGCCACCTTCGACCGCCTGTCGCGCAGGCTGCGCGGCCTGTTCGGCGGCTCCGGCGGCGAGGGCATGCGGCCCGGCGCCGTGGCAATGGTCGCCGGCGTCGCCTTCGGCCTCTGGGCGCTCTCCGGCTTCTACGTGGTGCAACCCAACGAGGAGGCGGTGGTCACCACCTTCGGCGCCTACTCCCGCTCCGAGGCGCCGGGCCTGCGCTACCACCTGCCCGTCCCCATCGAGCGCGTGGAGAAGGTGGCGGTCACCTCCCTGCAGCGCACCGACGTGGGCGGCACCGCCGGCGCCGACGTGCCGGAGGAGAGCCTGATGCTCACCGGCGACGAGAACATCGTCGACCTCGACTTCAGCGTCACCTGGCGGATCGCCGACCCGGCCCGTTACCTCTTCAGCCTCTCCGACCCCGATCCCGCCGTGAAGGCGGTGGCCGAGAGCGCCATGCGCGAGGTGGTGGGCAAGATGGGCCTGCAGGAGATCCTCACCACCGGCCGCGGCCAGGTGCAGCTCAACGCCGCCGAGCTCATGCAGCGCATGCTGGACAGCTGGGGCTCCGGCATCATCGTGGTCGAGGTGCAGATCCGCGCGGCCAACCCGCCCCAGGAAGCGGCCGCCGCCTTCCGCGACGTGCAGAGCGCCCAGCAGGACGCGGTCTCCGCGGTCAACGAGGCCAACACCTACCGCAACCGGGTGATCAACGAGGCCAAGGGCGATGCGGCCCGCACCACCCAGTCGGCCCTGGGTTACCGGGAGCAGGCCGTGCGCGAGGCGCTGGGCGACGCCGCCCGCTTCAACCAGATCCAGGCCGAGTACCGCCGCGCCCCCGGCGTCACCCGCGACCGGCTCTACATCGAGACCATGCAGCGCGTGCTGGCCAAGTCGAACAAGGTGGTGGTCGACGCCAAAGGCGCGTCGGCCCCGATCATCCTGCCGCCCGACGTCTTCCGGCCCCGTGCGCCCGCAGCGTCCGGCGCCCTCGACCCGTCTGCGACGGCGCCCCAGCCCCAGCCCGAAACACAGGCGGTGAAGCCATGAGCCGCCGCCTCGTCGCCCTCGGCGTTCTCGTCGTCCTGGCGCTCATCGTCATCGGCAACACCCTGTTCCAGGTGGATCAGCGCAAGCAGGCCATCATCACCCGCTTCGGCGAGCCGGTGCGGGTGCTGAACGCCCCCGGCGCACCCAACGCCGGCCTGCATATGAAGGTGCCGTTCCTCGAGCACGCCATCATGCTCGACAAGCGCAACCTGTCGCTGGAAGCCGACCAGGAGGAGATCACCGCCTCCGACCAGGAGCGGCTGGTGGT
This sequence comes from Phenylobacterium sp., assembly GCF_036502675.1. Lineage (GTDB taxonomy): Bacteria > Pseudomonadota > Alphaproteobacteria > Caulobacterales > Caulobacteraceae > Phenylobacterium. The sequence continues at coordinate 47,411 of NZ_DASXYF010000140.1, forward strand.
GGACGCCTTCATCCGCTACCGCATCTCCAACCCGCTGCAGTATTATCGCACCCTGCGCGACGACCGCACGGCGGTGGACCGGATCGAGCGGCTTCTGAACTCCTCGCTGCGCCAGGTGCTGGGGTCGGCCTCCTCCAACGACATCGTCTCCGGCCGCCGCGGCGCCCTGATGCAGGCCACCAAGACCGACGTGAGCCGCAGAGCCCAGTCCTCCCGCCTGGGCATCGAGGTGATCGACGTACGGATCAAGCGGGCCGACCTGCCGGCGCAGAACCAGCCCACGGTCTATCGCCGCATGCAAACCTCCCGGCAGCAGCAGGCCGCCCAGATCCGCGCCATCGGCGAACAGCAGAAGCGGGAGATCATCGCTTCGGCCGACAAGGAGGTCGCCATCACCCTGGCCACCGCCACCGAGACCGCCGAGGCCACCCGCGGCGAAGGCGACGCCCAGCGCACCCGCATCTTCGCCCAGAGCTACGGCCGCGACCCCAGCTTCGCCTCCTTCTATCGCTCCATGCAGGCCTATGACGCGGCCCTGGCCCAAGGCGACACCACCCTGGTCCTCTCCCCCGACAGCGCCTTCTTCCGCTACTTCGCACGCGGGCCGGGCGGGAAGTAGCGCCACCCTAAACCCCTCGCCCCGCTTGCGGGGAGAGGTTGGGTGAGGGGCGCGCCGCAGGCGCGGTGGCGTCGCCAGACGGCCAAGTTCCGGATGTGATTGCGTCGGAGACGCCCCCTCACCCGCCCTGCCCCGCCAGCATCTCCACCACCTCGTGCAGGTCGCGGGCGATGCGGATGCAGAGGGTGCGCATCTCGTCGGTGGGATCCAGCATGTCGGGCACCATCACCGTCATCATCCCGGCCGCCGCGGCGGCGCGCACCCCGTTGTGGCTGTCCTCCAGCGCCAGGCAGTCTTCCGGCGCGACACCCAGGGCCGCCGCCGCCTTCAGGAACGGCTCGGGGTGCGGCTTGCCGAGGGTCTGCACGTCGCGGGTGATCAGGGCGTCGAAGCGCCCGACGATCCCGTGCGGGCCCAGGCTGTGGTGGACCGCCTCCTGGGTCGACGAGGTGGCGATGGCCCGCGGCAGGCGGACGGCGTCCAGGTGGTCGAGGATCTCCGCGGCCCCCGCCTTCAGCGCCACGCCGGCGGCGATGGCCTCCTGCACGTGCAACCGGATCTGGGCGGCCCAGGCGTCGATGTCGAAGCCCTCGCCGAAGTGCTCCATGACGATCACGTCGCTCGCCGCCCGCGGCAGGCCGACCATCCGCTGGAAGGTGGCCATCGGCAGCTCGCGCCCCAGGCCGCCGGCCGTCCGCTGCATGGCCGCATAGACCGCCTGCTCGGTGTCGACCAGCAGGCCGTCCATGTCGAACACCACGGCGCGGACCCGGCGCGGCAGGCGCATCGGTCAGTCGGTCACGAAGTCTTCGGCGCGGTAGCCCTGAAAGTGGAGCACCGCCGTCAGGTCGGCGTGGTCGACGGCGCAGTCGGCCTCGGCGGCCACCACCGGCTTGGCGCGATAGGCCACGCCCAGGCCCGCCGCCCCGATCATCGCCAGGTCGTTGGCCCCGTCGCCGATGGCCAGCGCCGCCAGCGGCGGGACGCCCAGCGCCCTGGCCTCCGCCGCCAGCGCCGCCAGCTTGGCCTCGCGCCCCAGGATCGGCTCGCCCACCGTCCCCGCAAGCATGCCGCCGGCTTCGTCCAGGGTGTTGGCCCGCTCGGCATGGAAGCCCGCGGCGGCGGCCACCCGGCGGGTGAAGAAGGTGAAGCCGCCGGAGACCAGCACGCAGCGCGCGCCGTTGGCCGCCATGGTCCTGACCATCGTCCGCGCGCCGGGATTGAGCCGCACGCGCTCGTCGTAAGCCGCCTGCAATGCGGTGACCGGCAGGCCCTTCAGCATCGCCACCCGCTCGCGCAGCGCCGCCTCGAAAGGCAACTCGCCGCGCATGGCCCGCTCGGTGATCGCCGAGATCTCCGCCTTCAGCCCCGCGAAGTCGGCCAACTCGTCCAGGCACTCGACATTGATGATCGTGGAATCCATGTCGGCGATCAGCAGGCGCTTCTTGCGGCCTTCCAGCGGCTGCAGGCACCAGTCCACGGGCCTGTCCGCCACCATCTCGGCGGCGGCGCGGCGCGCTCCGTCGAAGTCGTCGGTCTCCAGAAAGGTGTCGTGCGCCGAAAACTCTGATGCTGGCTTCGACAACCACATTGGATCACTTACATCCGTGCATACACCGGCGAGCGGCGTGACATCGAACCTTATGCCGTACCGTTGGATGTAATCTGCCGGAACGGCCAGTGTGAGAACGAGCTGCATGACAAGCCGCATCTGGCTGATCGCCGGACCCACGGCAAGCGGCAAGTCGGCGCTGGCGCTCAGGCTCGCGCGGGCGACGGGCGCGGAGATCGTCAACGCCGACTCCATGCAGCTCTATGCCGACCTGCGCATCCTCTCCGCCGCACCCTCACCGCAGGAGCAGGCCCAGGCGCCGCATCACCTGTTCGGGACGGCTGACGCGGCCGACGGCTGGTCGGTGGGCCGTTGGCGCACGGCGGCGGCGCAGGTCCTGCGCAAGATCGCGATGCGCGACGGCCGCGCCATCCTGGTCGGCGGCACCGGCCTCTATTTCCAGGCGCTGACGGCGGGCCTGGCGGAGATTCCAGCCGTTCCCGCCGCCCTCCGCGCGCAGGCGACGGCCGAGCTCGACGCCATGGGCGAGGCAGCCTTCCGGCGGCGTTTGGCCGAGCCCGACCCGGGCG
>NZ_DASXYF010000141.1:0-23684 GCF_036502675.1 Phenylobacterium sp.
CCGCCGTATTGGGCGTGGGCCGCGATGGGCCCGGTGATCAGGAAGGCGGAGGCGGCGAGCAGGATTAAGCGGCGCATGGCGGGCGTCCGTGAAAGGGCAGGCGCGAAAGGGCTCGCGTTCGGGTCCTGATACAGCGAGGAGAATGCGGCGGCAACGCGGCTGGCGGCCACGCCCCCCAGCGCCTACCTTGCCGCCGATGTCGCAGCCTTCCCTGTCCGCCGCCACGCCCCGACCGCCGCTCACCGTGCTGCTCGCCACCCCGCGGGGGTTCTGCGCCGGCGTGGACCGCGCCATCCAGATCGTCGAGCGGGCCATCGAGAAGTACGGGGCGCCGGTCTATGTGCGCCACGAGATCGTCCACAACCGCCATGTGGTCGAGCGGCTGAAACGCCTGGGCGCGGTGTTCGTCGAGGAGCTGGAGGAATGCCCGCCGGACCGGCCGGTGGTGTTCTCCGCCCATGGCGTCCCCAAGGCGGTTCCGGCCGAGGCGAAGACGCGCAAGATGCTCTACCTCGACGCCACCTGCCCGCTGGTCTCCAAGGTGCACGTGGAGGCGGGGCGGCATTTCGATGCCGGGCGCGAGATCGTGCTGATCGGCCACGCCGGCCACCCGGAGGTGGTGGGGACCATGGGCCAGCTTCCCGAGGACGCCGTGACCCTGGTGGAGACGGTGGCCGACGCCGAGGCCTTCACCCCCCGCGATCCCGCGCGCGTCGCCTTCGTCACCCAGACCACGCTGTCGGTGGACGACACCGCCGCCATCGTCGAGGCCCTGCGTCGCCGCTTCCCCGCCGTCGCGGCGCCGCACAAGGACGACATCTGCTACGCCACCACCAACCGGCAGGAGGCGGTGAAGGCGGTGGCCGCCCACGCCGACGTGCTGCTGGTGCTGGGCTCGGCCAACTCCTCCAACTCGGTGCGGCTGGTGGAGGTCGCCCGCCGCGCCGGTGCGGCCCGCGCCCACCTGATCGAGGACGCCGCGGCCCTGGATCTCGCTTGGCTCGACGGCGCCGCCGTGGTGGGCGTCACCGCCGGCGCCTCGGCCCCCGAGGTGCTGGTGCAGGGCGTCATCGACCGCCTGGGCGAGGCTTTCGACATCGACGTCGACGAGGTGGACGCCCCGCGCGAGACCGTGAGCTTCAAGCTGCCTCGCGCTCTCACCGGGTGAGGCGGCGCGGCGCCTGAGCCCAACCGCCGCTTGACGCCGCCGCCGGCCTCCCCCATCCCAGCCGCGCATGGCCGTCTACACCGACATCAGCGACCAGGAGCTCGCCGAGCTCCTGGCGGACTACGACCTGGGCGCGGCCGTCTCGTTCAAGGGCGTGGCCGAAGGGGTGGAGAACTCCAACTTCCTGCTGGAGACCGAGGCCGGCCGCTACTTCCTTACCGTCTACGAGCGCCGGGTGCGGCCTGAGGACCTGCCGTTCTTCCTGGGGCTGATGCGCTGGCTGGCGGAGCACGGCTACCCCTGCGCGCGCCCGGTGGCCGACCGGGCGGGGCGCGAACTGCAGATCGTGCGCGGCAAGCCCTGCGCCATCGTCGAGTTCCTGCCGGGCCTGTCGGTGCGCCGCCCCAGCGTCGCCCACTGCCGCGCCGCGGGCGCGGGGCTGGCCCGCCTGCACCTGGCGGCGGCCGGCTTCCCCCAGGCCCGCGCCAACGACCTGGGCGAGGCCGCCTGGGCGCCCCTGTTCGCGGACCTGCGCGACGCCGCCGAGCGGCTGAAGCCGGGACTGGCCGCCGTCGTCGAGGCGGACCTGGCGACGATCACGGCGGATTGGCCGCAGGACCTGCCCGCCGGGATCATCCACGCCGACTACTTCCCCGACAACGTCTTCTTCCAGGCGGGCGCCTTCGCCGGCGCCATCGACTTCTACTTCGCCTGCAACGACGCCCTGGCCTACGACATCGCCATCGCGCTCAACGCCTGGTGCTTCGAGCCGGACGGCAGCTTCAACGTCACCTCCGCCCGCGCGCTGGTGGCGGGCTACGAGACCGTCCGGCCCCTCTCCGACCCTGAGCGCGCGGCCCTGCCGGTGCTGGCGCACGGGGCGGCCATGCGCTTCTTCCTCACCCGGCTGAACGACTGGGGCGCCACGCCCGCCGGCGCCCTGGTGCGGCCCAAGGACCCCCTGGAGTACGAGCGCAAGCTGGCCGTCCACCGCGCCGCCCCCGACCTGGTGCTGTTCGGGGCGCCGGGGTGACGCCGGGGGTCGTGATCTATACCGACGGCGCCTGCAGCGGGAACCCGGGGCCCGGCGGCTGGGGCGCCGTGCTGATCTGGGGCGCGAAGGTCAAGGAGATCTGCGGCGGCGAGCCGGCCACCACCAACAACCGCATGGAGCTGATGGCCGCCATCCGGGCGCTGGAGGGGTTGAACAAGCCCTGCCGCGTCGAGCTGCACACCGACAGCCGCTACGTGATGGACGGCATCTGCCAATGGATCTCCGGCTGGAAGGCCCGCGGCTGGAAGACCGCCGCCAAGGCGCCAGTGAAGAACGAGGACCTGTGGCGGCGGCTCGACGCGGCGCGCCTGCGCCACGAGGTCGACTGGCGCTGGGTGAAGGGCCACGCCGGCCACGAGCTCAACGAGCGGGCTGACGCGCTCGCCCGCAAGGGGCTGATCGAAGCGAGATCGTCCGGAACTTGACCATTCGAAGCTGAACCACCAGGTTGTTCACGGATGAACAACCTGGGAGGGCCCGATGGCCTCCATGCCGCGCAATCGTCCCGATATCCAGGTCTTCGACGAGATCGGCGCCATAGCGCGTCTGCTGCGCCAGTCGATCACCCGCCAGCTGCCGCCCGGCATAGCCTACGTCCACTTCGAGCTGCTGCTGCACTTCGTCCGCGAGGGTGACGGCCAGACCCCGGCCCAGCTCGCCCGGACGCTGATGCTCACCAAGGGCGCGCTCACCAGCATCCTGCAGCGGATGTCGGCGCTGGGCCTGGTGGCCGTGTTCGCCGACGTCTCCGACGGTCGCAAGAAGCGGGTGCGCGTCACCCGCGACGGCGTCGAGACCTACCTGTCCGTGGTCAAGGGGCTGCGCGCCGACAAGGAATCCCTGCGCAGCGCCTTCACCGAAGGCGAGTTCCGTGACGCCCTGCCCTTCCTGAGGGCGCTCAAGGTGTTCCTGGAGGACGTGGAGCCGGACGAACGGTCAGCCGAGCGCCGCTGACCGCGGTCACCTGCACCGGCGCGCCGGCGGCGAGCGTATCCCCCGCCTCGAGCGCCGCGGGCCACTCCTTGCCGTCGACGAACACCCGGCCTTCGCGCCCCGAGAAGGCGGAGACCGCCTTGCCCTCGCGCCCGATCAGCCGGGCGTGCGGGTCGTTGATGTCGTGGCCGTGCGATTGCAGGAAGCGCGGCGTCAGCCGGCGGCCCGCCAGGGTCGAGACGATGGTCACCCCGGCGAACAGCAGGATCGCCAGCGGCGCCGGGATCTGCGGCAAGACCAGCGCGATCACCCCTACGAAGCCCGCCGAGGCCGCGGGCCAGAGCAGCCAGCCCGAACCGCTCGCCACCTCCAGCGCCAGCAGCGCCGCGGCGACGCCCGCCCAGACCCAGAACGGGTGCGTCCCGTAGAGGTCCAGCACCGGCTGCACGGCTCACGCCCCCGTGGGCGGGACCGCCGGCGCGCGCGGCGGCCGGGGCGGCGGCGGGGTCTGGCGGGTGTTGTCGGCGGAGCGCACCAGTTCGCCGATGCCGGCGATCGAGCCCACCAGGGCGCCCATCTCCACCGGCACGATCACCGTGCGCTGCTGCGGGCTGTCGGCCAGCTTGCCGAAAGCCTCCACATACTTCTGAGCGACGAAGTAATTGATGGCGTTCACGTCGCCCTTGGCGATGGCGTCGGAGACCAGCCGGGTCGCCTCGGCCTCGGCGGCGGCCGCGCGCTCGCGGGCCTCGGCGTCGCGGAAGGCGGCCTCGCGCCGGCCCTCGGCCTGCAGGATCGCCGACTGCTTCTGGCCCTCGGCCACGGTGATCGCGGCCTGCTTCTCGCCGTCGGCCTCGGTGATCACCGCCCGGCGCTCCCGCTCGGCCTTCATCTGCCGGGCCATGGCGTTGGTGATGTCGGGCGGAGGCTGCAGGTCCTTGATCTCGATGCGCGCCACCTTGACGCCCCAGGGACTGGTGGCCTGGTCGATGACGTCGAGCAGGCGGGTGTTGATCTGGTCGCGCTGCGACAGCACCTCGTCCAGCTCCATGTTGCCCACCACGGTGCGCAGGTTGGTCATGGTCAGCTGGGTGATGGCGAAGTCCAGGTTGGTCACCCGGTAGGCCGCCGCCGCCGCGTCCATCACCTGGATGAACACGATGGCGTCCACCTGCACCGAGACGTTGTCCTTGGTGATCACGTCCTGGCGCGGCACGTCCAGCACCTGCTCCATCATGTTGATGCGCCGGCCGACCCCTTCCACGAAGGGGGTCAGGAAGCTGATCCCGGGCTTCAGGGTGCGGGTGTAGCGCCCGAAACGCTCCACGGTGTACTCGCGGCCCTGCGGAACGATCTTGATCGCGCCCAGCACGATGACCGCCATCAGCACCAGGAAGACCAGCGAAACCACCAGACCCATACGACCCTCCGCGAGCATGCCCCGCCAAACTCTACCGTGAGGGCGCATCCGGCGCCATGGCGTCCGGCACGACCGCGGCGGAATCTCCCCGCGCCCCCTGCGTCAGCTTTCCGGCCAGCCCCCGGCCGCGGGCCGCCGCGGTCATCTCCGCCCGGCGCGACGCGGGCGTGCAGACCGGGAACAGCCGCCGGCGCGAGGTGTAGCCCGCGTTGAACGCCCCCGTCAGCTCCGCCTTCCAGTCCCCCTGCGGACGCTCCACCTCCATCAGCCGCATCATCCGCGCCCGCCAGTACTGGTCGTCCGGTCCGGCGCAGGCCTGGCGCAGGGCGTGGCTCTGGCCCAGCACCTCGGCCAGCGCCGCCAGCGTCTCGCGGTGGTCTGCGGGGGGCGCCTCCGCCGCCGCCGGCGCGGCCAGGAGAAAGAGGGAGATGACGGCGAAGAAGGGCGGGCGCATGCCTCCTTATCGCCACGTCGGCGGCCACTGTCACCCGTTCCGCATGCCGCGCCCCCTCGCCCCGGCGCGGCGCCTCTGGTAGCCAGCCCCATGCGCAGTCTCGTCCTCATCGGCCTCCTGGCCCTCGGTCCCGGCCCGGCCTGGGCCGCAACCGCCGCCAAGGCCCCCAGGGCGGTCGCCCCGAAAGCCGCCGCCGCGCCGCGCGCCGCCAAGCCCCCCGCCCCGCAGGGTCCGTTCGACGCCCGCGACCCGGCCAGCCTGATCGCGCTGCTGGCCTCCATGGACGCCCATGCCAGCGTCGCCGAGCGCGCCCAGACCGACGTCAAGCTCAACGTCACCACGCCCGGATTCAGCTTCGGCGCGCAGTACGTGGGCTGCGCCGCCAACGGCAAGGGCTGCCAGGCCCTGGCCTTCTCCACCTCGTCGGACAGGCAGCGGGCGACGCTGGCGCAGATCAACGCCTTCAACCAGACCTCGATCACCTGCCGGCTGTTCATGGACAAGGGCGGCCAGCCGCACGTGGTCTATTCCACCGTGCTGTCCAACACCGACACCCGCGAGGAGATGCGCACGCACCTGGGCGTCTGGCAGGGCTGCCTGGCGTCCTTCGGCGCCTTCCTGGGCGATCCGAACGGCTACCTGGCCTCCGCTCCGTGAGCGAAGAAGCGCCCGCCCGCATCGTCGCCGACCAGGCCCTCGCCCGCGCCGACGTGGCGGCTCTGGCCCGCGAGCCCGGCCCCGTGCATCTGGCGGGCGTCGGCCTGGAGGAGACCGACCTCTCCGGCCTGGTCATGGCCGGCTGGACCTTCGAACGCTGCCAGCTTCGCCACACCCGCCTGGTCGACGCCAGGCTGGAAGGAAGCCGCTGGATCGCCTGCCGCGCCGGCTTCGCCGACTTCAGCGGCGCCGATCTCGCCGAGTCCGAGTTCCGCTCCGGCGACTTCAACAACGCCAGCTTCCGCCGTTGCGCCCTGGCCGGCGCGTCCTTCGTCGGCGGCAAGCTGACCGGCGCCGACTTCTCCGACGTCCGCGCGCTGGGCGCGGCCTTCGAGGAGGTGCTGCTGGTGGCCGCCAAGCTGCCGGGCTTCTCGTTCCGCAAGGCGCACCTGAAGAAGCTCGACTTCAGCCAGGCGGACCTGCGCCGCGCCGACTTCCGCGACGCGATCCTGGAGGACACCAGCCTGCGCGGCGCCAACCTAGTGGACGCCCGCTTCCAGGGCGCCGATCTGCGCGGCGCCGACCTGGGCGGCCTGCGGCTCGTGGACGCCGCGCCGTTCCGCGGCGCGACCATCTCGGGGAAGCAGGCCGGTCAGCTGCTGGCCGAGCTCGGACTGGTGGTGCGTTGAGCGCTCGAGACCCTGGCGTCGCAATTCAGAGGCGCAGGGTTGGTACGGCGTGGCGCTGGCATGGATGGCGGATTGTCAGTTTATTGAGCGCCCATTGCGGAGCAGGTCGGCTCCCGAAAAGCGGTCGTTCGCTATAGCCGGGTTGGATGGATTGCGGCCGTTCCTGCAGTGACCGCGCACCTTGCCGCTTCTGACTGAGGCTGTGTAAAATCTCGCCGACCCAATTTTCGGCGCAGTAATTTGCCCACGCTCATGCCGGGCATGCAGGGCGGCGCAAGGACAGACCCGGATCTGGTCGGAAACCGGTCGGATTTTGCGCTCGATTTTGACCTAGGCGGGTTTTTACACAGCCTCGACTCGCTCCGGACCTTCGGAGGGTCCGCAGCGGGGCAACAGGCTGCGGCAACCCTCGGGAGGAACTTCTGGCCGTCTAGGGGAGGGCCAGGGCCTTAGATGTAATGACGGAACGGAAGCGGCGGCAGCGGCCCTTGTCAGTCCGGCGTTCACGCATGGCGTAGCGCCCAGGCCGAAAAAGCTTGACGACCAGCCCCGTATGTGTTCTTGTTTTGTTCATGTCGTTTCCTGGGGACAAAGCTGAAGCGCAGGACCGCATGCTGGGCGAGTTCGCCGAGCTGGCCATGGACCTCGCCCGCGACGCCGCCCAGCGCGCCAGGCAGGCCGAGGGCGGCGCCGAAGCCGCCGGGCTGATGCTCGCCTTCGAGCGCCTGGGCCGGGCCTTGCGCCTCACCGTGTCTCTGCAGCGCCGCCTGGCGCGCGACAGCCGCACCGACCACGTCCAGGCCGTGCAGGACCGCCAGCAGCAGGTGCGCGCGGCCCTGGCGCCGGCCCTGCGCGCCGAGGCCGCCGACCTCGGCGAGCACTTCCGGCTGAAGGAGGAACTGGACGAGCGGCTCGACGAGGAAGCCCTCGACGAGGCCTTCGCCCATGCGCCGCTGGAGGCCTGCGTCGCCCGCATCCGCCACCTGCTCGACCTGCCGCCCGAGGCGCCCGCTAACGACGCCGGGACCGAGGCCGCCCCGGCGCCGGGCGGCTGCAGGGCGGCGGAACCTGGGCCTGAGGCGCGCTCGGTCGCGGCCCCGCCTCGCCAGCGCTTCGGGCCCTCCTAAGAGGCGCACCCCCATCCCCAACCCTTCCCCCCTCGCAAGGGGAAAGGGAGCAAGGGCCCCTAAAACAGCACCCGCGGGTTCATGATCCGCTTGGGGTCCAGCGCGTGGCGGACGGCGCGCAGGGCCGCCAACTCCACCCGGCTCTTGTAGCGCGCCGCCTCCGCGGTCTTCATCGACCCCAGCCCGTGCTCGGCGGAGATCGAGCCGCCCAGGCCCACGGCGATGTCGTGCACCAGGCGCGAGCCCGCGTCCCGCCGGGCCGAATGGTCCGCGTCGTCGCCGCCCTCGGGAACCAGCACGTCGAAGTGGATGTTGCCGTCGCCCACGTGGCCGAAGGCCGTCACCCGGGCGCCGGGCGCGAACCGGCGCATCGCCGCGCTCGCCTGGTCGATGAACTCGGCGATGCGCGACACCGGCGTGGCGATGTCGTGCTTCCAGGTCGCCCCCTCCGGCTTCTGGGCCGGCGACTGGTTCTCGCGCAGGCCCCAGAACTCCCGCGCCTGGGTCTGGCTCTGGGCGATGGCCGCGTCGCGCACCAGCCCCGCCTCCAGGCCGTGCGCCAGGAACCGCTCCATCGCCGCCTCCGCCGACCCCGGCTCGCCCGACGCGAACTCCGCCAGCACGTACCAGGGATGCGGCTCGGCCAGGGGTTCGCGCGATCCGGCGATGTTGCGCAGCACGAAGTCGACGCCCAGCCGGCCCATCAGCTCGAAGGCCTCCACCGCCCCGCCGGACTCCGCCTTCGCCCGCTGCAACAGCTCCACCGCCGCCTGCGGGCTGTCGACCCCGGCGATCGCCACCGCCTGCGAGGCCAGCACCGGATGCAGCTTCAACGACGCGGCGGTCACCACCCCCAGCGTCCCCTCCGCCCCGATCAGCAGCTGCTTCAGGTCGTAGCCGGTGTTGTCCTTGCGCAGCCGCTTCAGCCCGTTCCACAGCTCGCCGTTCGGCAGCACCGCCTCCAGCCCCAGCACCAGTTGCCGCGTGGTCCCGTAACGCAACACCTGGGTGCCGCCGGCGTTGGTGGAGACGATCCCGCCGACCGTCGCCGTGCCCTCCGAGGCCAGTCCTACCGGGAACCGGCGCCCGACGGCCGCGGCCGCCTCGTGCGCGGCGGCCAGCGTCACGCCGGCCTCGGCCGTCAGCATGTCGTCCAGCGGCGCGACCTCGCGGATCGCCCGCAGCCGTTCGGTGGACAGCAGCACCTCGCCCTGCGGGATCTGGCCGCCGACCAGGCCGGTGTTGCCGCCCTGCGTCGTGATCGGCGCGCCGGCCTCGAAGCAGATCCCCACCACCGCGGCCACGTCGGCGGTGGTCCTGGGCAGCGCCAGGAACGGCGTCGTCCCCGTCCACCGGTCGCGCCATTCCAGCAGCTTCGGCGCCAGCCGCTCGGGATCCTGGCTCCAGCCGCCCTCGCCGAGCACGGCCTTCAGGCGGGAGAGCACGTCGGCGGGAACGGAGACGGTCATGGGTCCCTTGTACGCTTCCGCGCGGGGGGCCGCTACTCAGCCCACATAGCCCGCCGCCCGGCGCAGGCGGTCGTTGATCGCCTCGCCCAGGCCGTCCTCCGGCACAGGGGCCACGGCGATGCCGGCCGGGCTCGTCGCGTCCGCGGCCCGCAGCATGGCGAAGAGGTTGGCGGCGGCCTCGGCCAGATCACCAGCCGGGCTGAGGTTCCAAGCGCCCTCCGCAGGCGGATAGGACCCGAACGCCAGATAGGCCTCTCCCGCCCGCGGCGCCCTGGCCTCCAGTCGCACCGGCGCATCCGGCGCGTAGTGGCGGGCCAGCCGCCCCGGCGAGCGGCCCGCGTCGGCCTGGGCCTCGGCGAGCGGCCCCACCACCGCCTCCAGCTGCGCCCGCGTCACCGACCCCGGCCGCAGCAGGCGCGGGACGTCCAGCAGCGCCACGACGGTGGACTCCAGCCCTACCCGGCAGGGCCCGCCGTCCAGGCTGGCCGCCGCCGCCGCGCCGGTCTCCGACATCGCGTCCGCATGGGTGGTCGGACTGGGCCGCCCCGAGCGGTTGGCCGAGGGCGCGACCACCGGCCCGCCGAACGCCCTGAGCAACGCCTGGGCCATCGGATGGCTCGGCGCCCGCACCGCCACCGTGTCCAGCCCCGCCCGCGCCAGGTCGCAGACCGCATCCCCGTCCCTGACCGGCAGCACCAGGGTCAGCGGCCCCGGCCAGAACGCCGCCGCCAGCGCCCGCGCCCGGTGGTCGAACGCGGCGATCGCCTCGGCCTCGGCCAGGCCCGCCACGTGGGCGATCAGCGGATTGAACTGCGGGCGCCCCTTGGCCGCGAAGACCGCCGCCACCGCCGCCGGGTTCGCGGCGTCGGCCCCCAGGCCATAGACCGTCTCGGTGGGCAGAATCGCCAGCCGTCCGGCCCGCAACGCCGCGACCGCCGCCTTCAGCGCTTCGTCGCCTTCAGGTCCACGCTGACGCTCACCTGGGCCGGGATCTGATCCGTGCTCGTCCACTCGCCCTGCCCCACGCCGAAGGCGGTCCGGTCGAGGCTGGTTACACCGCGCACGCGCGCCTTGTCCCCGTCGATCTGCAGGCGGAACGGCAGGTTCACCGGCTTCTCCACCCCGCGCAGGCTGAGCCGGCCGTGGGCTATGAACCGGCCCTCGCCGGTTTTCTCGAACCGCGTGGCGGTGAAGGTCGCCTTCGGATGGTCGGGCGCATCGAACCAGTCGCCCGACGGCAGGGCCATGTCGCGCTGGACGTCGCCGGTGTCCACCGAGCCCACGTCAATGCTGACGGTCACCTTGGAGCGGTCGAGCGCCTCGGGGCTGAACAGCACGTCCGCCGTCCACGTCTTGAACCGCCCCTGCACCGTCGCCCCGCCCCAGGTGGTGGAGAAGCCCAAGGTCGAGCCCGGCCCCACCGCCCAGCGCACCAGCTCGGCCGGCGCGGCAGGCCCGGCCTTGGCGGCCTCGGGCGCCGGAGCCGCCGGGGCGGCGGGCGTCGCCGACGGCGCGGCAGGCGCAGCCACGGCGCGATCGCCGGCGTCGTGGTCGTGATCCTCGTCATGGTCGTGGTCCGCCCCGCCGGGCGGCGCCGCCATGCCAGGCGGCGGAGGATGCACCGTCCAGCCCAGGGCCGCGATGGCCAGGAAGGCCGCCACGATCGCCAGCAGCCGCGGCTCCAACCAGCGCCCGGGCGCAGCCCCCGGCGCCATCCGCGCCAGGATCGGCTCGTCGCGGGCGAACAGCTGGTGCTTCAACGCCCCGGCCACGTGCAGCGCCAGCAGGACGTAGAGTCCCCAGCCCAGCCACTCATGGCCGTTGTGGCCGATCTTGTTCCACACCGGCCGCGACGCGCCGGCCATCCCCGGCAGGTCGGGCCAGGGGATCGCGCCATAGAGCACGGTCGGGATGTGCAGCCGGCTGGCCGAGACCATGATCCAGCCGGTGAGCGGCATGCCGATCATGATCACGTAAAAGCCGATATGGGTGATCTTCGAGAGCGCGCGCTCCCAGCCCGCCAGGGTCGGCGGTTGCGGGGGCGGCGGATTGGCCAGCCGCCAGCCCAGCCGGACCAGGCTGAGCGCCAGGATGGTGACGCCGATCGACTTGTGCAGCTGGGTGACCGCGAAGGTCGCCGGATTCATCGGCCCGCCCATCCGCCAGGCCAGCAGCACCTGGAAGACGATGGCGGCGGCGATCAGCCAGTGCAGGACGATGGCGACCGTGCTGTAGCGGTCGCGCCCGGCGGGGGCGGAGGCGGTCATGAAATCTCCTGCAGCGAGCCCGGTCCAGGTCGGGCCCGACGCTACTTCTTCTGGAACTCCACCTCGGAGAGAAGGTCAATATCGCCGCCCGTCCGGATGATGTCGAACCCTCGGACCGGAAATGGTTCAGCCGGCGGCAGCGGAAAGGCCCCAGGCCGCTCACGAAGCCGTGAAAACGCAGGCGCTCCGGCTTCGGCTGACGTAAACCTGCGCGCTCATTTGGAGACCGCCCATGCCCTACTCCGCGCCCGTCCGCGACCTCGCCTTCGCCCTGCAGGCGGCAGGCCATTCCGATCTGCTGGCCCGCGCCTTCCCCGACCTGGACGATGCGACGGTCGCGGCCGTGCTGGAGGCGGCCGGAAGCTTCGCCGCCGAGGTGCTGGCCCCCCTGAACCGCACCGGCGACCAGATAGGCGCGCGCTACGCCGACGGGGCGGTCACCGCCGCGCCCGGCTTCGCCCAGGCCTACCGCGACTACGTGGCCGGCGGCTGGACCAGCCTCTCGGCGGACCCGGCGCACGGCGGCCAGGGCCTGCCCAAGGCGCTCGACCTGGCGGTCTTCGAGATGATGAACTCGGCCAACATGGCCTTCACCCTCTGCCCGATGCTGACCCAGGCCGCGGTCGAGGCCCTGACGCTGCACGGGACGCCGCGCCAGAAGGCCCTGGTGCTGCCCAAGCTGGTCTCCGGCGAATGGACCGGGGCGATGAACCTGACCGAGCCCCAGGCCGGTTCCGACCTCGCCGCCGTCGCCACCCGCGCCGCGCCCGACAGCCAGGGGGGCTATCGCCTCGACGGCCAGAAGATCTTCATCACCTGGGGCGACCACGACATGGCGGAGAACATCTGCCACCTGGTGCTGGCCCGCCTGCCCCACGCCTCGCCGGGCGTGAAGGGCATCTCGCTGTTCCTCGCCCCAAAGCGGCTGATCGGCGACGACGGCCGCGCCGGCGCCGCCAACGGCCTGCGTCCCGCCTCCATCGAGCGCAAGCTGGGCATCCACGGCTCGCCCACCTGCGTCATGCTCTACGAGGACGCCCAGGCCGAGCTGGTCGGCGAGCCCGGCCAGGGGATCGCCCACATGTTCGTCATGATGAACGCCGCCCGCCTGCAGGTGGGAGTGGAGGGCGTCGGGATCGCCGAGGGCGCCTTCCAGCACGCCCTGGCCTATGCCCAGGAACGGCGCCAGGGCCGCGCCGCCTGGTCCACGGAAAGCCCGGCGCCGATCTACGGCCACCCGGACGTGCGCCGCACCCTGATGCTGATGAAAGCCAGGACCGCCGCGGCCCGAGGGATCTGCCTGACCACCGGCGTCCTCGCCGACCTCGCCCGCTTCGCCCCGACCCGGGAGGAGCGCGAGGCCGCCCGCGCCCGCCAGGAGCTGCTCACCCCCATCGCCAAGGCCTGGTCCACCGAGGCGGGGGTCGAGGTCGCCTCCCTGGGCGTCCAGGTCCACGGCGGCATGGGCTACATCGAGGAGACCGGCGCCGCCCAGCTCCTGCGCGACGCCCGCATCGCCCCGATCTACGAGGGGACCAACGGCATCCAGGCGGTCGACCTGGCCGGCCGCAAGCTCGACCTCACCCGCGGCGAAGCCGTGCGCTCGCTCGCCGCCGAGATGCTCGCCACCGCCGAGGCCCTGACCGAAAACCCCGAGCTGCAGCCCGTTGGCGCGCGCCTGGCCGAAGGCGTCGCCGCCCTGGAGCACGCCACCGCCTGGCTGCTCGACCACCGCGGCCCCGACAGCCTGGCCGGCGCCACGCCCTACCTGAAGCTGGCTGGCGACGTGATCGGCGGCTGGATGCTGGGCCGCGAGGCGCTGCTGGCCGCCGGCTCCCCGGAGCCCTGGCTCGCCGCCAAGGCGCCGCTGGCCCGCCTCTACGCCAGCCAAGTGCTGGCCCAGGCTCCGGGCGTAGCCGCCGGCGTCATGGCCGGCGGGGCGGACCTGGAAGGCGTGTCGGCCGAGGCCCTGGCAGGATAGAGCGCCCGTCCGCACGGGGACGAAAGCGCTTACAGGGTCGCACATCATTAGCGGTTTACGGGGGCTGTAAACAGCGGTTCCCGGGCCGCGGTGCGTGTGCGGATCAGCCTCCCGAGCCGCCAAGTCCATGCCCGTTCCCGCGCGCTGCGGCCGATACGCCGGCCAGCGCCACCTTACCGCGCATGGGGCGGGTTATCCAGAACAAATAGGGAACACATAGAGGCCCGCACGGTCCGGGCAGGGCGGGCGGCGCACCGATCCAAGCCAGACGTGTGGATCGGGCGCAGCTGCACTGTCGGGCGCCACCCCCATCCCCAGCCCTTACCCCCGGGGGACGGGAGCGGTCGGCGCCCTAAAGCTGCGCCAACATGTAGTCCGCGGCGGAGACGCGGAATTCACCGCCCTCCTCCACGTTCAGCGCCGTCACCGTCCCGTCCTTGACGATCATCGAATAGCGCTGGGAGCGCGGCCCCAGGCCGAACTTGGAGCCGTCCATCTCCAGACCCACGGCCTTGGTGAACTCGCCGTTGCCGTCGGCCAGCATCAGGACGTCGTCGCCCACCGCCTGGTCCTCGCCCCAGGCGCGCATCACGAAGGCGTCGTTCACCGAGATGCAGGCGATGGTGTCGACGCCCTTGGCCTTCAGCGTCGGCGCCTGCTGCTTGAAGCCCGGCAGGTGCTTGGCCGAGCAGGTGGGCGTGAACGCGCCCGGTACGGCGAACAGAGCCACGGTCTTGCCCTTGAAGATCTCGTCGGTCGAGGCGGGCTTCGGCCCCTCGGCGGTGGCCACGGTGAGCGTCAGGTTGGGCAGCTTGTCGCCGACTTTGATGGTCATGGGGTTCTCCTGTTCCTCAACGGGCAGATAACCCCCCTGCAGCCCCCGTCAACCGCGCTCCGTCACACGCGACTTGAATCCGCCGCGTTCCGGCTCAAATGTCTGCCCGTGCAGGACGACGGCTTCCTCTCCGGCCAACTGCTGATCGCCATGCCCGGGATCGGCGATCCCCGCTTCGAGCGGGCGGTGGTGCTGGTCTGCGCCCACGATTCCGAACACGCCATGGGCCTGGCGGTGAACCGGCCGGCCGGCGGCCTGACGGTGCCGGACCTGCTCAGGCGCCTGGAGATCAAATCGACGATCCGGGTGCCGGCCGACCTGGTGCTGATCGGCGGCCCGGTCGAGCGCGAGCGCGGCTTCGTGCTGCATACCGACGACTATCGCGGCGAGCACAGCCTGGGCATCGCCGGGGGCATGGCGCTCACCGCCACCCGCGAGGTGCTGGAGGCCATGGCCGGCCACGCCGCCCCGCCCCGCCGGGCGCGGCTGGCCCTGGGCTATGCCGGCTGGGCCGCCGGCCAGCTCGAGAACGAGATCAAGCACAACGTCTGGCTGGTCTGCGACTCCGACGAGGACTTGCTGTTCGACGGCGACCACGAGCGGAAATGGTCCCGCGCGCTCGGCAAGCTCGGCATCGATCCCAAGCGCCTGTCGGCGGTGACGGGGCAGGCTTAGGGCCTGGACCTCGCACGCCTTTTCCTCCCCCGTCCTCTCTGCGGGACTTGGGCGGAAAAAGGGCCTCAGCCGCGCGCCTTCACCGGGGCGGCGCCGTCCACGTAGCATTCGTTGAGGTAGACCTCGGCCTCCTGCGGCGACAGCGCCGGGGCGTAGCCGAAGCCCTGGCCGTAGTCGCAGCCGACCGCCAGCAGGGCGCGGGCCATGCCGGCGTTCTCCACGCCCTCGGCCACCACCTCCAGGTCCAGGTCCTGGCCCAGCTTCACTACCGAGGAAACGATCTTCGCCGAGCCCTCGTTGGTGGCCATGGTGCGCACGAAGTAGCGGTCGATCTTCAGCGTGTCGAAGGGCAGCCGGGTCAGGTAGGACAGCGACGAGAAGCCAGTGCCGAAGTCGTCCAGCGCCAGGGCCGCGCCGGCTTCGCGCAGGTTGCGCAGCACCACCGCCGCCCGGTCCGGGTCGCGCATCACGTCGCCCTCTGTGACCTCCAGCTTCAGCGCCCCCGGCGGCAGGCCGGTCGCCTCGAGGATCGCCTTCACGTCGGGGATCAGGTCCGGCCGGTCGAGCTCGCCGGTGGAGAGGTTCACCGCCACCGTCAGCTCGCCGGAAGCCTGGTGGTTGGCCCGCCAAGTCGCAAGCTGCGCCGCCGCCTGGTGCATCATCATCGCCCCCAGGTCGCGCATCAGGCCCATCTCGTCGCAGAGCGGCAGGAACTGGTCGGGCATCAGGAGGCCGCGGCGCGGGTGGCGCCAGCGCACCAGGGCCTCGAAGCCCGACAGCGCCCCGGTCGAAAGCCGCACGATCGGCTGGTAGTAGGGCATCAGCTCGCCGCGGCCGATGGCGCCGCGCAGGTCGCTCTCCAGCGCCAGGCGCGACAGGCCGTCCGATTCCAGCCCCCGGCCATAGGCCGCCGCCCCGCCGCGGCCGTTGCTCTTGGCTGATTCCACGGCCAGTTCGGCCCGGCGCAGCAGCTCCGCCGCCTCGGGCGCCTCGTCGCCGCCCTGGGCCTGCACGGCGCCGATGGAGAGCGTCGGGTGGATGTCGAAGCCCGCGATCCGCAGCGGCTGCTCCAGCGCCATGCGCAGCATGTCGGCGCCCGCGGTCTTGCCCACCGGCGCCAGCACCGCGAACTCGTCCTCGCCGATGCGGGCCATCACCGCCTCGGGCGGGAAGGCCGCCGCCAGCCGCGAGCCCAGCGCCGCCAGCACCAGGTCGGCGCGCTCGTGTCCCAGGGCCTCGTTCAGGCGGCGCAGGCGGTCGAGGTCGGCCACCACCAGCTCGTGGCCGCCGGGGCTCTGCAGCCGCTCGCGGGCCCGCAGGACGAAGCTGCGGCGATCCAGAAGGCCGGTCAACCGGTCGGTATCGGAGGCGGCGAACTTGGTCTCCGGGGCCACCACGCCCGCGGCGCGCACACCTTCTTCAAGCCAGACCCCGCGCCAGATGCAGATCCCGGCGCCGCGCATGCGCAGCCGCACGGCGATCTCCGAGCCCGGTTCCTGGACGCGCAGGATGTCTTCGGCCAGCGCCCGGTCCTGCGGCAGGGCCAGGGCGCGCAACGCGGTGGACGAGCATTCCGGCGCAAGCGGCCCCAGGCCCAGCGCCCGCGACGCGCCGTTCAGGCGCAGCCGGTCGCGTTCCGGTTCCCAGAACCACAGCACCACATCGGCCGCCCCAAGCGCCTCGAGCGTCGTGGTCGGGTCCCAGATCCAACGGTCGTTCGCCATCGTCCCAAAGCGCTTGGCGGCCGGGCGCCGGTCAGACCGACACCCCCTCGTCCGGTCCATAGTCCCGCAGCGGCGAGACCAGACCGAACAGCACATGATCGCGCCAAACGCCGTTAATTTTCAGATAAGCCTTGGCGAACCCCTCTTCAGCGAAGCCGGCCTGCAGCAGCAGGCGGCGCGAGGGCTGGTTCTTGTCGATGCAGGCGGCCTCCAGCCGGTGCAGGCCCAGGCTGCGGAAGGCGAAGGCGGTCAGCGCGCGCACCGCCGCCAGGGTGTAGCCGTTGCGGGTGAACGGCTTGCCGCACCAGTAGCCCACCGAGCCCATCTGGGCGACGCCGCGGCGGACGTTGGACAGGGTGATCCCGCCGGTCAGCACCTCGTCCGGCTCGCGGAATATGAACAGCGGATAGGCGGCGCCCGCCTCCCGGTCGCGGGCGTAGGCGGTCAGCCGGCGGCGGAAGGCGGCGCGGGTCAGGTCGTCCGCCGGCCAGGTCGGCTCCCACGGCTGCAGGAAGGCCCGCGACACTTCGCGCAGGTCGCGCCAGGCCTCGTAGTCGCCGGCCCGCGGCGACCGCAGGCGCACCCGCTCGCCCTCCAGGCGCGGGCCGCTCTCCGGCGTGATCCAGTCGAGCAGGGCCATGGTCGAAAAGTCGCGCGAAATCGCGCCGCGTCAAGCGCCGCGTACGCCGCGGGGTCAGCCGGCCAGCGCGCGCTGGAACGCCTCGGCGGCCTTCAGGGCCGGGCGGGGGCCCAGCACCGCCACGGCGGCGCGGCGGGGGCCCAGGATCGTGCCCGCCAGCCTGGCGATGTCGGCGGGCTGCACCGCGTCGATCTGGGCGGCCAGTTCGCCCGGCGCCAGCACGCGGCCGAACAGCAGCACCTGGCCCGCCGCCGCCTCCGCCCGGGCCAGCGCCGACTCGCGGCTCATGAACATCGAGGCCTTGAGCTGCGCCTTGGCGCGCGACAGCTCGGCGGCCTCCACGCCGCGGGTCAGGCCGGCCAGTTCGCCGGCGGTGACCTGCGCCAGCTCCACCGCGTCCCGGGCGGCGCAGCCCGCGAAGATCCCCAGGACGCCGGTGTCGGCGTAGGTCTCGGCATAGGCGTCGATCGCGTAGGCCAGGCCCCGCTTCTCGCGGGCTTCCTGGAACAGGCGCGAGGCCATGCCGCCGCCGAGGATCTCGGCCAGCAGCCGCAAGGTGAAATAGTCCGGGTCGCGCACCCCGCCGGCCGGCAGCAGGATCGCCAGGTTCGCCTGCTCCAGCGCCTTGGCCATCGGCCGGGCGCCGCCGACGAAGGTCGCGGCCTCCGGCTCGGACAACAGCCGTCCCTGCGGCGAATGGCCGAAGTCGCGGTCGGCCAGGGCCAGCAGCTCGATCACGTCCACCGCCCCGGCCGCGCTGACCACCAGGTCGGCCGGCGCGTAGAGCCCGGCGCGCCAGTCCTCCAGCCGGGCGGGGTCGGCGGCCGCGATGGAGGCGGGCGCGCCCAGGATCGGCCGGCCCAGCGGCTGGCCCTCGAAAGCCGCGGTCTGCGCCAGCTCGAACACCAGGTCGTCGGGGGCGTCGGCCGCCTCGGCGATCTCCTGGGCCACCACCTGCTTTTCCCGCGCCAGGTCGGCGGGATCGAGGGTGGGGCGCAGCATCAGGTCGGAGATCACCGCCAGGCCCAGGTTGAGGCCGCCCCGCAGCGCCCGCACCTGGAAGCTGGTGCGCTCATAGCCGGTGGCGGCATTGATCGAGCCGCCCTCGGCCTCGATCGCCTCGACGATCTCGCGGGCCGAGCGGGCGCCGGCGCCCTTGAACACCATGTGCTCCAGCAGGTGCGACCACCCCGAGCGCGCCGCGTCCTCCGAGCGCGCGCCGTGGCCCGCCACCACCGACAGCGCCAGGGTCTCCAGCCCCGGCATCGGGTCGCAGACCACCCGCACGCCGTTGGCGAGCGTGTGGACCTGGGGGGGCGGGAGGTCAGGCTTCGGCAAAGGCGCGCACGTAGGCTTTCACCGCGTCGGCGTCGGCCGGCAGGCGGTCGAAGCGTTCCGGCCGCCGGGCCAGCGCCTCCACGCCGGGGGGCAGGTAGGGCAGTTCGCCGGTGGCGGCGTGGACCGCTTCCGGGAACTTGGCCGGATGGGCGGTGGAGAGCACCACGACGGGCGCCCCCAGGTCGCCGGCCTTGTTCAGGGCGGCCACCGCCACGGCGGTGTGCGGGTCGATCAGCTCGCCCGTTTCGTTCAGCGTCGCGACCATGGTCCGCGAGGTCTCGCTCTCGCTGGCCGACAGGCCGATGAATCGCTCGCGCATGGCGGCGAAGGCCTGCGGCGGGATGTCGATCACCCCGGTTTCGCCGAACGCCTTGAAGGCGCGGGCCGTCTCCACCCCGTCCCGGCGGACGCATTCGAAATACAGCCGCTCGAAGTTGGAGGCGCTCTGGATGTCCATGGCCGGCGACTGGGTGGCGGCCACGCCGCCGCGGGCGTAGCGGCCCTCCTGGAAGGTCCGGGCCAGGATGTCGTTGGCGTTGGTCGCCACCACGATCTTCGCCACCGGCAGGCCCATGCGCGCGGCGGCGTAGCCCGCGAAGGCGTCGCCGAAATTGCCCGAAGGCACGCAGAAGGCCACCGGCCGGTGCGGCGCGCCCAGCGCAACGGCGGTGGTGAAGTAGTACACGATCTGGGCGGCGATCCGCGCGAAGTTGATCGAATTGACCCCAGAGATGTCCACCGCCTGGCGCAGCACCTGGTCCTGGAAGGCCTGCTTCACGATCGCCTGGCAGTCGTCGAAGGTGCCGTCCACCGCCACGCAGGCGACGTTGTCCTCCTGGGCCGCGGTCATGAACCGCCGCTGCACCTCGGAGATCCGCCCCTCGGGGAAGAGGGCCACCACCCGCACGTTGCTGCGGCCGCGGAAGGCCTCCACCGCCGCCCCGCCGGTGTCGCCGGAGGTGGCGCACAGGATGGTCTGCCGGCGCCGCTGGCCGGCCAGGATGTGGTCGTAGAGCCGGGCCAGGATCTGCATGGCCACGTCCTTGAAGGCCAGGCTGGGGCCATGGAACAGCTCGGCGATGAACGCCTGCGGGCCGATCTGCGACAGCGGCACGACCGCGGCGTGGCTGAAGGTCCCGTAGGCCTCGCGGCACATCTCGGCCAGGGCGGCCTGCGGGATCTCGCCGTCCGTGAAGCGGCCGATGACCTCCGCCGCCACCTCGGCGTAGGGCTTGCCGGCGAAGTCCGCGATCTCCCGGGCGGTGAGCTGCGGCCAGTCCTGCGGCACGTAGAGGCCGCCGTCCGGCGCCAGGCTTTCCAGCACCGCATCGACGAACCCGACGGCCGGAGCCTCGCCCCGGGTTGAAACGTACTGCATCAAGCCTTCCACCTGCGCCAGAGCATGGCCGCATAGACGGCCAACAGGGCTCCGGCAAGGCCGAACCAGGTCAGGGCGTACTCCAGGTGCCGGTTCGGAATCTCCGGCGGCAGGGGGGCGGGGACCAGCGCCTTCCATCCGGGATTGCTGGAGGTTTCCGCCATCAGCATCAGCGGCGCGGGCGCGCGCACGCCCAGCGCGCGGGCCATGGCGGGCGCGTCGCGGGAGTACCAATGGTTGGCGGCAGGCTCGTTCGGCGGCGTGACGAAGGTGGGCTTGTCGGGGCGGCGCAGCACGCCGGTCAGCGTGAAGGACGCGCGGTCTCCCGGCGTCACCGGCGGACGGGCGGAGATGCTGTCGGCGATGAAGCCGCGGTCCACCAGCACGCTTCCGTAACGCCCGGTCTGCACCGCGCACGCCGAGATCAGCCGCGCGCCCGCCTCGCCGTCCCGCACGGCGTACAGCTCCAGGAACGGCGCCGTGGGCAGGCCCGGGCAGTCGAGCGTGACGCGGGTGAAGTCCGCGTCCCGGCCCCCGGCCGCCCGCTCCAGGACAGGCGCCGCGGCCTGCGGCGCAGCGCCCTGCAGCGCCGCGATCCGCGCCAGCAGGGCTTCCTTCCAGGCCAGCCGCTTGAGCTGCCAGGTCCCCAGGCCGCAGAGGATCGCAAGGGCGACCGCCACCGCGATCGTCAGGCCGATGGGGAACCTCCGCCCGCTACTCATCGTGGCGGGCTTGCGAGGCCTTGTTCATGAACTGGGCGGCCAGCATCGCGCCCTTGAACGGCCGCAGCAGCCCCAGGCAGACCACCAGCGTCAGCGGCAGCCAGATGACCAGGTGCACCCAGACGGGCGGGTGGAACTTGATCTCGGTGACCAGGGCGGCGAAGGCCATGATGAAGCCGGCCACCAGGATCACGAACACCGCCGGCCCGTCGCCGGAATCCGCCGCCCCGAGGTCGAAGCCGCAGGCCTCGCAGGTGGACGAGACCTTCAGGAAGCCGTCGAACAGCGGGCCCTCCCCGCAATTGGGACAGCGGCCCGCCAGGCCCGCCAGCAGCGGATTGCGCGCGCTCACCTAGCCGCCGGCATGGGCGCCGAAGATCACGTAGATGAAGGCGAACAGGAACAGCCAAACCACGTCGACGAAGTGCCAGTACCAGGCCGCCGCTTCGAAGCCGAAGTGCTTCTGCGGGGTGAAGCCGCCGGCCAGCAGGCGGATCAGGCAGACCGTCAGGAAGATGGTGCCGATCAGCACGTGGAAGCCGTGGAAGCCCGTGGCCATGAAGAAGGACGAACCGTAGAGCCCGGCGTTCGACGCCGCCTCGTTGAAGAAGTACTTGTGGTGGATGATGTGGCTGTATTCGTAGGCCTGGATCGAGGTGAACATCACGCCGAGCACGATGGTCAGGCACAGCGCGATCTTGGCCCCCTTGCGGTCGCCCTGCTGCAGGGCGTGGTGGGCCCAGGTCACCGTAGTGCCGGACAGCAGCAGGGTCAGGGTGTTGACCAGCGGCAGGTTCCAGGCCGGCACCGTCTCGACGCCCTTGGGCGGCCAGGTGGCCCAGGCTGCGCGCACTTCCTCGATGGAGGAGATGGTGCGGTGGTGGTGGAACAGCGCCATCTCGAAGAAGATCCAGAACCACGCGACGAAGAACATCACCTCTGAGGCGATGAACAGGATCATCCCGTAGCGCAGGCCGAGGGACACCACCGGGGTGTGGTCGCCTCGGTTGCCTTCCTTGATCACCTCGCTCCACCAGCCGACCATGGTGTAGAGCACGCCGGCCAGGCCCGCGAAGAACAGCCAGGAGGTGTGAGCCGGCAGGCCGAACAGCCCCTTCATCCAGACCACGCCGCCCAGCGCCATCACCACGGCCGCGATCGAGCCGACCAGCGGATAGGGGCTGGGATTGACCAGGTGGTAGTCGTGCTTGACGTCGTTGGACATTTCCGTCCTTACCCCTCTCAAATTCGCACGCGGCCCGGCGCCTGAGGCTGGACCGGTCTCTCTTGCGTGACGCTATAGCCCTGCGTGCGGCGATCCGCCAAGGCCCGAAACAGGCTTGGCCGGAACGGC
Source organism: Phenylobacterium sp. (assembly GCF_036502675.1). Lineage (GTDB taxonomy): Bacteria > Pseudomonadota > Alphaproteobacteria > Caulobacterales > Caulobacteraceae > Phenylobacterium. The sequence goes on from NZ_DASXYF010000141.1 coordinate 21,886, forward strand.
TTCCGCCCGCTTGCCGCCGCCGGGCCCGCCCTGCGCCGGATAGAAGGTGTAGGACAGCGTCACCTGGCGGCTGCCGCGGGTCTCGAAGTCGTCCGCATACTTGGGATCGACGAAGTAGAGCACCGGGAACTCCACGGTCCGCCCCGCCCCGATCGTCTGGTCCGAGAAGCAGAAGCACTGTAGCTTCTGGAAGTAGGCGCCGGCCTGCTCCGGCACGACGTTGTAGACCGCGTGCCCGGTGACCGGCGTGGATGCGTGGTTGGTCACCCGGAAGAAGGCCAGCCCCGTCTCGCCGATCCGGATGGTCTGGGAGGTCTGCAGGGCGGTGAAGTCCCAGGGCAGGTCGCGGACGTTGGCGTCGAAACGGATCTCCAGGGTCTTGGCCAGCACCTTGTCCGGCGCGGCCTGGGCCTTGCGCACCACCCCGTCGAAGCCGGTGACCTGGCAGAAGGCCCGGTAGAGCGGCACCGAGGCGTAGGCCCCGCCCACCATGGCGGCGAAGACCACGCCGCAGATCAGCGCCACGCGGGCGTTGCGGCGCTGCTGCGCCGTGGGCTCGGGACGTTCAGAACCAGGGGTCGAGGACATGGGCGCCCAATCGCACGAGGGTGACGACGAAGACCAGGACGACGAAGGCCGCCAGGCCCAGCGCCAGGGCGATGTTGCGCCCGCGGCGGGCGCGGGCGGCGGCGTCGGTCTCGCGGGCGGGATCGCTCATCGGGCCAGCAGGGCCAGGGGCGGCCAGCCGGCAAGATGCTCGACCAGCAGGGTGGCGAACAGCAGGGTGAGGTAGAGGATCGAGAAGGCGAACAGGTTGCGGGCCGCCCTGGCCTCGGCCTTGACGTCGTAGAGGCCGTCGTTGCGCTCGCCCGGGGCGTCGCCGGCCCGGCTGCGGAACAGCCGCCACGCCAGCAGCAGGAACACCACGGCGCCGCCCGCCGACACGCCGAGGTAGGCGCGTCCGCCCAGGCCGGTGAAGGCCGGCGCCACGCACAGCGGGGCGAGCAGCAGGCTATAGAGCAGGATCTGGCGGCGGGTGGACTTCGCGCCCGCCACGTTGGGCATCATCGGCACGCCGGCCTTGCCGTAGTCGTCGCTGGTATAGAGCGCCAGCGCCCAGAAATGCGGCGGCGTCCACATGAAGATGATGGCGAACAGCGTCAAGCTGTCCAACGTGACGCCGCCGCTCGCGGCGACGCAGCCGACGATGGGCGGCAGCGCCCCGGCGGCGCCGCCGATGACGATGTTCTGCGGCGTCCTCCGCTTCAACCACATCGTATAGATGACGACATAGTAGAAGATGGTGAAGGCGAGCAGCGCCGCCGCCAGCAGATTGGCGATCAGCGCCAGCGCCAGCACCGACAGGAACGACAGCGTCAGCCCGAAGATCGAGATGACCTTCAGCGGGAGGTAGCTGTGCGCGAAGATGCCCTTGATCGCGAGATCCAGGACCTTGAGCGTGTGCGCGCCCGACGTGCCCGCGACCCGCGGCTGGCGCTCGGCCTCGACGCCGGTGGTCCGGAACCCGACCCACGCGAAGAGGCCCCGGACGAACCGGTTGCGCTCCTCCATCAGGTTGATGGTCTCGTAGACGCGGCGGTCGACGAGCCGGAAGTCCGACACGTTGCGCGGGATGCGCCCCTCGGTCAGCCGGTTGGCGACGACGTAGAACAGCCACGAGTTCATGCGCCGGATCGGGCCCGTGCCCTGGCGGGCCGTGACGATCTGGTAGACGATCTCGTAGCCCTCCTCCCACCTGCGCAGGAAGTCCGGGATCACCTCCGGCGGATCCTGGAGGT
>NZ_DASXYF010000142.1:0-18532 GCF_036502675.1 Phenylobacterium sp.
CTTCGCCCGCGACGCCGCCGCCGCGGGGGTCGACGGACTGATCGTCGTGGACTGCCCGCCGGAAGAGGCCGGACCGCTGGCCCAGGCGCTGGACGCCGCCGACATGTCGCTGATCCGGCTGGCCACGCCGACCAGCGACGACGAGCGGCTGAAGGTGATCGTCCGTGGCACCTCCGGCTTCGTCTATTACGTCTCGGTGGCCGGCGTGACCGGGGTCAAGGAAGCCGACGAGCAGTCGGTCGCCCCGGCCGTGGCGCGCGTGCGCAAGGCCTCCGGCCTGCCGGTGGCGGTGGGCTTCGGCATCCGCACCCCGGAACGAGCCGCCGCCATCGCGCGGGTGGCCGACGCCGCGGTGGTCGGGTCGGCCCTGGTGGACGAGGTCGCCGCTGCGTTAACCATGAACAAAGACGTGACTGTGCAAGTGCTTTCCAAAGTTGATTCCTTAGCTAAGGCTGTCCGCTCCGCGAGGATCGGACAGACGGTCTAGACCATGGCGATGGCTGAGCAGAGAAACGACAAGCCCGGACGGATCTCGGCGCCGACCCCCCGCGAACGCGGCGGCTGGCTGGCCAAGATCGCGCCCGGCGTGCGCAATGCGTTCACCAAGCGCGAGACGCCCGAGAACCTGTGGGTCAAGTGCCCCGACACCGGGGAAATGCTCTATCGCCCCGACCTGGAGGCGGCGCTGTGGGTGACGCCGGCCGGCAGCCACATGCGGGTGGGGACCCAGCTGCGGCTGCGCTACACCTTCGACGAGGGGCGCTACGAGCGCATCGCCTCGCCGACCTCGCCCGACGATCCGCTGAAGTTCCCCGACGAGAAGCCTTATGGGGAGCGGCTGAAGGCCGCCCGCAAGGCCACCGGCGAGCAGGACTCCATGGCCATCGCCGTGGGCGAGATCCAGGGCCAGCCCGTGGTGGCGATCGTGCAGGACTTCGCCTTCATGGGCGGGTCGCTGGGCGTCGGCGCCGGAGAGACCTTCATCAAGGCCGCCAAGGAGGCCGCGAAGCGCGACGTGCCGCTGGTGATCTTCACCGCCTCGGGCGGGGCGCGGATGCAGGAGGGGACGCTGTCCCTGATGCAGATGGCGCGGACCACGGTGGCGCTGAACGAGGTGAAGGCCGCGGGCCTGCCCTACGTCGTCGTGCTGACCGACCCCACCAGCGGCGGGGTGATGGCCTCCTACGCCATGCTGGGCGACGTGCAGCTGGCCGAGCCCAACGCCATGGTGGCCTTCGCCGGCCGCCGGGTGATCGAGCAGACCATCCGCGAGACCCTGCCGCCGGGTTTCCAGCGCGCCGAGTTCCTGATGGAGCGCGGCATGATCGACAAGGTGGTGACCCGCAAGGAGATCCCCGAGGTGCTGGGCGCGATCCTGAAGATCCTGATGGCGGGGCGGACGCGTTCGCTGGCGGCATGACTGGCCATGCGTCCTTCTCCCCTTGCGGGAGAAGGTGGCCTGCGGAGCAGGCCGGATGAGGGGTCTCGCAGAATTCTCCATCTGGCTTGGGTGTTCGTCGCGGGACCTCCGCGCGCCGCCTCATCCGTCGGCCTGTCGGCCGCCACCTTCTCTCGCAGGGGGAGAAGGGTCGGGTCTTGCCCATGTATGACGAGCTCCACGCCTTCGAGCGGACGGTCGCGCGGCTGCGGGACCGGTTCCCCAGCCTGATCGACCTGTCCACCGGCCGCATCGAGCGGCTGCTGGAGCGGCTGGGGCGGCCGCAGGACCGCATGGGGCCGGTGATCCATGTGGCCGGCACCAACGGCAAGGGCTCCACCGCCGCCTTCCTGCGGGCCATGGCCGAGGCCGCCGGCCTGAAGGCCCACGTGCTGACCTCGCCGCACCTGGTGCGGTTCGCGGAGCGGATCCGGGTGGCGGGCGCGCTGATCTCCGAAGCCGAGCTGGCCGCCCTGATCGACCGGATGATCGCGGTGAACGGCGAGGCGCCGATCAGCTTCAACGAGATCCTCACCGCCATGGCCTTCAAGGCCTTCGCGGAGACGCCGGCCGACGTGGCGATCGTCGAGGTGGGGCTGGGCGGGCGGTTCGATTCCACCAACGTCTTCGCCGCCCCGGCGGTCAGCGTGATCACCCCGATCGACTACGACCACCTGGAGCTGCTGGGGCCGGAGCTGGGCAAGATCGCCTGGGAGAAGGCGGGGATCGTCAAGGCCGGCCGTCCCGTCGTCTGCGCCCGCCAGCCGGAGGCGGCGCTGGCGGCCATCGAGGCGGAGGCGCAGGCGCTGGGCGCGCCGCTGATGCTGATGGGCCGCGACTTCGACGCCTGGGAGGAGCGGGGCCGGTTGATGGTGCAGGCGCCCGACCGGCTGCTGGACCTGCCGGCGCCCAGCCTGCCGGGCGCGCACCAGTTCGCCAACGCCGGCGTGGCGGCGATGGCGGCGCTGGCCTGGGGCCACCCCAGGCTGGACGAGGCTGCGATCGGCCGCGGCGTGGCCGGCGCGGTCTGGCCGGCGCGGTTCCAGCGGCTGACGGCCGGGCCGCTGGCGGCGCTCTGCCGGGCGCGGGGGTCAGACCTCTGGCTCGACGGGGGGCACAACCCGCACGCCGGCCAGGCGCTGGCGGACACGGTGGGCAAGCTGGCGGCGCGGGACGGGCGGCCGGTGGCGCTGGTGGTGGCGATGTACGGGCGCAAGGACGCCCAGGGCTTCTTCGCGCCGTTCAAAGGTGTGGTCGCACAGGCGGCCAGCACCACCTTCGACAGCCCGAACGCCGCCTCGGCGGACGAGCTGGCCGAGGCGGCGCGGGCGGCCGGGCTGGAAGCGGCGGCGTTCCCGGACGTCGAGGCCGCCGTGCGCGCGGTGCTGGCCGCCGAGGGCCCGGCGCCGCACGTGCTGATCTGCGGCGGCCTGCACTTCGCCGGCGAGGTGCTGGCGATGAGCCCGGAGACCTGGCCGGTTTGAGGGCGCAAGCCATCATCAAACCGCTCATCCCGGCGACCCCTGCAGGCTTAAGTTAGCGCCTATGGGCCTTCGCCGGGGTGAGCGGTGAAATTAAGCCGAGCCGATCTTGCTCACGCCGCCGACTTCACGCCGGCCTCGGAGAGCCATTCGAGGATCTTCTGCTTGGGCATGGCGCCGACCTTCATGGCGGTCATCTGGCCGTCCTTGAACAGCATCATGGTCGGGATGCCACGCACGCCGTAGCGGGAGGGGGTGGTGGGGCTTTCCTCGATGTTGAGCTTGGCCACGGTCACCTGGGTCCCCAGCTCCTCGGCGATCTGCTCCAGGGCGGGGGCGATCTGCTTGCACGGACCGCACCACTCGGCCCAGAAATCCACCAGGACCGGACGGTCGGACTGCAGGACATCCTTCTCGAAGGACTGGTCGGTGACTTGCACGGTGCTCATAGGCTTTGTCCTTTCGCGCCCGGGCCGTTGACGCCGGCCCACGCTTCTTGATCCGCCATGTAAGCAGGCGCCGACGCCCGATCAACCGGTACGGCCCAGCTCGGCAAGGGCTTGGGCCATAAGGTTTTCTGGAACCGCCATCAGCTTCGGGCCGTCGGTCCAGACCAGCGCCGCCTCGATGGCGCGGTCGGGGAACACCTCGCCCAGGACGGCGGCGTAGATGGCCATCTGCCGGACGTAGGCCGGGTCGGCGTCGGCGATGACGGCGGGCGAGGGGCGGTTGGTCTTGAAGTCCACCACCAGCACCCGGTCGGGCAGCACCACCAGCCGGTCGATGCGGCCGGAGACGGCGAGGCCGGCGGGCAGGCGGGCGGAGGTCCCGGCCACCGCCACCTCGGCCCGGCCGCCGGGGCCGAACACCCGGGCGAAGCGGGCGTCCTCCAGGACGGAGAAGGCGGCGGTGATCATCTCGGCGCGCTGGGCGTCGGTCAGGCCGCGCTCGCGGTCCAGCAGGGCCTGGGCGGCGGCGATCCGGCCGGCCTCGGGGATGTCGGGCAGCAACTGCAGCAGCCGGTGGATCAGGTCGCCGCGGCGGAAGCGGCCGAGGCCGCCCTGGCGGGCCAGGGGCGAGGGGGCGGGCGCGTCGTCCACCGCCCCGATCTGCGAGGGCGAGGCGTAGCGGGCGTAGGCCTGGGCCGGCGCGGCCTGGGTGAGCCAGGCCGGGGCGGCGGCGGCGGGCGCGGCGGCCCACGCCGCCGGGCCCAGCACCTCGGGGTCGGGGCCATAGCGGCGGGCGACCACCATCCCGCAGGCGGCCTCGCGGACGCGGGGGGCGATGTGGTCGTGGCCGAAGGCGGCGGCGATCTTCTCCCACCAGCCCTTCAGGTTCTGCTCCTGGCGGTTGGCGGCGAGGCGGCCGCAGATCACCAGCCGGTCGCGGGCGCGGGTGAGGGCCACGTAGAGCAGGCGCTGGGCCTCGGCGTCCTCCCTGGCGGCGCGGCGCTCGCGGGCTGCGGCGGAGGCGACGCAGTCGGCGGCCTTGGCCGTGCACCACAGCACGCCGCCGTCCTCGGTTTCCAGCAGCGGCGAGCCGCGGGCGGCGGACTGTAGGGCGGCCTCGGGCAGGAAGACGATGGGCGCCTCCAGGCCCTTGGCGCCGTGGGCGGTCATCACCCGCACCTCGTCGCGGCCGGCCTCCATCTCGCGCTTGACCACGATGTCGAGGCTGGCGAAGGCGGCGACCAGGCTCTCCAGGTCTTCGATCCCCCGGGCCTCGGCGGCGAGGATCTGGGCCAGGAACTCGTCCAGTGCGTCCTCCGCCTCGCGGCCCAGCCGGCGAAGCAGGCGCGCGCGCATCGAACGGCCGGCGGCGTCCCGGGCGATGAGGGCGAGGCGGAAGAACTCGAATGGGCGGCGGGTGCGGCTGGTCGCCATCACGGTCTGCAGGAACGCCAGCGAGGCGGCCCAGGCGGCGTCCTCGCCGGCGCGGGCCTGCAGGGCGTCCCACAGGCTGGCGGGGCGGCCCTTGGCCAGGCGGTAGAGGCCTTCGTCGTCGACATCGCAGAACGGGCTGCGCAGCAGGGCGGCGAGCGTCAGGTCGTCGGCGGGGAACAGGGCGAAGCGGGCCAGCGCCATCAGGTCGTCGAAGGCGATGTGGCCGGACAGCGACAGGCGGTCGGCGCCGCCCACCGGCAGGCCCGCCTGCTTCAACGCGCGCAGGATGTCCTCGAAGAGCGCGCCCCTGCGCCGCACCAGGATCAGCACGTCGCCGGCGGTGGCGGGGCGCCAGACGCGCAGGTCCTTGTCGTAGACCGCGTCGCCGCGGGCGATCAGGTCGCCGATCTCGCAGGCGATGGCCTGGGCCAGGCGGCGGTTGGCGCTTTCCTCGCCCTCGGCGTCGAGGGGCGCGTCCCAGGCCCCGCGGTCCTCGCCCTTCGGTTCGCGCATCAGCGGCCAGACGTCGACGCAGCCGTGATGGCCGTCGCGCCGCGGGACGTGGGCCAGCGGCCCGTCGTTGGGGGGCACGCCGGCCTCGAACACCACGTCGACGAAGGACAGCACCTCGAGCGTGGAGCGCCAGGAATCCACCAGCGGCACTACCTCGCCGTCGCGGCCGGCGGCGGCGATGCGGGCGATGTAGCCGGCGGTCTCCTCGCGAAGGCGGGCCGGGTCGGCGCCCTGGAAGGAGTAGATCGACTGCTTCTCGTCGCCGACCACGAACACCGTGCGCTGCAGGTCGGCGCGCAGCGCGACCCCGGCGCCGGCGAAGAACTCGCCGGTCAGCGCCCGGACGATGGTCCACTGCTCGGGCGCGGTGTCCTGCGCCTCGTCCACCAGGATGTGGTCGACGCCGCCGTCCAGCTTGTAGAGCACCCAGGCGGCGGCCGGGCTGTCGGCCAGCAGGGCGCAGGTCTTCTCCACCAGGTCGGCGAAGTCCAGCGCGCCGGCGCTCTCCTTCTCGATGCGGTAGGCTTCGAGGTAGGCCGCGGCCAGCGTCAGGGCGCCCGCGGTGTCGGCGGCGACGCGGGCGCCGCGCAGGCGCTCGCGGACGATCGCCAGGCGGTCCTGCTCGTCCAGCAGGCCGGCGCGCAGGGGTTCGTGGGCCTTCAGGGCGCCGGTCTTGAAGACCCACGCGACGGGCGTCCCCTCGCCGCCGTCGATGAACAGGGCGGCCAGCGCGCCCGTCAGGCTAGGCTCGGCGGCGACGGCGCGCAGGCGCAGGGCGTTCTTCTGGTCAGCGACGCCGCCCTGCGCCAGAACGTCGGCGGCCTGGTTCCACAGCCGGGTGTCGAGGGCGGCGAGCGCCTCGGCCTCCAGCCGCTCGGGATCGCAGCCGGGCTCCAGGCCGCAGGCCGCCCAGGCCCATGCCGCGGCGTCGTCCCCCTGCGCCTTCAGGAAGACGGCCAGCGCCCCGCGCCGGGCTTCGAAGGCGGCGAACATGGCGTGGAACGAAGCGAAGTCGAGCGCCACGGAGAAGCGGGCGTAGGCCTCGGCCACCGGGCCTTCGCCCTTCAGCGCGTGGCGGGCGACGGCCTTGCGGGCGGCGGCGGCCACGGCGGCGGCGGCCGGGTCGTCCATCACCCGGAAGCCCGGGGAGACCTTGGCCTCCAGGGGGAAGCGGCGCAGCAGCTTCTCGCAGAAGGCGTGGATGGTCTGGATCTTCAGGCCGCCGGGGGTCTCCAGCGCCTGGGCGAACAGGGCGCGGGCGCGGGAGAGGTCGCCGTGGTCCAGCTGGGCGCCGTCGCCCAGCAGCTCGGACAGGCTGTCGCCGAGGGCGTCGTCGGCCAGCACCGACCAGCCGCCCAGGCGGCCGAACAGCCGCCGCTGCATCTCGGCGGCGGCGGCCTTGGTGTAGGTGACGCAGAGGATGGTCTCCGGCCTGACGCCGGCCAGCAGCAGGCGCGCCACCCGGTCGATCAGGGTCTTGGTCTTGCCCGACCCGGCGTTGGCGGTGACGAAGGCCGACCGCCGCGGGTCGGCGGCCCGGCGCTGGGGATCGTCGAGGAGGAGAGTGTCAGGCATGGCGGCCCCTCTTTCCTTCCACGTCCCGCAGAGGACGGGGGAGGTGGCGCGCCCCGAAGAGGGCGTGACGGAGGGGGCGGCGACCGCACTGCAGAACCCGCGCCCCTTCCACCGCCCGATCTTCGGGACGGGGGAGGAAAAAGGAGAGGCCGCTCACGCCTCCTCCTCGCCGCTGGTCGACCATTCGAAGACGCGGGCCAGGTGGCCGTAGTCGCCGGCGTAGTCGTGGACGAACTGCGGGGCGGTGCGGGAGACGTAGGCTTGCGTCGGGTTCCAGTAGCGGGCGACCAGCTCGTTCAGGCCCTCGAAGGCGCGGCGGGCGGCGTCGGTCGCTTCGTCGCCCGCAAGCGCCCGGACCTCGACGCGGCCGGCGGGCTTGCGCCCGGTGACCTCCAGGTAGGTGAGGTCGCCGGGGGTCAGCGGTCCCAGGTCCTGGAAGCCGCCGCGGGCCAGGATGGCGGCGGTGAGGGTCAGCTGCGGCGAGAAGCCGGCGTCCACCATCTTCCGCGAGGGGGCGCGGCCGGTCTTGTAGTCGAGGATGTGGCCGTGGCCGTCGATGGTGGATTCGATGCGGTCGGCCTTGGCGGTGACGGTGAAGGCGCGGCCCTCGACCTCGAAGGTCAGCCGGCCCTCGGTCTCCACATGGATCCTGCAGCCGCCGGCGCGGCGGGAGGCCTCCAGCCCGGCGACCCATTGGGCGGCTTCGCGGGCCAGCGCCGTCTCACGGGCCAGGGCCTCGTGCGGCATGCCGGCGGCGACCAGCGCCTCCAGGTAGAAGCCCTCGAACAGCGCGGCGGCGTCGTCCGGCAGGGCGTCGGGGTGGGCGCGGGCGAAGCGTTCGAAGGCGGCGTGGATGGCCGTGCCGCGGGCGCGGGCCTCCACCGGCTCGTCGGGACGCTCCAGGGGGAACAGCCGCAGGATGTCGCGGGCCCAGACGGCGTAGGGGTCGCGGGTCAGGGCCTCGACGCGGGTGACGGCCAGGCGGGTGGGGCGGTCGGCCACCGGCGGGACGGGGGCGGGCCGGCGGGCGGGACTGTAGCCGTCGGGGGCGTCGAGGCGGCGGGCCCAGTCGAGGATCTCCGGCCGGCCGGGCAGGACGGCGCCGGCGCCGCGGGCCAGGGTCTCCAGCCGCCAGAGCCAGCGGGACTTGATGGCCGGCGCGCCCTCGCGGCGCTCGGCATGCACCAGGGTGACGTCCGGGGCGCAGGCGGCCTGGGCGAAGTCGTGGGCGGCGAGGCCGACCCGGCGCTCGGGCGAGGGCAGGCCCAGGCGGGCGCGCATCGGGCGCGACAGGAAGGGGTCGAGGCCGGCGCCGCGGGGCCAGACGCCCTCCTCCAGCCCGGCCAGGACCAGCCGGTCGGCGCGGATCAGCCGGGCCTCGATGGCGCCCAGGATGCGGATCTGCGGATGGCTGGCGACGCCGGCGCGCACCACTTCGCCGGCCGTCAGCCGGGCGAGCAGGTCGGCGAAGCCGCGGCGGCTGGCGGGGGGCAGGCCCTCGGACTCGTCGATCAGGCCGGAGAGCAGGCGGCCCAGGGCCTCGCCGCCGGGGCCGGCCCAGAGGTCGCCGAGGGCGCCCATGTCGTCGGCGGCGAAGGCCTCCATCGCCTGGGCCAGGGCGCGGGCCGCGTCGGCGGGGGCGGCCTCGTCGTCTTCGCCGAAGGTTTCGGCGAGGGCGTCGAGGATATTCCGTAGGCGGACGGCCAGGCGGAGCGCGCCTTCGCGGGCGGCCATGTCCTTCTCCCCCTGCGGGAGAAGGACTCGCTGCAGCCTGGCTTCGAGATCCTCCCAGCTGTGCAGGCGGGGGCCGCGGAGGCCGTGGCGCTCCAGGGCCTCGGCGTGGCGGGCCAGGGCGCCGGGGGACAGGCCGAGGCGGGTGAAGGGGTGCTTCAGGGCCGCCAGCAGGGTCACCGGGTCGAGGGGGTCGGCGGCGGCGCGGGCCAGCAGGCCGGCCAGCACGCCGCAGCGGCAGCCGGCCAGGGCCTCGCCGGCCGAGGAATCGGCGATGACGCCCCAGCGGGCCAGGGCGGCGGCGACCCGGCGGGCCAGCACCTGGTCCGGCGTGACCAGGGCGGCGGTGCGGCCCGGGGTCTCCAGGGTCTCGCGCAGCAGCAGGGCGCAGGCGGCGGCCGCCTCCTCCTCGGTGGCGGCGGTGACGACGGAGAGGCCCTTCAGCCCCTCGGCCACCGGGTCGAGGCGGTCGGCGTCGGCCTCCTGGCGCAGGGTGTCGATGACCCCCAGCCAGTCGGCGGTGGATTGCGCCGGGCGCAGGGCCTCGTTGACGATGCGGCGGCGCCAGCGGCCCTGGGCCTGGAAGCCGAGCGAGGCCGGCCAGACGGCCACGGCTTCGCGCGGCGTGCGGGCGCGGGCCAGCAGCAGCTTCATGGCGCCCTGCGGATGCTGGTCGTCCACCTGGCTCCAGGCGGCCTCGGCCAGGCTGTCGTCCAGGCCGGGCAGGACGACGGCGCCGCGGGGGGCGGCGGCGATCACCGCCAGCAGGTCGGCGCTGACCGGCACGGTGCCGGTGGAGCCGGCGGCGATCAGCACCCCGGGCGGGGGGGCCGCGTCCCAGGTCTCGGCCAGGCGGCGGAGCAAGAGGATGCGGCGCTCGCTGACGTCGACGACGCCCAGCTCCGCCAGGCGGCGCGGCCAGGCCTCCAGGGCGGCCTCGAGGAACTCGCGGGAGACGCGCCAGTGCGCGGCGAGGTCGGCGTCCACCAGGTCGGCCAGGCCCTCGTCGGCGGCGATCTCCTCGATCTGCAGGCTGTCCAGGAAAGCGCCCAGGGCGTCGGCCAGCTCCAGGGCCGCGGCGGCGGTGAGCCGGCGGCCGAGCAGGCCCTGGCGGGCGTGGACCAGGCGGACCAGCTCGAAGCGGCGGCGCAGGGGGTCGATGGCGACGGGCAGGCCGAGCGCGATGTCGCCGGGCTCGAACGGCGGCTCGCCCTCCTCCAGGTCGCCCAGGGGCCGCATCTGCGGCGGCAGCACGGCGCGGCCTTCGGCGGCGGCCACGAAGGCGTCGGCCAGCGCCCGGACGCTGCGGCGGCTGGGGACCAGGACCACGGCCTCGGAGAGGGCGGAAGGACCCAGGGGGGCCAGCGCGGCGTAGAGGCCCCGCGCCAGGTCCTCGGCGAAGGGCCGATGGGCCGGGATGCTGAACCAGCGCGGTCCGGGACGATCGAAGAGGACGGAAGGGCTCACCGTGGCCGGTGATAGCAGATGCGGGAGAGTCGGGGGATGGGATTGCGGGGAACGGCTCCCGCCTGCGTCGCCTCGCCTGCTTAGCAATGGCCGCGCTTGTGGTAGGGTGGCGCGGGGCAAGCCCTTACCACCCGACCCGGGAGATCGACCGCGCGATGCCGAACGGCGCCGCCACAGCCCACCTGCTGCACCCGAAGCTCAGCACGACGCTGCGCGAGGGTTACGGCCTGGAAGACCTGCGCAAGGACGCCCTGGCCGGATTGACCGTGGCCATCGTCGCCCTGCCACTGTCCATGGCCATAGCGGTCGCCTCCGGGGTGGGCCCAGAGCGCGGGGTGGCTACGGCGGTCGTCGGCGGTTTCGTGGTCTCCGCCCTGGGGGGCACCCGCTACCAGATCGGCGGGCCGGCCGGGGCGTTCATCGTCCTGGTGGCCGCCACCGTCAGCCGGTTCGGGATCGAGGGCCTGCTGCTGACGGTGCTGATGTCGGGGCTGATGCTGACCTTGCTGGGGCTGCTGCGGCTCGGCGGGCTGATCCGGCATATTCCGCATGCGGTGACGGTGGGCTTCACCGGCGCCATCGCGGTGACCATCCTCGCCAGCCAGCTGAAAGACCTCGGCGGCCTGACCCTGGCGGGGCCGGAGCCGGGCCCGCTGCTGCCGAAGCTGGCGGCGCTCGTGCAGGCGCTGCCGACCGTGCATCCGGCGTCGGTGCTGACCGGCGTGGCGGTGGCCGGGCTGATCTTCTGGCTGCGTCGGGTCCGGCCGACCTGGCCGGGGATGCTGATCGCCGTGGTCCTGGCCTCCCTGGTCGCTGCGGCGCCGCACGTAGGGCTGGAGACGGTGGGCGACCGGTTCGGCGCCATGCCGCGCGGCCTGCCCATGCCGCGGCTGCCTGCGATGTCGTGGCGCCTGGCGCTCGCCGTGCTGCCCGCGGCGATCTCCTTCACCCTCTTGGGAGCCGTAGAGAGCCTGCTGTCGGCCAAGGTCGCCGATTCGATGACCGGGCGGGTGCACCGCTCCAGCATGGAGTTGATCGCCCAGGGGCTGGCCAACGTCGCCTCGCCGATGTTCGGCGGCGTCAGCGTGACCGGGACCATCGCGCGGACCGCCACCAACATCCGCGCCGGGGCGCGCAGCCCGCTGGCCGGGATCTTCCACGCGGTCTTCCTGCTGGCGTTCATTCTCGTGGCCGGGTCACTGGCCGGCTTCGTACCGCTGGCGGCCCTAGCCGGGGTGCTGGTGGTGGTGGCCTGGAACATGGCCGAGAAGGCGGAGTTCATCCGCCTGCTGCGCGACTGGCGCGGGCCCGGCGCAGTGCTGGCCGCGACCTTCGGCCTGACCCTGGTGAAGGACCTGACCACCGGCATCCTCGCCGGCTGCGCCGTGGCGGTGGTGCTGGCGGTCGCGAAGCGGGTCCGGGCGGGGCGCGGGCCTAGGTCAACCCAGCGGCCGTCGCTTTAGCTCGCCTCTCCCAGCAGCGCCTCGGCCGCGTCGCGGGCGGCGGGGTCGCCGACGTGCATCCAGAAGGCCTGCATCGGCGCGCCGTGCAGGCGGCCCTTGGCCTGCAGCTCGTGCCAGACGGGGACGATGGAGAAGGCGCCGTCGCCCTGGCCGTCGAGGATCTGCGGCTTGAGGATGCCGAAGCCGACGTTGGCGAAGGGGGTGACCACGTCCGGGTCGGTGGAGTGGGTGAGGCGGCCCTCGGCGTCGCGCAGGAAGCCCTGCGGACCTTCGAAGCCGATGCCGTTGCCCCGGGCGACCAGCAGCAGCAGCAGGTCCATGCGGGCCGGGTCCCAGGCCAGCTTGAGGCTCTCCAGCGCCGGCGCGCCTTCCTCCAGCCAGAGCGAGTCGATGTTGGCGACGAAGATCGGGTCCTCGCCGAGCAGGCGGCGGGCGCGTTGGATGCCGCCGCCGGAATCCAGCAGGGCGGTCCGCTCGTCGGAGACCAGGATCTCCAGGTCCTTGCGGGCGGCCAGGTGGGCTTCGACCTGATCGGCGAAGTGGTGGACGTTGACCACGGCGCGGCGGACGCCCGCCGCCGCCAGCTTGTCGAGGGTGCGGTCCAGAAGGGTGCGGCCGGCGACCTCGACCAGCGCCTTGGGGCGACGGTCGGTGAGCGGGCGCATGCGGGTGCCGAGGCCCGCGGCCAGCACCATGGCGGTGGAAGGGCCGGGCGTCCCGGGACCGGGCGGCGTCGTCACAGGCGGGCCTCGGGAGGCACATAGCGGTCGAACCACGCCTTGAGCCCGGCCAGCGCCGGGTCGGCCAGGTTGCGTTCGAGGTAACGCCAGGTGCGCGGCATGTAGTCCCGGTATTGCGGCCGGCCGAGCAGCACCTGGCGGGCGAAGACCCGGCCGAGGATGCGCGCGGCGTTGGAGGCGGCGAGTGCGCGGTAATCGGTCAGGAACGCACTACGGTCAAGCTCCGGCCGCGCCGCCAGGAAGCGGTCGAGCATCGCCGCCTCCAGCTCGGGCGAAACGTCGCGGCGGGCGTCCTGCAGCAGGTGGGTGAGGTCCCAGGCCGGATGGGCGCGCAGGGCGTCCTGGAAGTCCAACAGGCCCACACGGGCGGGGCCCTTGCGGTCCGGCAGCCAGAGCAGGTTCTGGGCGTGGAAGTCGCGGTGGGTGAAGACCCCGGCTCCGGCCTCGCCCCGCACCCAGACCGGCGCCCAGAGCAGGTCCCACTCCGCGACCGCCCCGGCGGGATAGGCGCCGGCGCCGATGAACTGCGGCCACCATTCCAGGAAGGCGTCGGTTCCCACCTTCAGCGCCAGGGTGTCGTAGGAGAGCAGCGGCCATTTCACCCCGTCGAAGGCCAGGACGTCCGGCGGCGTCTCGGCCTGCAGGGCGGCCTGCACGTCCACCGCCGCCTCGTAAAGCGGGCGCTCGGGTTCGCCCCCGGCGATCAGGGTGGCGAACAGGCCGTCGCCGAGGTCCTCCAGCACCGCCAGCCCCTCGGCGACGTCATAGGCGGCGATCTCCGGGGCGGAAAGGCCGCGGGCGCGCAGGTAGGCGGCGGTGGCCACGAAGGCGGCGACGGAGCCGGCGGCCAGACGCGCGGCGGCGTTGTAGCCCTGGGTCAGGCGCTCGGCCTCCGTGGCGTCCGGGCCGCAGACGGCGGCCTCCACCGGCGGCTGGTCCATGAAGATCAGCCGCCGGCCGTTCGCCAAGTGCAGGCGCTCGTAGCGGCGGGTGGAGGCGTCGCCGGACAGCGGCTCGCGGCGGGCGGCGCCGAAGGCGTGGGCCTGCAGGAACCGGGCTTTCAGGGCTTCGCGGTCAGAACTCAAGCGTGCGGCCCTCCCAGGCGCCGGCGGGGGCGAGGCGCGCCCGCCGCGCGGTCCCTTCCAGGCGAATCTCTATATCGAGTCGATCCGGCGGAAGGCGACCCTGCAGGCGCTCCGGCCATTCGATGACGGCGGCGCCGTGGTCCAGCGCCTCGTCCAGGCCGATCTCGTAGGCCTCGTCCGGATCGGTGAGGCGGTAGAGGTCGAAGTGGGCCACCGCCAGCCCCGCGGTTCCCTCGTAGAACTGCACCAGGGTGAAGGTGGGGCTGGGCGCCTCCTCGTCCGGGGTGGTCAGCGCGCGGACCAGGGCGCGGGCCAGCACCGACTTGCCGGCGCCCAGCGGGCCGGAGAGGCAGACCGCGTCGCCGGGACGCAGGCTGCGGGCGACCGCGGCGCCGAGCCTGCGGGTGTCGGCCTCGTGCGGCAGGGCGAATTCGGCGGGCAGGGCGGTCATGCGAAGGCCCGGTCGGGATCGGCGGCCAGGGCCTGCTCCACATGCGCCTTGAGGCGGGCGACGGCCTCGGCGGGATCGGCGGGCAGGGCGTCGGGCGCGATCGGCGGGCCGATGGTCAGGGTGAAGGCGCGGCCGCGCTTGTTGAGCATCTCGTGGAACAGGGTGATGTCGCGCAGCTCGCCGGACACCCGGTCGAAGGCGTGGAACAGGCGCGACGCAGGGCCGGTCAGCCGCACCGGCAGGATCGGGGCGGCATATTTCCGGGCGATGGAGATTGCGCTGGGCGCCCAGGGCGGGTCGGCAAGGCCGCCGCCGGGCGCGCGGCGGGCCAGCCGGCCGGCGGGGAAGATCACCAGGGCGCGCCCGGCCTCCAGGACCTGGCGGGTGAGCTGCAGGGTCAGCCGGGTGCGCTCGCGGGTGCGCTTGGCCTCCACCCACTCCACGGGGATCAGCACCTCGTCGAAGCGCGGGACGACCCGGTGGGCGTCGGCGTTGGCGTAGAAGCAGAGGTCGGGCCGCCGGTCCTTCAGCGCGTCGTAGACCGCCAGGCCGTCGGCCAGGCCGGTGGGATGGTTGGCGACGACGACGAGGCGGCCCTGGGGGGGGACGCGGTCGATTCCCTCGACTGTCAGCTTCAGGTCCAGCCGGCGGGAGACCAGGTCGAGGGCGGCGCGGCCGGGGAGGGGCGCGATGGCCTCGGCCATGCGCCGGGCCTTGCCGTAGTCGAGCAGGGCGTAGAGCAGCGGGCGGACCAGCGGCCAGGCGCGGCCGGACGAGAGCTTCGGCGCCCGCTCGGCGATCAGCACGTCGACGATGTGGTCGTGGCGGGCCTGCCGCGGCAGGGCGCCGACCGAGGGGGCGAGCGTCATGGGCTGCAGGATGCTTGGCCGCCTGCGCCGCCGCAAGCGCTAGGCCGGGCGGCCGGTCGGGCCTAGGCTTGCACCAGGGTTCGCGAGGGCTTGCGATGAAGCGCTTGAGGCTATGGCTCGGGCTGGGGCTGGCGATGTTCGTCCTGGGCGGGGCGGGGTTCGGCTGGTGGTTCTATGACCTGCGCTGGCGGCCGCACGACATCGCCCGCGACCCGGCGGAGATCGCCCGCATCCTGGAGGGCGCGGGCTGGGTCTCGCCCGGGCTGACCGGGCCGAAGCTCTACATGGTGGGATTCAGGAGCTGCCCGGACTGCATCCGCTTCAAGGCCGAAGCCTTCCCGGCGCTGCATGCGGCGGGCGTCGACACCCGGGTGATCGAGGTGGCGCGGCGCGACGTGAACGGCCTGGCCAGGTCCACTCCGGCCGAGCGGGCGACGGTGGCCGAGCTGTGGGCCAACCGCCGCTGGGCGCTGATGGAGGCCTGGGACAAGGTCCCGCCGGAGGCCTGGACCGCGCCCGGGATCGCCCCGGCCGACGGCGACGCGGGGCGCACCGCCATCGTCGAGGCCGGGCGGACGATGGTCGACCAGCTCACGCCGCTGCTGGCGAAGAACGGCGTCCGCTTCGCCTATCCGACGCTCATCTGGTGGACGCGGGAGGGCAAGATGCGCGGCTGCGCCTGCGAGAAGCGGCAGAGCTACCGCTCCGTGCTGAAGGAGCTGGGGGCGGAGTAGACGGGGCTACTTGTAGAGGCCGCCCTTGGCGATCTCGCGGTTGCGCTCGACTGTGCGGCGGCCCTGGCCGCGTTCGGCCTCGGTCTTGTCGGGGCGCCGGGTGTGGTTTTCGCCGTGGATGGCCTTGGGGTCAGGCTCGCCCCAGTCGTCCTGCGGGTTTGCGGGCTCGGCGGCGGGCTCGGGGTGGGGTTCGGCCATGAGCGTCCTTCCTGCTGATCGCCCCGCCACGTAAACAGGCGAGTTGCCGCCCACGTTCCGCGCCTGTAGGGGGCGGAGCGATGCCGAGCGCCCTCCTGGAAGCCTATGACGCCCGCCTGCAGACGGGCGAGATCCGCCCCGACCCGGCGCAGCGGGCGGGGCTGGACGCGCTTGCGCGGCTGGAGGGCGAGCTGGCGGCGCAGCCCAACGGCATCGCGGCCCTGTTCCGCAAGCCGGAGCCCGCGCGGGGGGTCTATCTGTGGGGGCCGGTGGGGCGCGGCAAGTCGCTGCTGATGGACCTGTTCTACGAGGCGGCGCCGGCGGCGAAGAAGCGGCGCACGCACTTCCACGTGTTCATGGGCGATGTCCACCGGCTGATCGGCGCCTGGCGCACCGGCGACGCGGCCGCGCGCAAGGCCCGCTTCGGCCAGCACAGGGGGGACGATCCCATCGGGCCGGTGGCCGACGTGGTGGCGGAGGAGGCCCGGCTGCTCTGCTTCGACGAGCTGCAGGTGACCGACATCGCCGACGCGATGATCCTGGGCCGGCTGTTCGAGGCGCTGTTCGCCCGGGGCGTGACCCTGGTGGCGACCTCCAACCGGGTTCCCGACGACCTTTACCGGGACGGCATCAACCGCCAGCTGTTCCTGCCGTTCATCGCCCTCCTGAAGGAACAGATGGAGGTGGTGGCGGTGGCGGGGCCGCACGACTACCGGCTGGACCGCCTGCGTGCCGCGGGCACCTGGTTCTCGCCCGACGACCCCGACAACGCCGCGCGCTTCGACGCGCTGTGGCGCGACCTGCTGGCCGGCGAGGAGGAGAGCGGGGCGACGCTGGAGGTGCTGGGCCGCAAGGTGCACCTGCCGCACGCCTCGGGCGGGCTGATGCGGGGGTCGTTCGCCAGCCTGTGCGGGGTGGCGCTGGGCCCCAACGACTATGTGGCCATGGCCGAGCGGTTCCACACGGTGTTCCTGGAGGACGTGCCGAAGATGACCGCCGACCAGCGGGAGGCGGCGCGGCGGTTCGTGATCCTGATCGACGCCCTCTACGAGGCCCGGGCGCGGACCATCGTGCTGGCGGCGGGGGAGCCGCAGACGCTCTACCCGGCCGGCGACGGGGCGTTCGAGTTCGAGCGCACGGCCTCGCGCCTGGAGGAGATGCGCTCGGCGGACTGGCTGGAGGAGCGGTGACGTTGGTCCGAGCGCAAACGGTCGGGCGGAACGGCTACGGCGCCACCCCCGCGAAGGCCCATAGGCGGTAAGTCAATCCTCCAGGTTTCGCCGCAGGGCTTTTCCTCCCCCGTCCCGCAGAGGACGGGGGAGGAAAAGGCGCCTTCGCCCTTAAGTTACCGCCTATGGGCGAAGGCCGGGATGAGCGGATTTTGGTAGGCTTGCGCCCGGAGGAGCAGCGGCGTGTTCTACCCCTGCATCCTGGCGAGCCGGCGCAATGGGACGCTCTACACGGGCTCGACGGATGATCTGTCGAAGCGGGTGATGAGCACAAGGAGGACATGCGGCGCGGCTTCACGGCCAAATACGGCGTGCGCATGCTGGTCTGGTTCGAGTCCTACGAGCAGCGCGAGACCGCATTCCGGCGCGAGAGGCAGATCAAGGAATGGAAGCGCGTCCGGAAGCTGCGGCTGATCGAAGAGGGCAATCCCGACTGGCGCGACCTCTACGACGATCTGGACAACCTGCTGAGCTTCTGACCCGCCCCTCTCGTTGACACCCCGGGTCGGGGGCTTAAAAGCGGAGCCGCTTGCAAGCTCATCCCACGGCGACCACGAACAGATGACCACAGCCCCTCCGCGCGCGCGGCCGCTTTCGCCGCATCTCCAGGTCTGGCGGTTCCATGTGACCATGTGGGGGTCGATCCTGCACCGGGCCAGCGGGGCGGGGCTGTATGTCGGCGCCCTGATCCTGGCGGGCTGGGCGCTGTCGCTGGCGTCGGGGCCGGAGGCCTATGCGGCGTTCACCGCGATCCTGGGCTCGATCCCGGGCAAGGCGGTGATGTTCGCCCTGACGCTGGGGCTGTTCTACCACCTGTCGAAGGGGGTCCAGCACCTGACGTGGGACACCGGGCGCGGCTTCGCCCTGGCCTCGGCCAACGCCGGTTCGATCGCCTGCATCGTGATCTCGATCGTGGCCAGCCTGGCGGTCTGGGCCGCCGCGGCGATGATGGGAGCGCTCTGATGGACAGCTATCGCACGCCGCTGGCGCAGGCCCGGGGCCTGGGCTCCGCCAAGCACGGCGCCGGCCACTGGATCTCCGAACGGGTGAGCTCGGTGGCGCTCGTGCCGCTGTCGCTGTGGGGGGTCTACGCCGTCCTGAAGCTGGCCGGGACCGACTATGTGGGCGCGGCGGCCTGGATCGCCCATCCGCTCAACGCCACCCTGATGGCGCTGCTGGCGGTGGTCAGCTTCCAGCACATGCATGCCGGCATGCGGGTGATCGTCGAAGACTATTTCGAGGGGGCGCAGCGGGCGGTGATCCTGCTGGGCAACCTGTTCGTCTGCGTGCTGCTGGGCGCGCTGGCGGTGTTCTCCATCCTCAAGGTCGCGCTGGGAGGCGCTTGAGACGCACCATGGCGACGTATGAGTTCATCGACCACCAGTTCGACGTGGTGGTGGTCGGCGCCGGAGGCTCCGGCCTGCGCGCGGCGCTGGGCTGCGCCCAGGCCGGCCTGAAGACCGCCTGCATCTCCAAGGTGTTCCCGACCCGCTCGCACACCGTGGCCGCCCAGGGCGGCATCTCGGCGTCGCTGGGCAACATGGGCGAGGACGACTGGCGCTGGCACATGTACGACACCGTCAAGGGGTCGGACTGGCTGGGCGACCAGGACGCGATCGAATACCTGGTCCGCAACGCGCCGGCGGCGGTCTACGAGCTGGAGCACTGGGGCGTC
>NZ_DASXYF010000143.1:0-2439 GCF_036502675.1 Phenylobacterium sp.
CAGGCCCAGGCCGGCGTCCTCACCGCCAGGGAGCTGTACCGGCTCCTCGACAAGGTGGACGCCGGTTTCGAGCAGATGCTCGGCATGGCGCCGTTCCCGGCCGCCAACGACTTCGACCCCCTGCGGGGGGTCCGGGCGTGAAGGAGCGCGATCACAGCCCCGCGCCGTTTCGGCTCAATAGCACTCCGGGGCAAGCTCACATCCTGCTCGACCGCTTCGGCGATAGCATCGGCGCGCTGGCCTACCGGACCGGCGACCATCCGCCCGAGGAGCAGCTCGCCAACGCCCTGCTGTTCCGGGCCTCGCCGCAGCTCCTGGAGCTGGCCGAGTTCATCGTCGCCTCACCGCACATGGTTCCCGCCCAGGTCCTGGAAATGGCCCAGGCCGGCGTCGTGCTGGCCGGCGGAGATCTGCCTTCCCCTGACACCCAAGCAATCCCGGCGCTGGCCGGCCCCACTGGAGCGAAAGCATGACCACCGAGACTGAAACCCCGGCGCCGCCCGCGGCGCCGCCCGGCGTCATCATGGTCAACGGCAAGCCCTACTTGACCAACCACAAGGGCACGCTGGTGCCGGAGGAGGCGGTCAAGATCCAGGACAGGCTGATGGATGAAACCGTCCGCAAGATCCTGGGCTACGCCAAGCCGCTGGCCGAGCAGATCATCCGGTTCAAGCAGCACACCCTCGACGACGTCGAGGCCCTGCAGGAACTCCTGGAGCAGGAATACAAGGCCCCGCGCGGCGGCCAGAAGGGCAACATCACCCTGACCACCTTCGACGGCCTGCAGATGGTCAAGGTCAGCGTCGCCGAGCGCATCGTGTTCGGCCCCGAGCTGCAGGCGGCCAAGAAGATCATCGATCAGTGTCTGCTGGAGTGGGCGGCCGACGCCCACCCGGCCCTGCGGGCGATCGCGCAGGACGCCTTCGGCTCACAGCAGGAGGGCAAGATCAGCCCGTCGAAGCTGTTCGCCCTGCTGCGCTACGACATCGACGACGAGGCCTGGGGCCGGGCGATGAAGGCCATCCGGGACTCCATCCGCCCGGCGGGCTCCAAGGAGTACGTGAACTTCTACCGGCGGGCGAAGCCCACCGACAGATGGGAGGCCGTGTCGATCGACGTGGCGGCCGCCTAGTGCCCGCCCTGCTGATCTACGCCACCGCCGCCGCGGGCACGCTCGCCCTGTTCGCCCAGGTCATGAGCCCGCGCGGCTGGTACGTGTGGGCCCTGGCCGGCGCCCTGGCGACCGTCTGGCCGCTCCTGGCGGTCTTCTACGTGGCCAAGGCGCTGGGCGTCTTCCCGGCGCGCGCGAGCTGGCCATGAGGCTCACCGACGCCCAGGTCCTGCTGCTGACTGAGGCGGCGGTGCTCATGGCCCGCGGCGCGCGCGTGCTCTCGGACTTCGAGGTGGAGATGGTCGCCTCCACCGGCCAGCGCTGGCTGCAGCTGGGCCGCGAGGCCCCGATCTCCGCCGCCGAATGGCTGGTGGTTGAGGAGGCCGTCGCCGCCATGCGGGCGCCGGCCGGGGAACGGGCCCCGGCCTCGGCTTCGAGGGCGGCTTGATGGCGGCCCTGGACGACATCCTCGGCCCCGCCCGGGAGACCCGATCCGACTGGCGCGCACCGACCAGGGGCGAGCGCTCCTGCCGTGTCTGTCATGGCGCCGCCGGCTTCAGCCCGGACCTCGGGCGCACCTGGTACTGCCGCCAGGACGCGCCCATGGGCTTCTTCGCCGCCGCGCGGGGGCCCGCGTCGTGACCGGGGCCATCGTCACCTTCGCGCAGATCCTGCAGGCGGTCGCCGAAGAGGCGGGCGTGACCGTCGACGCCATCAAGGGCCGCGCGCAGAGCGGCGGGCCGGCGCGCTCCAACTGGCCGCGCCAGCGCGCGGTGACGATCGGCCGACGGCTGCGCCCCGAGCTGTCCCTGCGCCGCCTGGGCCAGTTCCTCGGCGGCCGCGCCACGGACGTGGTGTGGAGCGCCGTCGTCGCCGGGGAGAGGCGGCTGGCGGCCGACCCGGCCGAAGCCGTCGCCGTCAGCCGGGTGCTCGCGCGCCTGGGCGTCGAGAGCCTGCCCGAGCGCCGCCCGCACGCCGCCCGGGTGCGCCGCCTGAACATCGAGATCCACGCCGCCGAGGCCCGTCTGACGGCCCTGCGCGCCCAGCTTGAGAGGCTTGAGGGATGACCGGTTCGCGGACCACCAAGGAGTGCTGGCGGCCGGTCCACGAAGAGCTGTTCAGCCTGGTGGACGGGCTCAGCGCGGATTGGGCGCGCCCGGCGCACGTCCGGGTGCGTGGTCGGCGGCCGCGGGCGCGTTTTACGGCCAAGTTCGTCCGGCCGGACGGGGCGGCGGTGACCGCGACCGTCGTCGTGAGAGTGCTGGCGGACGGCTCGGGCGAGATCGTCCAGGAGGAGCTGCGCTTCCACTTCCGGTTCAAGGCCAGCG
>NZ_DASXYF010000144.1:0-55072 GCF_036502675.1 Phenylobacterium sp.
GAGCGTGGAGACCGTGGCCGTGCGCCATCTGATCGACGAGGTGTCCGAAGGCGCCCGTCGCGCCGGGGCCCAGGTGCAGGTCGAGATCGACCCCGAGCTATCGATGCACGTGCGCCCCAACGCCTTCAAGCGCGCCATCGCCAACCTGGTGATGAACGCGGCGGTGCACGGCGAGCGGGTCGAGGTCACCGCGCGGTCGTCGTGGGACGGCGGGGTCGAGATCCTGGTCGACGACAACGGCCCCGGCATACCGCCCGACCGCTACGAGGAGGCGTTCAAGCCGTTCAGCCGCCTGGACGAGGCGCGCAACCAGAACGAGAAGGGCGTCGGCCTGGGCCTGGCCATCGCCCGCGACGTCGCCCGCGGCCACGGCGGCGACATCGCCCTGGGGCGTTCGGCGCTGGGGGGGTTGAGGGCGGTGATCCGGCTGCCGGGATGAGGGCCCGCGCATTCCCGGTGTGGCTCGTCGCGGCCCTGGCGGCCGGCGCGCTCGGCGAGGCGCAGGCCGCCGCGCGGATCGAAGGCGACTGGCTGGCCGCCGGCGGCGACGCCAAGGTGCGGATCGGACCTTGCCCGGCGGCGCCCGATCGGCTCTGCGGCGCCGTCGTCTGGCTCAGGGAGCCGCTGGACGACGACGGAACGCCGCGGCGCGACGAAAAGAATCCCGCCCCCGCCCTGCGCAGCCGCCCCGTCATCGGCCTCAACCTGATCCGCGATTTCCGGCCGTCCGGTCCCGGGCGCTGGACCGGCGGCAGGATCTACGATCCGCGGGACGGCAGGACCTACGACGCCAGGCTGGCGCTGAAGCCCGACGGAACGCTGAAGGTCGATGGTTGCGTGCTGATGTTCTGCCGGGCGCAGACCTGGCGGCGCGCGCCCTAACCGCCAAGCTCCTTCGACCGCCGCACCGCCGCCGCCACCGCGCCGCGCAGCAAGGCCGGCAGGCCCGCCTCCGCGGTCAGCACCTTCAGCGCCGCCTCGGTCGTCCCGCCGGGCGAGGTCACCTGCCGCCGCAGCTCCGCCGGATCCTCGCCGCTCCGGGTGAGCAGCGCCGCCGCCCCGCCGATGGTCCCCCGCGCCAGGGCGCGCGACGCCTCCGCGGTCAGCCCCGCCTCCAGGCCCGCCGCCTCCAGCGCCTCGATGAAGGCGTAGAGGTAGGCCGGCGCCGAGCCGGAGACGGCGGTGGCCGCATGCATCAGATCCTCGTCCAGGAAATCGACCAGCTGGGCCACCGGCTTGAACAGCGCGTGCGCCCGTTCCCGCGCCTCCGGCTCCTCGGCGTAGATGCTCGCCGCGCCCTGGCGGATGGCGACGGCGGTGGTGGGCATCACCCGGGCCACGCAGCGGCCGCCGAATTCATGCGCCAGGTCCGCCGCCTTCACGCCGGCGGCGATCGAGACCACCACCGCGCCCGAGGCCAGCCACGGCGCGACCTCCGCCGCCGCCGCCCGCCAGATCTGCGGCTTGACGCACACCAGCACGGTGCGGGCGCTGGCCAGCGCCGCGTCGGGCGGGTTGAGCAGGGCGCCGGCCGCAGCCGCAGCCTCCGCCGCGGCGCCGGGAAAAGGGTCGCGGATGATCAGCTCGGCGGCCGGGAACACCCCCGCCTCGCGCCAGCCTTCGATCAGCGCGCCGCCCATGCGGCCCGCGCCCAGCATCAGGATGGGCGTCATCTTCGTCCTGCTCCGCTCGCCTGCGCGCCAGCCTGGCGGCCCCACACCCCGCTCATCCCGGCGAAGGCCGGGACCCGGGTGAAACCCACCATGCGCTCCGGATGAATCTGGGTCCCGGCCTTCGCCGGGATGAGCGGTATAGGGGTAGCTTACCCCGTCCGTCTCAGCTCCAGAAGATTTCGGAGAGGCTCAGGCCTCGCCCATCGTCTCGAACATGCAGGCCGCCACCGCCTCCTGCGGCGATTTGGAGCCGCGGACCAGGAAGTCGAACGCCGGGTAGAAGCGGTCGGCCGCCTCCATCGCCACGTCGATCATCGCCGCGGTCTGGGCCAGCGAAGGCTGGTCGCCGGCCGACAGCGCCATGCCGTGGCGGAAGATGATCTCGCCGGCGTTCCACAGCTCGAAGTGGCCCAGCCACACCCGCGGATTGACCGAGGCGATCAGTTCGAAGGCCGCGGCCCGCTGGTCGGTCGCCACGTCCAGCTCCAGGGACAGGCAGAGCTGCAGGCAGTCGCCCTCGGGACGCCAGGCGAACCACAGCTCGTAGTCCTTCCAGTCGCCCGCCAGGTTGAAGGCCAGGTCGCCGTCGTCGGTGCGGTCGAACTCCAGGTTCTCCGCCGCCAGGACGTGCTCGACCACGTCGAGCGGGTCGTTGGCCAGGAGGACGTTGTCGTCAGACAAAGGGCTGTCCATGAGTCCGGCGGTCCTTTCGCTTGCGGCGGCGGGCCTGGGAGGCGCCCGGCGATTCGCCCGCGTCCCTGACCCTAGTCCGGTTTCGTGCACGTCCGTCACCGGCTTCTTGCGCCGGGCGAACCATATTCACGTGTTGGGCGCTTTCGGGTCAGACCCGGGCGCGGCAGGCGCTTGCAGGGCCGCCACCTCGGCGCGCAGCGCCGCCATCTCGGCCTTCAACGCCTCGAACTCGTCGCGGCGGATCAGATCGAACTCCGCCGCCAGCCGGTCGGCCTGGGCGCGGAAAGCGGTCTTGGCCTCGTCGCCGGCGGCCTGGGCCAGGCCCATCGCCGCGGTGGTCAGCTTGGCCATTTCGTCGAGGAACGGATTTTGCGTCTGCATCAACAGCTCTGAAGCCAGGGTTATGTCCCGCCTGTGGCAATATGGGCTCGCGGGGGATGAAAGCGAAGGCCTTCTCGTCTAAACGGGCGACGAACCCCTGGAGCGTCGCCCGCGTGCCCTTCCCCGACTTCGACCCGGTTCTGCTGCGGCTGGGGCCCTTCGCCATCCGCTGGTACGCCATCGCCTACGTCGCCGGCATCCTGCTGGGGTGGCGATATGCCACAGCGATCGTGCGTAATCCGAAGCTGTGGACCCGCCGTCCGCCGCCGGCCACGGTGGCGCAGGTCGACGACCTGATCCTCTGGATCACCCTGGGCGTCATCCTGGGCGGCCGGCTGGGGCACGTCCTCTTCTACACCCCCTCGCTGATCTGGGAGAACCCGCTCGAGATCCTGATGATCTGGCATGGCGGCATGAGCTTCCACGGCGGGGCCCTGGGGGTGCTGGTCGCCATCCTGCTGTTCGCCAGGCGCAACGGCCTGGACGGGTTGCGGCTGCTCGACCTCATCGCCGCCGTGCAGCCCATCGGCCAGGGCTTCGGCCGCGTCGCCAACTTCATCAACGGCGAGCTGTGGGGCCGCCCCACCACCCTGCCCTGGGGCGTGGTGTTCCCAGGCGCCGGTCCCCTGCCCCGCCACCCCAGCCAGCTATACGAGGCGCTCCTGGAGGGTCTCGTGCTCTTCCTGGTCCTGCGCTGGGCCACCCACGGGGCGAAGCTGCTCAACCGCCGCGGCGTGGTGGTGGGGATGTTCATGGTCGGCTACGGCCTGATCCGTACGGCGCTGGAGACCGTCCGCTCTCCGGACGACTACCTGCCGCCCTTCCCGTTCGGCCTGACCATGGGGATGATGCTGAGCCTGCCCATGGCGGCGCTGGGCGCCTGGCTGATCTGGCGCGGGATGCGCGAGCCGCCGCCGCCCGTCGCGCAACCCGCTCCTGACGTCCCCGCCGCCAGGCCCGCCGATGAGCCTGCGTGACCGCCTGGCCGGCCAGGTCCGCGCCGGCGGGCCGCTCACCGTCGCCCAGTACATGACGGCCTGCCTGCACGACCCCGACTTCGGCTACTATGCCACGCGGCCCGGGCTGGGCGCCGATGGCGACTTCATCACCGCGCCCCTGGTCAGCCAGATGTTCGGCGAGTTGATCGGTGTCTGGGCCGCGGAATGCTGGGACCGGCTGGGCCGCCCGGCGCGCGTGCTCCTCGTGGAAGCGGGGCCCGGCGACGGGACGCTGATGGGCGACGTCCTGCGCGCCGCCGGCCTGGTCCCGCAGTTCCTGGCCGCCGCCGAGGTCTGGCTGGTGGAGGTCTCGGAACCGCTCCGCGCCGTCCAGCGCGCGCGCCTGGGCGAGGACGTGCGCTGGGCGAAGTCGCTGGGCGACCTGCCTGCCGGCGCCCCGGTGATCCTGCTCGCCAACGAGTTGCTCGATTGCCTGCCCGCCCGCCAGTGGGTGCGCACGGCCAAGGGCTGGTCCGAGCGCATGGTGGGCCTGGACGCGCAAGGCGCGCTCGCCTTCGGCCTCGGCGGCGCCGCGCCCCCTGTCCCCAGCGGCTGGGCGCAGGAGCGGCCCGGCGACGTGCTGGAGGTCTCCGCGGCGCAGGAAGCCTTCGGCGACGCGGCCGGGGCCCTGGCGGCGCGCGAGGGCGGCTGCGCCCTCCTCATCGACTATGGCCGGGCCGCGCCGGGACCCGGCGACACCCTGCAGGCGCTTCGCCGCCACCAGAAGGTGGACCCGCTGGCCACGCCCGGCGAGGCGGACCTGACGGTGCACGCCGACTTCCCCGCCGTCCTCGCCGCCGCCGCGCGGCAGGGGGCCAGCCTCGCGCCCCTCTTGACCCAGGGCGAATTCCTGCGCCGCCTGGGGATCGAGGCTCGCGCCGCCGCGCTGAGCCGCGCGCGGCCGGACCGCGCCGGCCAGGTCGCCCGTCAGCTCGAGCGGCTGACCGGTCCCGACCAGATGGGCGAGCTCTTCAAGGCCGCCTGCGTGCATTCCCCCGGCTGGACCCCGCCGGGCTTCGAGGAGCAAGAGGAGGCCTGATGTCCGCCCTGCCCGCGATCACCTCGCCGCTCCTCGACCAGCCCGGCGTCCGCCACGCCTTCTTCACTCGTGAGGGCGGCGTCTCGGAGGGGATCTACGCCAGCCTCAACCTGGGCCTGGGTTCCCGGGACGACCCCGGCCGGGTGCTGCAGAACCGCCGGCGCGCCGCGGCCCATTTCGGCCTGGCGCCTACCCAGCTGCTCACCGCCTACCAGGTCCACTCCCCCGACGCCGTCATCGCCGACGGTCCGTGGACGGAGCAGCCGCACGCCGACGGCGTCGTCACCGCCACGCCCGGCCTGGTCTGCGGCGCGCTGGCCGCCGACTGCGCGCCGGTGCTGCTGGTCGACGCCGACGCCCGGGTGGCCGCCGCCGTCCACGCCGGCTGGCGCGGCGCGCTTTCCGGCGTCGTCGAATCCGCCCTGGCCCGCATGGTCGAGCTGGGCGCCGAGCCCGGCCGCATCGCCGCCGCCGTCGGCCCCTGCATCGGGCCGCAGTCCTATGAGGTGGGCCTGGAGTTCCTCGCCGCCTTCACCGGCCAGGAGGCCGCAAACGCCCGCTTCTTCCGGCCCGGCGCGGCGGCCGACAAGCGGCTGTTCGACCTGCCCGCCTTCGTGCTGTCCCGCCTGCGCGCCGCCGGCGTCGGCGCCTGCGAGTGGGTGGGCCGCGACACCTGCGCCGAGCCCGAGCTGTTCTATTCCAACCGCCGCGCCCTCAAGCGGGGCGAGCCGGACTACGGCCGCCTGCTCTCAGCCATCGCGCTGACGTGACCTCGAAACCCGCGCCTTCGTCCGAACCCGTCCTGTCGGGCTTGCCGCGGCCCGCGCCGCTGGTTAAAGCCCGCGGACACCTGAACTCCGCCACGGGGGGCCTGATGAAGCTGCTGGCCGGCAACGCCAACCGTACGCTCGCCCAGGCGGTGGCGTCGCATCTCGACCTGCCCCTCACCCGCGCGCAGGTGAAGCGGTTCCCGGACAACGAGGTCTGGGTGACCATCGACGAGAACGTGCGCGGCGAGGACGTCTTCGTCCTGCAGTCCACCAGCTTCCCGGCCAACGACAACCTGATGGAGCTGCTGATCTGCATCGACGCGCTGAAGCGCGCCTCGGCGCGGCGGATCACCGCGGTGACGCCCTACTTCGGCTACGCCCGACAGGACCGCAAGACCGGCGGCCGCACGCCCATCTCCGCCAAACTGGTCGCCAACCTGATCACCCGCGCCGGCGCCGACCGGGTGTTGACGATGGATCTGCACTCCGGCCAGATCCAGGGCTTCTTCGACATCCCCACCGACAACCTGCTGGCCGCCCCGCTGATGGGCGCGGACGTCAAGAAACACTACGAGAAGACCTCCGAGCTGATGATCGTCTCGCCGGACGTGGGCGGCGTGGTCCGGGCGCTGGCGCTGGCCAGCCGGCTGAACGCCGACCTGGCCATCGTCGACAAGCGCCGCTCGGGCCCCGGCAAGAGCGAGGTGGCCAACATCATCGGCGATGTCGCCGGCCGCCGCCTGATCCTGTTCGACGACATCGTCGATTCCGCCGGCACCCTCTGCAACGCCGCCCAGTCGCTGATGGACGCCGGCGCCGCGGAGGTCTCGGCCTACGTCACCCACGGCGTCCTGTCCGGCGGCGCCGCCGAGCGGGTGATGAACTCGGTCCTGAAGGAATTGGTGATCACCGATTCCATCGAGGCCACCGAAAAGGTCGCCGCCTGCCCCAAGATCCGCTACGTCAGCTGCGCGCCGCTGCTCGGCGAGGCGATCCGCCGCATCGCCAACGAGGAGTCCGTCTCGAAGCTGTTCGACTGAGCCGTCCGCCAAGGCCGAGCTTGGTCAGCAAGGGTTAAGCATACCGGTCACAATCTCGCCCGCCGCCGGCGCTAGGCGACGGCGTTTTCCGGGAAAGGCCTTTGATGACGTTCGAAATCCGGGTCCGATCCGCCGCATCCCTGGCCGCCGTCGTCCTGGCCGCGGCCCTCGCAGGCTGCGCCGGGCCAGCCCCGCTGCCGCAGGCGCCCCCCGCCCCGCCCCCCGTCGCTCTCTCCTCGCGGCTGATCGAGCAGGCCGTCGGCTACCGCGCCTACATGGCGCGCACCAAGGTCATCTCCCCCGCCTTCGCCGACGGCGGCGCCATCGCCCAGTCGCTCACCACCGGCGCCGCCTACGACCCGCCCATGCTGGTGCGCGGCGCCATCGCCTACGGCGCGGTCGTGGCCCTGCAGGACCCCAGCTTCGTGGCCGGCGTGCGCGCCTTCGCGGTCGATCCCGCCCAGCGCCAGAACGTCACCTACGCCATCCTGCGCGACCCGGCCTACGCCGTGGGCTTCCCGGGCGCCGGCAGCGCCGCGGGCGCGGTGATCGCCGCCCTCGGCGAGGACGGCCGCCAGCTCTACGACCAGGGAAAGCTGGTCAAGCAGGCCGCCTACGACGTCCAGGCCCAGGCCTGGTCGAAGACCGAGGTGCCCAACCGCGTGGGCCGCCTGCAGCAGGCCAAGACCCTTTCCGCCGCTCCGATGACCGGCGACGTGACCGAAACCGCCCGCCTGCAGCAGGCCATCCTCGGCGGCGCGCCGGCCATGAGCACCGCCGCCCCGCCGGCGCCGGCCCCCCCGCCCTACACCCCGCTGGTGATCCGCTCCCTGGCCGTGGCCGCCCTGGCCGCCCTGGGACAGGCGGGCGACCCCTACGTCGACAACGTCTCCGGCATCCTCGTCGAGCCCAACGCCGGGACCTGCCTGAACTTGGCCAAGCTCAACCTCTACCAGTGCCTGGCCGTCTCCAAGCCGCACTACGAGGACATCTTCTGCCTGGGCCAGCACATCATGATGGACACCGGCCGCTGCATCATGAAGACCTCGGGCGCCGTCATGCCGCTGGAGATCAAGCCGCCGCCGCTGGACGTCACCTACACCGCCAAGCCCTACAAGTCCGGGCCGCCGAAGACGCCGAAGAAAAAGGGCTGAGATTTCCGCAACCCCCGCCGTTGCAACGGCGGGCGCTTGCGTGTAATTACCCGCACCCTTTCGATCCTTGACGGATCTGATCGTCGCCGCGCAGCCTCGCGCGGCGGCTTCGTTTTGAGGCAAGGCCATGGCCGAGATCGTTCTGAACGTTGAAGTGCGCGAAGCCGTCGGCACCGGCGCCGCCCGCGCCGCCCGCCGTGCGGGCCATGTCCCCGGCGTGTTGTACGGCGGCGCCCAGGCCCCGGTGGCCATCTCCGTGCGCGCCAACGAGTTCCGCAAGGCGCTCTACACCGGCAAGCTCCTGGGCCACCTGGTGACCCTGAAGTACGGGAAGGAGACCCAGCCGGTCATCGCCAAGGACGTGCAGATGCACCCGGTGACCGACGAGCCCTGGCACTTCGACCTCTACCGCGTCGATGCGCACCAGCTCATCAAGATCGCGGTCCCCGTCCACTTCCGCAACCAGGAAGAGTCCCCCGGCATCAAGCGCGGCGGCACGCTGAACATCGTGCTGCACGAGGTCGAGCTGATGGCCCCGGCCGACCAGATCCCGGAAGAGCTGGTCTTCGACCTGACCGGCCTGGAGATCGGCGACACCATCCGCGTCGGCGACCTGACCCTGCCCGCCGGCATCTCGGCTGCGACGGGCGGCGAAGCCGTGGTGGCCACCGTCGCCGGCACCTCGGCCCAGGCCTCGGAAGATGCGGCGGAAGACGACGCGGCGGCGGAAGGCGGCGAGGCCTAGGGCCTCGCCTTTGGGGGGTTCCCCCGGGGGGCTCGCATGTTGGTCCTCGCTGGCCTGGGCAATCCCGGTCCGCGCTATGCGAACAACCGCCACAACGTGGGCGCGATGGCCGTGGACGCCATCGCCCGGCGCTGGCGCTTCGGCCCGGAGCGCCAGCGCTTCCAGAGCCTGGCCCGCGCCGGCGAGATCGAGACGCCGGCGGGGCCGGTGAAGACGCTGATCCTCAAGCCGCAGACCTTCTACAACGAGAGCGGCCGCGCCGTGGGCGAGGCCCTGAAGTTCTTCAAGCTGACGCCGGCCGACCTGGTGGTGTTCTACGACGAGATCGACCTGGCCCCGGGACGCTTCCGGATGAAGGCCGGCGGTGGGGCGGCGGGCAACAACGGCGTGCGCTCCGTCACCGCCCAGGTAGGCCCCGATTTCCGCCGCGCCCGCCTGGGCACCGGCCACCCGGGGCACAAGGACCGGGTGCAGGGCCACGTCCTCTCCGACTTTCACAAGGTCGAGATCCCATGGGTGCAGGCGCTGGTGGAGGCCTGCGCCGAGGCCGCCCCGCTGCTGGCCGCCGGCGAGGACGAGAAGTACCAGACCGAGGTCATGCGCCTGGCGCCGGCCGAGAAGTCCGATCCCCGCGCCGCGGCCCGTGACGACTGACAAGCCGCACGGGCTTCGCTAAACCCGCCCCAATCCACGCCCACCGAGGACCTCATGGCCCTGAAAGTCGCCATCGTCGGCCTGCCCAACGTCGGCAAGTCGACCCTGTTCAACGCGCTCACCCAGACGGCGGCGGCCCAGGCCGCCAACTATCCGTTCTGCACCATCGAGCCCAACGTGGGCGACGTGGCCGTGCCTGAGCCCAGGCTGGAGGCCCTGGCCGCCATCATCCCGTCCAAGGAGATCATCCCGGCGCGGATCAACTTCGTCGACGTGGCCGGCCTGGTGCGCGGCGCCTCCAAGGGCGAGGGCCTTGGCAACCAGTTCCTGGCCAACATCCGCGACTGCGACGCCGTGGCCTTCGTCACCCGCTGCTTCCTCGACGACGACGTCACGCATGTTGAAGGGAAGGTGGATCCCCTCGCCGATCTGGAGACCATCGAGACCGAGCTGATGCTGGCCGACCTGGAGAGCCTCGAGAAGCGGGTGGTCAACCTGGAGAAGCGCGCCAAGACCGGCGACAAGGACAGCGTCCAGACCCTGCGCCTCGTGCACCTGGCGCTGACCGGGCTGAACGCCGGCCGGCCGGCCCGCAAGGCTGCGGTGTCGCCGGACGATGAAAAGGCCTGGCGGATGCTGCAGCTCCTGACCTCCAAGCCCGCCCTCTATGTCGCCAACGTCGACGAGGCCTCGGCGGCGGACGGCAACGAGATGTCCAGGCTGGTCGCCGAGCGCGCCACGCGCGACGGCGCCGACAGCGTGGTGATCTCCGCCCAGATCGAGAGCGAGATCGCCATGCTCGACGCCGAGGAGCGCGGCGAGTTCCTGGAGACCCTCGGCCTCGCCGAGCCCGGCCTCAACAAGCTGATCCGCGAGGCCTACCACCTGCTGGGCCTGCAGACCTACTTCACCGTCGGCCCCAAGGAGGCGCGCGCCTGGACCATCCACAAGGGCGACACCGCCCCGCAGGCGGCAGGCGTGATCCACACCGACTTCGAGAAGGGCTTCATCCGCGCCGAGACCATCGCCTACGACGACTACGTCCGCCTGAAGGGCGAGGCCGGCGCCCGCGAAGCCGGCAAGTTCCGCCAGGAGGGCAAGGAGTATGTCGTCCAGGACGGCGACGTGCTGAACTTCCGCTTCAACGTCTGAGACTGGACGGGCTGCGGCGCGACCTTTCCAATGACCCGCTCATCCCGGCCCCCGGGTCCGGCCGGTGGCCAGGGTGAGCGGGTGTGGGTCGGACTCGAACAAGAGCGCCGGAGGTTGAAATGGGCGAGACGATCCAGCTTGCGAACGCCCGGGACGGCTTCGCCTTCGCCGCCTATCACGCCCCCGTCCCCGACGCCCGCCGCGGCGGCCTGGTGGTGCTGCACGCCATCTGGGGCGTGACGCCGCATATCCGCGAGCTCTGCGAGGCCTTCGCCGAGGACGGCTACGAGACTCTCGCCCCCAGCCTGTTCGACCGCTTTGAGCGCGGGTTTCCAGCGCGCGACACCGATCCGGCGACCCAGGCCGTCCGCAACGACTACGCCGAGCGCACCGGCTGGGGCGCGGCCTGCCTGGACGACGTGCAGGCGGCCATCGACGCCCTGAAGCCGCCGGTGTTCCTGCTGGGCTTCTGCTTCGGCGGCACCGCCGCCTGGTTGGCTGCGGCCCGCTGCCGGGGACTGTCCGCCGTCGCCTGTTTCTACGGCGGCCACATCGTGCGCTACGCCGACGAGGCGCCGCAGGTTCCGACGATCCTGCACTTCGGCCGCGCCGACGAACTGATCCCGCCGCAGGACGTGGAGGCTATCGCCGCGGCCCACCCCGACCTGCCGATCCACCTCTACGACGCGGGCCACGCCTTCGTGGCCCCCAGCGGCCATCACGCCGACGCCGCCCGCCTCGCCCGCCTGCGCACCCTGCAGCTCTTCACCCGCTCCAGCGGCCCGCGCGCGGAGATGTGACGGCGATCGCCCCTCACCGTTCCTCGATCTCCGCCCGCACCTCGGGCCGCCGCTCCAGCGCCCGCACCAGCACCGCCTGGGCGATGAGGATGCCGATCCCGGCGGCGTAGGCGGAGAAGATGTTGGCCGGGTAGCGTCCGGTCCGGGCGACCGTCCCCATCTCGCGGTAGATCAGCAGCGCCGCCCCCAGCAACAGGGCCAGCCCCGCCAGCACCGAGCCCGGCGACTGGCCGAAGCCCGCCCGGAAGCTCATCCAGACGTAGCGGGCCAATCCCCGTCGCACCGGCGCGATCAGCAGGGGCGCCACGGCCGACGCGAGCAGGTAGAGGCTGGGCCACCCCAAGGTCCAGCGGGCCACCTCGGCAGCGCTTCCTGGCAGCAGCTGGAAGGCCCTCAGCGCCGCGGCGGTGTAGATCAGCCCCGCCGCGACGACGGTGATGTCCTCCATCCGCTTGAAGTTCAGCCAGGCGCGCGAGAAGGCCATGTCCCGACCTAGCCCGCGGAATGGGGCGTCCCGAAGGCGCGGTCGCAGGGATGGCGCAGGAGAGCTATGCTGTGGCGGTGAACGCCGCCGCTCTCGCCCTCGTCGCCGCCATCGCCGTGGCGCCCGCCACCGG
This sequence comes from Phenylobacterium sp., assembly GCF_036502675.1. Lineage (GTDB taxonomy): Bacteria > Pseudomonadota > Alphaproteobacteria > Caulobacterales > Caulobacteraceae > Phenylobacterium. The sequence goes on from NZ_DASXYF010000144.1 coordinate 11,717, forward strand.
GCGCGCCGCCGAGATCGCCTGCGTGTTCGAGCAGGGCGTGGTGATCGTGCCCGCCGAAGTGATGGGCGTGGCCGGCGACTACATCTTCGACACCGGCACGGCCCGGACCCAGCTCGCCGAGACCCAGGCGGAGGCCGCGGGCTTCTCGGAGACGGCGCTCACCGGCGAGGTGCGGGTGGCCGGCATGCTGCGGCCGGCCCAGCCGGTGGCGGTGGTGGACCTCGACGCCCGCACGGTGTTCCTCGCCACGCCGATCGCCGGCGTGATCGGGGTTGACGTGCTGCGCGACCAGGTGGTGGACGTGAGCTTCAGCCCCTGCCGGGTGTGGATCGGTCCCGCGGCGACGGCGCGCCGCTTCGCGCCGGCCGCCGAGGCCCAGATGGGTTGGGCGGGCGGCCTGCCGGTGGTGCACGCCGCCGTCACCGACGGGGTGGCGACCTGGCCCGGCGACTTCACCCCGGCCACCGGCCTCGGCCTGTCCCTGCGGCTGGACGACCGCTTCGCCGCCGCGCCGGGGGCCGCCAAGCCGCAGGAGCTCTACCCCGGCGGGGTGTGGCGCGCGCGGCTGCAGGCGTTGAGCTTCGCCGGCGACGTCTACCCGGAGGTGGATACGGGACTCGTGAAGGGCGAGGCGGACGGCCCCGCCGGCCTGATCGGCGGGCCGGTGCTCGCCCACTACCGCCTCCGTTTCGACTTCCCCGCCGGCCGCCTGCTGATCGCCCGGCGGCGGTGAGGCGTCCACCCCTCTCCACTCGGAATCGGGGGAGAGGGGGGTTCGCCGCCGCTGGAGCGGGTTGAAATTGGGTTGATCCGCCTCCGCTCGTCCCGGCGAAGGCCCGTAGGCGCTAACTTAAGGGCGACGGCGCCTTTTCCTCCCCTGTCCCGAAGAGGACGGGGGACCACCGGCCGGAGAGCCGGTGGCGGAGGGGGCGTAGACTTGGCGCAGTGCGTCGGCTCGCCCCCACCGTCACGCCCTCGGAGTTCGTCCTCGGGCCGGCCGCCGGCCGGACCCGGTGGCCGGGGCGAGCGGGTTTTGAGCGGGCGATTCCGCCTGAAATCATCGTGCCCTGGCTAGCTAGTGCGCAACGTTGCGCCAGATCGCCCGGTAGCTGAACCAGAGCAGCACGGAGAACACCAGGAGGTAGATCATCGCCCCCAGGCCGAACTGCTTGCGCTCCTCGGCCTTGGGCTCCGAGGCCCAGATCAGGAAGGCCACTACGTCCTTGGCTTCCTGCTTCACGGTCGAGGGCTTTCCGTCGTCGAAGGTCACCTTGCCGTCCGCCAGCGGCGGCGGCATGGAGATCAGCCCGCCCTCCGGCGGCTTGCCCTTCCCCTTCCAGACCGATCCCAGATCGCCCGGGTAGTAAGGGTTGTAGTGCTTGCCCGCGGGGACCTCGAGGCCGGCCGGCGGGTTGGCCGGATAGCCGGTGAGGATCGAATAGACGTACCGGGGCCCCTCTTCCCGGGCCTTGACGATCACCGACAGATCCGGCGGCAGGGCGCCGCCGTTGGACGCGCGGGCCGCCGGCTCGTTGGGGAACGGCGCCGGGAACTTGTCGGCCGAGGTCCCGGGGCGCTGCACGGCGTCGCCGGTCTCGCTGTCGATGTCGGCGATCTGGTAGTCCTTGGCGATCGCCTTCACATACGGATTGTCGTTCGGGTTCTTGTACTTCGCGTCGTAGAACGGCCCGCCCTTCTGCCCGAGGTTGCGGAAGTACATCAGGTTCATCGAGTGGCAGGACGAGCAGACCTCCCGATAGACCTTGTAGCCCCGCTGGAGCTGGGCCTGGTCGGCCTTGCCGAACGGACCCTCCGAGCTCCAGGAGACGTCCACCGGCTCCTTGTGCTTGGTCTCCGCCAGGGCGGGACCGGCGACCAGGGCCAAGCCAAGCGCCGCGAGAGCGATACCTTTGCGCAGCATCTTGGGCTCAACCCCTCTTTTCAGGCGAAGCCGCAGCGCCCGCGGGCGCCTTGGCGGGATGCGACAGCACCGGGGCGGAGATCGATTCCGGCGCCGGCAGCGGGGTTTCGGTGAGGCCGAGGACCGGGATGATCACCAGGAAGTAGCCGAAGTAGTAGAGGGCCGCGATCCGCGAGAGCCAGACGAAGGAGTTGACGTCGGAGTCCAGCAGCTGGAAGCCGCTGACGCCGGGGATCACATGATCGTCCGGCGGGTGGGCGCCGCAGAAGCCCAGCACGATGCACGCCAGGAAGAAGATGAAATAGTAGAGCCTGGCGGTCGGACGGTAGCGCATGGAGCGCACCTTCGAGGTGTCGAGCCAAGGCAGCAGGAACAGCATGGCGATGGCGCCGAACATCAGCATGACGCCGGTCAGTTTGTCCGGCACCGCCCGCAGGATCGCGTAGAACGGCAGGAAGTACCATTCGGGCACGATGTGCGCCGGCGTCACCAGCGGGTTGGCCGGGGTGTAGTTGTCGGCGTGGCCCAGCACGTCGGGGAAATAGAACACGAAGGTCGCGAACATCAGCAGGAACACCGAGACCGCGAAGCCGTCCTTCACCGTGTAGTACGGATGGAAGGGCACGGTGTCGGCCTTGGACTTCACGTTCACGCCGATCGGGTTGTTGTTGCCCGGGACGTGCAGCGCCCAGATGTGCAGGCCGACGACGCCCGCAATCATGAACGGCAGCAGATAGTGCAGCGAGAAGAAGCGGTTCAGCGTGGGGTCGTCCACCGCGAACCCGCCCCACAGCCAGGTGGTGATGGCGTGGCCCACCACCGGCAGGGCGCCGAACAGGTTGGTGATCACCACCGCGCCGTGGAAGCTCATCTGGCCCCAGGGCAGCACATAGCCCATGAAGGCCGTGGCCATCATCAGCAGGTAGATCACGCAGCCCAGGATCCACAGCACCTCGCGCGGCGCCTTGTAGGAGCCGTAGTAGAGGCCGCGGAACATGTGGATGTAGACCGCGATGAAGAACATCGAGGCCCCGTTGGCGTGGATGTAGCGGATCAGCCAGCCGTAGTTGACGTCGCGCATGATCCGCTCGACGGAATTGAAGGCGTGGTCCACGTGCGGCACGTAGTGCATGGCGAGCACGACGCCGGTGACGATCTGCACCAGCAGGCAGACCGAGAGGATGCCGCCGAAGGTCCACCAGTAGTTCAGGTTCTTCGGCGTCGGGAAGTCCAGCAGGTCGGCGCCGAAGCGCACGATCGGCAGGCGCGTGTCGAGCCAGCGCTCGAAGCCGGTTTTCGGCTCGTATTGGGAGTGTCCGCTCATCGTCAGCCCACCTTGACCTTGGTGTCGGACAGGAAGGCGTAGGTCGGCACCGCCAGGTTCTTCGGCGCCGGCCCTTTCCGGATCCGTCCGGAGGTGTCGTACACCGAGCCGTGGCATGGGCAGAACCAGCCGCCGTACTCGCCGCCCCCGAAGGTCGGCACGCAGCCCAGATGGGTGCAGACGCCGACCAGGATCAGCCACTCGGCCTTGCCGGGCTTGTGGCGCTCCTCGTCGGTCTGCGGATCGCGCAGCTGGGCGTGGTCGCCCTTGATCGCCTCGGCGATCTCCTTGGGCGTCCGGTGCCGCACGAACAGCGGCTTGCCCTGGAACTTGACCGTGACCTGCTGCCCCTCCTCGACCTTTCCGAGGTCGAACTCGATGGAGGACAAGGCCAGGGTGTCGCTCGCCGGGTTCATCTGATCGATGAACGGCCAGGCCAGCGCGCCCACCAGGCCCAGGGCTGCGGTCGAGGCTGCGATGTGTATGAAGTCGCGCCGGTTCGGGTCGTCGCCCGCGGCGTGTGGATCGGGATTTGCGCCCACGACGGTGTCGGCCACCTTTAAGCTACCCTTCGTTTGCGGCGAAGACGGGAACACCCCGCCCTGGCCTTCGACGCCCTTATGACAAGGCCGCCCCGCCTTTGGGCCTAACCAGAGGCTCTGGTAAAGCACCGTTTCGGAATTATACGCTGCAGCCGACGTCCGTTTGCGGAAACCCCCCTACGCTGATTGCGCAGACGGACCCCCCTCGACTCGTCGTTTGCCCCGGCTGATCCCGTGGCTGGATCGCTTAGAATGCGTTTGGCGCTTTTTCAACCGGACATTCCGCAAAACCTGGGCGCCGCCCTGCGACTGGGCGCTTGCCTGAGCGTTCCGGTGGAGGTCATCGAGCCTTGCGGCTTCCCGTTGTCCGACGCCGCGGTGCGCCGCGCAGGCCTGGATTACGCCGCCCGCGCCCAGGTGACGCGCCACGCGGGCTGGGACGATTTCCGCGCCGCCGCCGCCGTTGCGCGCCGCCGCATCGTGCTGTTCACCACCCGGGCGGCCAGCCCGTTCCAGTTCTTCGAATACCTGCCGGACGACGTGCTGCTGTTCGGCCGCGAGAGCGCCGGGGTCCCCGACGAGGTCCACGCCGCCGCCCACGCCCGCCTGTTCATCCCGCTGGCCGCCGGCGCCCGGTCCCTCAACGTCGTCACGGCGGCGGCGCTCGCCCTGGGGCAGGCGTTGCGTCAGACGGACGGATTTCCTAAGCCCACGGCGTCATGAGCACCCTGCCACCCGAAGTCGAAGCGCGGCGCGTTCGCGCGAAGCAATGGTTCGAGAGCCTGCAGTTGCGCGTCGTCGCGGCGTTGGAGCGGCTGGAGGACGAGGCGCCGCAGGATCTCTATCCCGGCCCGTCCGGCCGTTTCGACCTGCGGCCGTGGACCCGCGAGACCGGGACCGGCGGCGGCGTCGGCGGGCACTTCAAGGGCCGGCTGATCGAGAAGGCCGCCGTCCACACCTCGTCCGCGGCCAGCCGCTTCAGCCCCGAGATGGCCGCCCAGATGCCGGGCGCGGACAAGGACCCTTCCTATGTCTCGGCCAGCATCAGCCTGATCGTCCACCCGCGTTCGCCGCGCGTGCCCACCGTGCACATGAACACCCGCTTCCTCTCCACCGCCGAAAGCTGGTTCGGCGGCGGGGCCGACCTGACCCCGATGCTGGACGAGCAGCGCAGCCAGCAGGCCGATGACGCGGTGCTGTTCCACGCCGCGCTGCAGGGCGCATGCGACCGCTACGACCCGGACTGGTACGGACGCTACAGGGCCTGGTGCGACGAATATTTCTTCCTGCCCCACCGCCAGGAGCCGCGCGGGGTCGGCGGCATCTTCTACGACCGGCACGACAGCGGCGACTTCGAGAAGGACTTCGCCTTCACCCGCGACGTGGGCGAGGCGTTCCTGGACGTCTACCCCAGGATCGTCCGCCACCGCATGGACGAACCCTGGACCGAGGCCGACCGCCAGGAGCAGCTGGTCCGCCGCGGCCGCTACGTGGAGTTCAACCTGCTCTACGACCGCGGGACGATGTTCGGCCTGAAGACCGGCGGCAACGTCGAGTCGATCCTCTCCTCCATGCCGCCGCTGACGGCGTGGCCCTGAACGGCGTCACCTGGCGCAAACTCCGCCCGTCCCGGCCCTCGCCGGGGTGAGCGGGGTTCGGGGCGCTTCAATCCGGGGGATCGACCTTTAGCTTTTCCGGCGTTCAACGGTGGACTGCGCCAGGAACGCCCGGACCCAGCCGGCCACCCGCAGCCGGTCGTCGGGCGCGTCGTAGGAGGCCAGCGCCGCGTCCGCCGCCGCCCGCTCGTAGGGGGAGCCCTTGCGGTTGTCGATCAGCGCCCTGGCGAAGCCGGTCTCGAACTCCGGGTGCAGCTGCAGCGAGATCGCCGGCTGGTCGGCGTATTGCAGCATGCCGAAAGGCGTGAAGTCGCTGCCGGCCAGCACCGCCGCGTCCGGCGGCGGGACCACCACCTGGTCCTGGTGCGAGGCCGAGACGCGGAAGCTCGCCGCCGCGTCCATCCAGTCCGCCCGGCGCACCACCGCATAGTCGTGCAGCCCGGTCCCCCAGCCCCGGGGCGACTTGATCACCTTGCCGCCGAACGCCTGCGCCATCGCCTGGTGGCCGAAGCAGATCCCCACCAGCGCCGCCCGCCCCTTGGCCGCCCGTAGGAAGTCCAGCAGGGGCGCGATCCACGTCCGGTCGTCATAGACCCCGGCGGGCGAGCCGGTGACCAGGTAGGCGTCGCAGGCCTCCGGCGCGGCCGGCAGCACGCCGGCCGCGGCCTTGAAGGTCGTGTAGTCGTAGGCGTCCTCGCCCAGCAGGGCGCGGAACATGCCGGGATAGTCGCCGAACGCGGGCTGCAGCTCCCGCGGCGGATAGCCGGTCTCCAGTATGCCCAGCTTCACCTTGCCTCCGCCGCAGCCCTGAGCCGGGCCAGCAGCGCCAGCCGGTCGTCGGGAAAGTCGTTCTCCACCCACCAGGCTTCCGCCTCGCGCAGCAGCGCCCCCACCCGCGGGCCCCGCCGCACGCCCAGCGCCGCCACGTCCGCCCCGCTCAGGGGAAACTTCGGCTTGCGCCAATCGTGCGCCAGGGCTGCGAGCCTGCGCCATCCCGCCGCCGCCGTGGGATCGGCCGCCGCCCCCAGCCAGGCGCGGTCGGCCACGGTCCGCGCGCCCAGCGCATAAAGCGCCCGCCGCGCCTCGGCGGCGGTCATCTCCGCGTCCAGCGGAACCGCGCCGTCCGCCGCCGCAACCAGCCGGTCGCGCAGGTCGTTGGAGAGCCGCAGGCGCCGCGCGGCGGCCGCCGCAACCGCCGGATCGTCGGGCAGCAGCGCCGCCAGCCGCAGCTCCGGGTCGCGGACGCCCAGCGCCGCCAGCGCCTCGGACCGCGCCAGCCCCGCCGCCTCCGGCAGGACCTCCGCCATCACCCCCGTCTCCGCCATCAGCGCCACCGCCGCCCGCGGGTCCGCCGCGGCCAGCAGCTTGAGCAGCTCCTTGCTCACCCGCTCCGCCGCCAGGCGCCCCAGCCCGTCCTTCAGCGCCGCGCAGGCCGCCACCGCCGCCGCGTCGGGCACGCCGCGCCCGTACCAGGCGGTGAAGCGGAAGAAGCGCAGGATCCGCAGGTAGTCCTCGCGGATCCGCGTGGCCGCATCGCCCACGAACACGATCCGCCCGGCGTGCGCGTCGGCCTCACCCGAACCCAGGGGGTCGAACACCGTCCCGTCCCGGTCCGCGTAAAGGGCGTTCAGCGTGAAGTCCCGCCGCGCGGCGTCCTCTCCCCAGTCGTCGGTGAAGGCCACCACGGCGCGCCGACCGTCGGTCTCCACGTCCCGGCGCAGGGTGGTGATCTCGTAGGGCTTGCCGCCGGAGATAGCCGTCACCGTTCCATGCTCGACCCCGGTGGGCACGGCCTTCAGCCGCGCCGCCCGCAGCGCCGCCGTCACCATGTCGGGCGTCAGCGGCGTGGCGATGTCCAGGTCGTCCACCTTGCGGCCCAGCAGCGCGTTGCGCACGCAGCCGCCCACGAACCGCGCGCAGCCCGGCCCGCCGGCCGCCTCCAGGGCGTCGAACACCGCCGCCGTCCTCGCCGCCGTCAGCCAGGCGGGGCGCCCCAGGGTCTCGCTCATCGGCTCTCGCTCATCGCGGCGGCCGGGCCGCGGGCACGAAGCGGCCGGGGCTCACCGCCCCGCCGGCGCCGACCTCGCCGGGCACGTAGGTCTCGCCGCGGTTGTCGGTGCGGAACAGCGCGCTGGCCATCACCGAGCCGCCCAGCAGCACCGCGCCGATCGCCGCCAGCCACGACCAGGGCGTCGAGCCCATCGGCCGCCCGCTGCGCGCCGCCCAGGCGCGCCACAGGAACCAGACCGCGAAGGGCGCCAGGAACAGCCAGGCGCGGACCAGGAGGGTCCTAGGCAACCGCTGACCCGTAGAGCCGCTCGTAGAGCGCCCGCAGCATGCCCGCCGTCGCCCCCCAGATGTAGCGATCCTCGTGGGTGGTGGCGTAGAACCGCCGGGTCGCCCCCTGCGGGTTGGTCCATTCGTGCTGCTCGTAGTTGTCGGGGTCCATCAGGTAGCCGAACGGCGTCTCGAAGATGTCCGCCACCTCACCGGGGTTCGGCGTCAGGGTGAAGCCCGGCCGCACGAACCCCACCACCGGCGTCACCAGGTAGTTCGACCCGGTGCGGTAGGGCGACGACAGTCCCACCAGGTCGACGAAGCCGCGGTCCAGGCCGATCTCCTCCTCCGCCTCGCGCAGCGCCGTCTGCCACAGCGTCTCGCCGGGATCGCGCCGCCCGCCCGGCAAGGCGATCTGGCCGGTGTGGTTGCGCAGGCTGTCCGACCGGCGGGTCAGGAGCACCGTCACCCCCTCCGCCCGCTCCACCAGCGGCACCAGCACCGCGGCCAGCGTCAGGGGCGCCGCAGGGTCGGCCGGCCGCCAGTTCTGGTTCAGGTCGAAGTCGGAATTCATCGCGTCCGACGGCTCGGCGTCGTCCAGCGGGTCCAGCCGCTGGCCCATCCAGGCGCGCAGTTCAGGCAGGGAGCCTCTCACGTCAGGTGCGCCCCGGCCGGGCCCACCGGGAACCAGGCGCCGTTGGAGCTCACCCCCAGCCTCGGCCCCTCGGGGGTCTGGCGTTCCTCGGCCATCTCCACCAGTTCGTAGAACACCGGCCGGGCGATCAGCGCCTCCAGTCCCCGCCGCACGTGCAGGTAGGGCCTGGGCTCGCCGCTGGCCGGGTCCGTCTCCACCCGGATGCCGTTCTCCGGCCCCGCCTGCACCTCGTCGCCGACGTTGGTCAGGAAGGTCAGCGCCTCGCCCTCCCGATCCATGCGGGTGGCGATGAACGGCGCGTCCTCGACGGTGATCTTCAGCTTTTCCACCGGCGTCACCAGGTGGAAACCGTCCGGGTCCTTGCGCAGCACCGTGGAGAACAGCCGCACCAGCGCCTCGCGCCCGATCGGCGTGCCTTCGTGGAACCATAGCCCGTCCTTGCGGATGACGATGTCGATGTCGCCGCAATGTTCGGGATGCCACAGGTGCACCGGCGGCAGGCCGCGCCCGGGCGCCTGGGTCTTCGCCGCGGCGATCACCCCCTCGAGGCCCGCCTTGCCCGTCTGATCCGTCATGCGCGCGAACGTAGGGCCCCCGCCCCCGCGCCTCAAGCACACATGCGTCATGCCAGCAGCGTGACCGCTCCCCAGGCCAGCATCACCGCGCCGGCGGCCCGCACGGTCCACCGCCCGCCCGGCAGCAGCTTTTCGGCCATCACCAGCAGGGTCAGCGCCGCGATCCAGGCCAGGTTCATCACCCCGCCCACGAACAGCAGCCCCATCAGCATCCAGCAGCAGCCGACGCAGTAGGCGCCGTGCAGCACCCCAAGCCGCACGGCGCCCGCCGCGCCCGGCCGCCAGTGGCGCGAGAGGAACGCCGCGGGCGAGCGGCAATGGCTGAGGCAGACGTTCTGCAGCGGCGAGAGCTGGTAGAGGCCCGCGGCGATCAGCACGCCCCCGGACAGCCACCGGCTCCGGGAGCCCATCGTCGCGGCCAGCAGCAGGCCCGCGCGCTCCAGCCCCCAGTGCAGCCCCGCCGCCGCCAGCGAGAAGCCGAGCCAGACGAGCAGGTAGCCGGCCGCGAACGCCCAGCTCGGCGCCAGGCCCGCCGCCTGGCCGCGCGTCTGCGCCTGCCGGTGCACCCGGCCATAGAGCAGGATGGTGGGGGCGGCGCTGGGCGCCATCATCGCCACCATCATCGTCCACCACATGGCGATGGTCAGCGCCCAGACGCCGGGGCTCCAGGCGGCCGGCCCCGCCGCCGCGGACCCCATCGCCATGCCCTCCATCGGAGCTCCGGGCATGGGCATGGCGCGCGCGGCCTCGGCGGCCCTGTGCGGGAAGAGCGAGAGCGTCGTCATGTCTCGCGCGCTTGCGCCGAACCCTGCGCCGCTCGCCACATACAGCCACGCCAGCGCGCAGAGCACGGCCAGCCCGGCCGCGGTGATCGCCCGGTCGCGCCTTAGCAGGCGCTCCAGCGCCGCCGTGTCGCCGGCGTCCGCCACCTCAGGCCCGCGCGGCTCCCGCCGCGGCCGCCGGCCGCGAACGCACCGGGCCGTCGTTGTTCAGGTGCAGCCGCGCGAACTGCCCGTACTTGTCGTCGATCTGCACCAGCAGCGGCCCCTCGGTCCGGCTCGACGCGCTGCCGATCTCCGCCAGTTCGTATTCGAAGCCCTCCGGCAGCACGATCTGCGCGCGCTGCTCGGCGCCCGTCACCGGGTTGCGGATCGGGCGGCCGGTCATTTCGAAGTAGTTCTGCACGAAGGCGCGGCCCTTGCGTCCGTCCACGTCGATGTCGATGTCGATATCGGTGAAGACGGGATCGTGCATCGTGGCGACCGTCGAGGCGTACACCGCGAACATGGTGGCGAACGGCGCCGTGTCCTGGCCGGTCATGATCCGCAGCAGGGCCTCGCGCTGGGCCGCATCCGCCCGCTGGTCCACGAAGGCCAGGGCCTCGCCGTTTCCTTCGTGGATCGGCCCGGGCCATTTGAAGATCGCCGCGATCTTCAGGCCGTCGAGGGAGGTGTCCCCGAACCGCCCCTCGTCGATGACGATGCCGGCCACCGCGTGGCAATGCCCCTTGTCGGGCAGGGCGTTGAACTGGCAGTTGCAGCCGTATTCGCAGGTACAGTTGACGAGCTCGCGGCCCTTCAGCTCCCAAGGCGTCATCGTCCGACCTCCTCCAGCATCCTGAACGACCGACGGTACGCCGCCTTTGGCCGGCAGGCCAGGGGGCGCTGACTTAAGGGCGACGGCGCCCGTTCCTCCCCTGTCCCGCAGAGGACCGCCGGCCGAAGAGCCGGTGGTGGAGGGTGCGCAACCCGGAATATCGCTGACATTTTGGTCCAGCTACATCGCAGACAGTTTCCGGCTAGGTTTGAGGTGTGGCCTGGGTCCTGGGCCGCCGGCCGGACCCGGGGGCCGGGGCGAGCGGGTTTTGAGCGGCGATTCCGCCTGAAGTCATCGTGCTTTAGATCGACGGCGCCCGGCGCGACCGCACCGTCCGGTCCCAGTCGTCGCGCGCGGCCGTCACCCGGCGCGTGAACTCGGGACCGTAGAGGCGGTAGCAGGAGAAGACGATGTCGACGTCGCGCGGCAGGGTGCGGGCGAGCGCCTCCAGACCGGGCGTCACATCCGTGCGGTGGATCAGCCGCCCCTCGTCGCCCGAGCAACGAAGCGGGCGCTCCCTCACCTTCGCCAGATGGGGACAATCCCGCAGGGCCCGGGTCGTGCAGGCGCGGTGCATCGGCGGCACGTTGCACCCGTACTGCTGCGTCCCGTCCTGCAACGTGACCAATCCGCCGGACGCGGCGGGGAACATGTAGCGGTCGTGCCGTGTCGTCGGCTTTCCGCAGACGTGACAAAGCAGGTCGACCATACCCCGCCGCTGGCGGGTGACATGCACCGCCGCGAAAAGCGGTTCCCCGACCCCCGGCGCCTGCTTCTGGTCGAGTTCCATCATGCCCGGGAAGTCCTGCGACGGCTGCAGCCGGAAGGCTTGCTCGCCGCTCCACGCCACCGACCAGGGAGCGTCAGGCGCAGTCATCTCTCCAATCCCCACTCCTTCGAGGTCGGACAGTCAACCGCCTCCCTCCTCCGGGGTCCAGCGTCATCCCCGGCCGGGCCGGCTCACCCTTCCGGCGCCCGCACCACCCCCGCAAGCCCCTCGCCCGCCGCCGGCGCCCTGGCCAGCACCCGCCGCGGGTCCACCGGGCCCGGCATCACGATCCCCGGCGCCGTCGCGAACCCGGCGCGCCGGAAGAAGCCCAGGTCGCCCACCAGCAGCACCGCCTGGTAGCCCGCCGCCGACGCGGCTTCGCACGCCCGCTCCACCAGCGCGATCCCCGCCCCCGACTTGCGCTCGGCCTCGTCCACCGCCAGCGGGCCCAGGAACACCGCCGCCCGGTCGCCGACGCGGACCAGGTGCTGGCGCACCACCCCGATCAGCCGTCCGTCGCGCCGGGCGCAGAACGACAGGTCGGGCCGGAAGGCGGCGAACTCCCGCACCCGCTCCGACACCTTGGTGAAGCGGCCGGGGCCGAAGGCGCGGTCGATCAGCGCCTCCACGCCGACGGCGTCCTGCGGGCGTTCGGACTGAAGGAGCAGCGCGGGCTGCCGGAGCGGCTGGGCGGTCATGCGGGTACGGTCTCGAAGGCGACGGGCCCGCCGCCCGGCGGGAACGCCCGGGGCGGCGGGGGGTTCAGGCGAGGCGTCGGCGCTCGCGGGATCGCAATCGTCGCATCTGAGCTCCCCGGGGGTCTCGCAACCGGAAGCGAGCGCGAATAGGGCTCCCCGCGCGCGAGGTCAACGCCTTGTCGCCATGCAACGGGTTGCACGGCGCCGCGCAACCGGTGCGCACGCCACGGCCCAGTATTGCAACTTCACGGCGACCGATCCGTGCCCTAGGGTTGCGCCATGTCCGACGACAGCCCCTGGACCGCCGCATGATCCGCCTCGCCGCCGGGACCTGAGCCCGGCCCCACAGACCCGCCGGCCCCCTCCCCCCTCCCGCCGGCGCCCCTCGAAGCCTCCGCTCCCCCCGCGCGGAGGCTTCTTTTTTTGCGCAGCCGGGGCCCGCGGCGCGTTGCGGCCGGACCCGGCGCACCCCAAGTTGCCCGCCCGATGCCCGAGGCCTCATCCCTGTCCGCCACGGCCCTGTTTCGCTGCCGGGGCTACATGCTGTTCTGGACCTCGCGGGCGACGGCGACGCTGGGCGTGCAGATCCAGAGCGTCGCCCTGGGCTGGATCGTCTATTCGGTCGCGCGGCGGACCATGAGCGTCGAGGTCTCGGCCTTCTACGTGGGCATGATCGGCCTGGCCGCCTTCGTGCCGGTGTTCCTGCTGGCCCTGCCGGCCGGCGAGGCGGCGGACCGCCACGACCGGCGCACCATCCTGCTCCTCTGCTACGCCGGCGAGATCGCCACCGCCGTCCTGCTGGCCTGCGCGGTCGGGTTCGACTTCGCCACCCTGCCGCTGCTGCTGGCGGTTTCGGGGCTGTTCGGGGCCTCGCGGGCCTTCATGGGCCCGGCGTCCGGCGCCATGGGGCCGATGCTGGCGCCGCGTGAGCTCCTGCCGCGCGCTATCGCCTGGAACTCCCTGGCCTTGCAGGGCGGCTCCATCCTGGGTCCGGCGCTGGGCGGCCTGTTGCTGAGGGGCCCCCCGGCGGTCTCCTTCGCCGCCGCCGCGGGCTTCTACGCGGTCGCCGCCGGCATGGTCTTCCTGATCCGCGACAACACCCGCCCGGTGGCGGGGACCGGCTCGCGCTGGGCGCTGATGAAGGAGGGCCTGGCCTACGTCTGGTCGAACAGGATCGTCTTCGGCGCCATCTCCCTCGACCTGTTCGCCGTGCTGCTGGGCGGCGCCACCGCGCTGCTGCCGGTGTTCGCCCGCGACGTGCTGCACGCCGGGCCGGAAGCCTTCGGCCTGCTGCGCGCCGGGCCGGCGATGGGCGCCGCCGTCGTCGCCGTCGCCCTGGCCGTCCGGCCGATCCGCCGCCATGCCGGCCCGATCATGTTCTGGGGGGTGGCCCTGTTCGGCGTCGCCACCATCGTCTTCGGACTCTCCAGGGCGCTGCCGCTCTCGGTGGCGGCGCTGGCCGTGCTGGGCGGGGCCGACATGCTCTCGGTCTACGTGCGCCAGACCCTGGTGCAGATCATCACCCCCGACCAGATGCGCGGCCGGGTGAGCGCGGTCTCGTCGCTGTTTATCGGAGCTTCCAACGAGCTCGGCGAGTTCGAGAGCGGACTGGCCGCGCGCCTGCTGGGCCCGGTGGGCGGAGCGCTGTTCGGCGGGGTCGGGGCGCTGGTGGTCACCGGCCTCTGGGCCCAGCTGTTTCCGGCCTTGCGCAGGGCCGACCGCCTCGAATAACTGTCCCGGTCTGAAAACGGAGATCGAGGATCATGGGCGCACTCACCGGCAAGGTCGTGCTGGTCACCGGCGGCGGCAACGGCATCGGCCGCGACTGCGCGCTGATCGCGGCGCAGGAAGGCGCCAAGGTGCTGGTGAACGACCTGGGCGGCGGGCCCCGCGGCGGCGACGAAGGCTCCGCCGGCCCGGCCGAGAAAGTGGCCGAGGAAATCCGCGCCGCCGGCGGCGTGGCGATCTCCAACTCCGACAGCGTCACCAGCCTGGCCGCCGTCCAGGGCATGGTCGAGCAGGCGGTGAGCGAGCTGGGCGGCCTGCACGCGGTGATCAACCCCGCCGGCATCCTGCGCGACGGCATGTTCCACAAGATGTCGGAGGAGGACTGGGACAAGGTGGTCGAGGTCCACCTGCGCGGCTCGTTCAACGTGGCCCGGGCGACCATCGAGCTGTTCCGCGAGCAGAAGGACGGCGCCTACATGTTCTTCACCTCCACCTCCGGCCTCTACGGCAACGTCGGCCAGACCAACTACGCCGCGGCCAAGATGGGGATCGTGGGCCTCGCGCGGACCGTGGCCCAGGAAGGAGCGCGCAACAACGTCCGCTCCAACTGCCTGGCGCCGACGGCCTGGACGCGCCTGGTCCAGGGCATGCCGGTGACCGACCCCGAGCGGATGAAGCGCCGCGAGGCCCTGGCCCAGGCCATCCGGCCCGACCAGCCGGCCCGGTTCGCGGTGGCGCTGGTCAGCCCTGCTGCGGCCCACGTCACCGGCCAGATCTTCGCCGCCTCCGGCGAGGACATCGCGCTCTATTCCCAGCCGCGCCCCATCGCCGGCGCCAGCAAGCCCTCGGGCTGGAGCGTCGAGACCATCCTCTCCGAAGCCCTGCCCAAAATGGCCGACAAGTTCTGCTCGCTGGACAGCGTCGGCGCGAACGGGGCCCGGGTGTCCTGACTGGCTCTCTCCGCCCGTGATCGCGGGCGGAGAGAGGGCTCAGGCGCCGGCCAGCGCCTTCAGCGCCCCGCCGGTCAGCCGGCGCACGATCCAGTCGTCCAGCGCCGCCGCCCCCAGGCTGTCGTAGAAGGCGATGGAGGGCGCGTTCCAGTCCAGCACCGCCCACTCCAGCCGGCCCAGCCCCTCCGCCACGCACCGGCGCGCCAGGGTCCGCAGCAGCGCCTTGCCCGCCCCGCGCCCCCGCGCCTCGGGGACCACGAACAGGTCTTCCAGGTAGATCCCGTGCCGGCCGACGAAGCTCGAGTAGCTGTAGTACCAGAGGGCGAACCCCGCTGGCGCGCCGTCGATCTCCACCAGGTCGGCGAACACCCTGGGCGCCGGGCCGAACAGGTCGCGGCCGAGGTCCGCCTCGGTGGCGGTCACCTTGTCCAGCAGGTGCTCATAGTCGGCCAGCGCGCGGACGAAGCCGTAGACCACGGCAAGGTCGCCGGGCCCGGCCGGCCGGATCTCCAGGCCCACCCCTAGGCCGCCCGGTACCAGTCGACGCCCTCCGCGTCGGGCTCGCGCACCGCCCGGCCGCGGGCCACCAGGCAGTTGAGGTGCGCCAGGCTCTCGCCGGTGGCCATGCCCAGGATCTCCGGCACGATCGGGCGCCGGAACAGCGCCCCGAAGACGTCGATCGCCCGCTTGGGCTCGGCGATCAGCTCGCGCAGCCGCGCCAGGCCGGTCTCGTGCCCCTCGATCAGCTGGTCGAGCCTGGCGTGCAGGCCGAAGAACGGGTCGTTGTGCGCCGGCAGCACCAGCACCTCGTCGCCCACCCGGCTCTTGATCCCCGCCAGCGACGTCAGCCACTCCGACAAGGGGTCGCCGTCCGGCTCGGTGGGAAACACCGAGACGTTGGAGGAGATGCGCGGCAGCACCTGGTCGCCGGTGATGAACACCTGCAGGTCGTGGCAGTGCAGGCAGGCGTGCTCCGGCGAATGGCCCGAGCCCATCACCACGCGCCAGACATGGTCGCCGATGCGGACCTCCTCGCCGTCGCGCAGCCGGTGGAAGCTGTCCGGCAGGGGGTGGATCGCCTTGCCGAAGGCGCCGAAGCGGGCGCGGTAGCTCTCGATCGCCTCCTCGTCCCAGCCGGCGTGGCGGTAGAACTGGATGGCGTCCTGCGGCGGCTCGCGCAGGGTGTCCGCCGACAGGCTGCGGCACATCATGTACTCCTGGCGGGTGACCCACAGCCGCACGCCGAACTTGCGCGTCAGCCAGCCGGCCATGCCGATGTGGTCGGGGTGCATGTGGGTGACGAACACCCGCGTCACCGGCAGCCGCTTCAGCGGCCCGGCGAAGGCCGCGCGCCAGGCGTCCATGGTCTGCGGGTTGCTCACCCCGGTGTCGACGACGGCCCAGCCGCCCGGCTCGGCGATCGCCCAGACGTTGATGAAGCCCAGCGGCCCGCCCAGCGGCATCCGCATCCACTTCACCCCGGCGGCGATGTCCACCGCCTCGCCGCCGACCGCCGGACCGCGCTCGAACGGATAGGTGAGCGCCTGGGAGGCCTTGTCCTTGGTTTCGATCCCGTCGTGCACGCCTGGGCCCTTCTGCTCTGCGGGCCGGTCGCGGCCACGCCCTTGACCCTACCGGGACGATCGGGGTCTGCGAAGGGCGTTCAGGAAGCCGTCAGGTCGCACCCCCCAATCCGCCCCCCAAATCCGTCCGCCGAACGCCTGTTTCGCGTCCCGACCGCTCAGCTTGACCCCAATCCCCTGCCGGCGCTTATGTGCCGCGCAAAGGAAACCCCAGGAGAGACGTACCCATGAGGCCAATCGGATTTGGGCTGGCCATCGCCCTCGCCATCGCCGCGCTCGCGCCGGCGACCGTGCTGTCCGCGTCGAAGAAGGCGGCCGACATCCCCGCGGCCGCCCGCAAGCAGGGCATGGCCGAGGCTCCCGCCGTGGTCCAGCAGGCCGGGCTGAGCTGCCAGGTCTCGGACGCCCGCTTCATCGGCAAGTCCGAGGACAAGAAGGCCAAGACCTCCACCAGCTACTATGAAGTCGACTGCGCCTCCGGCCCGGGCTTCATCGTCTCGGGCGGCGCCGGCGTCGCGCCCACCGCCTTCAGCTGCATCGAGGCCAACACCCCGCCCGCCCCCGGCAAGCCGCCCGCCGTGCCCTGCATGCTGCCCGGCAACGCCGATCCCAAGGCCGACATCGCCCCGCTGTTCGCCAAGCTCGGCGTCCAGTGCACGCCCAGCGAGATACGCGGCATCGGCCAGAGCAAGACCAACACCTACTTCGAGGCCGCCTGCCAGGAAGGTTCGGGCTATGTGGTCGTCGCCAGCGCGCCGTTCGACATCGCCAAGGGCGGCGAGGCGCAGAACTGCCTGAACTTCGACGACACCGACGGCAACATCAAGTGCACCTTGATGGACAAGAAGGCCCGCCTGGCGGTGGTCGACAAGTATGTCGCCGACGCCAAGAACGGCTGCGTGGTCAAGGATCGCCGCTACGTCGGCGCCACCAAGGACGAGTCCGACTTCTTCGAGACCTCCTGCGCCGACGGCAAGGGCTACATATACAAGGTCTCCAAGGGCGCGCTGGCCCAGGCCTGGGACTGCGCCAAGGCGATGGGCATCCTCGGCGGCTGCACGCTGACCGACGCCCGCGAGGCCGCCACCGCGCAGGCCGGCCTCTACACCCGCCTGGCCAAGGCGGCCGGCTCCGATTGCGACGTGGACAAATACGCGATCTTCCCCTCCACGGGAGCCAAGGACGTGGTCGAGCTGGTCTGCAAGAGCGGCGGCGGCGGCATCGGCATCTTCGAAGGCGGCGGCAAGGGCGTCGTCTACGACTGCGGCCACGCCCTGGTCGCCGGATACAAGTGCGGCATCAACAAGCCCGAGTCCGGCAACGCGGCCCTGACCGCCGACCTGCGCAAGTTCGACCAGAAGACCTGCGTGGTGTCGGACAGCCGCCTGGCCGGCAAGACCGCCAAGGGCACCTTCCTGATGGAGGTGTCCTGCGCCGACGGCTTCAAGGGCTACATGATCGAATACAAGGACAGCCCGGTCACCGCGGTCGGCGCCACCGGCTGCGCCTTCGCCGGAGGTTGCAAGCTGAAGGGCAACACCTGATCGGACGCCCGGGAGAACCCTTCCCCCTCGATGGGGGAAGGGTGGGGTTGGAGTGTTGGCAGGGAGATGAAGTGGAGTTCGGCTGGCTCCGACCTCGGTCCACCGTCACCGCGGCGGCCACGCCCCCGCTCCGACCTCTCCCTTTCTACCCTCCCAGCGTCTCGCCGAACCGCACCGGCTCGCCCAGGTGCGGCGCGACCACTTCGTCGTCGCGCATGACCACCCGGCCGCGGACGATGGTGGCCACCGGCCAGCCCTTGGCCTCGAAGCCGTCGAAGGGCGTCCAGCCGGCCCGCGTCGCCATCGCCTGATGGCCTATGACCCGCCGGGCCTTCAGGTCGACCACCGTCAGGTCCGCGTCGTAGCCCGCCGCCAGCCGGCCCTTGTCGGCCAGGCCGAACACCCGCTGCGCCCCGTGGCTGGTCAGGTCCACGAACCGCTCCAGCGTCAGCCGCCCCTCGGCCACATGGGTCAGCATCACCGGCGCCAGCGTCTGCACCCCCGGCATGCCGGAGGGCGAGGCCGGGTAGGGCCGGGCCTTCTCCTCGCGGGTGTGCGGCGCGTGGTCGGAGCCCAGCACGTCGGCGACGCCGCTGGCGATCCCTTTCCAGAGCGCGGCCTGGTGCGCCGCCCCGCGGATCGGCGGGTTCATCTGGGCGAAGCCCTTCAGCCGCTCGTAGGCCTCGGGCGCGGTGAGCGTCAGGTGCTGCGGCGTCACCTCGACGCTGGCCACGTCCTTGTGCTCGGCCAGGAAGGCGATCTCCTCGGCGGTGGTCACGTGCAGCACGTGGATGCGCTTGCCGAGCTCGCTGGCGATCCGCACCAGCCGCCGCGTCGACTGGATGGCGGAGACCGCGTCGCGCACCTCCTCGTGGCTGGTCCAGTCGCCGGTCCTGGCCAGCGCCCGACGCTCGGCCAGGCGGTATTCGTCCTCGGAGTGGAAGGCCGCCCGCCGGCTGACGTGCCGCAGCACCTGCTCGACGCCTTCGTCGTCCTGCACCAGCAGGGTGCCGGTGGACGCCCCCATGAACACCTTCACCCCGCAACAGCCGGGCAGCCGCTCCAGCTCGCCCAGGAAGGCCGCGTTCTCATGGGTGCCGCCCATGTAGAAGGCGTGGTCGCAATGCATGCGCCCTCGGGCCCGGGCCAGCTTGTCGGCCAGGGCGTCCGCGTCGGTGGTGGTGGGTTCGGTGTTGGGCATCTCGAAGACCGCGACCACCCCGCCCAGCACGGCGGCGCGCGACCCGCTCTCCAGGTCCTCCTTCCACTCCAGGCCCGGCTCGCGGAAATGCACCTGGGTGTCGATCATGCCGGGCAGCACCGTCAGCCCCGTGGCGTTGAACACCTCGCCGGCCGAAGCCTGGCCAAGGTCGCCCACCGCCACGATCCTGCCGTCCCGCACGCCCACGTCGGCCGCACCCCGGCCGGCGTGGTTGATCACCTCGCCGCCTTTAACGATCAGGTCGAAGGTCTCAGGCATCGGCGGGCTCCACGGCGGGCTGGCTGGCGGCCAGGAGTTCGCGGGCGGCCGCCAGCACGGTGGGGACGGTCAGGTCCATCATGTGGCACAGCGCCTGGCTGAAATTCGGGTCGCCAAGGCGGATCTGCTCGAACTCCCGGGGTCCCCGCACCACCCGCGTCGCCTGTCCCCAGGGGGCGTAGAGCCGCTCGTCCGAGGGCCCGAACAGGCCCAGCGTCGGCGCGCCCGCCGCGGCGGACAGGTGCATCAGGCCGGAGTCGTTGCCGACGAACAGCGCCGCCCGCTTCAGGCAGGCGTGGGCGGTGAGCAGGTCGACCTTGCCCACCAGGTCGATCAGACGGCCCTTCAGCACCACGTGGCGCAGGGAATCCATCACATGGTGGTCTTCCGGAGCGCCCAGCACCATCAGCCGCCCGCCGGCCAGCGGCTGGCCCTCGCCCAGCAGCTGGATGGCGGTCTGGGCGAAACGCTCCAGCGGCCAGGTCTTGCCGATCCAGTTGGCGGCCGGCGCCAGGGCCAGGATCGGGCCTTTGCCGGCGGTCAGCTCCACCGCCCGGGCCTCGGTCTCCGCGCTGGCGTAGAGGTAGGGCGCGGCCACGCCGTCGGCGATCCTCAGCACCCGCGAGGCCTCGATCACCTTGTGCACCGGCGGCCCCGCGATCCGGTGGAACACCGCCCGGCGCTTGCGGCGCAGGAAGCCCGAGATGGCCGAGCCGCGCAGGTCGACGACCAGTCCCCACTCCTTGCGCCGGACCTTGCTCCACAGCGAGATCCAGTGGCTGCGGTCCTTGGCCTTCTCCAGGACGATCACCTCGTCCAGGTGCGGGATCTCCTCGAACAGCGGCGCCGCGGCCGGCCCGGCCACCACGGTGAACCGCGCATGGGGGATCTCCTGCAGCAGCTTGCGGATCAGGCCCGACGACAGCACCGCGTCGCCGATGCGGGTCGCCGTAATGAACAGAATCGGGAAGGATCCATTGGGCATCGCGCCTCTATAGGCGGCCCGGCGCTGGCGCTCCAGCCGAAGCAGGCCTAATTCCAGGTCATGAGCGCTTCCCTCACCTTCGCCGCCTTGCAGAGCCGGGCGCTGATCCGGCTGTCCGGACCCGATTGGCGAAGCTTCCTGCAGGGCCAGATCACCCAGGACGTGGAAAGCCTGCGCCCCGGCGAGATGCGCTTCGGCGCGTTGCTGACCCCGCAGGGCCGATTGCTTTACGACCTCTTCGTGATCGGCCGCGAAGACGGCGCCTGGCTGGACGTGGAGGCTGCGCGCCGCGACGCCCTGGTCCAGCGCCTGGCCCTGCACCGCCTGCGGGCCAGGGTGGAGATCGCCCCCGACTCCACGCCCGTCGCGGCGCTGTTCGGCCCCGGCGTCGCGCCGCCGCCCGCCGACGGCTGGTTCGCCGACCCGCGCCTCCCGGCCCTCGGCTGGCGCGGCTACGGCGTGGACGCGCCCCCGGACGCCGCCACGGGCGACCAGGCCGCCTGCGACGCCTGGCGCCTGGCGCTGGGCGTGCCCGGCTCCGCCGACTGGGGCTTCGAGAAGACCTACCCCATCGAGGCCGACTTCGACCTCCTGGCGGGGATCGACTTCAAGAAGGGCTGCTTCGTCGGCCAGGAGACCACCTCGCGCATGAAGCGCCGCGGCCAGATCAAGAACCGCATGCTGCCCATCGCCTTCGACGGCCCCCCGCCCGCCCCCGGCGCCGAGGTTCTGGCGGGGAACCTGCGGGCCGGCGAGGCGCTCACCGGCGTCGCCGGCCGCGCCATGGCCCTCCTGCGCCTCGACCGCATCGCGGGCGCCGACCTCACCGTCGACGGCCGCCCGGTGCGCGCCGAGACCCCGGACTGGATGCGGGCATAACCCGGATCCTTCTCCCCCCTGCGGGAGAAGGATTCTAATATGCGGCTCACTTGCCTCCCGCGCCCGCGCCCGCGATGCTCCACCCCATGAGCTCCCCTCCGATTCGCTGCGGCTGGCGCGGCATGGCCGGCGACCCGCTCTATGAGGCCTACCACGACGCCGAATGGGGCGTGCCGGAGCGCGACGCCCGGGCGCTCTGGGAAAAGCTGGTGCTGGACGGTTTCCAGGCCGGCCTCGCCTGGATCACCATCCTCAGGAAGCGCGAGGCCTTCCGCGCCGCCTTCGCGGGCTTCGACCCCGAGAAGGTGGCCCGCTTCGGCGAGGCCGACCGGGCGCGGCTGATGGCCGACGCCGGCATCGTGCGCTCCAACGCCAAGATCGACGCGGCTATCGCCTCGGCGCGCACCTACCTGGCCATGCGCGACGCCGGCCAGGACTTCGCCCGGTTCTGCTGGGCCTTCACCGACGGCAAGCCGATCCAGGGCGCCAGGGCCGGGGTTGGCGACGTGCCCGCCCAGACGCCGCTGGCGGCGGAGATGTCCAGGGCGCTGAAGGCCAAGGGCTTCAAGTTCGTGGGCCCGGTGATCGTCTACGCCTGGATGCAGGCGGTGGGCCTGGTCAACGACCATGTGACCTCCTGCTTCCGCCACGAGCCGATCCGCCGTATGGGGGCCTGATGCCGAGAGCCGCCGGTCCGCACATGCGCCTGGAGAAGGCCTGCCCTGCGCCGGTCTGCGGGGTGGACGAGGCCGGCCGCGGGCCCTGGGCCGGACCGGTGAGCGCCGGCGCGGTGATCCTCCACCCGCGGCGCACGCCCAAGGGGCTGGACGATTCCAAGAAGCTCTCGGCCCGGACCCGCGAGGCGCTGGAGATCGAGATCAAGGCCACGGCCGTCGCCTGGGGCGTGGGCTTCGCCTCGGTGCAGGAGATCGCCGAGCTCAACATCCTGCACGCCACCGGCCTGGCCATGCGCCGCGCCGTCGAGGCGCTGGCGGTGCAGCCGGTCCACGCCCTGGTGGACGGCGCCTACCGCTTCCTCCTGCCCTGCGCGGTGCAGACGGTGGTCGGCGGCGACGGCAAGTCCAAGTCCATCGCCGCGGCCTCCATCCTGGCCAAGGTGGCCCGCGACCGGCTGATGGCCGAGATGGACCAGGCCTATCCCGGCTACGGCTTCGCGTCCCACAAGGGCTACCGCGCCCCGATCCACGCCAGGGCGCTGCTGGCGCTGGGCCCCTGCGAGATCCATCGGATGTCCTGGGGACCGGTCCGCCTGGCCCTGATGGGCCGCGACCCGATGCGGGCCTTCGGGGACGCCCTCCAGGGCGACCTGGCCTTCGACGAGGCTTAACCCCCCGCTAACCACGTTCCTTAGCCGTCCCGAAACCATGCCGCGCCCAGGATTCCGCCTCCACCAGCCGGGGCGCGAAGATGGGTTTGCAGGCCGACACGATCATCCAGGGCGACTGCCTCGAGGTGCTGAAGACGCTCCCCGACCGGTCCGTCGACCTGGTGTTCGCCGACCCGCCCTACAACCTCCAGCTCGGCGGCGACCTCTTGCGCCCCGACAATTCCAAGGTCGACGCCGTCGACGACGACTGGGACCGGTTCGACAGCTTCGCGGCCTATGACGCCTTCACGCGGGCCTGGATGGGCGAGTGCCGCCGGGTGCTGAAGGACGACGGCGCGCTGTGGGTGATCGGCAGCTACCACAACGTCTTCCGCGTCGGCGCGGCGCTGCAGGACCTGGGCTTCTGGATCCTCAACGACGTGATCTGGCGCAAGACCAACCCGATGCCGAACTTCAAGGGCGCCCGTTTCACCAACGCCCACGAGACCCTGATCTGGGCCGCCAAAAGCCAGGGCGCCAAGCGCTACACCTTCAACTACGACGCCATGAAGGTGGCCAACGACGACCTGCAGATGCGCTCCGACTGGACCATCCCGCTGTGCACCGGCGAGGAGCGGCTGAAAGACGGGAGCGGCGCCAAGGCCCACCCCACCCAGAAGCCCGAGGCCCTGCTGCACCGGGTGATCCTGGCCTCCACCCGGCCCGGCGATATCGTCCTCGACCCGTTCTTCGGCACCGGCACCACCGGCGCCGCGGCCAAGCGCCTCGGCCGGCGCTATGTCGGTATCGAGCGCGACAAGACCTATGCGGCGATCGCCAAGGCGCGCATCGCCCAGGTCCAGCCCGCCACCGCCGCCGAGCTGGAGATCACCGGCTCCAAGCGCTCCGAGCCGCGCATTCCCTTCGGCCAGATCGTCGAGGCGGGCCTCCTGCGTCCCGGCGACATGCTCTATTGCGCCACGGGCAAGCACGCTGCCCGCGTCCGCGCCGACGGCAGCCTGGTGGTGGGCGACCTGGCCGGCTCGATCCACAAGGTCGGCGCCCTGCTGCAGGACGCGCCCGCCTGCAACGGCTGGACCTACTGGCACTTCAAGACCGACCAGGGCCTGGCCAGCATCGACACCCTGCGCGCCAAGGTCCGCTCCGCCATCCCGGCTTAGCGCGAAGCCTGCCTCCGCTCCCGCAAATCCTACAGCAGCCGGTCCAGCCCTTCCCGCGCGGCCTTCAGGAACACGCTGGGCAGCGCGCCCAGTCCGGACCGCGGCGTCCAGACGGCGTCGGCCATCTCGCCCTCGGCGCGGTAGAGCTGCAGGGTCAGGGTGAAGTGGGTGAAGCCGTGCTCCACCTCCCCGGCCGGGCGCCAGGCGGCCGGCGCGGGCGCGGCGGCCAGCGCCTCGGCGTCGCTCCAGCGCGTGGCGCGCCAGTCGCTGGTGGGCAGGGCCAGCATGCCGCCCAGCAGCCCCCGGGGGGGCCGGCGCACCAGCGCCACCGCGTCCCCGCGGGTCAGCACATAGGCTGCGCCGAAACGGTGCGGCCGCTCCGCCTTGGCGGTCTTGCGGGGAAAGCCCTCCGGCGCGCCGGTCGCCAGGGCCGCGCAGGAATCCGGGACCGGGCAACGGTCGCAAAGCGGCGCCTTCGGCCGGCAGACCGTGGCCCCCAGGTCCATCAGCGCCTGGGCCCAGTCGCCGGGCCGCTCGTCGCGCACCAGCGCGCCGGCCAGCCGCTTCAGCTCCGGCTTGGCGTCCGGCAGCGGCGCCTCCACCGCGAACAGCCGCGCCATGACACGCTCGACGTTGCCGTCCACCACGTTGGCCGGCCGGTCGAAGGCGATCGCCGCCACCGCGGCGGCGGTGTAGGGCCCCAGCCCCGGCAGGGCGCGCAAGGCCTCCTCGCTGTCCGGAAACACGCCCCCGTGCGCCGACGCCACCGCCCGGGCGCAGGCCAGCAGGTTGCGGGCGCGGGCGTAGTAGCCCAGCCCCGCCCAGGCGGCCATCACGTCCCCGTCCGCCGCCGCCGCCAGGTCCGAGACCGTCGGCCACCGGCGTGTGAAGGTGAGGAAGTACGGCGCGGCGTGCGGCGTCGTGGTCTGCTGCAGCATCACCTCCGACAGCCACACCCGGTAGGGATCGGCCCGCACGCCCGTGGCGCCGTCCGCCGGCCCTACACGCCAGGGCAGGTCGCGGGCATGGGCGTCGTACCAGCCCAGCAGGCGGGCGCGGAGTCGGTCGGGGGTCACGGAGGGTGCATAGCGCGCCGGAGGGGATGGCGGCTAGGGAGTGGTCGCCGGCGCCGCGGCAAGGCGGCCTCGTCCGGCCCATCAGGGGGAAGGGTTCTTGGCCAAATGTTCTCACTATGTTCTTGTCGTGAGGCGCCGCCTGGACTACGCTCTCCGAGCGGCCCGCCTGCGGCGTCCGCGTGTGGCGGAGCCTTGCAAAGTGTTTACCGGCCGACATCCCAGGGTGTTTACCGGTTCAGCGCCCGGCAACACCTCGGAGTCCATACAACCTGTTGATTCAAATATGATTTCAGAAAACTCAGGGGTGTTGTCCGCCACCCTGGAAAAGTGTTTACCGACGTAAGGGCCGGCGTTGGAATCGCCCGCGTGGGTCTCAAGGACTCCCGGCCTTCGCACCGCCGCCAACCGCGTTATGATGCCGCCATGCGCCGCCCCCTGCCCACCCCGGCCGAAGCGATCGACATCCTGGCGCGCAAGCGCACGCGCCCGCAGCGCCGCCCGCCGCCCCCGGCCGGCCGTGCGCTCAACGGCTTCGTAAAGGAGTTGGACGCCCGCTTCGGCCAGGGGCCGGGCGCGCTGCAGGCCCGCTGGCGCGAGATCGTCGGCCCCGACATCGCCCGGCGCACCGAGCCGGTGAAGCTGACCAGGCCTCGCGCCGGCGGCCCGGCGGCGCTGGAGATCCGCGTGGCCGGCCCCGCCGCGGCCCTGATCCAGCACCAGCAGCCGCAGATCCTGGCGCGGGTGAACCTGTTTTTGGGCGCGGGCGCCGTCGACCGGCTGCGGATCGTCCAGGGCCCCTTGCGCAATCCGGGCGAGGCCGCCGCCGCGCGCCACCCGGTCCGACGCCGGCTGCCGCCGCTCGACGCCGCCCGCGAGGCCGAGCTGGCCCGGGGCCTTGCCGCCGCGCCGGACGGCCCGCTGAAGACCGCCCTGACCGAGCTCGGCCGCAACGTGCTGCGCCGCACCGAGGACCCGACCCGCCGATGATCCCGCCCGACCGCCGCTTCGTCCTGGCCGCCGCCGCCGGCCTGGCGCTCGCCCCCGCCGCGCACGCCGCCACGGCCATGGCCCAGGGCGACGTCAGCCTGGGCCGCCCCTCGGCGAAGGTGAAGCTGGTGGAATACGCCTCGGCGAGCTGCCCGCACTGCGCGGCGTTCAACAACGAGGTCTTCGGCCCTTTCCGCAAGGCCTACATCGACACCGGCAAGGTGCACTACACCCTGAAGGAGATGCTGACGCCGCCGGAGGAGGTGGCGGCCGCCGGCTTCCTGATCGCCCGCTGCCGGGGGCCGGCGCGCTACTTCCCCACCCTCGACCTGGTGTTCCGCCGCCAGGAGGAACTCTTCCATCCCGGCGGGCTGCTCGCCGTGGCCCAGGCGGCCGGCCTCGGCAAGGCGCAGGCCGAGGCCTGCGTCTCCGACAAGGCGGCGCTGGCGGCGATGAACGCCCGGGTGCAGCAGGCGGTGGACCGCGACGGGGTCGAAAGCACGCCCACCTTCTTCCTCGACGGCAGGAAGGCGCACGAGGGCAACTGGGCCTACGCCGACCTCACGGCGGCGGTCGACGCCGCGCTCCGAGGCCCGGGCCCTGCGACAACGCCGCGGCGTTGACTTCGACTCCCGGCGCGCCGTTCCTGCGGCCAAGCGCAGGGAATCGCGCTCTACTCCCTGATCGGACCGACCAAAGGACCCTACATGTTGCAGTCCACCCGCCGCCTGCTGATCCTGGCCACGCTGGCGAGCCTGGCCCTGGCCGGCTGCTCGAAGCCGGGCGGCGCGGGCCAGGCCTCCACCGCCGACATGACGATGGGCGATCCGGCCGCCAAGGTGAAGATGGTGGAGTACGCCTCGGCCACCTGCCCGCACTGCGCGCGCTTCAACAACGACGTGTTCCCGCAGTTCAAGAAGAAATACATCGACACCGGCAAGGTCCACTACACGTTCCGCGAGTTCCTGACCCCGCCGAACCAGGTGGCCGCCGCCGCCTTCCTGATGGCCCGCTGCGCAGGCAAGGACAAATACTTTCCGGCCGTCGACGCCGTATTCCACAACCAGCAGGAAATGGCCCAGACCCAGGACTACCGCGGCGTCCTGCTGCGTATCGCCCAGTCGATGGGCATGACCGAGCAGGCCTTCGACGCCTGCGTCTCCGACGAGGCGGCGCTGAAGGCGCTGAACGACCGGGTCGAGAAGGCCGTCCGCGACGAGAAGATCAACGCCACCCCCACCTTCGAGCTCAACGGCAAGAAGGTGAAGGAGGGCGAGATCACCATGGCCGAGCTCGACGCGGCCGTGGCCGAAGCCTCGAAATAGGGAGGCCCGAGCGCCGCGGTGCATTTCCAGCGCCTCAAGATCGCGGGCTTCAAGTCCTTCGTCGATCCGACCGAGTTCCGGATCGAGCCCGGGGTCACGGGCGTCGTCGGCCCGAACGGCTGCGGCAAGTCCAACATCCTCGAGGCCCTGCGCTGGGTGATGGGCGCCAATTCCGCCAAGGCCATGCGGGCCGGCGGCATGGACGACGTGATCTTCGCAGGCTCATCCGGGCGGCCCTCGCGCAACCACGCCGAGGTGTCGCTGACCATCGACAACGCCGACCGCAAGGCGCCGGCGGCCTTCAACGCCGAGCCGGTGCTGGAGGTGGTGCGCCGCATCGACAAGGGCGCCGGCTCCACCTACCGCATCAACGGCCGCGAGGTCCGCGCCCGCGACGTCCAGCTGCTGTTCGCCGACGCCTCCACCGGCTCCAACTCCCCGGCCCTGGTGCGCCAGGGACAGATCTCCGAGCTGATCTCCGCCAAGCCGCAGAACCGGCGCATGGTGCTGGAGGAGGCGGCGGGGGTCTCCGGCCTGCACTCCCGCCGCCACGAGGCCGAGCTGCGCCTGCGTGCCGCCGAGGCCAACCTCGCCCGGCTGGACGACGTCACCCGCGAGCTGGACGCCAACCTCGGGCGCCTGAAGCGCGAGGCCCGCCAGGCCGAGCGCTACCGCAAGCTTTCCGCCGAGGTCCGCGCCCTGCAGGGCGCGTTGCTGTTCGCCCGCTGGGCCGAGGCCAGCCAGGCCGGCGAGCGCCTGACCGCGGAGGCTGAGGAAGGCGGCCGCGCCGTCGAGGAAGCCGCCCGCGCCGCCGCCGCCGCCACCACCCGCGCCGCCGACGCCGAACAGGCCATCAAGCCGCTGCGCGAGGCCGAGACCATCGCCGCGGCCGTGCTGCACAAGCTGGCCATCGACAAGGACCGCCTGGACCGCGAGGGCGAGGCCCTGGCCGCCGAGGTCGAACGGCTCACCGCCGAGCGCGGCCGCCTCGACGCCGACCGCGCCCGCGAGGGCCAGATCGTCGAGGACGCCCAGGCGGCGCTGAAGAACCTCGCCGGCGACCTGGCCGCCCTGGAAGCCGCCATCGCCGCGGCGCCGGCCCGCATTCCTGAGCTGGAAGCCGCCGCCCGGGCGGCCGAGGACGCCCGCGCCGCCGCCGAGTCCGAGGTCGAGGCCCTGGCCAGCCAGGGCGCCGCCGAGGAAGCCCGCCGCCGCGCCGCCGCCGCGCGGGTGGAGGAGGCGCAGGTCCGGGTCGCCCGCACCCGCCGCGCCCTCGACCAGGCCCGCCAGGAACGGACCCGGCTGGGTCCCGCCGAGAACCCGCAGCTCGCCCAGGCCCGCACCGGGCTGGCGGCCGCGGACGCCGGCCTCGCCGCCGCCCGCCAGGCCCTGGACGACGCCGAGGAGGTCCGCGCCGCCGCCGCCAAGGCCGAGGTCGCCGCCCGCGAGGCCGCCCGCAAGCTGGAGGACCAGCTCACCCGCCTGACCGCCGAGGCCCGGGCGCTGGCCCAGCTGGTCGCCCAGCAGCGCCGCGGCGGCTTCGCGCCGGCCCTGGACGAAGTGTCCCCCGACCGCGGCTACGAAAAGGCGCTGGCCGCGGCCCTGGGCGACGACCTGGAGGCGGCGCTCGACCCCAAGGCCCCGGCCTTCTGGGGCGGCCGCGACGCCGCGGCCCCCGGCTGGCCGGACGGCGCCGCCCCGCTGGCGCCGCTGGTCAAGGCGCCGCCGGCCCTGGCCGCCCGCCTGGCTTTCACCGCCCTGGTGGACCGGGCCGACGGCGCCCGCCTGCAGTCCGCCCTGCCCCCCGGCGCGCGGCTGGTGTCGCGCGAAGGCGACCTCTGGCGCTGGGACGGCTTCACCTCGCGCGCCGAGGCCCCGCGCCCGGCCGCCATGCGCCTGGAGCAGAAGACCCGCCTCGCCGAGGTGGAATCCGAGATCGAGAAGCTCGAGCCTCGCGCCCGGTGGGACCGCGAGGCCCGGACGGCCGCCGCCGCGCAGGTTTCCGCCGCCGAGGAGGCGCTGAAGACCGCACGCCGCGCCGCGCCCGCCGCCGAGCAGCGCGCCGCCGCCGCCCGCGCCGGCCTGGAGCGCCTCGACCGCGACGCGGCCCGCCGCGAGGCCCATGCCCAGTCGCTGGACGATGTCATCCGCCGCTTCGAGACGGAGCTGGAGGACGCCGAGGCGATCCTGCGGGTGGCGGTCGGGGACGCCGGCGTCGCCCCCGAGGTCGGGGACCTGCCGGCCCGCCTGGCCGCGGCGCGCGCCGGCGCCGGCCCTGCCCGGGAGGCCGCCGCCGCCGCCCGCGCGGCGCTCGACGTCGAGGTGCGCGAACGCGACGGCCGCGCCCGCCGGCTGGCCAACCTCATCCGCGACCGCGACGACTGGAACCGCCGCGCCGCCGCGGCGTCCAGGCGGCTGGAGACCCTCGCCCGGGACCGCGCGACGGCGCAGTCCGAGCTGGACCGCGTCCACGCCCTGCCGGCCACCCTGGACGACCGCCGCACGAAGCTGCTCGACGAACTGTCCGCCGCCGAGGCCCGCCGGGCAAAGTCCAACGACGCCCTGACCGCCGCCGAGGCCGGGCGGGCCGGCGCCGACCGGTCGCTGCGCGCCGCCGCCGCCACCGCCGCCGAGACGCGCGAGCGCCGCGCCAGCGTCGCCGCCCGGCTGGAGGCCGCCCGCGAGCGGCTGGCCGAGATCACCGCCCAGCTGCGCGAGACCGCGCGCCTGGAGCCCGAGGAGCTGCGCCGGCGCCTGGCCGAGGAGGCGGTCGCCATCCCCGCCGAGGCCGGCGGCGTCGAGGCCCACCTCTACAACCTGGAGCGCCAGCGCGACGCCATCGGCCCGGTCAACCTGCGCGCCGAGGACGAGGCGGGCGAGGTCTCCGGCCGCCTGCAGGCCCTGCTGACCGAGCGGGCCGACCTCACCGGCGCCATCGCCCGCCTGCGCCAGGGGATCGACGAGCTGAACGGCGAGGGCCGCGAGCGCCTGCTGGCCGCGTTCGAGGTGATCAACGGCCACTTCAAGGCGCTGTTCGACGCGCTGTTCCAGGGCGGCCAGGCCGAGCTGCGGCTGGTGGAGTCCGACGACCCGCTGGAGGCGGGCCTGGAGATCTTCGCCTGCCCGCCCGGCAAGCGGCTGACCACCATGAGCCTGATGAGCGGCGGCGAGCAGGCGCTGACCGCCGCGGCCCTGATCTTCGCGGTGTTCCTGGCCAACCCCGCGCCGGTCTGCGTGCTGGACGAGGTGGACGCCCCGCTCGATGACGCCAACGTCGAGCGGTTCTGCAACCTGCTCGACGAGATGCGCAACCGCACCGAGACCCGTTTCATCGCCATCACCCACAACCCGGTGACCATGGCCCGCATGGACCGGCTGTTCGGCGTCACCATGGCCGAGCGCGGCGTCTCCCAGCTGGTCTCCGTCGACCTGCGCCAGGCCGAGGCGATGGCGGCGCAATGAGGTAGGCGCTTCCTCTTTCATGAACGTCATCCTCGGCTGCAGCGCGCAGCGCGGAATGCCGGGGATCCATGAACACGACGCCTGCCAGCCAGCCTCCGATCTCGGTGGTCTTGGGTCGTCGGGACGAGCCCGGCGATGACGTTCAAGGGTAGGGGCGCTTACAGGCCACGGTAGCCGAGTGGGAATCCGCTTCCGCACATCGACGCCGCCGCGCCCTGAAAAACAACGTTATAATACAATGGCTTAAAGAACGCCCACCCAGCCTTGACGCACTGCAACCGCGTCTATAGGTTCCGCGCGACCTAAAGCCCCCACTGCGGCGGCGTCGTCGCGGTCGAAGAGGCCTTACGACGCCATGCCGAAGTCGGACGAACCGCCCCGCGAGGCTCCGCACAGCCTCCAGGCGCGGTTGGATGCGTTCGAGGCCGAACGCACCCGCAAGTCGAGCCCCGTGGCTCGGCTCGCCGTGGGCCAGGGTTACCGCTTCCTCGGCGAAGTGGTTGGGGGCGTACTCGGTGGCGCCGGCTTCGGCTGGCTGATCGATCGCTTCGCACATACGACGCCGCTGGGTCTGATCTGCGGTTTGCTGATCGGCACGGGGCTCTCGGTCTTCGTCGCCGTGAAGAGCGCGGCGAAGGTGAACAACACGGCGACGGAAGCGGCCGGGCCCCTGCCTGGCGTTCCCGATGAAGACGAAGACGATTGAGGCCCGACGGAATGGCGCAACAGCCGAAAATCGACCCGATGCACCAGTTCCTGATCCACAAGGTCGTGGATCTGCCGCCGGTGCATATCGGCGGGCTGGCGATCGACATGTCGATCACCAATTCGGTGCTGGCGATGATGGTCGGCGCGGCCATCGTGATCGGTTTCCTGCTGCTCACCGCCCGGGGCCGGCTGGTGCCCGACCGCGGCCAGGCGGTGGCCGAGGCGCTCTACGGCATCATCGACAACGTGCTGGTCGGCCCGATCATCGGGCCCAAGGGCCGGCCCTACATCCCGTTCATCTTCAGCCTGTTCATGCTGATCATGACGTTCAACCTGATGGGCGTCCTCCTGTCGGTCGGCAGCCTGGCGGGCCAGACCTGGACCTTCACCGTGACGGCGCAGCTCGCCGTCACCGCGACGCTGGCGGTCATGACCTTCCTGACCTGCCTGATCCTGGGCTTCGTCAAGAACGGCCCGGGCTTCGTGAAGCTGTTCGTGCCCTCCGGCATGCCGCTGCCGCTGCTGGTCTTCATGGTGCCGATCGAGATGGTCTCGTACTTCGCGCGCCCGCTCACCCTGGCCATGCGGTTGTTCGGCAACATGCTGGGCGGCCACGTGGTGATGAGCATCTTCGGCAGCTTCGTGGTGGCCCTGGGCATCGTCGGCCTCTCCGGCGGGATCGCCACCCTGGGCTTCCTGGGCTCGGCCCTGTCGCTGGGCATGATCGTCGCCCTGACCGGCCTGGAACTGATCGTCGCCTTCCTGCAGGCCTTCGTGTTCGCCGCCCTGGCGACCGTCTACATCAACGAAGTCGTCAACTTCGGCCACGGCCACTGACGGCGTCACTCCCCAATCAACTCGTCTCTCAAGGGAACTAAGATCATGGAAGTTGAAGCCGCCAAGTACATCGGCGCCGGTCTGGCTACGATGGGCATGATCGGCGCGGGCGCGGGCCTGGGCATCCTGTTCGGCAACTACCTGCAAGCCGCCATCCGCAACCCGGCCGCCGCCGCCAGCCAGCAGCCGATGCTGTTCCTCGGCATGGCGCTGACCGAATCGATGGGCATCTTCGCCCTCGTGGTCGCGCTGCTGCTGCGCTTCGTCTAAGGCGGGCCGTAGGCCACGCCGATGGAAAGCCAACCCCACGGGTCCGCAGGGGCCGCGGGCCACGAAGGCGGCGGCCTGCCGCAGTTCGACCCGACCTGGTGGCCGGGGCAGATCGCATGGCTGCTGATCATCTTCGTGGTGATCCTGGCGTTCATGCGACTGTTCGCGGTGCCGCGGCTGGGCGGCGCCATCGCCGACCGCGAAGACCGCATCGCCGGCGACATCGCCCAGGCCCGCAGCCTGAAGGCCGACGCCGACGCCCAGGCCGCGGCCGCGGCCGCGGATCGCGCCAAGGCCCGCGCCGAAAGCCACAAGCTGGCCCAGGACGCACGCGCCAAGGCCCGCGCCAAGGTCTCCGAACGGCTCGCCGTCGAAGAGGCCAAGCTCGCCGAGACCACCGGCAAGGCCGAGGCGGCTATCGCCGAGGCGCGCGACCGGGCGATGGGCAATGTGGGCGACATCGCCGTGCAGGCGGCCGCCGCGATCGTCGAGAAACTGACCGGCCGCGCGCCGACGGCCGCCGAGGCCGCCGCCGCCCAGGCCGCCAGGGGATGAGCTGATGGAATTGTTTCTGGACGCCCACTTCTGGGTCGGCGTCGCCCTGGTGGTCTTCCTGGGCATCCTGGTGGCCGCCGGCGTCCACAAGCTCGCCTGGACCGCGCTCGGCGAGAGCGGCCGCAAGGTGCAGGCCCAGCTCGACGAGGCCGCGGCCCTGCGCAAGGAGGCCCAGGCCCTGCTGGCGCAGATCACCGAGCAGCGGGCGGAGGCCGAACGTCAGGCCGTCGCCATGCTGGCCGCCGCCAAGGACGAGGCCAAGCGCCTGCAGGCCGAGGCGGAGGTCAAGCTGGCCGAGCAGATCCAGCGCCGGGGCGAACTGGCCGAGCGCCGCATCGCCGTCGCCGAGGCCCAGGCCACCACCGACGTGAAGGCCGCCGCCGCCGACCTGGCCGCCCAGATGGCCGAGCAGGTCCTGACCGAGCGCCTCGCCGGCGCCAAGGCCGACCCGCTGGTCGACCAGGCGCTGGAGCAGCTGGCGTCCCGCGCCTTCGCCGGGGGGCGGTGAGCTCCTAGCCTTCCCCCGCCGTCCGGAAACGCCGCCGCACATAACGGCGCGACTTCGCGCAGAAGCGCCAGCGGGCGGGCAGCAGCAGCCGCTCGATCCGCAGCGTCTGCTGCCAGGCCACGGCGAACACTTCCGGCTCGCGGCGCAGCAGCCGCCGGATCGGGAAGACCATCTTGGGGTGGGCCCGCTGGAACCGCACGAAGTGCCGGCGCGCCTTGAACGAGTTGCGCAGCACCAGCATCAGGCCGATGACGATCACCGGCAGGCCGCCGGGGCCCGGCAGCGGCGCGATCAGGATCCCGGCCAGCACGACCACGATCCCCAGCACCACCAGGACGGGGCGCAGCATGCGACCCACGACGTCGCGGGCGATCTCGTCGGTGGCGTAGCGGCGCGCGCGCGGCATGGACAGGGCGAAGGACACGGGGCTTGCAGACCTGAAGCGGGCGTGTCCACGCCCCTGAGGGGGAGGTCAGGCCGCAGCCACGTCCGGCTGATATGCGAGGCCGGCCCCGGATCGTAAAGGGAACGCCGGGTTAAATTTTGTTGACGTGAGTCTATTCCGCCGCCAGCGGCGTCGGCGCCACACCAGTGGGACCATTTCGCCACGTCAGCCGCGGCTTGCGCGCCGCCAGGGTTTCGTCGAGCCGCCGCACCGGCGCCAGGTAGGGCGCGCCCTTGAACCGCTCCACGTCGCCCGCCCTGGCGGCCGCGGCCAGCGCCAGCAGCGCTTCGCAGAACCGGTCGATCTCCTGCCTGGACTCCGTCTCCGTGGGCTCGATCAGCATCGCCCCGTGCACCACCAGCGGGAAGTACATGGTCATCGGGTGGAAGCCCTCGTCGATCATCCCCTTGGCGAAGTCGAGGGTGGTCACCCCCGTCCCGTCCAGCCAGGCGTCGTCGAACAGCGCCTCGTGCATGCACGGGCCCTCGGGAAAGGCGGGCGACATGACGCCCGAGAGCCGCGCCTTGATGTAGTTGGCGTTCAGCACCGCGTCCTCGGCCACCTGCCGCAGGCCGTCGGCCCCGTGGCTCAGCATGTAGGCGTAGGCGCGCACGAACATGCCCATCTGGCCGTGGAAGGCGCACATCCGCCCGAAGGCCCGCGCCGCCGCGCCGGTCTGCGCCTCCTCCAGCCGCAGGCCTTCGCCGTCGCTGACGATCCAGGGCGCCGGCGCGAACGGCGCGAGCGCTTCGGACAGCACCACCGGCCCCGCCCCCGGGCCGCCGCCGCCGTGCGGGGTGGAGAAGGTCTTGTGCAGGTTGATGTGCATGGCGTCGACGCCCAGGTCGCCCGGCCGCACCCGGCCGACGATGGCGTTGAAATTGGCCCCGTCGCAGTAGAAATAGGCCCCGGCCGCATGGGTCAGCCGGGCGATCTCCAGGATGTCGCGCTCGAACAGGCCGCAGGTGTTGGGATTGGTGACCATGATCGCCGCCACGTCCGGCCCCAGCTTCGCCTCCAGGTCCGCCAGGTCCACCCGGCCGTCTTCGGTCTGGGCGATCTCGGTCACGTCATAGCCCACGAAGGCCGCCGTCGCCGGATTGGTGCCGTGCGCCGAGGTGGGGGTCAGCACCCGCCGCCGGGCCGCGTCGCCGCGAGCCTCATGGGCGGCGCGGATCGCCAGCAGGCCGCAGAGCTCGCCGTGCGCCCCGGCCTTCGGAGACAGCGCCACCGCCGGCATGCCGGTGAGCGTCTTCAGCCAGTGCGCCAGCCGCTCCATGAGCTGCAGCGCCCCTTGGGTGGTGGACGTCGGTTGCAGGGGATGCAGGTCGCCGAACCCCGCCATCCGGGCCGCCTTCTCGTTCAGGCGCGGGTTGTGCTTCATGGTGCACGACCCCAGCGGATAGAGCGCCAGGTCGATGGCGTGGTTCTTCTGGGAGAGCCGCACGTAGTGGCGCATGGCCTCCGGCTCCGAGAGCCCGGCCAGGCCGATGGGCGCGGTGCGCGTCAGGCCCTCCAGGTCCGAGGCGTCCCGCTCCGGCTCGGGCAGGTCGACGCCGGTGCGCTCCGGGCCGCCCACCTCGAACAGCAGCGCCTCGTCCTGCAGCAGGCCCCGGCCGCCGGTCAGCGAGCGGTGCGTCTCCTGCGCGGCGGCGGGCGCGGGCTGGGTCGGGCGGCCGACGGATTGCAGGCTCATGCGCGGGTCCTCCGTTGCAGGGCGCTCGCGAGCGCGGCGATGTCTTCGGGGCTGGTGGTCTCGGTGGCGGCCAGCAGCAGCACGTCGTCCATCCCCGCGGCCGGGTCGAGGCGCGAGAACGGCACCCCGGCCACGATCCCCTCGGCCAGCAGATCCTCGACCAGGGCGGCGGCGTCGCCGGGGACGCGCACGGCGATCTCGTTGAAGTACCGGGCGGTGAGGATCTCCAGGCCGGGAACCCCGGCCAGGGCCTCGGCCAACATCCGCGCCCGGCCGTGGTTCAGGGCCGCCAGGCGCCTGAGCCCCGCCTCGCCCAGCAGCGACATGTGGATGGAAAACGCCAGGGCGCAGAGGCCCGAGTTGGTGCAGATGTTGGAGGTCGCCTTCTCCCGCCGGATGTGCTGCTCGCGGGTCGACAGCGTCAGCACGAAGCCGCGGCGGCCCTCGGCGTCCACCGTCTCGCCGGCCAGCCGCCCGGGCATCTGGCGCACGAACTTCTCCCGCGTGGCGAACAGGCCCACATAGGGGCCGCCGAAGTTCAGCCCGTTGCCGATCGACTGGCCCTCGGCCACGGCGATGTCGGCCCCCATCTCGCCCGGCGAGCGGATCAGCCCCAGGGACACCGCCTCGGTCGTCGCCACCACCAGCAGCGCCCCGGCCGCATGCGCCGCCTGGGCGATCCCGGTCAGGTCAGTGACCACGCCGAACACGTTGGGGTTCTGCACCACCACGCAGGCGGTTTCGCTGTCGATGGCGGCGATCACCGCCGCTTCGGCGTCGATCGCGGCGGGCAGCCGGACGATCTCCATGCCCTCGGCGTGGGCCAGCGTCTGGGTGGTGGCGGCATAGTGCGGGTGCAGGCCGCCGGACAGCACCGCCTTCTTCCGGCGGTTCACCCGCTGGGCCATCATCACGGCTTCCGCGCAGGCGGTGGAGCCGTCGTACATCGAGGCGTTGGCCACCTCGAGCCCGGTCAAGGCCGCCACCTGGGTCTGGAACTCGAACAGCACCTGCAGCGTGCCCTGGGCGATCTCCGGCTGGTAGGGCGTGTAGCTGGTCAGGAACTCCGAGCGCTGGATCAGGTGGTCGACGCTGGCCGGCACATGGTGGCGA
This sequence comes from Phenylobacterium sp., assembly GCF_036502675.1. Lineage (GTDB taxonomy): Bacteria > Pseudomonadota > Alphaproteobacteria > Caulobacterales > Caulobacteraceae > Phenylobacterium. The sequence continues at coordinate 48,329 of NZ_DASXYF010000144.1, forward strand.
TAAGCGCCGGCCCCGCAGAAGAACGGCCCCGCGCCCGCCGGCCGGTTGAGGCCCGCCAGCCGCGAGAGCTCCCGCTCCACTTCGAGCTCGCCCGCGTGCAGCGGCAGGTCGAACAGCGCCTCGCGCCGCGCGGCCGCGGGCACGTCGCGGAACAGCGCGTCGATGGAAGGGACACCGATGACGCCCAGCATCTGGGCGCGGTCGTCGGGGGTGAGCGGCAGGTAGCGCATGTCAGAGCGTGTCCAGGAATTGCTCGTAGGCCGGGCGGTCCATCAGGGCTTCGTACTCGCCCTTGTCGACGCCCTTCAGCTTGGCGAACCAGCCGGCGGCCTCAGGGGCGGCGTTGACGGTGTCGGGGGCGTCGGCCAGGTCGGCGTTGGCCTCGACCACCTCGCCGGAGACCGGGGCGTAGACGTCGGAGGCGGCCTTGACGCTCTCCACCACCGCCAGTGCGTCGCCCGCCTTGACGGTCTTGCCGACCTCGGGAACCTCGACGAACACCACGTCGCCCAGCTGCTGGGCGGCGTAGGCGGTGATGCCCACCACGGCGATCCCGCCCTCCAGCTCGATCCACTCGTGGTCCTTGGTGAAACGCATGCAGGGCTCCTTCAGGCTGGGCGGACGTAGCGATGGGGAACGAACGGCAGGGTCACGACCTCGGCGGCCTGCGCCTTGCCGCGCACGAGGGCCGATAGCTGCGTCCCCGGCGCCGCCAGGGCGGGCGGGATGAAGGCCATGGCGACGGGATGGCCAAGGCTGGGGCTAAAGCCGCCGGAGGTGACGCGGCCCACCACCGCGCCGCCGGGGCCGGCGATCTCCGCGCCCTCCCGGGCCGGCGCGCCCTCGACCTTCAGGCCGACGCGCACCCGCGCAGGTCCCGCCTCCAGCTCGCGGGCGATGCGCGCCGCGCCCAGGAAGTCCATCGCCTTGCGCCGCCGCTTGGAGAGCGCGAACCCCAGGTCCGCCTCCACCGGCGACACCGTCTCGTCCAGGTCGTGGCCATAGAGCGGCAGGCCGGCCTCCAGCCGGAGCGAGTCCCGCGCCCCCAGGCCGATGGGCCGCACCCGCGCGTCGGCCAGGAGGCGGTCCCAAAAGGCCGTCGCCAGCCGCCTCGGGACCAGGATCTCGAACCCGTCCTCGCCGGTGTAGCCGGAGCGGGACACCGAGAGCGACCCGCCCTCGTACTGGATTCGGCGGAACTCCATGAAAGAGAGGCCGGCGGCCTCAGGCAGGATCGCCGTCACCGCCGCCGCGGCCGCGGGCCCCTGCACCGCGATCAGCGCCCGGTCGTCGGCGCGCTCCAGAGTAGCCTTGCCCTCAGCGGCCGCGGCGATGCGCGCGAAATCCCCCTCCTTCGTACCGGCGTTGACGATGATCTGGAGGGAGCCCTGACCCTGGTCCCGGATCGGGCGGCCCACCATGAGGTCGTCGACGATTCCGCCGTCGTCGTTGAGCAGGAGGGTGTAGCGGAGCCGTCCGCGCCCCAGGCCCCGGATATCGCCGCTGATCAACGGCTCGAGGATCGCGCAGATCGCCGCGTGGTCAGCCTCGGGGTCTCCCGCAGGCGAGGTGAGGTTGAGGTAAGCCGGACCCATGTGCGACACGTCGAAGGCCCCGGCGTGCTCGCGGGTCCACAGGTGCTCCTTCAGCACCCCGTCGCTGTACTGCACCGGCATGGAATAGCCGCCGAACGGCACCATCCGCGCGCCCAGGGCGACATGGGCCTCGGTGAGCGGCGTGGTCTTCAGGTCGGCGGTGGGTAGAGACAAGGGACGCGGACTCCGGCTGATGGCTTGCGACACGGCGGAAGGGTTCCACCGCGCCTGCCCCCGCTGTCCTTCGTGCCTGAGAGATTTCAGACCCGGCCGGTCGCCCGGCTAGATCCCCTGCTCCTTCGGCGAGCCGCACTGCGACGGCTGCTTTCCAGCGTTCATCAGCCCTTCGCGGTCCTTTTGCCTGAGCGTTTCCGGGGCGGTTGCGCCTTCGGCTCCGGGCGCGAAGCCCGGTCTCTCCCGCGAGAGTCGCCGCGACCCTGTTGGATCGGGCGGCCCAAGTCAACGCGCAATGCCGCCGCGCCTGTGGACGGGATTGCCGGACGCCGGGAAAAGCGGCGGCCCCCTTCGCGTCACCCACCGAGGGGGATTTCCTGTCACCGGGCTCCGCGGGCCAGCGGGTTGGGGGTGGGCGGGCTCACGAGGGACAGCGTGTTCCTGTCGGTGTGGTGGAACGGCTCGGCGCGGTCGCGGATCTGCATCACCGTGTCCTGGAAATAGGACCAGCCGCCGTCCGGATTCGCCGTCACCGTCATGTGGAATTCGTCCGTCCGGAACGCGGCCTCCAGGAAGCCCGTCGAGCAGATCCCGTCCCGCGTCGTCCCCCGCGTCGCCTTGACCTCGAAGGTCGTGGCGTCCGCGGCCGCCCGGCCTTCGGCCAGCACCACCTGGCCGCGGGGGATGGTGAAGGAGTGGATGATCAGCCCGGTCGCCGGCTCCCACAGCCAGTAGCCGAGCTGGCCGTGGTAGGTCCCGATCTCCCCCGGCTTGGTCATGTGCGAGTGGTAGCGCAGGCCGTAGAACAGCTGCGGCCCGTTGGTCTGCGGATCGATCGGCTGCAGTTCGACGGTCTCTTCGAACGGGCTGGTGCGCGCCCCCTCCGGTCCCGGGTTGAGGTCCACGCCCCCCACGCCCCGCCACACCCCGGCCAGCGCGCGCAGCGGCCCGAGGTTCGCCAGGGTGTCCGCGTCGATGTCGGCGGGGCGGGTGTAGATGTCGGCGTGGGACATGGCTCTCGGGTCCGGCTGCTGTTCGCCCCTCCCTGCCACGCCGATCCGCGCGGCGGCAAGGCCCCTACATCCGCGCCGGCGTCTCGATCCCCAGCAGGTCCAGCGCCCGCTCCAGCTGCGCCAGCACCGTGGTCGCCAGCCCCAGCCGCGACCGCCGCATCTCCGCCGTCGCCGCCCCCAGGATCGGGCAGACGGCGTAGAACTTCGAGAACGCCTGCGCCAGCCGGTAGGCGTGCTCGGCCACCGCATTGGGCGCCTTCTTGTCGTAGGCCTCGGCCACCGCCTGATCGAAGGCGTCGAGGACCAGGGCCAGGGCGCGCTCGGCCGGCTCGGCCACGACGATCTCGCCGGCCTGGGCCCCCTCCTCCGCCGCCTTGCGCAGCAGGGACTTCACCCGCACCGCCTGGTAGAGCAGGTAGGGGCCGGTCTTGCCCTCGAAGCTGGTGAAGCGGTCCAGGTCGAAGACGTAGGAGGCGCCGCGGAAGTTCTGCAGGTCGGCGAACTTCAGCGCCGCCACCGCCACCATCCGCGCCGTGGCCTCGAAGGCTTCCGGATCGAGCTCCCCGCCCAGCCCGGCCTCCACCAGCCGCTCGCGCGCCTTGCCCCGGGTCATCTCGATCAGGTCGTTCAGCTTCAGCACCCCGCCCTCGCGGGTCTTGAAGGGCTTGCCGTCGGTCCCGTTCATGGTGCCGAAGCCGATGTGCTCCAGGCCGCCCTCGGTGGCGTAGCCCGCCAGGTAGGCCGCGCGGAACACCACCTCGAAGTGGTCGGCCTGCCGCTGGTCCACGCAGTAGAGCACGTGGTCGGGCGCCAGCGTGCGCTTGCGGTCCAGCACCGTCGCCAGGTCCGTCGTGCCGTACATGGCCGAGCCTTCGGACGACACCACCAGCAGCGGCGGCAGCTTCTTCCTGTCGCCCTCGCGCGCCACCCGCACGATCCGCGCGCCCTGGTCGTCCTCCAGCAGGCCCTTGGCGGCCAGCTCGGCCACCATCGGCTCGATCAGCCCGTCCACGTCGCTCTCGCCCTTCCAGAGGTCGAAGTCGACGCCGAGTGCGTGGAAGTCGCGGGCCAGGGCCGTCTGGGTGACGTTGCGGAACCGCTTCCAAAGCAGATGATAGCCCTGCCGCTTCGCCTGCAGCTCGGCCGTTATCCTGCGCGCGCGGTCGCGGTAGCCGTCGTCCGCCTTCGCCTGCGACGCGGCCATCGGATAGAGGCGGTCAAGGTCGTCCAGGCCCAGCGCGAGAAGCACGTTCGGCCGGTCCTCCGCCCGATCCCCGGCGGAGGGACGTTCATTGAGGTCCTCGACCAGGCTCGCGATCGCCGGGAACTCGTCCATCACCGCGCCGATCAGCAGGCCCATCTGGTAGCCCCAGTCGCCGAAGTGGGCGTCGCCGGTCACCATGTCGCCGCGGAACCGGTAGATCCGCTTCAGCGCCTCGCCGATGATCGAGGAGCGCAGGTGGCCCACGTGCATCGGCTTGGCCACATTGGGCCCGCCGTAGTCGATGACGATCCGCCGGGGCTCGGCCACCGCCGCCGCGCCTGCCCGCGGGTCGGCGGCGATCTCGTTCGCCCGCGCCGACAGGGCGATGTCGCTGACCCGCAGGTTGACGAACCCCGGCCCGGCCACTTCCACGGCCGCCAGGCGCGCGTCGCCGCCCAGCTTCTCCGCCACCTCGGCGGCCACTTCGCGCGGGTTGCGGCCCGCGGCCTTGGCGGCCGGCAGGGCGCCGTTGCACTGGAAGTCCGCCAGGTCGGGCCGGTCGGAGGCGGTCACCCGGCCCAGCGTCGCGGGCAAGCCGGCGGCGGCGAAGGCGGCCGAGACCGCTTCGCCCAGGGACCGCTTCAGGTCGCTCATGGCTTGGCGGCGCCGTCCCCGGAAGCCGCGACCGTCGCGCCGGCGTTGACGCGGAAGCGCTTGCCGTCCCGGTTGAAGGCGGCCATCTCCGGGGTCACGTCCAGCCCCACCAGCACCTCGAAGTTGGAGCCGGAGGTGGTCGCCGCGGCGCGCGGGATCATGATCTGCGCGATCTTGTCGCTCAGCATCACCCGGTCCTGCCCCTCGGGGAACTTCACCGGCAGGTCGAAGTACTGCTTGGCGATCACCTCTTCGTTGCGATGCGTCACCGCCACCCAGTAGCGATAGGTCTTGGCCGATCCCGCCGCGGTCGGGCCTTTGCCGAACTCGAACAGGATCTCCATCTGCAGCTTGATCGGCTCGTCGCTCTTGTACTGGCAGCCGGCGGAGATCCCCTGGATCTCGGCGGTGTAGCCCACCGCGTTCGACGCCTCGCGGCCGTCCTTGAACTCCTGGTAGCGGGCGGCGTCGTAGAGCACCTTCACGAACGGGCAGGGCCCGGCGTTGCGCAGCTGCGGCAGGGGCGCCTGGCCGTCGCCCCACTCCTTGTCCTGCTTGCGGCGCTTGGCGGAGGCGTCGTCCTGGTCCTGCTGCTGGTCCTCCCCGCGGTCGCGCTGGGCGAAAGCGGCGAGCGGCGTCGCCAGATCGGCGACGACGACGACGGCGAGGATAAGCAGCAGGCGGCGCATGGGTTCGCGTCCAGGACTGGGGGCGCGAAGAAGGTCCGCGCCGTCGCGGCCTAAGTAAAGCCAATCGCCAGGCGCCGCAACGCGGCTGGCGGCGGGGCGCGCGGCGGCCTAGGTTGCGCCCCATGACCACCCCCTCCCTGCGCCGGCCGCTGAAGGTCCTGCTCGCCACGCCGCGAGGCTTCTGCGCCGGCGTCGACCGGGCGATCCAGATCGTCGAGCGCGCCATCGCCAAGTACGGCGCCCCGGTCTACGTGCGCCACGAGATCGTCCACAACCGCCACGTGGTCGAGCGCCTGCGGGCCCTGGGGGCCGTCTTCGTCGAGGAGCTCGACCAGTGTCCCGCCGACCGGCCGGTGGTGTTCTCCGCCCACGGCGTGCCGAAGCGCGTGCCGGCCGAAGCCAGGGCCCGCGAGATGCTCTACCTCGACGCCACCTGCCCGCTGGTCTCCAAGGTGCATGTGGAGGCCCAGCGCCACCACGAGGCCGGGCGCGAGATTGTGCTGATTGGTCACGCCGGCCATCCCGAGGTGGTGGGCACCCTGGGCCAACTGCCGCAGGGGGCGGTGGCGCTGATCGAGACCGTCGCGGACGTGGCGGATTTCCAGCCCCGCGACCCCGCCAACGTCGCCTTCATCACCCAGACCACCTTGTCGGTGGACGACACCGCCGGGATCATCGCGGCGCTGCGCGCGCGCTTCCCGGCGATCGCCACGCCGTACAAGGAGGACATCTGCTACGCGACCACCAACCGCCAGGAGGCGGTCAAGACGGTGGGCGCGAAGTGCGACGTGCTGCTGGTCCTGGGCAGCGCCAATTCGTCCAACTCGGTGCGCCTGGCCGAGGTCGGCCACCGGGCCGGGGCCGCGTCCTACCTGATCGAGGACGCGACGGCCCTGGACCTCGCCTGGCTGGAAGGCGCGCGCGTGGTCGGCGTCACCGCCGGCGCCTCGGCGCCCGAGGTGCTGGTGAACGGACTGCTCGATCGTCTGGCCCGAACCTTCGACCTGACCATCCAGGAAGCCGAAGCCGAGCCGGAGACCGTGATCTTCAAGCTGCCGCGGGCGCTGGCGGTCTGAGGGCCGGGGCCAAACGCCCACGGGAGGTCTCGGACCTATACATTTATTATCCGCTCATCCCGGCGAAGGCCGGGCTCGACGCGGCGTTAGAGGAACCCACCTCAGCGCTCGCCATCTGGATCCCGGCCTTCGCCGGGATGAGCGGGGAAAACTGAGCTGAAGCGCCCGCCGGCCCGCCCCCTGAGGGGAGGATCTCAGCTCAGCTGTTCGAACGTCCGGTTGTAGCGCTTCAGGAAGGCGCGGCCGCGGGCGTGCGGATCTTCGATCCAGACTTCCTGCGTCACTGCCGCCAGCACGTGTCCGTCACGCGTCGGCTCCAGGTGCAGGGTCCCGCCCACC
>NZ_DASXYF010000145.1:0-11140 GCF_036502675.1 Phenylobacterium sp.
CGGCCGAGCCCCAGGAGTAAGCCCCCATGGACCGCCAGCTGCTCTGGGCGAAGACCGAAGTCACCTACGGCGTCGACCCTGTTGCGGTCGCCGCGAACACCGTCCTGGCCGAGGACATCACCTACAAGCTCACCGGCCAGCGGGTGAAGCCGAACCCGGCCAAGCCCGGCGTGGGCCCGGTCCCCAGCTGGACCTATGGCGAGTACGTCGAGGTCAGCTTCTCTATCCCGCTGATCGGCAACGCCGCCGTAGGCTCCGCGCCGAAGTTCGGCCCGATCCTGCTGGCCTGCGGCTGGGCGGAGACCCTGGTGGCCGTCACCTCGGCGTCCTACGCCCTGGTCGCCAACCCGAAGGCCTCGCCCTCGCTGACCCTGGTGTGGCGCGACGATCGCCGCAGCCACAAGGTGGTGGGCTTCCGCGGTCGGCTCGGCCTGAAGCTCTCCGCCGGCCAGCGGCCGATGATCACCGTGACCGGCAAGGGCCTGCACACCGACGTCACCACGGGCGCCGCCCTGGCGCACGCCGACGCCGTCTTCACCGACTGGCAGGACGCGCGGCCGGTGGCGCAGGGCGCCACGGCCTTCACCTTCGCGGCCGTCGCCAGCCTGGGCCTGCGGGAGTTCTCCTTCGACCAGTCGGACAATGTGAAGTTCTTCGACCTGCCGGGGCAGGAGTCCGTGGAGCTTCTGGGCGAGCGGGCCTTCACCGGCAAGGTCAAGCTGACCACGCCGCTGCCCTCGGCGCTGAACTTCGAGACGCTGTGGAAGTCGGGCGCCCAGCAGACCTGGTCGTTCACCCACGACACGGTCGCCGGCCGGATCGCGACGGTGAGCGGGCGCGGCCAGGTGGTCGACCCGGGCTACGGCCGCGACAACGAACAGGACGTCACCGACTTCAGTCTCGAGCTGAACCCCTCGTCGCTCGTCACCGACAACGATCTCGCCCTGGTCTTCACCTAGGCGCGTGCGCCGACCCCGATCCGGGGCGCGCGCTCGCGCGGCCCGCCCATCAATGGCCAACCTCGCAGGGAGACCATGTTCCATGGCCGTCAAGTTCGACTTCAAGAGCCTCGAGCAACCGTTCGAGGTGGACTGGCCCGTGACGGTGTCCGAGCCGCAGGACGGGGGCACGGTGAAGGAGTCCGTGTTCACCGCGCGGATCCGGCTGCTGACGCCCGAGGAAACAGAAAGCCTCAACCGCAAAGTGGTGGGCGAGGACGGCCCGGCCGACATCAACGCCTGGCTCAACGGCATGTGGATCGGCCTGGGCGCCGAGGAGGGCGAACTGACCTCCGAGCTGCGTGGGCTGCTGCTCTCGCGCCAGTATGTGCGCTCGGCGCTGCAGAAGGCCTACTACGAGGCGGCGGCCGGGGCGCCCTCAAAAAACGCCGTGGCGCCGCCCGCCTCCTAGCGGTCGGCCGCATCGACGACGTCGCCTGGCAGGACAGCGACCTGAAGCGCGTACTGGACGACGCGCGCTGGGCCGAGGCGAGCGAGGCGCAGCTCGCGGAGATCCGTGAGCGCTTCACGCCCAAGCTCGCCGATCAGGTCTACCCGATACATCCGGACAACCACCTGGTGGTCCGGTGGGCGATGGCGGCTTGGTCGCAATGGCGCACCCTGTCGCTGTCGACCATGTCGTCGGCGATCTGGATCAAGACCAGCCTGGACTATGCCGCCGCCGAGGTGGCCGCCCGCCTGGCCGGCCTCGAGCCGAGCCGGGAAGACTTCGCCGCCCTGCGCGAGATGGAAGCCGAGGCGATCGACGCCTGGGCTGAAGACCGGGCGGCCCGCAAATGAGCGATTTTGTCGCCCGCATGCGGATGGAGGCGGAGCAGGCGCCCGTCGTCGCCGCAGTCCAGCAGACCACCGAGGCCGTCCGCGAGCTTGGCACGGCCGGTGAGACCACGGCGGCGTCCGCCGCCAAGACCTCGTCGGCCGTCGCGAAGCTGGCGGAGGACAGCAAGGTCGCCGGCCAGCAGGCCTCCATTCTCGGGCGCGAGCTGACCGAGGTCGCCAGCCAGGCCGCCGCCGGCGCAGGCAGCCTGCAGCACCTGGCGGCCGAAGGCGCGCTCACGGCGGGCGCGATCAACAACGCCTCGATCGCGCACGGCCATATGGCGGCGAGCGGCAAGCTCGCCAGCCACGAGATGCTTAATCTCGGCCGCCAGCTGAACGACGTGGCGACCATGGCCGCGCTCGGCGCGAACCCGATGATGATCCTGGCATCGCAAGGCGGCCAGATCGCGCAGGTGTTCACCGAGGCGTCGACGCGCGGCGTGACCTTCAAGGCCGCGCTCGCACAAATCGGCGGCGGCGTGCTCGGGCTCATCGGTCAGTACGGCGGGTTGATCGCCGCGACCGGCGCGGTTGGCGTTGCTGTCTACGGGGTCGTCAGAGGCTTCCAGGAGCAGGAACGCCTGACGAAGGGCGTCGCCGCCGCCGAGGTGACCTTAACCAACGCCATGAGCGACATGCGCGCCGTGATCGATGGCGTTACGGACAGCACCCTGAAGCTCGCCAGCGCTCGACGCGAGGCGGCCGCGGCCGGCGGCCTGGCCGCGGTCGCCGCCGCCAACACCCAAATCCGGGACATTGAGCACCCTTCATTTCTAGGCGGCCTCGGACGCTTCTTCGGCACCATCTCAGGAGCCTACAAGGGCGAAGATCAGGCGCTCAAAGCTGATCGCCTACGAAATGAGAGCGCGCAGGCCATGGGCCTCGCCATCCAGGCGACGGTCGGCCCGAGCGCCAACAAGGACTCCGTCGGCAAGGTCCTCGACACCGCGCTCCCCTACGAAAAGCAGATGCGCGACCTGCAGGAACAACGGGTGTTTCTGCAGAGGCACCTCAACGACACCGGCGTAGATCGCGAGCAGATCGAGCGCGGGCTGAAGGCGCTCGACCAGCAAGAGCTGGAGCTGCGGAAGAAAGACAACATCGCGCTGAACGGCAAGCCGGCGAGGGTGCACGCCGCCCCCAGAGACACGACGGACGAGCGCGATGCGCAGATCGCGCAGGCCCTGGCGCGGGCGAAGGCTGAGGAACTCCAAGCCACGCTCGGCATCACCCAGGACGTCCACGTCCGCGCCGACCTTCAGCGCCGGATCCTCGCCGCCGAGCTTGCCGAGCGGCAGGCGGGCGTCGACCAGCAGATCGCCGGCATCCTGGACGACAAGGGTCTGTCGGTGGCGAAGAAGAAGGAACTGGTCCTCGCGCTGAGCGCCGTCCAGGCACAGCAGGCCGTCACGGGCCTGATCCAGCAGCGGGCGGTCACCGAGCAGGAGAAGATCGCCGCCTACGAGCAGCAGGCGCAGGAAAGCGCCGACGCCGTGAAGGCCCAGTACGAGCTCGACGATGCGCGGGCCCAAGGCGCGGAGGACATTCAGCGCGCGCAGGCCGAGCTGCTGAAATCGTCCTACGCCCAGGCGGTGGCGAACGTCGCCATCCTGAGATCCGAACAGGCTCGGGCCGAGACGGCGCTGCAGCGCCAGATCAACGACGCCGCCGCGCTCGGCCTGTCGGCCAACGAGGTCGAGATCCTGCAGGTGCAGCTCGACGCCCTGAAGAAGACCCACGCCGCCGTGCTGGCGCAAGCGCGCGAAGCGACCGACCTGGCCCACGCGATGAGCGACGCGGTCGACGCGATCGGCGGCTTCAAGGACGCCTGGCGCCGGCACGATTTCGCGGCGTTGCTCGACAGCCTGGAGGCCACCCTCCAGACGGTGCAGGCTTCGTTCGCCCAGCACGGCCTCGCCGGCGGCGCCCTGACCACCGCCGGCGTCGTCAGCTCCCTGGTCGGCGGGAAGGCCGGCAGGGCTCTATCGACCGGCCTGTCCTACGGCATGGGAGCCAGCGTGCTGGCCAGCGGCCTCGGGTCCATCGGCGGATCCATGATCCTCGCCGGCGGCACGGGTGCGTTGGGCGGCCTGGGAATGGGCGTTGCGGGGCTTAGCGCCATGCTGGGTCCGTTGGCGCCGATCATCGGCGTGGTCGCCGGGCTGGTTGTGCTGGCCAAGGCCTTCCAGAAACCTTCCAACAAGGGCGCGGGCTACGACCTGGTCACCGGCGCGATCACGGGCAAGAGCCGCGACGAAGAGACCGAGAACGCCGTAAAGCAGTCCGGCCAGACCATCGTGCAGATGCAGGCGGCGCTGAAGGCGTCCGGCATCGCCAACCTCGACGAGATCCGCGGCCTGGTGATCGGTTCGCGCGACGAGAGCCAGATCTACACCGCCAGCGGCAAGACCGTCTTCGCCGCAAAGGGCGACCCCGCCGCCGCGGCCGAGGCCGCTTTCAAGGCGATGCTGGAGGGGGCGACATACGTCTCCGACACCCAGAAGAAGCTCGTGGAGAGCATGGTCGCGGCCGGCAAGGGCTTCGACGACGTTTCCGCCGCCCTGCAGCAGTTCGCCCAGGCCCACGCGCTCTCGCAGGCGATCGACGACGCCATCCAGCAGCTGACCGACCCCAAGGGCGCTGCGCTGACCCAGCTGCAGCGCGCCCAGGCCGACCGCGCCAAGCAGGTCGCCGAATTCGCCGCGGCCGGCAACTACACGGCCGACGAGCTGGCCCAGCTTGGCGCCAAGGTGGAGCGCCTCAACCAGCTCGAGCTGGACGACACCCTGGCCAAGTTCGCCAACGCGGTCTCCGACGCCACCAAGCGGCTGCAGGACGCCCAGGCCTTCGCCGGTGGCATCGGCGATCAGCTGCTGCAACTCACCAATCCGGCCGCCTACCAGGAGAAGCAGATCCGCGACGCGTCCGCGGCGCAGCGCACCCAGGCGCAGGATCTGATCTCGCAGGGGCTGATCTCGCCGGACACCCTGGGGCAGATCGACCAGCTGGAGGCCTTGCAGCTCGACGCCCTGTTCCAGGAGCTGGCCAGCGGCGTGAAGACCGCGGCTCAAGCCTTCGACGAAGCCCGACCGCGCCTGCAGGCCTGGCTGGACCAGCTGGCCGTCTCGCCCTCGGCCGAGCTGTCTCCCGAGGCCGCGAGGGACGAGGCCGTGGCGCAGTTCAGGCGCGTGCTGGCGCAGGCCCGCACCGGCGACGCCGACGCCCTCAGCAACATCACCAGCTACGGCGACCGCGCCCTGGCCGCCGACCGGTCCGCCACCTCCAGCGCCCAGCAGCGCCTGGCGCTCTACAACGAGATCACCGGCGGCGTGCAGGGCCTGGTCGGCGCAGGCGGCGGCGTCGGCGCCACGAAGGACCCGGTGGTGAACGCCATCACCGGCCTTGGTCCGACGTTGGCGGCGATCGCCGCCAACACCAACCCGGCGGCGGTTGCGGCCGCCGGCGGCCAGCCGGTGAACATCATCAACTTGCCGACGCTGAAGGCGATGTACGGCGCCGCCATGGAGCCGCAGACCGACCGCCTGGTGGCGGCGAACGACCGGTCGCGCGAGGCGATCGTCGCCGAGCTGGTCGAAGGCCAGAAGAAGAACGAAGCGGCCCTCGCAGCGCTCGGCGCTTCGGTCGGCGCCGGGCTTGCCGGGCTGGGCGGCGCGATCGGCGCGCTCGCCGAGGGCGCGGCCCAGCAGAGCGACCTGCTCCGCCAGCTGGCCGAGGAGACCGCCCTGCAGAACACCCTCGACCGGCAGAGGACGGGGACATGAGCGTCGTCGTCCTGGTCGAAGTCGACGTCACCTCGCCGATCGGCGAGCTGGCCACCCTGCGGTTCTCCGACCGCGCCATCCGCCCGCTCTCGCCGGCCGACCTCGATCGCCCCAATGCGGTGTTCGACGATCGCCTGGTCGAGGCCCCGGCGCTGCGCCGCTCGCTGTTCGACGACGTCGCCAGCCTGCGCCCGGCGCTGGGCTACGGCGGCATGACGCTCAGCAACGCCGACCAGGCGCTCGACCCCTACCGCGGCCACCTCTGGGGCGAGGCCCGCGTCTGGCGCTGGATCGAGGACACCCCCTTCGCCTCGGCCACGCCGATGTTCCGCGGGCCCTGCGCCACGCCCGGCTACCGGCACGCCACCGCCCAGGTCAGCCGGGTGACGGTCGGCCTCTACGACTACCGGACCGAGGTCGCGAACCCCCTTCAAACGCACGTCTACGCCGGTTCGAACGACGGCGTGGGCGTGCTCTATGAGGGCGAGGCGGACGGTCTGAAGGGGCGTCAGGAGCCGTTGACGCTGGGGAACCTGCTCGACGCCCACCTGCCGTCGCCGCAGGTCAACGCCGGCGCCGGCGTCTACCAGCTGCACGACGGCCCGGTCGGCGACCAGATCCAGATCTTCGACCGCGGCGACAACGCCGGCCTGACCTATCGCGGCGATGCCACGGGCTCGGCCTTCGACACCTTCGCCCTCGACGCAGCGCAGTCGCTGACCGACGTGGCGCGCGGCTTCGTGAAGATCAACGGCGAGCCGGTGGGCCAGGTGACCTTCGGCCTGAAGGGCGACGCGGCCGGCGGCTACGTCGACCAGGCCGGCCCGATCGCCGCCCGGGTGCTGGCCCGCATGGGCGTGCCGCCGGAGCGGATCGACGCCTCGATCGCCAATCCGCCCGGGCCGGTGGTGGGCATTTATGTGGCCGACGCCACTAACGCCGAGGAGGTGGTCGCCCAGCTGGGCGCGTCCTGCCTGGCGGCGATCGCCCCCGACGCCCAGGGGATCTGGAAGAAGGTCGCCTTCGGCCCGCCCAAGGCGATCGCCGACTACGACCTGGCCGCCCTGGACGTGATCGACCTGGCCGCCGACGAGAGCGCGCCGCTGCCGGCCGGCGAGATCCGGGTGGGCTGGGGCCGGATCTTCACCACCTTCGCCGGCGCCGACCTGGCCCCGGCGCTGAAGGACACGCCCTCGGCCGAGCGCCTGGCCGAGGAGTATCGCTGGGCGGTCTATGAGGACCTGGCTCTCAAAGCCCGCGGGCCCGCGGCCTGGCGCAAGGTCGAGATCCCCACGGCCATCCGGACCGAGGCCGAGGCGCTGGCCCTGCTGGAGCTGCTGAAGCCGCTGTTCGGCCTGCGCCCGGATGGACGCGCGCGCCAGGGCTGGCGGGTGATCACCGCCGAGAACGACGAGACCGCCGCCCTGGACCTCGGCCGGACGATCGGCCTGGTCTACCCGCCGCGGAGCATCGACGACACCTTCCTGCTGATGGGCGTCGAGCCCATGCGCCCCAAGCGCGAACAGCGCACCTGGACGCTGTGGGGCTGATCATGGCGAAGGGGGCGTTTTCCTACAGAAACCAGGCCCGGACCGCGGCGCTCTCCGGCGGCCTGTGCGGCACCGGCCTGCCGCTGGCCAACATGCAGAAGGACGCGGCCTACGTCTCGCGGCCGACCCGGTGGTTCGACATCACCAACCTGGCCTCGACGCAGTTCGAGTGGACCCTGGCGCCGCCCCAGCCGATGAGCCTGGTGGCGCTGTTGTTCCACACGCTCTCGCTCGCGGCCTACTACCGGCTGACGCTGCGCGCGGTCGGCGGGACCTTCGCCGCGCCGGCCTATCAGACCGACTGGATCCAGGTCGCGCCGCGCCTGCACGACTCCATGGATCTAGACTGGCTGGATCCGGCCTGGTGGCTCGGCCACGAGGATCCGGCCAAGCTGGCGCTGCGCAAGCGCCACCTGCCGATCGCCGTCCCGGCGGGCATCTACGGCGGCGGCCGCCTGGAGTTCGACGACAGGTTCAACCCGCGCGGCTGCATCGACGTCGGCGGGCTGTGGATCTCGTCCGGCTTCTCGCCGGCGATGAACTTCAGCCGCGGGCGCGCCCTCGACCTGTTGTCCCGCGACCAGGTCGATGAGGCGCCCTCCGGCCGGAACTTCCCTGAGCGCCGGGATCCACGCCGCAGCCTGACGATCGGCTGGGACGCGCTGACCGAGGACGAAGCCTTCTTCCTCGCCGACGCCGCCGCCCAAGTGCGGACCACCGACACGGTGCTGTTCATCCCCGACATCGAAAACCCAGCCAGCCTGGTGCGCGAGGTCTTCCCCGCAACCTTCGCGACGCCGCCGTCGCCGAAGTTCTTCTACCCGGGCCTCAACACCGTCGCGGCCACCTTCCGGGAGATCCTTGCATGAGCACCGCGCTCGAGCGGCTGACCACCGCCTACTACAATTCCGGCGAGGTGAGCGTCGCCAACCCGGGCGGCCTGGCGGGCAACGGCCACGTCGTCAACTTCCCGGCCCTGTGCGCCGACGTCGGCACGGTGTTCGCGGGCCTGCAGGCGGCCGTCGACGCCATCGCAGGCGTCACGGCCGCCGCGGCCGCGGCCGGCGCCTCGGCGACCGCCGCCGCCGGCTCCGCGGCCGCCGCGGCGGCCTCGGCCGCGACCTTCGTCAAGGCGACAACGGCCGAGATCCGGGCCGCCGCCAACGACACGCACTTCATCACCCCGAAGGGTCAGGCAGACGCGGCGCTTCCGCAGAACCTGGTCGACGGGGCGACGGTCCCCTGGGACATGGGCCTGGGCTGGAACGCCGAGTGGACGATCGGCGTCACCGGCCGCGCGTTGCTGCGGCCGACCAGCTCCCATCGCGGCTGGACGTCGATCCTGGGCGTCACCCAAGGCGCCGGCGGGAACAAGGTCCCCGACTTCAGCGCGATCACGATCCGGTGGCTGGGCGGCGTCCCCGAATGGTCGACCGCCGCCGCCGCCCGCGACCTGGTCATCCTTACCTGCACCGACGAGACAGTCGGCGCGCCCGTCTACGACGGCGTCTTCGTGCGGGGCAGCTAATGCGTCCCGGCGCCGCCTCCCTGATGGTCGCCAGGGCCGCTCCGGCCGTCCTGGTGGGCGCGAACGCGATCGCCAGCCCATCCGGCTACAACCCGGTGCTGGCCTGGCCGGCCGGCGCGGTCGCCGGCAACGTTGCGCTGGTGGCCGTGGCGTCCACCTACCTGGTAAACTCGGTCAGCTTCGGCGACGGCCTCACGGCGCCGGTAGGCTGGAGCAAGCTGACATCGTTGGCCTGGCCGACGGTGGGCTACACTTCCGCGGCCCTGACCAAGCTGTTGGCGGGCGGTGATGTCACCGCCCCGCCGGCGCTCAATCACGTGGCCGGCGGACCGATCTTCACCCGCGTCTACCGCGGCTGCAGCGCGATCGCGCTGCGCCAGACCGCCACCCGGGAGCTGGGCGACCACCAGCTGATCTTTCCGGGCATCGTCAAGTCGGCCAACTGCAAGGGCCTGGTCTCGGTGGTCTTCGACCGCAACCCTGACCTGCCAGGGCCTACCGAGCCTACCGGCTGGGACAACCAGATCACCTCGGCCGGCGTCGGCTTCTGGTCGGGCGCCTCGGCCGACCTGCTGCGGGCCAACCGCTACCACGACAACGACCCGATCATCTGGACCGGGTTCTCCGACCCTGACCCCATCCCCGACGGGGAGGGCGGCTTCATTCCGCAGGCCCTCCCGCAGGTCGGCTTCCTGTTCGAGCTCACCTGATGGCCGTCGCATTCAACCCCCAGACCCCGATCATCGTCACCACCGGGGGGTGGGCCGACTACGTCGAGTTCTTCCTGGCCGACAAGCTGCACCCGGATGTCCTGGTCGAGACGTCCGACATCCGGTTGATGTTCCGCACCCCCCACCAGGGCGTGGTCGACCTCAGCGCCAACTGTTCGAAGGCCGGCGGCCGCGTCTCCTGGATCGTGCTGAACGACATCACCGGCGGCTGGATCCCGGGCGACGGCGCATATGAGCTGAACGTGCGCCTGCCGGGCGAGCATATCGACCGCTGGACCTTCATCTCCCCGGCCAAAGTCAGGGCGGGCCTCTAGATGCCGACCGAGGTCATCCTCCTGCAACCCAGCAACGAAGTGATCGGCGGTGGCGGCGTGCAGGTGATCGGCGGCGTCGCCGGGCCGCCCGGCGCCAGCTCGGCGGCCGGCGTGTCGTTCGACGACACCCTCGCCCAGCTCGGCGCCGCGTCGGTCCAGCAGGCCATCGAGGCGCTGCTCGTCCTGATCCAGGCCGGCGGGCTGCCCTCGGGCGCCATCGACCTCTCCAACCCCAACAAAATCATCAACGCCAGCGCCACCGGCATCATCTGAGGATCCCCATGCGAACGCTTTCAATCAAAGCCCTGCGGCGTTACGGCCTGGCGACGGCGGCCGCCTTCTGCCTCGCCCTCGGCCCGGCCGCCCCCGCCTGGGCCGATTGGCCGATCACCGTTGCGCCCGGCGACGTCCGCACGGGCTGCACGGAGCTCGCCGGATCGACGAACATCGCCTGCAGCGCGCCGATCCGCGGGCAGACGGGCATCGCCGGCGGCGCCGGGTCGACCTCCGCTTCGACCACCCGCGTCGTTCCGGCGACGGACGCCTACCTGGCCGTCCAGGGCAGGGTGGCCGAGGGCGTCGCGCCGGTGGGCGGACCCGTTGTCATCGGCGGCTGGGACGGGACCGTCGTGCACACCATCGGGGCGTATACCCCAGGCGACGCCTTCTCGGCCGGGCCCTACGGCATCGCCACCTCCGGCCGCAACATGGTCTACAACGGGACCAGCTGGGACATGCAGCGGGCCGCGGCGCACGGCTATAACGCCACGGGGATAGGCCTGACCGCCGCCGCCCTGACGGCCGAGGTCGACGAGGTCTCGCCCACGACCGTCACTGAGAATCAGTTCGGCACGGCGCGGATGTCGGCGGCGAGGTTCCTGTATTCCGCGCCGATCTCGGGACAGGACGGCGTCGCCGGCGGCTCGGGGGCGACCACGGCCAACACCACCCGCACCACGACCGCCTCCGACTCTCCGGAGATGGCGCTCACCGGGGCGGTCACCGAAACCGCGGCGTCCACCGACACCAGCTCGTCGGGCCTGAACGGTCGCCTGCAGCGGATCGCCCAACGGCTCAGCTCCGTCCTAGCCAAACAGCCCGCCCTCGGCACGGCGGGCACGGCCAGCGCGGACGTGATCACGGTGCAGGGCGCGGCGTCGATGACGCCGATCGCCATCGCCTCGACGGTCGCCAACCCGGCCACCACCCTGACCCGGCCGGCGGACACCACGGCCTATGCCGCCAACGACCTGGTCGCCTCGTCCACCACGGCGGGCTCCGTGACGGTCCCCAGCTTCACCGCGACCCGGGTCGCCGCCGGCTCCTTCCGCGTGGCCGAGCTGCGGCTGGCCAGCAACCACACCACCGGCCTTTCCGGCGTGCAGGTGACGGTGCGG